>CAIUSV010000059.1 GCA_903901915.1 uncultured Rhodospirillaceae bacterium | reverse complement strand
TCCTATCCAGCCAGCAGTTTGAATCACATTCTTGGCACAAGGGGAATCCAAAATCCGATTCCGCCTAACCCGGACAGACTCTAGGGTTTCCCGCATTTAAGCTGAATCGGAAAATCGGGAAACTCTTGAGCCAGAGCGGCGTTTGAGCCATGAAAAAGCGCAGCTTTTTCGTACAACCAGAATCCTAGAGTGCTTCAGCTTCAAGCTGAAGCACTCTAGGATTTGATCCAGTGTAACGGCATCAAACCCTAATGCTGCTCGCGGGTGGCGGTAAAGCGGACCATCTCGAAATCCTGCTGCGCCCGGTTCAACTGCCACGAATTGCGCGCCAGATAGACTAGGCCGCCGTCACGATCCTCGGCCATGTTGGTCTTGTTGGCGTCCATGAAGCGGTTGAGGGCAACCTCGTCATCACAGGCGACCCAGCGGGCGGTGACGAAGGGCGCCTCCTCGAAACCGGCCTTGATGTTGTATTCGCTTTCGATTCGTGTGGTCAGCACGTCGAATTGCAGCGGCCCGACCACGCCGACGATCCAGGTGGAACCGTCCAGCGGCTTGAACACCTGGGAAACCCCCTCCTCGGCCAGATCCTCCAGCGCCTTCCTCAACTGCTTGGCCTTCATGGGGTCGTCGAGGCGGACGCGGCGCAGCACCTCGGGGGCGAAGGTGGGGATGCCGAGGAAGTTGATCTCCTCGGTTTCCGACAGGGTATCGCCGATGCGCAACTGACCGTGATTGGGGATACCCATGATGTCGCCGGGGAACGCCTCCTCGGCCAGCTCGCGGTCGCGCGCCAGGAAGAACACCGGATTGACCAGCGCCATCATCTTGCCTGAACGCACATGTTTCAGCTTCATCCCCCGGCGGAAACGGCCCGAGCAGATGCGGAAGAAGGCGATGCGGTCGCGATGGTTGGGGTCCATGTTGGCCTGGACCTTGAAGACGAAGCCGGTGACCTTGGTCTCGTCGGGTTCGACGGTGCGGACGTCGGACTTGCGCGCCAGCGGCGGCGGCGCCAGCCGGCCGACGCCGCGCAACAGTTCGGCGACGCCGAAGGTCTTCAAGGCGCTGCCGAAGAACACCGGGGTCAGATGACCGGCGCGGAACGCCTCGATGTCGAATTCGGGATAGCCGCCGCGGACCAGTTCGACCTCCTCGCGCAGCCGGGCGGCGGCGGCGGCGCCCACCGCCTCGTCCAGCTTGGGACTGTCCAGGGTGGCATCGACGGCAATCTCGGCGATGTGGTCGCCGCGGCCGGGATCGAACAGGATCACCCGGTCGCGCACCAGATCATAGACCCCCTTGAGGTCGCGGCCCATGCCGATGGGCCAGGTGACCGGCGCCACGTCCAGCGCCAGGGTCTTTTCCACCTCGTCCAGCAGCTCGAAGGTCTCGCGGCCCTCGCGGTCGACCTTGTTGACGAAGGTGACGATGGGGACGTCGCGCAGGCGGCAGACCTCGAACAGTTTCAGCGTCTGGGTCTCGATGCCCTTGGCGGCATCCAGCACCATGATCGCCGAATCGACGGCGGTGAGCGTGCGGTAGGTGTCTTCGGAAAAGTCCTCGTGGCCGGGGGTGTCGAGCAGGTTGAAGGTCAGGCCCTCGTGCTCGAAGGTCATCACCGAGGCCGATACCGAAATGCCGCGTTCCTTCTCGATCGCCATCCAGTCGGAGCGGGTGCGGCGCTGTTCGCCGCGCGCCCGCACCGCACCGGCCAACTGGATGGCGCCGCCGAACAGCAGCAGCTTTTCCGTCAGCGTGGTCTTGCCGGCGTCGGGGTGCGAGATGATGGCGAAGGTGCGCCTGAGGGCGATGGATTCGGGCAACGAGGTCATGACGCTGGGTTGTCGTCGGAACCGGCGCAAGAATCAAGAGATTTAGCCGGGTTGCCCCACCACATAGCTCAGCTTGATCACGCCATCGGGATAGGTCTTGGTCCCCAGCAGGGTCAGCCTGCTGCTTCGGTCGCTTCGCTCGAACAGCGGTTTGCCGTCGCCCAGCAGCACCGGGATGACCAACAGATCGAGATGATCGATGGCCCCCAGGTCGAGAAAGGCGCGGATCGCCTTGGCACCACCCACGACCCAGGTGTCGCCGGTGGCGGCGCTTTCCAGTTCGGCGACCAGGGCGCAAAGGTCGCCCAGCCAGGTCTCGACCCCGTCGGGGGCGGTCTCCATCGAGCGCGAGGTGACGACGATGGTGCGCTTGTCGGTGAATGGCCAGTCGGCACCGGCCCCGAGATGTTCGTAGGTGGTGCGACCCATCACCAGGGTGGCGACGGTGTCGAGAAAATCATCGAGGCCGTAATCGGCGGTCTCGAACGGCCGCTTCCAGACGGTGGAACCGTCGGGCGAGGCGATGAAGCCATCCAGACTGGCGGCGACGTGAACCCGGAAGCTATTGCGCCGCCTTGGGAAGGTAGTTGGAGATGTCGACGGCATCCACCTGCTCGGGCTTGAGATATTTGTCGGCATAGGTTTTCCAGACGCCCGAGGTCAGGAACAACTGCCATAGATCGGGGTCGATATGCTGGTCCTTGACCATGAACGACATGATCTTGAGTGATTCCGACAGGGTCTTGGGCTTCTTGTAGGGCCGGTCGGCGGCGGTCAGTGCCTCGAAGATGTCGGCGACGGCCATCATTCGCGCCGGCAATGACATGTCGTCGCGCTTCAGGCCCTTGGGATAGCCGGTGCCGTCCATCTTCTCGTGATGGCCGCCGGCCCACTCGGCCACCCGCGCCAGGGTCTTGGGGAAAGGCAGCGCCTTCAGCATGAAGATGGTCTGGACGATGTGGTCGTTGATCTTGAAGCGGTCCTCGTTGGTCAGGGTACCGCGGCCGATGCTCAGGTTATAGACTTCACCCAGGTTGTAGCGCTGCTCCAGCGGCTTCATCCTGAAGCCCTCGGCCTCGTAGCGCGACGCGTTCACGTCGCCTTCGTGCGGGATGACGTGCCAATCCTTGTCGGACAACACCGGTTCCGCCACCGGCGGCTTGGGTTTGTCGCCGGTGCGGCGACGCATCTCGTCGATGGACAGACCCAGGGTGTCGTCGATGGTCCGCATCCAGGTCCGTGCGGCGATGGTCTTCATCCGCTCGATCTTTTCCGGCGCCATGAACTCGCCGCCGACATTGCATTCGGCGATAAAGGCGAAGTCGGCGTCCAGCGCCGCCAGCGTCTCGTCGAGGCGGGCCTTCAGGACGTCGGCCTCCTCCTCGGCGGCGACGATGCCTTCGAGATAGGCGACGACGGCATCGCGTTTCAGCACCTCGAACCGCATCCGCACCTCGTGGATACGGTTGTAGATGGTCTCCAGCTTGGTCGCCTTGTCGACGATGTATTCCGGGGTGGTGACCTTGCCGCAATCGTGCAGGCCGGCGGCGACCTCCAGTTCGTACCATTCGTCCTCGGTCAGGGCGAAATCGGCGAAGGGGCCTTCGTCGCAGTCGCAGGCCGCCCGGGCCAGCATGAAGGTGATGGCCGGCACCCGGTGGCAGTGGCCGCCGGTATAGGGACTCTTGGCGTCGATCGACCCGGCGATCACCTGGATGAAGGCCTTGAACAGGTTCTTCTGGGCCTCGATCAGGCGCTGGTTGTCCAACGCCACCGCCGCCTGACTGGCCAGTGCCTCGATCAGCGGGGTGATGGCGGGGCCGAAACCGATGATGCGGTTGCGGCTGTCGCGGGCGTTGATCAGTTGCAATACGCCGATCACTTCGCCCTCGTAGTTCTTCAAGGGCACCGTCAGGAACGATTTGGAGCGATAGCCGGTCTTGGCGTCGAAGGCCTTGGTGCCGGAAAAGTCGAACTTGTCGGCGTCATAGGCGTCGGAAATGTTGACGGTCTCGCCCGTCAGGGCGCAGTGGCTGGAGACGTTCTTGTGATTGGCGCCGCCGGTCTCGTCATACAGCCTGAGCGGCGGAAAGGGGATCGGCTTGTCGGTGGTGCCGCCCATGGCGATGTCGAGGGTGTCGTTCAGCATGATCTCGAAGCGCAGGCCGTCCTTGGTTTCGGTGACCAGATAAAGCGTGCCGCCATCGGCGTTGCACATGCTTTTGGCGCCGAGCAGAATCTTCTCCATCAGGCGGTCGTGATTGCGCTCCGCCGACAGGGCGATGCCCAGCTCGATCAGGGTGCGGTAGCGTTGTTCCTTTTGCGCCGTGGCCATGAGGGCCCCTCTCACAACTCGCCATTCCAGCAGCCTACAGGCAAACCGGCTAACCGTGAAGTCATAGCGTCGCCACATCATATCACATGTCGCGCGACTGCCTTGCGGCCTTGACGGCGGAGCGCGTTCGTCGTCCCCTGTCAGCCTCGAACCACGGAGAGCCGTCCCATGCCCTACGATTCACTGCGCGACTTCATTCGCCGCCTGGAAGAGACCGGCCGGCTGAAGCGGGTAAGCGCGCCGGTGTCGCCGCAATTGGAGATGACCGAGATCCAGACCCGGCTGCTGGCCGAGGGCGGGCCGGCGGTGCTGTTCGAGAACGTGGTGCGTCCCGACGGTTCGCCTTACGGCATGCCGGTGCTGGTCAACCTGTTCGGCACGGTGGAACGGGTGGCCTGGGGCATGGACCGCGAGCCGCACCAGCTGCGCGAGGTGGGCGAGACGCTGGCGTTTCTCAAACAGCCGGAGCCGCCGGGCGGCTGGCGCGAGGCGCTGGAAATGCTGCCGCTGGCCCGGACGGTGATGGCGATGCGGCCCAAGACGGTGGGCAGCGCCGCCTGCCAGCAGGTGGTGCTGACCGGCGATCAGGTCGATTTGTCGCGTCTTCCCATCCAGGGCTGCTGGCCGGGCGAACCGGCGCCGCTGATCACCTGGCCGCTGGTTGTCACCCAAGGCCCCAACGTCAAGGATGACAAGCGCGACGGCTTCAACCTGGGCATCTACCGCATGCAGGTGACGGGGCGCAATACCACCCTGATGCGCTGGCTGAGGCATCGCGGCGGGGCACAGCATTACCAGCGCTGGGCCGCCCGGCATGCCGAGCCGATGCCGGCGGCGGTGGTCATCGGCGCCGATCCCGGCACCATCATCGCGGCGGTGACGCCGGTGCCCGAAACCCTGTCGGAATACCAGTTCGCAGGCCTGCTGCGCGGCCGCAAGGTCGAGTTGGTCGAGTGCAAGACGGTGCCGCTCAAGGTGCCGGCCGAGGCCGAGATCGTGCTGGAAGGCCATGTCATGCTGGACGAGTTCGGCGACGAAGGCCCCTATGGCGACCACACCGGCTATTACAATTCGGTCGAGCCGTTCCCGGTGTTCCGGGTCTCGGCCATCACCATGCGCAAGGATCCGATCTACCTGTCCACCTTCACCGGCCGCCCGCCGGACGAACCCAGCGTGTTGGGCGAGGCCTTGAACGAGGTGTTCATCCCGCTGCTGGCGCAGCAATTTCCCGAAATCGTCGATTTCTGGCTGCCTCCCGAGGGCTGTTCCTACCGCATCGCCGTGGTGTCGATCAAAAAGGCCTATCCCGGCCACGCCAAGCGGGTGATGTTCGGCATCTGGAGCTTCCTCAAGCAGTTCATGTACACCAAGTTCGTCATCGTGGTCGACGACGACATCGACGCCAGAAACTGGAAGGACGTGATGTGGGCGGTCTCGACCCGCATGGACCCCGCCCGCGACATCACCGTGATCGAAGGCACCCCCATCGACTACCTGGACTTCGCCAGCCCGGAATCGGGCCTGGGCGGCAAGCTGGGGATGGATGCCACCAACAAGCTTGCGCCGGAAACCCACCGCGAATGGGGCCAGAAGATCCGCATGAGCGACGACATGGTCGAGCAGGTCAGCAAACGCTGGGCCGAATACGGCCTGCCGGGATCGGGCAAGCCGATCTGGCGGTGATCACTCTTCCATCACCCGCGAGAACCCTTCCGCCACCGGCAGGTACGAGCGGCGCTTGACCTTGGCCTCGCGCAGCGCGGTGCCGGCGTAGATCTGTTTTGCCGCCTCGACCACGATGACACCGCCGAAGGTCTCGAACCAGCGCCGGCCCATTTCCTCGACCGCCGGGGCGAAGCGCAGCGCCATGCCCGAATTGGTCGGCGGCAGGAACAGCGCCGAGCTTTTCGCCACCGGGGTGAACATGTTGTCGCGCAACAGGCGGTTGAGCTGCCCGGTGGTGTAGGGGCGGCCGTTGCCGAACGGGGTGCGCTCCAGCCTTGCCCAGATACCGCGCCGGTTGGGCGCCACCACCATCAGCCGGCCGCCGTCGGCCAGCACCCGCCAGGCCTCGCGCATCATGGCACGAACCTGTTCGGTGGCCTCCAGCGCATGGATCAGCAGCAGCCGGTCGATGGAACGGTCGGGCAGCGGCAGATCGGTCTCGTCGGCCAGCGCCGTCAGCCCCGGCCCGTCCGACGGCCAGCGCAGCACGCCCTGGCTGGCCGGCATCACCGCGATCACCCGTTCGGCCTCGGACAGGAAGACCCGCAGATAGGGGGTGGCGAAACCCAGCCCGAGGACCCGCATACCGGTGACGTCGGGCCACAGCAGGCGCATCTGGCGACGGATCAGCCGTTGCGCCATCTGGCCCAGGCCGCTGCCGTAGAAGTCGCGCAGGTCGACCACGTCGGTCCACATGGCGGGATAGGCCAAGTCGCTGCTCACTTCGTTCCCCGGTTGCCGTCGGCGAAGGATATGCCTTTCCGCCCAAGGGTGCTACAACTTGACCATGGCCAAGATCGTCGTCGAGCAGATCCCGGTATTGTCCGACAACTACGTTACCTTGCTGCACGAAGCCGGCAGCGGGGCAACGGCGGTGGTGGATCCGGCCGTGCCCGAGCCGGTGATCGAACGGCTGGACGCCAAGGGCTGGCGGCTGACCCATATCCTCAATACCCACCACCACGGCGACCATACCGGCGGCAATCTGGAGCTGGTGCGCCGCACCGGCTGCGCCGTGGTCGGTGCCGCCCGTGACGCCGGGCGCATTCCCGGAATCACCGTCGAGGTCGGCGAGGGCGACACCTTCATGTTGGGCGCCGCCGCCGCCGTGGTGCTGGAGGTGCCCGGACACACCTCGGGCCACATCGCCTTCTGGTTTCCCGACAGCCATGCCGTGTTCTGCGGCGACGCCCTGTTCTCGCTGGGGTGCGGCCGTCTGTTCGAGGGGTCGCCCGAGGAGATGTGGTCGTCGCTGAAAAAGCTGCGCGAACTGCCGCCCACCACCCTGGTCTATTGCGGCCATGAATACACCGCCGGCAACGGCCGGTTCGCCCGACTGGTCGAGCGCGACAATCCGGCGCTGCATGCCCGGCTGGAGCAGGTTGAACGCCTGCGTGCCGCCAACCGGCCGACGGTGCCCACCACCATCGCCGAAGAACGTGCCGCCAATCCCTTCCTGCGCGCCGACACCGCCGCCGTCGCCAAGGCGGTGGGAATGGAGCCGGGAACCGACCCGGTCCGGGTTTTCGCCGAGCTCCGGCGGCGCAAGGATGCATTCTAGAACGGGATGATAACCGCCAAACATTCCGCTATAGTAGAGAAACAATGGCCGTTATTGCTGGACGGCTGAGATCGTGCAATCCAGGCAAGGACCCCCAGAGTGCGGCCCAGCGTTCTTTTCGTTGACGACGAGCCCAACGTGCGCTCGGCATTCCGGCGGTCCATGGATGATCACATGGACGAGTGGGAGGTCTTGTTCGCCGCCAACGGGCGCGAGGCGCTGGACGTCATGTCGGAGCGGCGGGTGGACGTGGTGGTCACCGACATCGCCATGCCGGTGATGGACGGCGAGGCCCTGATCACCCATCTCTATGACAATTTCCCCGACGTGGTGCCGCTGGTGCTGTCCGGCCACTGGACCGCCGCCATGTCGAATCGGCGGGTGGGACCCAGCATCCGCTTTCTCGCCAAGCCCATCAGCAACGACGATCTGGTGGCCGCCATCCGCGACGCCATCGCCGAGGCGCGGCTGACGAGCTATTCGCAGGTCAAGGCCGCGCCCTCGCCCCTCGACCGGGCGGCGCAGCCCCATGCCGATGAAACCAACTGGGTCAACGAAGTGGACAAGGACGAATGAGGTCCTTCAGCTTGAACCTGAAGGACTCTGGACGGGCGCGGAAAGCAGCCGCTTCAACTCGTAGATCAGATCAAGCGCCTGTCGCGCCGAAAGGTCGTCGGGATTGACGCGGTTCAACGCCTCTTCCACCATCGACGGCTTCGCTGGGGCGGTGGTTATGGCCTTGGGCCGGGGCGCCATGGCGGCGAACAGCGGCAGGTCGTCGGCCAGCCGGGCCATCCCCGAAGCCTGATCCGATTTCTCCAGGATGGCCAGGACCTCTTCCGCCCGCCCGACCACCGCAGCGGGCAGACCGGCAAGCCGGGCGACGTGGATGCCGTAGGACCGGTCGGCGGCACCGGCCCCGACCTCGTGAAGAAACACCACGTCGCCCTGCCACTCCTTCACCCGCATCATGTGGCAGGACAGACTGGACAGCTTGGACGCCAGCCGGGTCAGCTCGTGGTAGTGGGTGGCGAACAGGGCACGACAGCGGTTGACCTCGTGCAGGTGCTCGACCACCGCCCAGGCGATGGACAGACCGTCGAAGGTGGCGGTGCCGCGCCCGATCTCGTCGAGGATCACCAGCGCCTTCGGTCCCGACTGGTTGAGGATGGCGGCGGTCTCCACCATCTCAACCATGAAGGTCGACCGCCCCCGCGCCAGATCGTCGGCGGCGCCGACCCGCGAGAACAGCCGATCGACGGCGCCGATATGGGCGGATTCGGCGGGGACGAACGAGCCGGTCTGAGCCAGCACCGCGATCACCGCGTTCTGACGCAGAAAGGTGCTTTTGCCCGCCATGTTGGGACCGGTAACCAGCCACAACCGCCGGCTGTCGGAAAGATCGCAGTCGTTGGCGACGAAGGCGCCGGCATGGGCGGCATCCAGCGCCGCCTCGACCACGGGATGACGACCACCCCGGATATCGAAAGCGGTGCCGCCGTCCACCTGCGGCCGCGACCATCGCCTTTCCACCGCCAGCGCCGCCAGGGCGGCGGCCCAGTCCAGGGTAGCGAGTGCCGCCGCCGCCAGGGCGAGTCCGGCGGCACGGCCGGTAGTCTCGGCCACCAGATCGGCGAACAGGTCCTGTTCGATGGCCAATGCCCGGTCGGCGGCGCCGGTGATGCGTCCGGCCAGATCGATCAGCTCGGCGGTGGTGTAACGGGCCGTGCTGGCCATGGTCTGGCGGTGGATGAAGCCGTCGCCCAGCTTGTCGGCCTGCTTGGCCGGCACCTCGATGTGATAGCCGATGATGTTGTTGTGGCTGACCTTCAGGCTGCCGATGCCGCTGTCCTCGGCATAGCGCACCTGAAGCCGGGTCAGGGCGCTTCGGCCCTCGGTCCGCAGGGCCTTGGTCTCGTCGAGGCCGCCGTGATAGCCCTCGGCGATGAAACCACCATCTCGCGCGTTCAGCGGCAGGTCGGGGGCGAGGGCGCGGGTCAGACGATCGACCAGAGCCGAGTGTTCGCCCAGATCGCGGGCACAATCGCCCAGGCCGGACGGCGTCGCCAGCACCGGGGCCGTCACCAGTGTGCGCAAGGCCGGCGCCTGGGCCAGGGCATCCCTGACACTGGCGAGGTCGCGCGGGCCGCCGCGCCCCAGCGACAGGCGCGACAGGGCGCGTTCGATATCGGGACAACGCCGCAGGGTCTCGCGCAGGGCATCGCGCACGTCGTCGTGCTCGACCAGGAACGCCACCATGTCGAGGCGCCGTTCGATCTCGGCCGGGTCGGTCAGCGGTGCCGCCAGCCGCGCCGCCAGCAACCGTGCCCCGGCGCCGGTGACGGTGCGGTCGATGGTGGCCAACAACGAACCCTTGCGCTCGCCGGTCAGGGTTTCCGCCAGTTCCAAGTTACGGCGGGTGGCGGCGTCGATCTCCATCACCGCGCCCTCGGCGAGACGCCGCGGCGGCGCCAGACGCGGCAGCCGGCCCTTCTGGGTCAGTTCGATATAATCGACCAAGGCACCGCCGGCCGCCAGCTCGGGCCGGGTGAAGGCGCCGAAGCCGTCCAGCGCGCCGACACCATACAGTGCCTCCAGCCGCCGCCGGGCATTCTCGGAATCAAAACGGGCCGATGGCAGCGGCGACAGCACCGTCTTCCACTCGCCCCAGACATCGCACAGCGATTGGGTGGCCAGCAGGCGGTCGGACACCAGCAGTTCACCCGGCGCCAGCCGCGCCAGCGCCGCCGCCACGGTCCCGGCCGCCACCGCCTGCATGGCGAAATCGCCGGTGGAGACGTCGACCCAGGCCAGGCCCAACGCCCCCTGCGCCTCGGCCACCGCCGCCAGATAGTTGTGCGACCGCGCATCCAGCAGGGTGTCCTCGGTCAGGGTACCGGCGGTGATGACGCGGACCACGTCGCGGGCCACCACCGACTTGGAGCCGCGCTTCCTGGCCTCGGCCGGGTCCTCCATCTGCTCGCCGATGGCGACCTTGAAGCCGGCGCGGACCAGCTTGGGCAGATAGGCTTCATAGGCCCGGACCGGCACGCCGCACATGGCGATGTCCTCGCCCAAATGCTTGCCCCGCTTGGTAAGGGCGATGTCCAGCGCCGCCGATGCCTTGACCGCGTCGTCGAAGAACAGCTCGTAGAAATCGCCCATGCGGTAGAACAGCAGGCAGTCGGGATGAGCCCGCTTGATGGCCAGATATTGCGCCATCATCGGCGTGACGTCGCCGGGATCGTGACCGGCGGGGGAAGGCGGGGTGTCGGCGCTCAAGGGTTTTGCCGCTGTCGAGAGAAAGAAATCCGATCGGCACAGTATCATGCGGAAAGGAGGGTGCAAGGGGCTGCCATGCCGGGGCATGTGTGGCCGGGGCAACAGTTGCATGCATATGCAACATCGACTTCCCTTCGAGCGGCACAACAGTTATGATGCACGATGGGGGAGGGGATTCAGCCGTCACGACGGCTGCGTCGACTTAGGGGGGTTCATGCGCTCGTATATTTCTCGCCTTTCGATCACCCATCGCATCGTCGCCGTCAATATTCTGGGCTTTGCCCTGGCGGCGACCGCCATCGTCTATGTCATCCTGTCCATCGTCTCATCCAGCCTGGCGCGACAGGCGGTGCACAGCCAGCAAGGCAACGTCCGCGTCCTCAACGAAGTGCTGAGCCTCAAGGGCGGCAGCGGCGGCGGCGCCCATCTGGTGGACGGCAAGCTGGTCTGGGGCGACTACGTCGTCGACGGCAATCACGAGATTCCGGATCGGCTGAAAGAGATGCTGGGAATCGCGGTCAGCATCTTCAACGGCGAAATTCGGGTCGCCACCAACGTGACCACTCCCGACGGCAAGCGGGCGGTTGGTTCAAAATTCCCCCAGGGAGCCATCGCCGACGCCGTCTTCAAGCAGGGCATCGCCTATGACGGCGAGGCCAATGTCCTCGGCAAGGTCTATCTGGTGCGCTACGAGCCGATCAAGGATGCCTCGGGCGCCGTCATCGGCTCCATCGCCACCGCCATGCCGCGTGCGACCTTCTTCGTCTTGCTGGAAGAGATCACCGGACCGACCATCGGGGTGGCGCTGGCCATCGGGCTGCTGAGCTGTCTGGTGCTGTTCCTGGTCACCCGCGCCCAGATGGCGGCGATCAAGCGGCTGTCCGTCAGCATGGAGCGGGTGACGAACCGCGATTACGGCGGCGACATCGCCGAGGCGGCGCGCGGCGACGAGATCGGCGCCATGGCCAAGGCGTTGCGCGGCTTCCGCGACTCCCTCGTCCATGCCGAGGAACTGGACCAGCAGCAGCAACAGCAAGCGGCGGAGCGCGAGCGGCACCGGGCCGCCATGGACGAAGCCACCGGCAAGTTCGCCTCGGTCATCGGGTCGGTGGTCGGGCAGGTTTCCTCCGCCTCCACCCAGTTGCGCGGCAGCGCCGAGGGCCTTGCCGGCACGGCGGAACTGACGCTGAGCAAGTCGACATCGGTGGTCGAGGCCTCCACCAACGCCTCGGCCAATGTCGCCACCGTCGCCTCGGCGACCGAGGAACTGTCCGCCTCGATCGGCGAGATCAGCCGACTGGTCGCCGACGCCACCGGGGTGGCCGACCGCGCCGTCGGTGAAGCCAACGACGCCAACCACATGGTCCAGGGTCTGGCCGACGCCGCCACCCGCATCGGCCAGGTGGTCAGCATGATCACCGACATCGCGTCGCAGACCAACCTGCTGGCGCTGAACGCCACCATCGAGGCCGCCCGCGCCGGCGACGCCGGCAAGGGCTTCGCCGTGGTCGCCAACGAGGTCAAGACCCTGGCCAACCAGACCGCCAAGGCCACCGAGGACATTCAGACCCAGGTGGCGGCGATCCAGTCGGAAACCGGCCACGCCGTCGACGCGATCACCGCCATCGGCAAGACCATCGATACCATCTCGTCGATCACCTCGTCGGTGGCATCGGCGGTGACGGAACAAAGCGCCGCCACCAACGAAATCGCCCGATCGGTTCAACTGGCGTCGGCGGGAACCCAGGAGGTCGCCGACAACATCGCCGACGTCACCGAGGCGGCGCGGCAGACCGGCACCAGCGCGGCGGAATTGCTGGCGTCGGCGGAGGCACTCAGCGATCAGTCCAGCGCCCTGGACCGCGAGGTCGGCACCTTCCTGGGCCGCGTACGCTCGGGTTGAGTCCGCGACGGTTTGCCGGGGGAGCGGGCGTCTCCCCCCTAGGCAGACTCGCCACCTTGGCGCACAATGGCTCCCCCAGGCGATGACCGAGGAGCCTTTCATGACCGCCGCCACCCATTCCCCCGCCGTTCTTCTGCGCGAGGTGGTCGCCACCTTTGCCGACCGCGGCCATTTCGAGGCGGCAACCAGCGCCTTGCTGGAAGCCGGCTTCGATCGCAGCCACCTGTCTGTTCTGGCATCCCATGAATCCATCGACGTCTCGGGCAGTGCCCGCAAGTGGCGGGACGGTCTGGTGGCGCTGGTGGGCGAATTGAAATACGAAGGCCCGCTGATGGCCGCCGGCCTGATCGCCCTGGCCGCCGGGCCGGTAGGCGCGGTCCTTGCCGGGCTGATCGGCGCCGGCCTCGGCGGCGTCGCCCTGAAGGAGCTGCTGGATGAGGTCGCCGCCATCCCCAATTCCCAGGATTTCGCCCGCGCCCTGGCCGCCGGCAGCGTCATCTTGTGGGTCAGCGTCGAGAACCCCGCCGACGAGGATCGCGCCAGAAAGCTGCTGCTGGCGGCCGGCGGCGCCAATGTCCATATCTTCGAGCGCGCCAGGGGGCGGCAACGCTAACGGAAATCCGAAGGTGACGGCGTTCCGGTGATCACGCTCTAATGGATGGGAACCCATGGCGAGGGCGAATGCCCGGCCGACAGGAACAAAGGGGGACAAAGCAACCATGACTTCCACGTTCAACGCACCCGAATCGGCCGGCGATAATGACCGGGACATCGACGCCTTGGAACGCGACACCCTGCTGATGCACTCCTCGGGCCGGCCGGGCAAGATCGAAATCACGCCAACCAAGCCGCTGGCCACCCAGCGCGACCTGTCTTTGGCCTATTCTCCCGGCGTCGCCTTTCCCTGCCTGCACATCGCCCGCGATCCGGCGCTGGCCTACGACTATACCGCCAAGGGCAATCTGGTGGCGGTGATCTCCAACGGCACCGCCGTGCTGGGACTGGGCGACCTCGGGGCGCTGGCCAGCAAGCCGGTGATGGAAGGTAAGGCGGTGCTGTTCAAGCGCTTCGCCGACGTGGATTCCATCGATCTCGAAGTCGATACCCGCGACGTCGAGGAGTTCATCAATTCCGTGCGCTATCTCGGCCCCAGCTTCGGCGGCATCAACCTGGAAGACATCAAGGCGCCCGAGTGCTTCATCATCGAGCAGCGCCTGCGCGAGCTGATGCCGATCCCCGTGTTCCACGACGACCAGCACGGCACCGCCATCATTTCCGCCGCCGGCCTGCTGAATGCGCTGGATCTGACCGGGCGCGACATCGCCAACACCAAGATCGTCGTCAACGGCGCCGGCGCCGCCGGCATCGCCTGCGTCGAGCTGGCCAAGGCCATGGGCGTTCGTCACGAGAACGTGGTGCTGTGCGACACCAAGGGCGCCATCTACCAAGGCCGAACCGAAGGCATGAACCAGTGGAAGTCGGCCCACGCCGTACCCACCAAGGCCCGCACCCTGGCCGAGGCGCTGGAAGGCGCCGACGTATTCATGGGCCTGTCGGCCAAGGGCGCCGTCACCGCCGAAATGGTTGCCGCCATGGCCGCCCAGCCCATCATCTTCGCCATGGCCAACCCTGATCCCGAGATCACCCCGGAAGAGGTGAAATCGGTGCGCGCCGACGCCATCGTCGCCACCGGACGATCCGACTATCCCAACCAGATCAACAACGTGCTGGGCTTTCCCTATATCTTCCGCGGCGCACTGGACGTGCGGGCCTCGACCATCAACGAGGCCATGAAGATCGCCGCCGCCAAGGCCATCGCCGCCCTCGCCCGCGAGGACGTGCCCGACGAGGTCGACGCCGCCTATTCCGGCCGCCGGCTGCGCTACGGCCCCGACTACATCATTCCGGTGCCGTTCGATCCCCGGCTGATCTCCTCGGTGCCGCCGGCGGTGGCCAAGGCCGCCATGGATACCGGGGTGGCGCGCAAGCCCATCGTCGACATGAATGCCTACAAGCGCGAGCTGTCTGCCCGCCTCGATCCCGCCGCCGCCGGCATGCAGGCCATCACCGAGGCGGTGAAGGCCCATCCCAAGCGGGTGGTGTTCGCCGAGGGCGAGGAGGAAAAACAGATCCGCGCCGCCGTCGCCTTCGCCAATGCCGGATTGGGCAACCCCATCCTGGTCGGTCGCGAGGAACGCATCCGCGCCACCATGCGCGCCATCGGCCTGCCGGTGGCCGAATCGCTTGAGATCGTCAACGCCCGCCTGTCGCCGCGGATCAAGGTCTACACCGACATGCTGTACGAACGGCTGCAGCGCAAGGGCGCGCTGTACCGCGACGTCCAGCGTCTGGTCAACCTGGACCGCAACATCTTCGGCGCCCTGATGGTGCAGTCCGGCGACGCCGACGCCATGGTCACCGGCCTGACCCGCAGCTATTGGCAGGTGTTCGAGGAAATCCAGAAGGTCATCGACCCGACGCCGGGCGAATTGCTGTTCGGCATGACGGTGTTCGTGGTCAAGGGCAAGCTGGTGTTCGTCGCCGACACCACGGTGATGGAGACGCCGACGCCCGAGCAATTGGCCGACATCGCGGTACAGACCGCCCACAAGGCCCGCCAGATGGGCCACGAACCCCGCGTCGCCATGATCAGCTATTCCACCTTCGGCAATCCCAGCAACGACCGCGCCGAGCGGGTGCGCGAAGCGGTCGAGATCCTGGATCGCCGCAAGGTGGACTTCGTCTATGACGGCGAGATGGCGGCCGACGTGGCACTGGACCCCGACCTGCTGGGGCACTACCCGTTCTGTCGCCTGAAGCAGCCGGCCAACGTGCTGGTGATGCCCGGCCTCTATTCCGCCACCATCGCCTCCAAGCTGTTGCAGAAGCTGGGCGGGGTCAGCGTCATCGGCCCGATCCTGGTGGGGCTGTCCAAGCCGGTGCAGATCACCTCCATGGACGCCACCGCCAACGACATCGTCAACATGGCGGTGCTGGCCAGCCATGACGCGTTGAAATAGCGTCGGCGGGGAGACGGATGATCCGACGCAACGCCGTCTCCCTCGGCCGCCTGATCACGGTGGCGCTGTTGTTGTCCAGCCCCACCGGCATCATGCTGCTGGTGCTGGCCGGCACCGGTCATCTGGCGCCGCTGCCGGCGGTGGCGGCGTGGCTGCTGGTGCTGGCGGTGCTGGCGTTCATGGTGCGCTCGCACCTGGGCGGGCTGGACGCGCTGGCCCGCTGGATTCACCGCTTGGCCCATGGCGGCGAGGCCGGACCGGCGCCGTGCCGGGACGATGTCGCCCTGGCCGAGACCGTCGCCGCCGTCGGCGGCCTGCGCCGGATGTGGCAGCAGAAATCGGCGGAACTGTCGGAAGCGGCCCGCTGGAACGAAAGCCTGCTCGACAACCTGCCCGACCCGCTGCTGCTGCTCGATCCCGGCCGCAGGGTGGTGCGAGCCAACCGGGCCGCCACCCGGCTGTTCGGACGCGAGCCTACCGGCCACGACATGACCGCCTTCCTGCGCGACCCCACCGTGATGGAGGCGGTCGAGGAAGTGCTGGCCGGCGCGGCCTCGCGGGAGTGCGAGTTCACTCAATCGGTGCCGGTTGAACGGGTGTTCCTCGCCCGGATCGACCGGTTGGAGGGCCTTCCCGCCGATGGCGGCACCGCCATCCTGACCCTCCACGACCTGACCACGGTCAAGCGCATGGAACGCATGCGCGCCGATTTCGTCGCCAATGCCAGCCACGAATTGCGGACGCCGCTGGCGGCACTGTCGGGCTTCATCGAGACCCTGCGCGGCCCGGCCCGCGACGACGACGAGGCCCGCGACCGCTTTCTTGCCATCATGGCGGAACAGGCCGGACGCATGGGCCGGCTGGTGGCCGATCTGTTGTCGCTGTCGCGGGTCGAACTCAACGAACACACCCCGCCCAGCGAACGCGTCGATCCCGTCCGCCTGCTGACCACCGCCGCCGAGGGGTTGCGGCCGCTGGCCCAGGCCAAGGGCATGGACATCCGTCTCGACATCGCCGACGGGTTGGCGGCGCTGGCGGGCCAGCCCGATGAACTGGCACAGCTGTTCCAGAACCTGCTGGACAATGCCGTCAAATACGGCCGTGACGCCACCCCAGTCGAGGTCCGCGTCACCGCCGCCACCCGGCTTCCCGCCGCCGCCGGGGCGGCCTTGCGCTCCGGCCCGGCGGTGATGATCGAGGTCCGCGATCACGGCGAGGGCATCGCCCGCGAGCATCTGCCGCGCCTGACCGAACGCTTCTACCGCGTCGATACCGCCCGCTCGCGCAAGATGGGCGGCACCGGCCTGGGGCTGGCCATCGTCAAGCACATCGTCAACCGCCATCGCGGCCTGCTCGCCATCGACAGCGAGGTGGGCGAGGGCTCGGTCTTCACCGTCTGGCTGCCGGCCGCACCAGAATAAGAAAGACCGCCGCCGCCGCCGTTCCCAGGATGGCCATCCCCGTCGCCATCGGCCGGGCGCTGCCGTCGAACACCAGACCGGCCAGCCCGCCGATGGCGGCGCCGCCGGCCATCTGGATGAAGCCGATTCCCGCCGAGGCGGCACCGGCCATATGGGGAAACGGCGCGATGGCGCCGGCGGTGGCGTTGGGCAGAACCAGGGCGGCGGACAGGAAGAACAGCAGTACCGGCACCATCACCGCGGCGATGCCGCCCAGCCCCGGCCGGGCCAGCCCGGCCCAGGCCAGCGCCGCCATCGTCGCGCCGGCCAGGGTGCACCCCATCACCCCCACGCCGACCATGCGTTCGATGCCGATCCGATGGGTCAGCCGGGCGGCGATGAAGCCGCCGATCAGATAGCCCACCGATGCCATGGAAAAGGCCAGGCCAAAGTGCTGCGGCGGCAGCTTCAGCGCGTCGATCAGGACGAACGAGGCGCTGGACAGGTAGATGAAGACGCCGCCGAACACCATGGTGACGGTCAGGGCGTAGCCGATGAAAACACGGTCGCGCAACAGCGCGCCGTAATTCTCCACCATGCGGCCGAGATCCAGAGCGGTGGGATCGGGCTGCCGGTTGGTCTCGCCCAGCCATCGCCAGACCAGCAGCAGCAGCGCGACCCCGAATAGCGCCAGCAGCACGAAATTCGACCGCCAGCCGAACCAGACATGGAACCAGCCGCCGACGGTGGGGGCGACCAGGGGCGCCAGGGCCATGGCCGAGGCCATGTAGCTCATCACCTTGGCGGCCTGCTCGCGCGGGAAGATGTCACGCACCACGGCGCGGCCGACCACCGGGCCGCAGCAGGCGCCCAGCGCCTGGACGAACCGCCCGGCAATCAGCGTCTCGATAGTCGGCGCGACGACGCAGAACAGGCTGGCGGCAACGTAAAGCACCACGCCACCCATGATGACGCGGCGACGGCCAAAGCGGTCGGACAGCGGGCCATAGCCCAGTTGCATCACCGCGAAACCGACGACGAAGGCCGACAGCGTCATCTGGACCCTGGCGGTGTCGGTGCCGAGATCGCGCGCCATGTCGGGCAGCGACGCCAGATAAAGATCGGTGCAGACCGGCCCGAAGGCGACCAGCAGGGTCAACAGCACCGCAAGGCGACGGGACGCGACCACCGCGGTCATGACGCGAACCGATGCAGATCGGGGCCGTGACGCTTCAGCCACCGCCGCGCCGGGGCGGGATCACCGATCAGGTTTTCCACCAGCTGCCAGAAATCGGGGCCGTGGTTCATTTCGGCCAGATGGGCGACCTCGTGGGCGACGACGTAGTCCAGCACCCAAGCCGGCGCCATCACCAGCCGCCACGAGAACGACAGGTCGCCACCGGCGGTGCAACTGCCCCAGCGTGAGCGGGTATCACGCACCCCCACCCGCTCGACCCGGCGGCCGATGGCCTCGGCCAAGGCGCGGGCGCGGTGGCGCAGCACCAGCAGGGCTTCGCCGCGCAGGAACTCGGCCACCCGGCGGGGAACGTGTTCCTCGCGCCCGGAAGCGTGGATGATGCCGCCCTCGGCCCAGACGCCGCGCCGCGCCGCCGGCTGGTGACGGATGACATGGCTTTCGCCCAGCAGCATCACCTCGGCCCCCGGCGCCAGGATGATCCGCTCGGGCATGGCGGCCAGCTTACCGGCGATCCAGTCGTGTTGGTGACGGGCGAAGCGTTCGGCCTCGACCAGCGGCACCCCCACCGGCAACACCACCACCACGCTTGCACCGGCGGGATCAAGCCGAAGGCTCATACGTCTGGCGGTCCCCGAACGGCGAACGGTGACCGGCAGCGACCGGCCGGCGATGTCGAGGGCGAGCGGCGTGTTCATGACCGGGGTGATAGCGCGCCGGCACCGGCGAAGACAACACTTCCCTCACCCTTGCCCTGTCATCCCTGGTCTGCGACAGTCGCCGCCATGAAGGATCACCAAGGGCGCACCCCGGCCCTGATGTTGCAGGGGACCGGTTCGGACGTGGGCAAGTCGCTGCTGGCGGCGGGGCTGTGCCGGCTGTTCGCCCGAAGCGGCCTTCGGGTGATGCCGTTCAAGCCGCAGAACATGTCCAACAACGCCGCCGTCACCGCCGATGGCGGCGAAATCGGTCGCGCCCAGGCGCTACAGGCCCGTGCCGCCGGAGTGGCGCCCCGCTCCGACATGAATCCGGTGCTGCTCAAGCCCGAAAGCGAGACCGGCGCCCAGGTGGTGGTCCAGGGCAAGGTGCTGGCCAGCGCCACCGCGCGAGACTACCACGCCTTGAAGCCGACGCTGCTGCCCCGGGTACTCGACAGCTACGCCCGCCTTGCCGCCGAAGCCGACCTGATGGTGGTCGAGGGCGCCGGCAGCGCCGCCGAGGTCAATCTGCGCGCCTCCGACATCGCCAACATGGGCTTCGCCGAGGCAGCCGACGTTCCGGTGGTTCTGGTGGCCGACATCGACCGCGGCGGCGTCATCGCCGCCATCGTCGGCACCCACGCCCTGTTGCCCGAGAGCGAAAGGGCGCGGCTGGCCGGCTATGTCATCAACCGCTTCCGGGGCGATCCGGCGCTGTTCGCCCCGGCCATCGACATCATCACCCGGCACACCGGGCTGGCCTGCCTCGGCATCGTTCCGTGGTTCGCCGATGCCGCCCTGTTGCCGGCCGAGGATTCGGGGTCACTGCGGTCGGCCGGGGCCGGTGACGGCACCATCCGCATCGCCGTACCCCGCCTGTCGCGCATCGCCAATTTCGACGATTTCGATCCGCTGGCGGCCGAGGCCGACGTCCGCCTCGACATGATCGAGCCGGGACGGGCGCTGCCCGGCGACGCCGATCTGGTGATCCTGCCCGGCTCCAAGGCCACCATCGCCGATCTGGCCTTCCTGCGCGCCCAGGGCTGGGACATCGACCTGGCCGCCCATGTCCGGCGGGGGGGACGGGTGCTGGGGATCTGCGCCGGCTACCAGATGCTGGGCAGCCGCGTCACCGATCCGCTGGGGGTCGAGGGTCCGGCCGGCGGGGTCGCCGCCGGGCTGGGGCTGCTGCGGGTCGAAACGGTGATGACCGGCGACAAGGTGCTGAGCGAAATCACCGGCACCGACACCGACGGGATTCCGGTACGGGGCTATGAGATGCACATGGGCCGCACCGAGGGGCCGGACACCGCCCGGCCATTGCTGCTGTTGGGCGGCAGACCCGAGGGCGCGGTGGCCGACGGCGGCCGGGTGGCAGGCTGTTACCTGCACGGCCTGTTCGCCTCGGACCTCTTTCGCGCCCGGCTGCTGGAGTCGTTGCGTCCGGGGCGCGACGGCGGCACCGCCTACGAACCCATGGTAGAAACGGTGCTGGATCGCCTCGCCGACCACCTGGAAACCCATCTGGACCTGAAGCGGCTGCGGCGGCTGGCGGGACTCTAGAGAGTGCTTCGGCTTGAAGCTGCAGCACTCTAGGATTCTGGTTGTACGAAAAAGCTGCGCTTTTTCATGGCTCAAACGCCGCTCTGGCTCAAGAGTTTCCCGATTTTCCGATTCAGCTTAAATGCGGGAAACTCTAGGTGTGGAGTCGCAAGACGTTGTCCCCGGTCAGACCGAGTCGGCTGATTGGTGTCTGCGCCTTGAGGCTACCATGGGGCC
>CAIUSV010000058.1 GCA_903901915.1 uncultured Rhodospirillaceae bacterium | reverse complement strand
TTGAAAGCCGACACCCCGGAGGTGGTCTGGGTGGCGCCCGAAACACCGGTCAAATCGTAAGGGGCCAGGACCTGGACGGTGTCGTAGTAGTAGGCCGCACCGATTTGGAGCCAGGGCATAGCGACTGGGCGCCAAACGTTATTCAGTTCCAGACCGGCCCACTGCTTAGGTGTGCCTTGCTGATTGGCAAGGCTCATGTAGCGGGTTTGATAATTGATGCGCTCGGCGCCACCAATCAGCGTCGTGCTCACATTCTCGGTAAAGAAGTGCTGATAGCCGACGTCAAATCCACCGGACAAAACCGGCTTCAAAGGTATCCGTCCGGGGAAGGACCCGGATTTTAGCTCTTGCGCTTGGCGTAGGCAGCCTTTCCGGCGCGGCGGCGCTTGACGATGCCGCCGATGCGCATGCGGATGGCGAATTCATCGATTTCTTCAGGATCGTAGGGGCCGCCATACCACTCGGTCATGCGGCGGTGATCGCGGTGACGTGGCGAGGCCATGGCCTTGATGAACCGGTAATAGCCGGGGACGCTTCCGACGTCTTCCGGAGGGCCGCGCCGGGCTCCGTCAAGGAAACGGGGATAGGTGCGGTCCGGCTGGGCTTGCTCGATGGCCTCTACAACGATGCGGTGCTGCCAGTAATCGCCGAAATCGTAGACGTATTCCATATCACTGACGCCCCGCCCGACTAGGGTGCCAAGCCTAGTGGTCTTGGCATTCATCACCCTGTGGCCGAAGCCCGCGTCGTCGGGATCGGGGATGCCGTAGCATTTCTCGCCGACGCGGAATTCGAAGAGATGGTACTCCTCCCAGCCCATGACGGCCTGGATGACGTCGTGGAGGCTTTTGAGCGGCAAGTCGAGCGGCACCTCGACCCGGCGCCAGATTTCCGGATCGATCTCGTCGAGGCTGATGCGCAAGCGAGCGATCTGGTCGGACTCGGTGGTCATGCGGCAATGGCCTTTCTCGGCAGCCAATTCCACGGCAGCAACGCGTCGATCCGCCTGGCCGGATGCCCCGGCAGCCGCGCCAGCACGTCGGCCAGCCAAGCGCGCGGATCGATGCCGTTGAGCTTGGCGGTCTCGATCAGGGTGTACATGGCGGCGGCGCGGCGCCCGCCGGCATCGGAGCCGGCGAAGGTCCAGTTGCGGCGGCCGACGGCGATGCCCCGGATCGCCCGCTCGGCGGCATTGTTGGAGAGATCGACGCGGCCGTCCTCCAGGAACAGGGTGAAGGCCGGCCAGCGCTTCAAGTGATAATCGATAGCCTTGGCGGTGTCCGACTTGCCCGACAGGCCGGCTCGTTTCTGGCGCAGCCAGGTCGCCAGGTCCTCGACCCGCGGCCGGGTGCGCTCGGCCCGCACCGCCAGCCGCTCGGCCGGGGACAGGCCGGCGATGTCGCGCTCGATGGCGAACAGGGAATCGATGCGGCTGACCGCCTCGATGGCGATCGGCGCCTTCTTCAACTCGGCCAGCTCGAAGAATTTCCGCCGCCCGTGTGCCCAGCACGCCGCCTCGACGATGGCACCCTGCTGGTACAGCCGCCCGAAGCCGGCGAAGGCGTCGGCCTGCATGATGCCGCTGTAACCGGCGAGGAACGCCTCGGCGTGCTCGCCGCTACGGTCGGGCGAGTAGAAATAGGCGGCGACCGGCGGATCATTGCCGCCGAAGGGGCGGTCGTCGCGCACCATGGTCCATAATCGGCCGGTCTTGGTCTTGCCTTTGGCCAGCACCGGCACCGGCGTGTCATCGACATGGAGACGCGGACCGGCCCTGGCATGGTCGGCGATGGCATCGACCAGGGGCGCGAGCGCCACCGATACCGCGCCGACCCAATCGGCCAGGGTGGAGACGTCGATCTCGACGCCCTCGGCCGCGAAGCGACCGCTCTGGCGGTGCAGCGGCAGGTGCAGGCCGAATTTGCCGAAAACCACCTCGGCCAGCAGATTGGCCCCGGCCCGGCCGCGCGCGATCGGGTGGAACGGCGCCGGCGGCTGGGTGATGGTCTCGCAGCTTCGGCAGGAAAACTTTTCCCGCACTCGGCAGATCACCTGCCAACTGGCGGGAATGCGCTCCAGGGTCTCGGTGACGTCCTCGCCCAGCTTGTGCAGCCTGCCGCCACAGCAGGGACACGTCGACGGTGACGGCTCGACCACCCGGACACGGGGCAGATGCTCCGGCAGGGGACGGCGTGCCGGCTTGCGCCGGGGATGGGCCGACACCTCAGCCGTCCCGGCGGCGGCTTCAACCGCGGCGGCGGTCTCCTCCAGGTCTTCCAGCGACAGCTCAAGCTGCTCAATGCGGGCGCTGCGCTCGGCCGACTGGCCAAAGCGCTCACGCTTGAGCCGGGCGATCTCCAGCTTGAGGCGCTCGATCTCGATGTCGAGCACGCGGCGGTCGGACTCGACGGCCAGCCGCGCCGCCCGCTCGGCGAGGATCATCGCGTGGGCGGCGGCAAGGTCGAGGGGAAGGGCTTCGGCGGTATTGCTCACCTCGAAAGTGAATCAAATCCGCCCCATTTTGGAAAGCGATTTCCTCAGCCGGCGGCACTCGGACGCCAGGTTTTCTGCGGCATCCGCCAGTCGATCCCTTCGAGCAGGTAGCCGAGTTGGGCCGGGGTGATGGTCACCGCTCCATCGGCCGGCGACGGCCACAGAAAGCGGCCTCGCTCCAGCCGCTTGGCGAACAGGCACGATCCCTGGCCGTCGTACCACAGCACCTTGAGTAGGTCGCCGCGCCGGCCGCGAAACACGAACAGGTGCCCGGAATGGGGATCGCGGCTCAACCGCTCCTGCACCAGCAGCGCCAGGCCGTCGAAGCCCTTGCGCATATCGGTGTGCCCGGTCGCCAACCACACCCGCACGCCGCTGGGAATGGCGATCATCGCCCGGCCACCGCTCGGACCACCGCCGCCGCCAGCTCCGGCGTCGTGCTCGCCGGGATGAGGACATGCGCCCCGTCCGCCAGCCGCACCTCGATCACCGCGTCGGCCGAAGCAACCGGGGGCGCCAAGGCCGGAACCACCTTCACCTCGGTGAAGCCCGGCACCGACGCCCCAATCTCACGGCGCCAGCGGTAGATCTGCCCGGCACAAACATCCGCCCGCCGCGCCACCGCCGAGACAACCGCCCCCGGCGCGAACGCCGCCGCCACGATCGCCCGCTTCTGATCGGCCGTCCACCGACGCCGACGCTCCGGCCCGGTCAGAACCTGAACCTGCCCCACCCTGCCACCTCGCGCACCAGTGCAAACCACGGTGCTTGCACTGGTGCCAAGGCTGGCAGGATCTACGTCAATACCGCAAGGCGGCCTTCACCGGACGGATACTCCTCGACAAACCGAAGCCGAAGCCACCGGCCAGGTGGGGTCGGGCCGGAGTGCGAAAGCCAGCCCGTCCGCGGCAAAGCGAGGCCGAACCACCCAAGCCGACCGTCCTCAGGGCCATGCTGCAGAAGCGCTCTGGCCGGCTGATCGCCTGCGAGCGCGAGATCCTTGGACGGGTGCTGACGGACAACCCGGAACTCAGGATCGCCTACGAGATGCGAGAGGCGTTGTTCGACGTCTTCGACGAGGAAGACCCGCAGGTTGCCGACACCATGCTCACCAACTGGCGGAGCCGGGTCGCGGCGGTCGTGAAGGACGTGCCGCAGCTGCGGGCGGTGGCGAACGCGGTCAGGGCTTGGCGTGGCCCAATCATGGCCTACTGGTCCACCGAATGGACCACCAACGGCATGACCGAGAACACCAATGGCCGCATCAAGCGGGTCCATCGAGAGGGCCGGACCATGAGCTTCGCCCGGCTCTGCGCCAAGGTGATGTATCGGCTGGGTGGCCGTTCACCGGAAAGCATCCTGGCCAGTGAAATCGCCTGGGCCATCGAAGCCCTGGTCGGGTTGGGGTGGAGCGTCGAGGATGTCCGATTGCAGGCTGCGGTTTACGCCGCCCAGGTTCTTCATCCCGAAATGGGGCTGTTGGACATGCTGGAGAGAATGGAGGAGTGATGGCGGCCCCCCCCTCCGCTGGCGCGGGCAGGCGGGCATCGACGGATCATTCTACGCACCCATTCCCGGCCGGTCAGAATGGGGCCCTGTCAGGTCTCCGGAAACAGCCTGGGAAAGAGGATGTCGAGCGTGTCGACGGGAAATCGCAGCGACACTCTTCCCTTCGGCGTGTCCGAAGCCAGCAGGCCGGCCGCCAGTACATCGTTGAAGACCCGCCGGGCCGTCCGCTCCGGCAGGCCGGTGATGCGCGGTACGTCGCCGCGCTCCAGTTCCCCCCGGATCAGCGCCTCCTCAAGCAGCCGGGCGGCTTCCGGTTTCAGGGTCTCGTTCCTCTCGACGTAGGTGCGAAGCCGTCGTGCCAGCGTGTCGAGTTCGAAAAGACCGGACATGAAGGTGATCTGGTCGAGGCACACCCGCAGGAACCACAGCATAAACTCAGCCAGGGCCCGCTGAGACAGGTTGCCCCTGCCGTCCAGGTCGCCCTGGCG
>CAIUSV010000057.1 GCA_903901915.1 uncultured Rhodospirillaceae bacterium | reverse complement strand
GGTCGGTGGCCAGGACCAGAATGCCGAAGACCACGCCGGCAATCACTCCGCTGACGAGATGTTGCGCCAGATAGCCGATCAGCCCCGCCCGGCCCGGCTTCATGGCAGGATGTCGGCGTCCAACTCGGCCGCCAGGGTGCGTATGGCGGCCATTGCCGCATCGACCCGCCCGGCATAGGTGCGCGGGATGCCGCGCTCGGCCAGCCAGCCGTCGACCATTTCCGCCACATCGGCGTCCTCGTGGCGGTCGCAGTCGAATGATAGCAGCAGGTAAAGGCGATCAAACCCCTGAACGCGCGCAAGATCGGAATAGGATTGCCATGGCGTGGCGACAGGCAAGTCCGCTGGCGCGGGAGACCGTCTCAACCCCCGTGCCAAATGCCGCACCACCCGTCCGATTGAACCGCGACCGATCACCTTGTTTCCGCTTCCCAAAGTTCCAGCATAGACCGTAGCAAGGGTGCCGCCTATCCCCCACCACCCAACGTAACCGCGGTGGTCCGCGTGACCAGCCACATACCCATCATCATGCCGATCATCATCTGGCCGGTGGTCGGAGGATGCGCTACGCCCCGGCGGCGGCCGTCAAGATAGGTGGCATGGGCGACGCGGTAATCCACAGTATCAATGCCGCATTGGTCAAGATGTCCGAAGGCGGTGGCGGTTCGGGCCTCGAAAACCGGGTCGGAAACGATCGCATCGTTTCAGCGCAGGTTGAAACCCATGGGCGTCAAGAAAGCTCTCGGTCTCCTCGGTCTTGGTCGGAACCGGGTTGTCGTTCATCGAGTGGAGCATCTCGGTCGCCACGATCACCGGAGTCCCGCGCCTATTGCATTTGGCCGGGGACGCAGGCCGCTCCATGCCTGAAGGTCGCCAGTGCGTCTCCCACGGTGAAGTTCACGGTAAAGGGCGATCAACCGGTCCGTCAAATCATCGTTGTCATGAAGCGCGCGAATGGCGGCGGGGCCGTCGCGGCGCATGGCCGCCAACTCTTCCGCGTGACCAAGCAACCGCTCGATATCCCCTTCGAGTTGGTCTAGCGACGAAAACATCAGCCCCGTCACCGAAATCGCCTGAGGTGTCAGGTCCGGCCGGATATGGGTGATGGTGGGAACACCGCAGCACAGGGCCTCGATTTGCGCGTTGGCATAAAACCCCATCTTCATCTTGCCGACGGACAAATCGGCGTCGGCCAGTTCGCGCAACACACGATCGTAGGGAACGCCGCGCAGATGACGGAACTCGACGGAATGCCCTCTGGTCCGAAGCCGCTCTACCGTGGCGGCGATTCGGGCGGTTCCCTCGATGCCGGGATGGTTGGTGACATGAACGATCCGCAGACAGCCATTATCCGGCCAATGAGGGCGATTCCGTTCCGGCACGATGTTCTCGGGGGGCGAGAAGAAGGGAAAATGAATGGCGCCAGGAATGAAGTCGCGCAGATCGGGGGTGGTGATCATTTCCAGATCGGCGAAACGCCGGCTCAACATCCGGCGTTTCACTGACAGGGCGTTACTGCATAGGTCACGACCATAATCGCAGTCCTGACAGATATTGATTTCCGGGTGAAGCGCCATGTTGCGTCGCCAGTCGCGGGCTTCGCAGCCGGAATAGTAGACCACGATCTTGCGCCCCAACCGCTTCAGCACCGGCCATTCCCAGCCTGAACGGCTGATGCCTTGCATGAAGTGAAACTGCACCGTCTGGTAACGGCTGACGACTCGCCAGAAAAACCAAAATTCGGTCAGGGCCAGCGGCATCCATTTCCGCCAACGCTGGAAATGAAAGTCGCACAGTTTCCAGTCCGGATCGCCTCCGACCGCGACATAATCGGCGTTGAATCCTCGGAGGCGCAGCAGTTCCACCGTGTAATGGACGATGTGGAAGGGGAAGCAGACGTGCAGCACCGAGTCGGCGACCACCCGACGTCGCAACATGATTGCCAGTACCTGATTGAGCGGCCACAGCAATAGCGGAAGCACGGCTTCAAGGGCAGTCCAACCTTGCCGCAGCAACTGCCTCATGTGCCGCTACCGATGACACGGCGGTATATTTCACCATAGCGAGCCTCGGCAATCGATGGGGCCCACAATCGCTGAGCGGTCTCGAATGCCTTACGCCCTAGCGTTTCGCGTGCGCCGTGGTCATCCAAAAGACGCCGGATGGCTCCCCAGTAGGAGTCCGGGGTGTTGTCGACCAGGGTGACGATGTCGTCGGTCAGTTCCGGAACCGGCCGTCCGATGCGGCGATTGATGATGACCGGCAATCCGGAAAGCAATGCCTCGATCACCGATTTGTTGAACTCCCACGCTTCGGTATGGACGACGAACAGATCGTACTCGGCCAGCATCGCGCATAGTTCGTCATTTGGAACAGCGGGCAGGAAGTTAACCCGGCCACTTACGCCCAGTTCGGCCGCCAGCTGTTTGAGCGGTTCGTGCAGCGGTCCGTCGCCCACCATGGTCAATGCCGCCTCGGGCAGATCGGACATGGCGCGTATGATGCTGTCGGCGTTCTTGTCTTGATACTGCCGCCCTACCGAGATCAGCCGGACCGGCGATCCCAGGGCGTAGATCTCCTTGCGCCGCAGGGTCCCCCCATTCAATACATTGTAGCAGAGTTCGGTGCGAAAGCCGCCCAGACGGTCGAGATAGGGCAGGATCGACCGATAAACCGGCATTACCATGTCGGCATCGGCCAGACAGGTCCGTTCCAGGTCTTCCATCGAGCGGTTGATCTTGATCTGCTCTGGATCGGCGGAAATGGTCCGCCGGCACGGGCTTTGATCTGGGTTGGTGTGCAGCGATACCACATAGGGAATGTCCAGAGACCGCTTGATCCGTCGGGCCGCCACGGTATTGAAATCGGTGCCGTGGCAACGCACCAGCGAGGGACGCAGCTGGCGCGCAAGTGCTACCGCTGGTTCAGCCCAGTCATCGAAGACGCGCCATCGTTTAATCCGGTCTTCGATCAATAGCGGGCGATAGTCTTCGGGTAGATTGTGGAATTCCAGCTTAGCGTCGCCGACCATCGACCGTACCGCCTCTTCCGACGGCTGGTCGGTGTTGGTCATCATGATGTGAACCTCGGCGAACAGATTGCCGGGATTGTAGTAGCGCGGCTGTACCTCGCCCTTGGCGACCAAGGCGGATAGCTGATCTGGAATGATGACGAGGAGGGGGGAAGCGATCATTGTGTCAAGGGCAGTACGGGGTTGAAAAGTTGTAGCGCGAAAAGTTCTCCTGGTTCAAGGATACGGGCCGAGAGGCACGGCAATCGCTTGAAGCCGTCGTGCCAGATGATCTTGATCAACTCGCCACCGCGACCCCGGAAGACGAACAGATCGCGCCGGTCCTGCTGTCGGCCACCATCTCCATGTTCAGCCGCATCGATTGCGTCTTCAATCTCATCCTCAGCGGCGTCCAATCCCAAGCCAAGTCGGCGGATGGTTTTTCCATTGGCCCCGTGTTCGGCATGACGGGGAACCGGGATAATCACCATCGGCTTCGAGCTCACGTGAATGGCGTGCCACTTGGTTCCGCCAAGTGTGACCCGATACGATCGGCCAGGGCCATGACGGTGAAGGTGTGGTGTTTCGCCGGCATGCGTGGCAACAGGGCGCCATCGACCACATGCAGGCCGGGAACGGCTTGCAATTCGCCCCAGGTGTCGGTGGCCTGTCCGAGCGGCAGCGAGCCGCCATAGTGAACCTCGGCACCGGGAGTGTAGGCTTTGGCGGAACCCGGCAGCAGCCATGCGCCCAGGCGGCGTAGCGCCGCGGCGACGGCGGTGATGGCGTGGCGTCGCGTGGGATGGAATGATTCGGCGAACCCTCCCGTAATTTCCAGTCGCGACGTGCCGTCCGGATTCCGGATTAGCCGTCCGGTCGAAGCGCTGCATTCGCCCGGAAGATAGATCAGGCCGACGATCAATCCAGGTAGAAGCGTCCGCAGGAGGTCTGTGGCCCCGCGCCGGCTCAAGGGCATGTGGGCGATCAGATCGGGGGCGGCCATGGACTCGGCGGCGTAGAGCAATCCGAAGGCGTAATTGTCGGATCCTCCGCCCAGATCGGCGCGAAAGGCAAGTTGCGCCAACCCAAAGGAGCGTTGCGGTAGCGCCGATCCCAGCAGGCGGGGCATGATGGCGGCAAAGGCCAAAGCCGGCGCGGTACGAATGGGAACGACTTCGTTCCAACGGCCGGAAGCTTCCAACGCCAACCGCGTGGTTGCCACCGCGCCTGCGGCCAGCAGTACCCGATCGGCTTCAATGTGTATCTCTCTGCCTTCGGCGTCGTGTCCCAAGACGGCGACGCCATCCCGGCTACGCACCACCCGAGCCACGGTGACCCCGGCCAGAAGGGTGAAATTCGAATGAGCAGAAAGCGCCGGCAATTCGTCAGCGCTATTGTATATGCTGCGACGCGGGCAGCTCCACATGCAGCCACCGCAGCAATTACAGCCCTGGCGTTCACCGAGATCGACGCAGAGCACCGCGCTGCGCGCCCGTCCCAGGATAAAATCGGAGGCTGGTTTGCTGCCGTAGGCCCGCATTAGGGCGGCGGCTCCTGGCGCCAGCGGCGGCGGCGGCTGCAACGGCAGGCCAAGGCCGTGGACCTTGGCCATGTCGTCGTCATCGACACCATTCAGCCCGATCCGTTTGGCCACCGATCGTGCCGAGAATAACAGCTCGTCAAATCCGATGGCGCCGCAGCCCAGATCATCCCGGTCAAACAGGCTGGCCGCGGCGCCCCACAGGTTGGACAAGCCGCCCGCGGCGAAGGTTCCGACCAGACTGAATCCTTCGGTGCGAATGGCATTGCCGGCGGCATAGGCGTTGATGAAGTCGGGTGGCGCGGACGTTCGCAGCTTCGGCGAATAGCCTCGCATATCCCGTAAGCCGTCGAGGTTGGCGCCGAGCAGATGTCCGAGCGCCCCTGGTGCTCCTCGTCGTAAGACGGAAAAGGCCGGGCGCTCCGGCGGTGGTACCGGGAAACGATCGCGGCCGGCATCCACCATCACCACGGGAAGTCCGGCGCGTACCAGCGGCCAAGCCGCCGATACGCCGGCCGGTCCGGAACCGACAACGACGATCGGGCGGTGGCTCATGGACGTTCCCGCCCCAAGATCAGGCGGAACGGCATCAGCGTGGCTTCGACACAGGCAGTGCGAAACAGTCGCCATAGCGTTGCCGCCAGACCGTCGCCTTCGTAGGCGTAGGCAGTCCCGTCGGCGTCGGCGATGGTTGCGGCCATGTGCAGGCGGGCCTTCAGGTCGCCGGGGCGCCGGGAGGGGCCAACGGGTTCAAACGCCCGCAGCAGGGAGGGGCATCGGCGAGCCAGGCTTGGTAACACCAGTGCCGTACCATCGCTATGACGCTCGATACCACGGACATAAGCTGCGAGACGGGATGGGGGCGGCGCCGTCGAGCCAACTGCGTGTAGCAGGCAATGCGCTTCGGCCAGAAGCCGATGGCGCTGGCTCGGCCCTTCCGCCATCAGCGCCGGCTCGATCCGCCGTAGCGTCAGCTCCAGCGCCGCAAGATCGGCGGCGGTGTCGATGGTGGTTAGTCCCGCCAGACCCATCACCCTTTCCTCGGACACGGTGACGGGTAGCGGCAGGGCATTGGCTACCCGCATCGCCATTACAGCCGGCTGCAGGGGTAGGGGCACGATATACAGGTTCTTGCCGTGGATGTGCCTGGCCAGCAGTCGGAGCCATGTGGCGAACGCGATGGGGGTGGGGTCGGCGAGCCCGTAACATCGGCGGTCGAGCGTGGACAAGGCGCATATTCGCAGCAATCCCTCGCACAGATCGTCAAGATGGATGGGCTGGACGCCCGTTCCGGCGCAGATCATCGGCAATAAGGCGAAGCTAGCGGTCAGGGCGCACAGCGTCTTCCACTGTCCGCGGTGCGGGCCACCATAGACCATGCCGATGCGGGCGACGATTTCGCCCGCGCCGGTCATTTCGCGGCCGATGGCCCATTTGACGCGGCCATAGCGGTTGAGCGCACCTTCGCGCGCCGACACGCTCGAAGCCAGGACGAACCGTGGCACTCCGGCGGCACGGGCGGCCATCAGCAGCGCGTGCGACCCAAGCAGATTTTCGTCCTCATGCTCAGGTCTAGTGCTTTCCCATTGGTGAGCCACATGCAAGACCACGTCGACGGGATCGAGCCACGCTTCCTGCGGCACTACTTTCGTCAGCGACCATGGAAACCACCGGAGCCTGGGCCGTTTGGGCGGCCGCTGTCGCGACAGTACGGTCACTCTCCAGCCCTTAGCCAAGGCCTTTGCAACGAGAGGTTCGCCGATATAGCCGCTGCCACCGGTGATGAGCACATGGCGTGTCATGCCCCCTCTCCCCGGGTCCATGGGCCATTTTCCATCCACAGACCCAGGATGGCCAGACTGCTCAATCGGTCGCCGCTGTCATGGGTCATCGCCCAATGCCGGTGCCATAATTGGTCGATGGCGAGACGGCAATGGCCCAGGGCCAGCGGTCCCCCCAGCCATGTGGCCTGATGGTCGGGGCCACGGTGTCGCATGACCTGGACCAAGCGGGCCATCGCTTCCGCACAAGGCGGGTGATGCCAATCAAGGATGCCGGCGATTCCGCACATATCAACCTAGGGGCGCGGCGATGGAGGTGATGGCTCTCGACAAACCCGTGATCCCGTCGGTTCATTAGGGGGCACTATACCACCGAGTTGCGAGAAGGTAGTCCGATTTGGCGAAAAGGGGGGGAGCGGAAATTTCTTTGCCGTCTTTGGTCCGGGGCTACGCCGTGCCTGGAAGCGTTGACCATTGGCCCCCGGCTTGATCGCTACGACATCCCCGTATACCTTACCGCCCTGTCGCTCGATCGAATCATCTCCGCCGCCGATCTGGCGGGCGTGGCGGAAGTGAGGGGCGGCAGTTACTCGCAGGGCCGTGATCGACTCCGCTCGTGTAAATCTCAGATTCTCCCTGTCGGCTCATGATCTTCCTGGAGATGAATATGATGTCATTACATTCTCTTCTGGATCACTTTGGGCTGTATAGAAGAAGATATGAGATCTCGGCCCTTATTTTATTTTTGATATATATATTCAGCCCGCTCGTATTTACCATTCCGATGGAGTCCGATGGTTGGATGGTAATGAGCGCGACGCTTGGTAATTTCACGCCGGGCGTACAGAAAAGAACTCTCTGCGGGTGGCTTCTTCAGGCTGCATCCGATGCAAGCGGCCTTTCCCCCACTTTTTTTTGGCGTCAGTTCATCATCTTTAGTGCCCTTATTTCTTGCTGGTTGACATTCCGTGTTGTCACGTTTTTTCATCCGCTGCGCCCGTTGAAGTTTATCCTTTTTTCTTTTGCTGCCCCCGCTTGGCTATTAGCTCTTCAAAACACGATGCTTGATTCCAACGCCGGCTATCTCGCAGTGATCCTGGCGATGTTCCTGGCTACCCGCAGTGTTTTGTGGACTCCGGTGGCGGCGGCGTTGGTGGTGCTCGGGACGCTTTGTCGGGCCGATGCTTTCGCTGCCGTCGGAATGATCCCTCTCGTCCTGTGGGCGGCGGCCCTGCGGGAGTATCTCTATGGATCGATGCGGCCCGAACGGTTGGACGTTTCCGCTCTGCGCCGGGCAATCTTTGGCACTGCGATCTTTCTGGCCGCGTTCGTGGTCATGTTTCATTTTGCGACGCGCTTTTTCGGTACGACCGCATGGGATTTCGTTCTGGGAAATGCCGCGTCTGCGGATAGCCTGGTCATTCCGTGGCGTTGGCGTGCGGATGGTGTTCTCAAGACCTTCAGTCTCGTGTGGCTTGTTTTGTTGCCGGTGTGGCTGGCCGAGATGATTCGAAAGATTCGCGCTGACCGTTGGTCAATTTTGCGAATGTGGCCGCTCCTGCCGATCATCGTCTATGTTTTCGCTTATCGCTACAATCTAAATCAGCCAAGGTATATTATATACACTGCGCCATGTATTATTATGGTAACGATCGAATCAATGGTTGTGGTTAGTCGTTATATAAAAAATATTTTTGGCCGGAACTCTGAAATCGCTATTGTTGCGGTATCAATTGCGTTTGTGTTCAATCCGTTTGTCCATCTGTACTTTCTTCGGCACGGGGATGTTCCAAATAATTTCGTCAATGAGATTTCTGTGGCTAATAACGAAGGCGAGATATATAGCTATATACTTACGGGACCCATGCCGGCGATTAATTTTCTGCTGCGTCAGCGTGCTCTTGCCTGTAGGAATGAATTTAACAAGGAAATATACGATTTCTTTTCATCAAAAGATGAACTCAAAGTGTTTTTTATCTATGGATCGAATACCGCTGGTGTTCTTAGCCATCAGGTGGCGGAGGGTTTTCATGGATTCTACCACTTGCCCTACCGACCTCTAAGCGAACCCTCGGTTCATCGCCGACACATTACGCTGCCGGCGGGGCGTTTCGTCGAGGAGTTCAGTGCCGAGGACAAGAAGATAGCGCTTGTCTTTGCCAACGACGATCCGCGCTCCGCTTCGGTCGAGGATCTTGCCTTTCGGCAGTATCAGGCGATATCTCCATCGACAAGAATTTCGAGTATGAAAAGCTTTATTCTCCAGGAGCGCTGGTATCCGCGCTATTTCAATGCCAATGAACGTTGTGACATTGACCTCGGAGGGAGTGCCGCTATCGCGGCAGCGGCGGTTCGCCGTGCCAAGGTCGAAGCCGAGGGTAAGCCGATCGGTACGCCCCATCTGTCCAGCCATCTCGACGCGTTTGAATTGGATCGTAAAATGGCTAATGCTCGCTGGCTGGAAACGATTCCCGATTACGAGATGCGCCTTTACGATCATGTCACCACCCTCAAGAATCGGATGATCAGCGTTCAGCGGGCGATTTGGGGTGCCGCCTTGCTGGTGTGCGCGGCGATTTGGGCGGCGGCATGGTGGGTGGTGCGTTCGCTCAGGGTATCCATGGGCAAGTCGGATGGCGATGTGAAAATCGATTCGCGCCAAGCCTGAGAGGACGCCCGCCATGTCATTCCGGGGGCGATCGGCGGCGGATGCGGTGCTGTTGCTGGGGCTCGCGGGCTACGCCTTTCTGCCCTTGCTGTATCTTTGGCCGGGGGATGGATTTGAATCGAGAGTGGCCTGGGAAATCGGCCACAATCTGGTTTCCGCTTCTTTCGGCCGGCGTGCGGCGATCCAACTGGTTCTGGCCTATTTTTCCGAATGGACGGGGCAGGCACCCTGGGACATCTGGTGTGCTGTCACGGTCTTTGCCGCGCTGACATCGACATGGTTGACCTACCTGTTCACCCGCCGGTTCGAGCCGGTTTCGCCGGGGCGATTTCTATTGTACGCCTTTGTCGCGCCATTCTGGATGACGGCTGTCCAGACCGTGGGCGACAGTTCCATCGCCTACCTGTTTTTTGTTGCCGCACTGGTGCTGGCGATACGGTCGCCCTGGCTGTTGCCGGTGTCGGCGCTGTGCGCGGCCCTGGCCATCGCGGTACGTGGCGACGCCCTTCCGATCATCGGCTGTGTCCCCCTGGTGCTGTTGGCCGATGCCGGACACCGTGGCGGTGATTGGCGCCGGGCGCTGGTCGCCGGAGCGGGTTTCGTCATTCTGGTCATGGCGTTAGGCAGTCTGGTTCTGGCCCCTTTCAGGTTAACCCTGGTTCAGGCGATTTCGGCCATTCTGGCCGATGGTCAGCGCTATCGGGTGCCATTGCGTGATATCGGCGATTCCTGGCTGAAGGTGTTTTCGGTGGGTTGGGTTGGCTTGTCGCCATTTTTCGTCGCGGGTGTGGTTCGGCGATTCCGGAAGTCATCGAGCTCCCTATTGTTCCTATGGCCACTCCTGCCGATTCTTGTGTTTGCCTGGGGCTATCGCTACGGCATGAATCAACCGCGATACGTTGTTTATATCGCGCCATTCCTGATGGTGTTGGGTGTGCGGGCGATACGTGACGCATTGGACGTCTTGGCTCCGAAAGGTCGGGTGCTGTTCGGCGCCGTGGCGGTGGCGCTGGTCTTCAACCCCCTCCCGGTCGTTGCTGTCAGATCCGACGCTCCGGCGTGGAATCTTATCGCTCGCATATCGGAGAATGTGAATGAGCGCCATCAATATTCGTATGCATTTACCGGAATTTTCCCGGCAATAAATTATATGTACCTTCGATCTTTTGCGGCATGCATGCGCGGTATTGACCAGCATACTAATAATTTATTGAATTCCGACAAGGGTACGCTGGTTGTATTTCTTTGGGGTTGGGATGGGCATAATTTCTGGCATCAGCGCGCATTAGATGAATATTATAGATATTATGGTGTGGTGCGCCGGCCATTGAGCGGATCTGACCCTTTTCACCTGATGCACTTTCAGTTGGCGAGATGGCCGGAGATCGACATGGTGGAATTCTCGGCCGGGGCGAAGCGTACGATTCTGTTGAAAATGGACGGTCGGCCATCTTCCAAGGCGGAAACTGCGGTCATGGCCGAGCTTCTGGGCGACGGTCGAGTCGCGGCGGGGGATTTGGCGGAGATCGTGAGCTACAGCGTCAATGCAGACTATTTCCCAAGGTATCTCCGCGCAAGCGAACGCTGTAGCCTGCGGACGCTTTCCCTGCCCGAGAGTCCGCATCCATCCCAGGATCGAGCGCTATGATCGGAACAGGGGTCGTGCTCGCCACCCTACCACTTTTTGCCCTCGCCGCTTTGGCGGTGCTGGCTCGGGTGATTCATACGAACTGGCCGCCGCTCTGGCGTCGGATCAATGCCGACTGGGGCGTCGCCCTTGTTCTGACTCCGTTTGCCCTGGCGATCTGGGTGCTTTTCGCCCGGGCCCTTCCGGGCACGCCCTGGGTGGCCTCCGATAGCGGGACCTATCTTGGGTTCGCCCCCTATCGAACGCTGCTCTATCCCATGCTGCTGCGGGTTACGGCGACGGTTACCGATACCCCGGCGGGCTTGGTCCAGCCGCAACTGATCGCCGGCCTGGTCGCGACCGTGGCCTTTGCCGAATCCGCGCAACGCAGCATCCGTAACAGCTTCGTCACCGTGACGGCGGGATTGCTGACCCTGCTCAGTTGGCCCCTGCTGCAATATTCGGTGATGCTGTTGACCGATTATCCGTTCTACGCACTGTTCACTTCGTGCATGGCGGTGGGGCTGGCGGTGTTGCGCGATCCGCGGTGGGGGCGGCTGGCGGGCTTGGCGGTGTTGGCCGCCACCACGATTATGTTGCGGCCGGTGGGTATCATCGTGCTTGTTTTCATTCCGCTGCTGCTGCTGGCCCAGCCGGTGGTGTGGCGGCGAATGGCGATTGCCTTTTTCGGGCCGCTGATTGTCCTGATGCTGGGAATTTCGGCGCTCAATTATTGGGTTTTCGGCTTCTTCTCGCCCGAGCGCTTCAGCGGCTGGGGCATGTCGGCCAACACCCTTCTGCTCCTGGATTCAGATACACCGGCCGACCACCCACGTCTGCGTGATTCCCTGGTCAGCCGCGCGGCGCCATACAAAAATGCCTTCGACAAAGGGGAGGGCGTGTTGGCCAAGTACGAGGCCATCCTGCTCGGCACCAATCCGTTGGCCGACATGGCGCGTGAGGAGGTGTTGCTATTCGGTCGGGACAGCGGCCTTATCGAGCTTAGCGACGTCACGCGACAGAAGCGATTGCTGGCGTGGATAAACGGCTGGTCGCCGCTCAACGCTGCCCTGGGGGCTGCCACTCCGGCCATGGCGGACCCCACTTGGCTCTGGACCGACGGCATCCTATCCCGGCTGGGCCGACAGGCGCGCATTCATGCCATGCCGCAGACGGCCTTGTTGGCCTTGGTAAATCTGAGATTCTCCCTACCTAATATTGTGCAGTTCGCTCCGATCCCGACGAGTTTCGCAGACTTGCATCCGTTGGTGCTCGACGATGGCGATCTCGGAAATCAACACGACATTGCGCTGCCATCGCGAGAAGGTATGCCGGCCGCCGCCGTCGAAATGTTCAATGCCATTGCAACACCGCTATCGCGGATGCGCAGCCCCGTGATTCCGGGAATAACCGTGATCGCCGGCCTCGGGTGGATTGGGCTGGGCACTGCGGCGCTGCTGCGCCGCCGCCGTCTGCGTACCGATCTTGGCGCCCTGGCTTTTCTCGCCACGTGCACCCTGAGCTATCATCTGGTCGTCTGTTTCGGCCAGTTGCCGTTGCCGCGGTTCCTGATTGCGGTATCGGCGCCGGCGGCGATGTTGCTGCTGACCCCTATCCTTCTGGCAAGTCGGCAGTCCCCAGCCGGGCTTCGCAGCGGGCGAGTATCTCCACTACGCTGACCGCCATGGCGAGGTCTTCGGGCCTGGTTGAGCGTGACCGGATGGCTGCGGCAAACTCGGCAAGCGCCACGTCGAGCGGTTGCGCCCTATCCACCTCGATCGGGCTTCCGTTCTGTGTGAGTTTGTCGTCGGCAAGGTCGTCGTAGACCAGGATGCCGCCAGCGCATTCGACCTCGAAGCGCCGCACCTTGTCCATGGTGGTGCCGATAACTAGGTCGGCCGAGATGGCGCCGAACCGAAGATCCAGAAGCAGGCACTCCGCCTCTCCGCCTTCCACCGGCCGGCGTTCCAGCCGGGTGGCGTTTGCCGTGTCCGGCAAGGCGTTCAACAAATCCAGACACATGGCGACATCGTGGGGTCCCCAATCCCACAGAACGGGTGTGTCGACGCGGTAGGGACCGCGATTTCCGGCGATACCGTGGATGGCCCGGATCGGGCCGAGGTCCTGGGCCAATGCCTTGAGCCGACGAAAGGCGGGGCTGAACAGGTGGATGTGATCGACGAGGACGGGCAAGCCGGACCGGTCGGCCTGCCGCCGCAGGGTCGTCGCTTCGGCCGGATTTATGGTCAACGGCTTTTCGATCAGGACCGGGAAGCCTGCGGACAAGGCTGCACCGGCAATCTCGGCATGGGTCGCCGGCGGGGTGGCAACGATGACGCCATCGAGTCCGCCGGCATCCAACATGGCGCGCCAGTCGTTGAATAACCGGGTTTCCCCCGATACCAGCTCGCGTGAGGCGGTGTTGGTGCTGGCCAATGCCACCAGCGCGACTTCGCTGGCCCCAGCCAGGGTGCGGATAAAAATCTTTCCCCAGCGTCCGGCACCGACCAGGCCCAGCCGAACCGGTGCCATGGCACTCATTGCGCGCCGGTGTAGACCTTGTCGGCCCAACCGAGGAAACGCCCCAAACCGTCCTCCAGGGTCACCGTCGGCTCGAAGGCCAATTGCAGCCTGGCTTTGCGGATGTCGGGGCAGCGGCGATTGGGTTCGTCGGCCGGATAGGAGTCGGGGTATTCGATGACGTTGTGTTCGACCTTGTGACGCAGCACTTTCTCGATGCGGTGGACCAGTTCGAGCATCGAGATTTCCGGCGTGGGATTGCCTATGTTATAGGGCTCTCCCGGCACGCCACGCAGAACCACCAACAGGAATCCGACCATGGCGTCGGTGATGTAGCAGAAGGTTCGGGTCTGGTTACCCGAGCCGTAGACGTTCAACGGCCGGCCCGCCTTGATGCGATTGGCGAAGTTGGGAAGTACGCGGTAGTCGGTTTCCTGCATTCCGGGGCCGTAAACGTTGAACGGCCGAATGGTGTTTGTGGCGGTACCGTGTTTTTCGTGGAAGATATGACAAAGAGTCTCACCCACCCGCTTGCTCTCGTCGTAGCAGGCGCGTGGTCCCTGGCAGGATACGTTGCCGCGATAGCTCTCCTGGGTCGGTACATGTTTGACATCGGGATCTCCGTAGATCTCCGACGACGAGAAGAAGGTGAATCGTGCGCCGTGCCGTTGGGCGGTTTCCAGCATATTGCGGGTGCCCCGAACCGCGACTTCCAGCGTCTCCAGCGGATAGGCCCGATAATAGAAGGGGCTGGCGATGCCGGCGGCGTGAATGACGTAGTGGACCTCGTCGGTCCATTTGAACGGTTCGATCACATTGTGTCGTATGAAGGTGACATTGGGCAAATCGGGGATATCGGCGCCTTCCTTGCCCGCAGTGATCAGATTATCCAGCGCCACCAGGCGGCACGGCTTTTCCAGCACCTTGTCGCTGATATAGGCAAATAATGCCATGAAATAGCGTCCCAGGAAGCCCCGTCCGCCGGTCAGCAATACGGTCTTGCCGGAAAATTCTTGGACAGCCGGCCCCAGGCGCTCGGCGATTTCAACAATATCCGAATGCAGTAGGAACTCGGTCATGGCATTAAACGACCTCCACCCTCGGCAGGGGCAAGATGAAATGTCCGCCACCTTGCCGGAAGGTGGTGTGACGGGCAATGATGGACGGTGCGAAGTTCCACGCCAGGATCAGCAGGTAATCGGGCGCCCGCTCGGCGATGGCTGAAGACGAAACAACAGGAATATGAAGGCCGGGAGTGTAAAGACCCTGCTTGAGTGGGCTATCATCGACAATGTAGTCGATCACGTCGGCCCCCAAGCCGAAATGGTACATCAGGGTGGTGGCCTTGGCTGGCGCACCGAAACCGGCGATGCGCCGGCCATCGGCTTTCAGCCGTTTCAGCAAAATGGCCAGTTCGGCCTTCAACGCGTCGATATGGTGGGCGAAGGCGTGGAAGGTCTCGGCCTTATCCAGTCCGAGGCGAGCCTCTTCGGCGAGGGCTGCGCCGACCGAGCCACCGACCGGGCGCGGTCCGCCTTGAAGTTGCGCCACGGCCCGCAGGGAGCCGCCATGGGAACCGACGCGAAATGCTTCGATCAGTTCCAGTCCGTTACGTGCCAGGAAGCCAATCAGCGGCTTGACCGAATGGTAGGCCAGATGTTCGTGGTAGATGGTGTCGAACAAGGTGTTTTCAAACACATCGACAAGATAGGAAACCTCGAAGACGAATACGCCTTCGGGGGCCAGAAGGTCGCGCACTCCCCGCGCCACGTCACCCAGATCATCGACATGGGCAAAGACGTTGTTGGCGGTTACCACCGCCGCCGGGCCGTATCCGGCGCGGATGGTGTCGGCGAGATCGCGGGTGAAGAAACCACACAAGGTTTCGATGCCGGCCTCGGTGGCAATGCGCGCGATGTCGCGTGCCGGATCAATCCCCAGCACCCGATGTCCGGCTGCTCCGAAGAAGCCGAGCAGCGTCCCGTCATTGGAGCCGATATCCACCACCAGCGATCTGGCGGGCGGCGCGAAGCTGGCTCTGATGTCCGCGGCATAGTTCTCGAAATGCTTTACAAAAACCGGGGAGGTGCCCGACACGTAAACGTAATTCTCGAACAACTCGCAAGGATCGACGACGTCAAGCATCTGGACGTGGCTGCAATCCTGGCAGAAAAATATGTCAAGCGGAAAGCACTGCTGCGGTTGTTCCAGCATGGCTGCCGGCACGAATGCGTTGGCCGGCGGCGTCGGCTCGAGCGACAGGACCTGGGATACCCGGGTGCTGCCGCACAGGCGACAGTCGGCGCGGCGATGGCAACGTCCGGAAGCGGTGGTCATGGTGGCACGGGTCAGGGCGTTGGATTGACGGGCGGAATACGCACAACGTCGGCCTCATAGACCTCCTGGCTACGGCTGTTGCGGCCGAAGGTCAGAAAGGTGGTGTCCTTGGTGAAAACCATGGCGTGATCGGCCATGGGGCCGGTAAAAAACATTTGGCCTTGGCCGACTATTGTCCTGGTCGGCGCCTGGTCGGACCCGGTTGGGCGCTCGTAATACTCGATCTCGCCCTCCAGGACATAACAATAATGCCAATCGGTCTGGTGGTAGTGATTGGCCCTGACCGTGCCCTTCTTCGAGGATATCAGCACGCAGGATTCCATGGTGACGTCCATCAGCGGCTGAATCGCTCCGCGTTCGTCGACAAAAGGCTTTTCCAACGGGATGATCACGGTCTTCGGCCAGCTGGCGCGCTCTTCGGCGGTGACGGGGCGGATATTCGCTTTCATGGATAACCTCGGAACAATGATGGGTCAGCGCGCCATTATCCGGCAACGCAGAATCATGGACAGCACGTTGAACGCGTGGCGAGCACGGATCTTTTTGCCTTCGGCGTAGGTGCGGCCATGATAGCTGATGGGAACCTCATAGAACATCGTCCCCGCACGCACGGCCTTGGTCAGAATTTCCGCCTGCTGTTCCCAGCCATCCGACATCAGCTTTTCCGGATCGATAAGATTGCGCCGGAAAAGCAGATAGCAGCTGTAAACGTCGGTGAAGGTCGTGTTGTTGAGCAGGTTGAAAGCTAGCGTGATCAGGTGATTGCCAACTTTGTGCCAGAAATAGTAAACTCGTGTATAGACTGGTGCGACGAAGCGCGAGCCCATGACGATATCGGCGTCGAATTTTCTCACCGGCAGCAGTAGCTTTTCATATTCGTTGGGGTCGTATTCCAGGTCGGCGTCCTGGAACAGGACGTAGTCCCCGGTTGCGGCCATCAACCCGGCACGGACAGCGGCGCCTTTGCCGCCATTACGGGGCTGACGAATAAAGCGGTCGCACAGATCCGAACGACTTTCCACCAATTCGGCGGTACGATCTTTCGATCCGTCATCGATAACGACGATTTCGAATTCGACCCCGTCCACGTGCTGCTGGCGCACGCGCGCCAGCACGTCAAGGATGGTCTTTTCCTCATTAAAGGCAGGAATAATGACGCTGACTTTGACCATCGACAGTGCCGCCGAAGATTAGCCTTAGAGTGTCAGTTGCTTCTAACCACTTCGGGGTTGCATTGCAATGAAAACTCTTGCTTCTCCGGCAGATCGGCTTTGTTTGAGTCTGAACAGCGTGATCGCCGTTGCCCGGCGTAACTGGTCCACCCCCAAGGCTGCGCTAGCCAGCAGGAACAAAATCAGTACCGGCTGGATGTTTTGCAGGAATCGCACGGGCTCGCTGACACAATAAAGGCTAATGCCAACCGAATAGCCGGCGACACCCAGCCCAGCCAGCGCCGTTGCCGCCAACGGAATGGTGGGCAGGGCCACCGGAAGGCCGATGATTCGCAGCCGTCGGCGATCCATTCGCAGTCTTCGGCTCAGCAGCGCCCACACCAGCAAGGTCAGGATGCCAACGGAGGCTGCCAATCCGGCGCCTGTGACGATGGTCACCACAACCCCGATCACCGCGCCGGCCACATGCAGGAAGATCCAGCCGGCTTTCACAAACGTAGCCGCCGCCGCGCTGCCGACCGGCGGTGGAAAGCTCTGCAATCCGTTTCTTACGCGGGTCCGAAGGCGGGTGTCCTTTCCGGTGTCGGCGAGCCAATACGTATAAAATTGCTGCTTCTCACCGTGCAACTCGGCCAGGGAGCGCGGAGAGAGAAAGTCTCCATACTCCATGGTATATCCCCGATAAAGGAAGCGTATGGTCCATAACGTAAGTTGAATGTACTCGTTGGGGTGCGCCATAACTCCTTCTCTGGCAAGCTCCCCAAAAATACGGTTATATGCTCTCATGGATTTTTCTTGAGAAAGCATTGATATAGTGCGAATCGGACTATTCGGCCAGAAATCCTGCGTGATATCTTCGTCAAATGTATTGTGTATCATCCAGTTCCATCTGTAGTCGTTTTTGTCCGCATATTTACTTTTATATGTCGGCATGTATTCCGATAGCGCCTTTTTTATCTCCTTATTACTTTCCCCATTGAACACCATTAGGTGTCCTGTCTGCGCAAAGAAATTGTAACCGTCAAAATGGGAAAGGGCAAAGCTGCCGAAACTTCGATCAAAGGCGGCCATGTTGACAAGCAACGGTCCGACGACCATCAAGGCTCCCAGCACTCCGTTTCGGGCTATTCGGCGCCGGTCATGCGGATGAAGGATGGCGACGGCCCCTAGCCACAGCACGCCAAGCGGAACGAAAACGAAGGCCGAGGGTTTGATCAGTATGTCGAAAACCAGCAGCGCCGCGATCAGGGCCGACCATCCCCATCCGGTCGAACGCAACCCCGCCGCCATGGCCGAAATCAGTGCCAGGCTGACGATGGCTGCCGGAAATTCGGACATGATCAGGAACTCAAAGGCCAGGTTTTTTTGCAGGAAGGCCAGGTAGATCAACAGGATCAGTCCGGCCACCCGCATTCTCAGGACCCGGTCCATGACGACGGCGACCCCGAGCGAAACTCCGAGCCACATTAGAGTGTGCATGCCGACGATGGCCAGGGGGTGGGGGACCAGAGTCAGCGCCAGGGCGATGATCCAGGGTGTGCCAAGTGTACGGGTTTCCCGGAGCGGAAGTGCCGGTGCGGCGATGGCGGGCTCGAAGTAGGTGCCGGAGTCGGGCAGGATGAACGGCGTGCCAACGCACAACATCCATCCGGTTCTCAAGGCCAGTCCGAGCAGCAGGATAGTGGAGACCGTCAGCCAGTACGGTCTCCGCTTGACCCGCCATCCCGCGATCATCAGGACCAGTCCGATCAGGCCGCCCGGTGAAAATCGTTTCGGATGGCTGGCTGTGGCCAGTTTTACCGCCATGGGGAGAAGTAGCCACAGCGCCAGCGGGCTTGCCGCCAACAGCCCAATCAGCATCGACAGAGTGCGATTCAGGCCACAACTGAACGTCACATGGTAGGTGCGGCCATTGGTGCGGGGATCGGCGTTGTCGGATGTCGAAAAATACAGCCAACCGCCCCAGTGGGAGTAGCTGCCGTTTCCCGTCGCCCGGATCACCGAATGGGCGGTGTGGCCGGGGCCAAGGGGGTGTCCGTTCTCGCTAAGAATTAGTGTGGAACTTGTCGAGAATACGTTGGAATCACCCAGTTGAACGAAGGGAAAGCCTGGACCTCCCGGTACCTCGACGAGATAGGCGTTGCCTCCGACCGCCTTGGCGTTCGCCAAGTCCAGGTCGGCCTCGCGCTCGAATTTATGGCCCGTCAGGGCCATGAACACCATAAGGGTCACAGCCACCGGCGCCAGTAAACCGAGCAATAGACGGACCAGCTTCGGCACGGGCGGACCTACTCCTACCCGGTGCCCGACCGGCGGGGCCAAAACCGGCCCTCCGGTGGGATGCCGCGCCCGGCGGTCAAGATGACCTCGCCGATTTCGACAGTATCGGCGACAGCAGCTTGAGCGTGCCGCGTATCAATGGGCGCAGGCTTAGGATCACATCCTTGATGTGCCATTCCAGGAAGAAGCCGAATGCCTTGTTCTGAAAACGAAATTTGGCAATGGGATAGTAACAGTAGTAGCAGAACCGAATCAGCTTGGAACCGCCCAGCTTGAAAAGCACATTCTTGTTGTGGAAATAGGAGGTAAAGGCAATTGCTTCCAGCCGGCGGATCTTTTTGGCGGTATGCCAGCCGCGATAGCTGCGCATCCATTTCTGAAAGTCCATGGCGCTCCAGGCTTCGAGGCTATCGGGGGCTTTGAACCCTTTTTTGATCGCATCGTGGAAGAAGGGGGTACCGACGATGGGCAGGAAATTGAAGATAAAGCAGTAGGCGTTCGGATTCTCGCGTTCGAGTTCCAGCGCAAAATCCACGGTATGATCCATCTCCTCATCGGTTTCCGATGGAAAGCCGATGATCAGCGAATACTTCACCTTGATGCCGGTGCCGGCCAGCTTCCGGTTGGCGGTACGCATCTCTTCCAGAGTCTCTGCCTTGTTGAGCAGCCGGATGATCCTTTCGTTGCCCGATTCAATGCCGATTTCCAGTGAATGGCAGCCGGAGCGCTCCAACAGCGCGATCTCGGTGTCGTCCATAGTACAAATAATGTCGGCGCGGATTCCGCAGGTCGACCATTTGACGCGGCTGCCATAGTGGTCGGCAAGCAGCGTCAAAATTTCTATGAAGCGCTTCTTGCTCCCAGGAAAGTAGTCATCCTGGAAGAAGACCCAGCGGACATTATAGTCGTTATATAAAATATCGAGCCGTTCTATGATCTTTGTTGGCGAATATCCTCGCCATTTTCCGTCATTAAGCACCGGATCAGAGCAGAAATGGCAACGGAACGGGCAGCCGCGCGCCGTATTCAAGGTCGCCGACTTGCTGCCGTCATCGGTATGGAAAATTTCATATTTGTCGAAATCGACGAGATGGTAGGGCACCGGTGGCAGGCTGTCGAGGTCGCGGATGACGTCGACACTACCGTTCCGGCGCACCACATGGTATTGCCCCTCGCCTTTGGCGGGAAACACCAGTTCGACGTTACCGGCGTTGGAAGCGGTGTCGCCGGCCTCGATCTTATAGACCAAGCCGCGGAGATCGCTGACCGGCTGGCCGTCGCGCAGCCGCTCGAACAACTCGCAGAACACCAGGTCGCCGTCGCCGGCCACGACGTAATCGATATCCGGATGCTGGGCGGTTTGGTCTGGCAGCAGGGTGGCATGGACACCGCCCCAGCACACCGGAATGTGTGGCCAGTTTCGCTTGAAGAACCGGGTGGCTTCGACCGCATAGCGGATCTGTTCACCGGTGATGCAGGTGATGCCGACGATGACGGTGTCGGGTCCTACCAGGGCACGGGCATCACGTTCAAAATCGTTGCTCAGGCGCTGGTCAAGAATGCGGACATCGTATCCCTTGGCGGCAGGCAGCGCAGCCACCGCCAGCAATCCTTCCGGCAGTCGTACCGACATTTCGTCGAGCGACCCCGCCAGCGGCTGTACAAGAATGATTTGGGCCATCTCAGTTCTTCGCCTCGCTTACACTTACTTCGTCGCGCCACCGGCCTTTCCAAACGGCGGGCATCGCCCAAGAGTACGCCAACGCCAGAATTCCGCCCAGCACGGTCGGCAGCAATACGCGAATGGCGTGGCTGGCGATGGCATAGGCCTGGGCATCAGGTTGCGGATAATGCAGCACTGCCGTCATCGTCAAGACCGCCGCGGCGTGAAACAGGCCGAGATTGGCTGGCGCCGACGGCAGCGATGCCGCCAGCATGGTGCCAAGCAGCAGGGTTCCCGATTCCATCCAGGTCAGCGGTTGATTCAAGCCCCAGGCGGCGGTCAACATCATCGACCACTGGCAAAACCAGTAGACCAAGGTCTGTCCGAGAATGGCGGTAGTGTGGCCCGCCCGCCGTAGTACGGCCATGCCGGTCAGGAAGGTCTCCAAGATCCGCCAGGGCTTGGACATCCAACGCCACCGCCCAACCAGCCGGCGTCCCAGCGCCTCGATTCGATGGCTGGGGGCGAACGCGGCGACGCCCAGCACTCCCAGTCCTCCGATCAGTCCGATCGCGACGCCGGCAATGCCGCTCAGCACCCAGCCGGGCAGATCGAATGTGACGGCAATCCATAGACTGACCAGCATCAAACCACACAGATCGAGCAACCGCTCCACGACCACCGTGCCCAGGACCGAACTGACCGCCAGATCGGGATACAGGCGGCTGACCATGTAGGATTTTATGACCTCGCCCGCCCGCATGGGCAGCACCCCGTTGCCGAAATAGCCAACCATGGTGGCCGAAAACAGGTGGGATGTCCGCACCGCGTTTAACGGTCCAAGCAGGATTCGCCAACGCATGGCGCGGATCCATACCGAGATCACGGTGAAAAAGGCCGAAACCAGTATCCAGAGGCCGTTGGCCTCGGACAGGGCGGTCCGCAGCGCCGGCCAGTCGACATCGCGAAAGGCGATGAACAGGCCCAAGGCAGACAGAATGATGCCTACGGCAATCTTGATCATCGCGGGACCATAACAGGCTGGCCCCGCGACGGGAAGGCAATGCGCCTTGACCTCCGGAAGGAGGCATGCCCACACTCCGTCCCGATCAGGCTCCTAAACGTGTGCGCCATGGCCCATCCTCTCTCCAATCTTCGTGGTAAGCTGACGAGATTCGCGGTGGTCGGCATCGTCGGTGTCGGCATGAACTACGCAATTTTCCTGCTGGCTTTTGCCGTCTTCGGTATCGACTATATGATTGCCGGCGCCTGCGGGTTCGTGCTCCCGCTGCCGGTGGTATTTCTGCTCAATCGCACATGGACTTTCCAGTCCTCCGTGTCGTTCCGCAGCGGCATGCCGGTGTATTTCGCCACTACGTTGTTCTCGCTGGGGTGCCATTCAGCGACGCAATGGTTCGCCGGCGAAATTCTGCGCGTCCCAGAAATATTCTCGCAGCTGTTCGGCATCGCGGTATCGGCGGTGGTGAGTTTCATCCTCGCCCATACCGTGGTCTTCACTGCTCGGTGCGAACAGGTACGTACCTCCTCTTCGTCATGACCGGCGACGTCAGCGGATCTGCTTGCCACGATGGTGCAGGAAATACTGCACGAAGAATGATATCGGCACCCGGGCATGGGCTCGAATGTTGAGCAGGCTTTCCGTGGCCAGCCAAATGAAACGATAGACCGCATTGTCGGGCAGCTTGATCAACTGGCGGATCAGCGGTCGAAGCCAGGGTAGGCGGATCGCCAGATGGGAAAATCGGGACAGCCGCAGGATCATTTGTCCCTCCGGGTCCGAGCGATAGTTGGAGAAAAACACCATCTTACGAGTTCCAAGCGGCAACGCCTTCATGGCGGGGGCTGCTTCGTCATCGGGTTCCGCGACCAGCACATCGCCTTCGGCAATACCGCAGCCGTCCCCAGCATGACTTTTGGTCGCCGCCGCCTGTTTGACGACATCCGGAGGTTCGAAGGCGGAAATTTCCTCCTTCTTGTATTGGCCGATGCTGATGCCGTAATTGGTGATTTCAAGGCCGGGGAACGGCTTGAACAGGTTAATGCCATGCACGCTGTCATGGGTGCTGAGGCGATGGGCGATGTCGATGGTCTCCCACGCGTTGTCCAAGGTTTCACCCGGTAGACCCAGCATCATCTGCATGGAATAGCGGATACCGTAGCGTTGCAGTATTTTGGTGCAGTCGAAGAACTGCTGATTGGTAAGTTTCTTATTGAGAATCTTGACGCGGAAATCTTCGTTTCCAGTCTCCAGGCCGAAACGGACCAGCTCGCAATAGCCGCAATCACCGAGCGCCTTGCCGACCTCATCGTCGATTTCGCGGATGACCGCGTTGATCGAGAACGGGACTTTGACTCTGTCTTTGTATTTTGACAAAAACTCAAGTATCCATCGCTTGTTATATGTAAGCGTGCTGTCATTGAAGAATATATATTTTGCTTTGTATTTATCGCGGAGTTCTATGCACTCAGCAATGACATGATCCGGGCTGCGGAGCTTTGTGTATCCGCGGCTGCCTTCGGCATAATATATATCCATATAGCCACGATTGAAGCAATAGCTACAGGGATATGGGCAACCGCGACCGGCCAGAACTTGCATGAATGGAATTATTGAAAAATAGCTGTCGTAGTTAAGGTATATATCACGATCATCGAATGGCATCTGGTCCATATCCATCTGCCATGTCCGCATTGAATTTTTAACTACGACCCCATTTTTCTTAACCCATAGGTTTGCGATTCCGCTGTAATCCTTGCCATTGTCCAGGCAGTCACACAGCTCGGTCAAAGCCTCTTCGCCCTCGCCACGGCAAATGATGTCGAGGTCCGAATATTCCAGGATCTGCGGCATGAAGGTGATGTCGTATCCGCCGGCGATGATCGGGGCCGTGACCCCCGCCTTCTTGATCGCATGGGCGGATACCAGCATGTGATTGCGATAGGGGGTGAGGACCGAGAAGGCGATCAGCGAGGGGTTCGACGTCTTGGCGTAGGCGGCGATCCTATGCTCGTCGCCGATGACCAGGTCGACCTCGTGGCCTTTCAGCTTGAGATAGGCCGACAATTTGGCGATGCTTTGAAACGGAAAAAAAATTTCCTGCGCGAAAAGAATCTTGGCCATCGCAGCCCTCATGTCAGTCCGAGACTGCTTGTAGGCGTTTGATGCCTATCCGAGTCAAGTTTTTTCCGCCGCGCCGTCGCGGTGACGCTTGCCGTTCTAATGGACAGTGGTTAGACAACGGTGTGATGTAAAGCGCGCGAGGATCGCCGTCGTGAAAGCAGCTCTTCTGATGGCCGACGCCCGAATCGAGATTGCCGAGATGGCTCTTGCGCCGCTCGCAGCCGACGAATGCACGGTACGCATCGGCGCGGCAGGGGTTTGTTCGTCGGATGTTGCTCGGGCCTTTGCGGGTGGGGCCTATTTTTATCCGCTGGTAATGGGGCATGAACTTGCCGGGGAAGTGGTCGCTTGCGGTGACAGTGTCCCGGTCGATCTTGGGCCTGGCCAAGCCGTCACGGTGTTTCCGTTATTGCCCTGCTTCACGTGCGAGGCCTGTGCGCTTGGGCGTTATGCCCAATGCCGCAGCTACGATTACTACGGATCGCGCCGCCACGGCGGCTTTGCCGAGTTCCTCAACGTCAAGGCTTGGAATCTGTTGCCATTGCCCGACGGCGTGGGAATTGTCGATGGCGCCCTGACCGAGCCGGTTTCAGTGGTGGTTCACGCCCTTGATCGCCTGGGGGTGCTGATCGCGCCGACCGGACCATTGCTGGTGCTGGGTGCTGGTTTTCTCGGGTTGTTGGCGGTCAAGGTGCTACGGCAGTGCCGGCCGGATCTGGCGGTGACGGTTGTTGACCGCAACCCGGCCAAGCTGGCCCTTGCCGCCGCCGACGGCGCCGCCACGGAGGTCCTGGGTGACGAGGCTGAATGGCAGGCCTTTGTCGAGTCCAACCGCGCCACCTTCCCGGCGGTTCTTGAGGCAGCGGGGGTGCCGGCGACCTTCCGCCATGCCCTGGATCTTTGCCGTCACGGCGGGCGGGTGGTGTGGATGGGGAACGTCTCGGGCGACGTATCCTTGCCGCAAGCTCTGGTATCGCAGGTGCTACGCAAGGAAATCGATATTCTCGGCACCTGGAATTCCAGCTACCGCGGCCGAGCGGAGAGTGATTGGACGCGCGCTTTGGCATTGATGGCGCAAGGGCTGGCACCCTCTGGGCTGGTCGATGTCGTCGTCGGGCTTGAAGAACTGGCGCCGTTGCTTGCCGACCTTGACGCCCACAAGCGTCGCCGCATCCATCGACCTAGGCTCAAGGCGATGGTGCGTCCGCATGGATAGAGGCCGACCATGAGCATCCCCCGTCTTTCACTCGTCATTCCCTGTTACAACGAAGCCGCCAGCCTGCCGCGTCTAGTGGCGCGTTGCGCCGAGGTGTTCGCCGACGGCATCGATGAAGTGCTGCTGGTGGACAATGGTTCGTCGGATGCGACGCCCCAGGTGCTGCCGGGGCTCATCGCCCGCCATCCCTTCCTGCGGACGTTGCGGGTGGAAGTCAACCAGGGCTATGGCTTCGGCATTCTGACCGGCCTGAGGGCGGCGCGGGGCCGCTTTCTCGCCTGGACTCACGCCGATCTGCAGACGGATCCCCTCGATGCCCGCACCGGGGTGGAGGTGTTGCTGGCTCTGCCTGATCCCGACAATGGTTTCGCCAAGGGCCGCCGTTACGGTCGGCCGTTCAGGGACCGGTTATTCGCCTGGGGCATGGCGGCCTTCGAGAGCCTGATTCTGGGACATTTGTTGTGGGACGTTCACGCCCAACCCAGCGTGTTTTCCCGCCGCTTTTTCGAGAGCCTGAAGGATCCTCCCACCGATTTCTCGCTTGACCTGTTTGCCTATTGGCACGCGGTGGCCGGCCGGTTGGACGTGCGGCGCTTCCCAGTGCTGTTCGGTCCCCGGCTGTCCGGAACGGGGCATAACGAGACACTGGCCGCCAAGCTGCGCTATTCCTGGAGAACTGTCGCCTATTCGCTGGTTTTGCGCCAACGGCTGCTGAAATCGGGAGGCCGGGGATGTTGAAGATCGTTCATCGGGTCAACGATCCCGCCGCTCTGGCGGCACTGGCGCCGGAGTTCGGAGTGGAGATGGACCTCCATGCCTTTGGCGACCGCTTGGTGGTCCATCATGACGCCTTCAGTCCCGGCGTCGATTTTGAAGAGTGGCTGGACGCCTATCATCACGCCTTTGTCATTCTCAACATCAAGGAGGAAGGCATTGAAGGGCGTGTTCGCGAGCGGGTTCTGGCTCGCGGCATTAACCGATTTTTTATGCTGGACTTGTCTTTTCCCGCGTTAATCAAGATGATCAGGGCCAACGAACCACGTGTTGCCTTGCGCGTCTCGGAATACGAGCCGGCGGCCGGCGCGCTGATATTGACGGGACAGGCGGATTGGGTGTGGTTGGACGTATTCCACGGATTTCCTCTGGGCGATGCCGATTACGCTGCATTGCGATCGGCAGGGTTCAAGCTTTGCCTGGTCAGCCCCGAACTGCACGGCCGTCCGGCGGAGGAGGTCGCGTTTATGCGAAGTCAGATGGATCGTCACGGCTTCGTCGTGGATGCCGTCTGTACCAAGCGGCCCGACCTGTGGTGAGAGTTGTGGGGGCCTGCCAGTGAAACGAATACGATCACGGGCGGTGCTGATGGCGGCGACGCTGTGGGCCGGTTTGGTGTTTTCGGCATGGGTGGTGCCGCAGGCGTTGTTGGGGGGGGCGGTGTCGTGGACGGCTCTGCCCTTCGGCTATCAGGACCTAAGCGAGATCGTCAACTGGCTGCCGCTGGCGGCCAAGGTGGCCGAAGGCAATCTGTTGCCGGCGGCACCGTCCCTTGATCCCGATCTGTGGGGATTGCGCTACCATCCCTATCTTGTGGTGTGGCTCCACGGCTTGGCCATCCACCTGTTCGGTCTGGCCGGCAGTAATATGTTCGGTCGGTTGGTCTTTCCTATGGCCGCCTTCGCGCTGATGGTGGCGATCCATGGCCGCTATGTGGGCAAGCGATGGGCGGTGGCATTGGCGGCGCTGAGTCTGATGGGTTTCGCCGGTTTGCCGTTGCGGGAATTCCTGGTGGCCCTGGTCCAGGGCGGCGATCCCCTGTCGCTCGCGTGGCCGGCCGAGCCCGATTCCCTCGGCTTTCCCATTCCCGCCATCACGCTGGCGGCTTTTCTCGCCGTGTTTTATGTGTCGATGCGTCCGGGGCCGCCGCCCAGTCTGCGGCGGAATTCCCTGCTAACCCTACTGTGGGCGGCGCAGACGCAAGTCCACGTGGTCAACGCGCTGGTCGGCCTGCCTTTTTGGTTCGTTGTCCTGGCCATTCGCCTGTGGCGCCGTAATGGCGAACGGATCGACGTGACGCTGGTGCGTACGATGGCGTTCCAAGCGGCACTGGCGGCGCTGGTCGCCGCCCCGGCGGTCGCGGGCTTTCTGCTCGGTGGCGATGCCGAGGGGCTCTCGTTCCTCGGGTTGGCTTCGGACGTATCGACGGCCTATTACGGAGCCTATTACTACGTTGCCTATTTCATATTTCCATTGGCATTGCTTGCCACCCTCTATCGCATCGATCGTATCGATGCGTATGAGCTCCTATTCAAGTTTTCCCCTGTATTTTTGCTGATGGCGGTTGAACTGTTTTGGGTTCTGCTGCAGATGTTTTTCCACGTTGGCCTTCCCGCAGACCTGCTTTACTCTCGTCTTGGCATGGAATTTCTACATATTTATTATTTTGTCCCGTCTATATATTATATGACGCGACCGCCGCGATCCTATTCCAGTGGTCAGGAGGGCACTCCGATTGCCGCCAATGTGCGCGCCGCCTTCGGTTGGTTGGCGCGGGAGGCGTCGATCGTCTATCTGCCCGCGATCCTGATGCTGTTGACGGCGTTCCTGCTCGTCGGCGCCTACGCCGTGTGGCAGGAGCGGCAGACCTACCGCGATCAGGTGATGGCAGCCACCGAGTCCCTGGCAGTGCTTCAGGCCGATGCACCGGTCGGTGCGTTGCTGGTATCGGACAGCCTGGCGGTCGATCTGCTGATCCCGACCACAGGGCGGCGGGTTAACCTGTTGCCCACTCGGTTCGCGAACGCGGTGCCGTTGTCCGAGGCACTCGATCGCTTGGCCTTGCGGGCACGGCTGTTGGGGTGGGACGAAAATACGTTCGCCCGCTTCATGGCACCGCCGCCGGAAGCGTTCGAGCGTCGCCGCCGTATCGTTCTCGGCGAGGCCGAGGCTGGGTTCGGCTATTGGTTGACGTTGCACAAGATGGTCTTGCAACCGGCCTGGGCCGAGGCCTGGGACCGGTTGGTGCGCGGCCGCTTCCAGGAACTCGATGTGACTGGCGAAATTCGGCGCTTTCGGGTAAGCCGCGTGTTGTCCCATCGGCCGCTGCCGCCCGGTGTGGCGGTCGGCCGGTCGACGGCGACGGCGTGGGGAACCCTTTACGAACTGGACCAATGACATGCAAGAGACCATGAAGGCCGCCCGGTGGCTGGGGCCCGAGACGCTGGTGGTCGAAGAGGTGGCGGTTCCCGAGGTGCTGCCGGGCACCGCTTTGCTGCGGGTCGAGGCGTGTGCCGTGTGTGGTTCCGATCTGCGTATCGTTCGCGAAGGTAATGCGAGAATTCAACCGCCCCGTATCATCGGCCACGAGGTCGCCGGCGAGGTGGTGGCGGTGGGGGCCGGTGCCGTCGAGGTCAAGGTCGGTGACCGCGTCGCCGTCGGTGCCGATGTTCCCTGTGGGGAGTGTGTCCACTGCCGCGCCGGCCGGGGGAATTGTTGCGACACCAATTTGGCCATCGGTTACCAGTTCGATGGCGGCTATGCCCAATTTTTGCGGCTGGAACCGGTGGTGCTGCGCCATGGGCCGGTTTCACGCATCCAATCCCAGATCGCTTACGAACTGGCGGCGCTGGCCGAGCCGCTGGCCTGTTGCCTCAACGGCTACGAGCGGGCGTTGGCCCAGCCGGGGTGCCGGGTGGCGGTATTCGGCGCCGGACCGATCGGGCTCATGCTGGCGCTGTTGGGGCGCTCCCGTTTTGCCGCCGAGACCGTCGTCGTGATCGAACCTTCCCCGGTCCGGCGTGCCCAGGCCGAGTCCCTTGGTTTCCAGGTGATCGACCCGACCGCCACCGATCCGGTGGCGGCGATCATGGCGGCCACCGGTGGTGACGGTGCCGACGTGCTGTTCACCGCCTGTCCGGCGGTCAACACCCACGAGCAGGCGATCGCTGCGGTGGCCAAGCGTGGTGTCGTCAATCTGTTTGGCGGTTTGGCGAAATCGGCTCCGGCTATCGGCCTGCTTTCCAATCACCTGCACTATCGCGAGGCCTATGTCACCGGCTCGCATGGCTCGACCCCGATCCATCATCGGGAGGCGTTGGCCTTGATCGAGGATGGGCGCATCGATGTGGCGCCGCTGGTCACCCACACCTTCGCCCTGGGAGGAATTTTACAGGCCCTGGATGTTGCCCGCGGCGGCGCGGGCATCAAGGTCGTGGTACGGCCCAATGGTTGACGCGGTCCCGTCGGAACGGCGCAAGGTCGCGATCGCCGCGTCGATCATGTGCGTCGATTGGCTCGATGCCGGTCGTCAGCTCGACATTCTTGAGCGAGAAGGCGTCGATTCTTTGCACTTCGACGTCATCGACGGCCGCTTCGCCCCTGATTTCACCATGGGGTCGAGCATCATCAATCGGTTCCGTGCCCGAACCACGCTGCCATCAAGCTATCATCTGATGGTCGACGAGCCTGGGCGATTGTTCGGAGCCTTTCAAGTGTCGCCAGGTGATCTGTTCACCATTCATCAGGAATGCTGCCGCAATCTGCACCGCGATCTGGTGGCGGTGCGCCGGCTGAATGCCGAGGTGGGAGTGGCGATTTGCCCGGGTACCGCCATTGATGCGCTGGAATATGTTATCGAAGACGTCGATGTGGTGCTGGTGATGACGGTCGATCCTGGCTACATGGGTGGCCAGCTGGTACCGCAGACTCTGCGCAAGGTCGAGAAGTTGCGCCAACTGATCGCCGATATGAAGCTCGACATCAAGATTGCGGTGGATGGCAACGTCAACTATGAGAACGTCCCGAACATGGTGGCTGCGGGAGCGGATATTCTGGTGGGTGGATCCTCCGGTCTGTTTCGCTCCGACATGCCGCTTGAGGACGCCGTGAGGCGACTCAGGGAATGCATTGCGCTGGGATTGGAGCGGGAATGAGCGAACAGGCGGTCTTCACCCTGGGAATCAACACCGGCTTTGCCGTCAACCGCTATGCCGAACCCGAGGAATGGGTCCGGATCGTCGGGGGAGACCTGGGGTTGAAGGCGGTTCAATTCACCGCCGACATGCTGAATCCGGATCTGCCCGGGGCGGTCCTCGCCTCTCAGGTCAAGCGTATCTCCGCCGCCTGCGACCGTTACGGCACCAGGGTGACCAGCACGTTTACCGGTGCCTTTACCCGCGTCAACCACCTTGCCCATCCCGATGCCGAGGTTCGGGCTCATTGGGTGGGGTGGTTTAAGCGGTTCGCCGATTTGTCCGTGGATCTCGGCGCCAGCGCCATGGGCAGCCATTTCGGCATCTTTACCCATCGGGACAATGGCGACTCGCTTCGGCGCGAGGAGCGTCGCCGCCAGAATATCACCCACTGGCATGAGATTGCCGCCTACGCCAAGGACAAGGGGCTGTCCGGCCTCACCTGGGAACCAATGTCGATTAGCCGCGAACAGGGCGAGACCTTGGCGGAATGCCACCGCCTGCAACGGGACGTCAATGTCGGCGCGCCGCTGCCTTTCGGCATATGTCTTGATGTCGACCATGGCGATGTCAGTTCGGCTGACCCCGCCGATACCGATCCCTACGCATGGCTGACCAGCTTCGCCGCCGAGAGTCCGCAGATCCATCTCAAGCAGAGCTCCAAGGACAAGGGCGGCCATTGGCCGTTCACCAAGGCCAATAACGAACGTGGAAGGATATTGCCGGCGCAGGTGCTGGAGACCCTGGTTGCCGCCGGGGCCCGCGGTAACGTGGAATTGCTGCTGGAGCTGAGTTTCCGGGAACGCGAACCGGCCGACAGTACGGTGGTCGAGGTGTTGCGGGAATCGGTCGCCTTCTGGCGTCCTTACGTCGCCGACTGAGCGGGCTATGCACGTTATTGTCACCATGGCGGGCCATTCCCGCCGTTTCACTCAGGCGGGCTACTCCGGTCCGAAATTTCTGTTGCCGGTGGGTGATGCGCCGATGATCCGGCATGTCATCGACATGTTCGGGGCCGAGGACCATTTTCATTTTGTCCTCAACGAGAACCAAGTGGCAGATAATCCGGGAATTGAGGCACTGCTGGCCGGTCTGGCGCGCCGTGCCCGGGTGGTGGTGATTCCGTGCCACGAGGATGGTCCCACCTTCTCGGCGCTTCAGGTTGCTGGTATTGCCGACGATGACGAGGTGATCGTCACCTATTGCGATTTCACCGTGACCTGGGATTACGCCGCGTTCCTGCGCCATGCCCGGGGTCACGACGCGGCGGTGCCATCGTTTCGCGGTTTTCACCCGGCGTCGTTCGGTTCGACCTTCTACGCCTACATGCGCACCGATGGTACCCGTATGCTGGAACTGCGCGAGAAGGCGAGTTTTACCGAGGACCGTAGTCAGGAACACGCTTCGGTCGGCATTTACTATTTCCGTCGCTGGGCTCTGTTTCGCGATTACGGCGGGCGCCTGCTGGCTCGCAAGAACCGCGAATTGCCGGAGGCCTATGTCAGCCTGATCTTCAACGATCTGGTTGATGACGGCTTCGACGTATGTATCCACGAGGTCGAGCACTTCATCTGCCTCGGCACTCCCGAGGATTACGAGCAGTACCAGTATTGGCACCGCTACCATAGCAAAGCGAGGACGCGGTCCGAGGGGGATGTCGCGGCTTTTTCCGGTCAAATCAACATGGTGCCCATGGCCGGAGCGGGGAATCGCTTCCGCCAATACGGCTACCGGGTCGCCAAGCCGATGATTCAGGTCCACGGCGTGCCGATGGTGGTCCGCGCGGCGCAGTCGATGCCGCCCGCCGCCCGCTGGGTCTTCCTGCCGAGGGCCGAGGATCTCGCCCGGCATCCATTGGAGCGCATGCTGGGGCGTTTCTTTGGCGACTGTGCGACTGTGCCGGTACCGGGCCTTACCTCGGGGCAGGCGGCTACCTGCATGCTGGCGGCGGATCTGCTGCCCGACGAAGCCCCGCTGATGATCGCGTCGTGCGATTACGAGCATCTGTTCGACGCCGTCGCCTGGCAGGCGGTGCTGGCCGATCCGTCCATCGACGGTGCCGTCTGGACCTATCGCATGGGCAGTGGCTTGGTGAGGAACCCAAACGCCTTCGCTTATTGCCGCACGGCGCCCGACCGGCGCACCATTACCGAAGTGGTTGAAAAGCGGACCATCAGCGACAGTCCCGGCACCGATCCGCTGGTGGTCGGGACATTCTGGTATCGCCGGGCCGGCGATTTCAAACGGGGTGTCGAACAGATGATCGCCGCCGGTATCACCGTCAACGGCGAACACTATGTCGGCACCAGCATCAACGGGTTGTTGGCAGCAGGCAAGCGCTTCGTCGTGTTCGACGTCGACCAGTGGATCTCGTTCGGCGATCCCTTCGAGTTGAAGGTTCATGAATATTGGGAAGACTATTTCGTCGTTGCGAGCGGTCGCTGACGATCAGCGCCGGCGGGACGCCATTCCCGTCGGCCGGACAGGGGAGTGTGCGGTGATAAGCGTCATCATCCCGGCGTTCAATGAGAGGGACGCCATCCACGATACCGTTGTCGCCGCTCGTTCCACCCTGGAGACCGCCGGCTTGTTCGGTGGCGAGATCGTGGTCGTCGACGACGGCTCATCCGACGACACCGGCACCATTGCCGCCGCCGCCGGAGCGAGGGTGCTGCGCAATCTCGAAAATATCGGATACGGCTTTTCGTTAAAGCGTGGAATTGCCGCTGCTGCCAACGACACCATCGTCATCACCGATGCCGACGGGACCTACCCCATCGACCGCATTCCAGACTTGCTGGCGCGCTATGGGGAGGGTTGGGACATGGTTGTGGGCGCGCGCACCGGCGATCATTATCGCGAAAGCGCCATCAAGGCGCCGTTGCGGGCGGCGCTGAAGCGGTTGGTCGAGTTCACCGCCGGCCGGGTTATTCCCGATCCCAATTCCGGCCTCCGGGTATTTTCCCGCGATGCCATAAAGCCATTCTTTCCCCATCTTTCGGACAGTTTCAGCTTCACAACATCAAGCACCCTGGCCTATATGCTAAAGAAGAAGACGGTTCTTTATGTTGATATAGACTACCGTCGCCGTATTGGAAAAACAAAAGTTAGGCTAATAAGGGATTCTCTCAGAACGACTCAATACATAATTTCGGCAATTGCCTATTATAATCCGCTAAAGCTGTTCATAATTATGTCGTCTTTTCTAGGAATATTTGGCGTGCTCAGTCTTGCTGCGGGTCTGTTTTTAAACGGCGCGGGTATCGGGGCCGGTGTGACGGCACTGTCGGCGTCGGCGGTGGTGTTCGCCCTCGGTCTGCTGGCGGAGCAGATCAATCAAGTGTCATTGAAGGAATGAGGCCGCTCCGAGTCTGCACGGTGGTGGGCGCACGGCCGCAACTGATCAAGGCGGCGGCGGTATCCGCCGCCTTCGCCGAGTGGAACGCGGCCGGCAACCGGCCGATCGCCGAGACCATCATCCACACCGGCCAACATTATGACGACGCCATGAGTGGGGTGTTCTTCCGCCAACTCGGCATTCCGGAACCCGCCGCCAATCTCGGCATCAACGGCGGCAGCGCGTCGGGGGCGACGGCGGCGATGTTGAGCGGGCTCGCGGCCGAGTTCGCCGCGCGGCGGCCGGATGCCGTGCTGCTTTACGGCGACACCACATCGACGCTTGCCGCTACCATCGCCGCTGAGCAGATGCGGCTGCCCATGGCCCATGTCGAGGCGGGACCGCGTATGGGCAACCGCGATCATCCCGAGGAATTCAACCGCATCGTCGCCGATCACGCCGCCACCCTGCTGTTCTGCCCATCCGGGCACGCCGCCGCCAATCTGCGTGGCGAGGCGGTAACCGGGCGGATCGAGATGGTGGGCGACGTCATGTTCGATGCCGTCCGCCGCCATCTGCCCCAGGCCCGGCCGGTGGATATACCGCCGGGCTTCGTGCTGGCCACCATCCACCGGCCGCAGAACACCGACCGGCGCGAGCGTCTGGCCGAGCTGATGGACGGGCTGGGCCGGTTGGGCCGACCGGTACTGTTCGCCTGCCATCCCCGTACCGCCAAGGCGTTGCGCCAGCATGGCCTTGCCGTGCCGGCGGCGGTTCGGGTGACTGAGCCGCTCGACTATTTTAACCTGCTGGGGGCGTTGCAGGCTTGCGCCTTCGTGGTCACCGATTCCGGTGGCCTGCCCAAGGAGGCGTTCTTCCTCGGCAAGCGTAGCCTGACAGTGTCGTCGGAAACTCCCTGGCCGGAACTGCTGGAGGCCGGCGCCACCAGGGTGGTGGATGCGGACGCCGCCGCGCTGGGGCGCAATGCCGAATGGGCGGCGCAACCTCTGGCTACCGCAGTTGCCCCGTTCGGCAATGGCCATGCCGGCGCCCGCATCGCCGAGCTTCTGGCCATCTCCCTGTGATCATTGCCTTCCCTGCGATAATTCCCTAGGTTTGCCTGGTATTTTGCGACGAGTGAGTCCCAAGTGAGCAATCCAGCCATCCAGCATCCCCGCGTTGCCGTGATCGGCTGCGGCCATTGGGGCAAAAATCTGGTGCGCAACTTCGCCCGGGCGGGGGCGCTGGCCGCCGTCGCAGACCGTGACGGTGCGTTGGCCGCCGACATGGGCGCCCGTCATGAGGTGTTGGTCCGGTCGGTCACCGAGATCCTGGCGGACGGTTCGATCGCGGGGATGGTGATCGCCACTCCGGCCGAGACTCACGCCGCCTTGGTGCGGGAAGCTTTGCTGGCGGGCAAGCATGTTTTCGTCGAGAAGCCGTTGGCGCTGGCGGTGGCCGATGCGGAAGGGCTGGTAAAGCTGGCCGAGGAGAAGGGCCTGACCCTGATGGTAGGCCACCTGATGCAGTACCATCCCGCCTTTCGGGCGCTGAAGAAACTCTGCCTGGACGAGGGTCGGCTGGGCCGCTTGCAATACGTCTATTCCAATCGCCTCAACCTGGGGAAGATCCGTACCGAGGAGAACACGCTGTGGAGCTTCGCGCCCCATGACATCTCGATGATCCTCGCTCTGCTGGGTGACGGGCTGGAGGAAGTGGCGGCGCTGGGCCACAACTACCTTCACCGCGCCATCGCCGACGTCACCACCACCCATCTGACCTTCGCCAGCGGTCAGGCCGCCCACATCTTCGTGTCGTGGCTGAACCCGTTCAAGGAACAGCGGTTGGTGGTGGTGGGCGATGCCGGCATGGCGGTATTCGAGGATACCTTGCCGCCCGACCAGAAGCTGCGGCTGTTTCCCCACAAGGTCGAGTGGGTCAACGGCCGCCCCGAGCCGGCCAAGGCCGATTCCATCGCCATCGCCATCGAGCCGGGTGAGCCGCTGGCGCTGGAATGCGCCCACTTCCTCGACTGCGTTGCTACCGGTGCCCGGCCGATCACCGACGGGCGCGAGGGACTGAAGGTGCTTCGCGTACTCGACGCCGCCCAGCGCGCGATGGAGACCCGCCGGCCGATCGTGTTTCAAAGCGAGGCCTCGCCCGACTTTTTCGTTCATGAGACGGCGGTGGTGGATCCGCCGGCCGAGATCGGCGCCGGCACCCGTATCTGGCACTTCAGCCATGTCCTGAAGAACAGTCGCGTCGGCCAAGGCTGTAACATCGGCCAGAACGTGGTGATCGGTCCCGATGTCACTATCGGCGACCGCTGCAAGATCCAGAACAACGTCAGCGTCTATCCCGGCGTCACCCTGGAGGGCGGGGTGTTCTGCGGCCCCTCCATGGTGTTCACCAACGTCCACAATCCCCGCGCCGAGATCGAGCGCAAGCACGAATACCGCCCGACTCTGGTCCGGCGGGGCGCCACCATCGGTGCCAACGCCACCGTCGTCTGCGGTCATACCCTGGGGCGGTACTGTTTCATCGGCGCCGGGGCGGTGGTGACCAGGGACGTTCCCGATCACGCCGTCATGGCCGGCAATCCGGCGCGGCGGATCGGCTGGGCCTGCGTCTGCGGCGTCAAGCTGCCCGACGACGATTGGGCGGAAGCCGTCTGCCCCGCCTGTGGCCGTAACCATGTCCTGGCCGGCGGTACCGTCCGTTGTGTCGACGAGCCGGAGTGAACGGAGATGGCGGTTCCGCTGCTTGACCTTAAGGCCCAGTTCGCCCCCATCGAGGGTGACATTCGGGCGGCGATGGACCGGGTGCTGGCCAGCCAGCATTTCATCATGGGGCCCGAGGTCGAGGGCCTTGAACACGAAGTTGCCGCCTATTGCGGCGCCCGCCACGGCATCGGCGTTTCCAGCGGCACCGACGCCCTGCTGGTCGCCCTGATGGCGCTGGGGATCGGCCTCGGCGACGAGGTGGTGACCACCCCCTATTCCTTCTTCGCCACCGCCGGAGCCATCGTGCGCCTGGGGGCGACGCCGGTATTCGTTGACATCGATCCCGACACCTACAACATCGATCCCACCCTGATCGAGGCCGCAATCACCCCCGCTACCAAGGCGATCCTGCCGGTGCATCTGTTCGGCCAGTGCGCCGATATGGTCGCGATCCGGGCCATCGCCGCCCGCCACGGCCTGCCGGTGATCGAGGACGCCGCCCAGGCCATCGGCTCGGAGGATGCCGGCGGCGGCCGGGCGGGAACCCTGGGCACCATGGCCTGCTTCTCGTTCTTCCCGTCGAAGAATCTCGGTGGATTCGGTGATGGCGGCATGGTGGTCACCAATGATGATGCCCTGGCCGAGCGCCTTCGGGTGCTGCGGGTGCATGGTTCCAAGCCCAAGTACCATCACGCCGTGGTCGGCGGCAATTTCCGTCTCGACGCGTTGCAGGCGGCGGTGCTGCGGGTCAAGCTGACCCAGCTCGACGCCTGGACCGCCGGCCGTCAACGCAACGCCGGGGTTTACGATCAGGCTTTCGCCGGAATTTCTTCGGACCTGCTGTCCACGCCGGCCGTCCGCCAGCCCCGCCACATCTTTAATCAGTACGTTGTCCGCACCCCCCGGCGCGACGCCCTGATGGCGCATCTGCGTCAGGCCGGAATCGGCTGCGAGGTCTATTACCCCGGACCGCTGCATCTACAACCGTGCTTCGCCGACCTGGGTTATGGGGCCGGCGGCTTGCCGCAGGCCGAGGCCGCCGCCCGCGAAACCGTTGCCCTGCCCATCTACCCCGAGCTGACGGCGACGCAACTGGCCGAGGTGGTCGTGGCGGTCACCGACTTCTTTCGCTCTTAACCCATGTGCGGTATCGCCGGTGTCGTCGATGAGAGGCTGGCGGGCAATCCGATCCGGCTGACCGCCATCGCCCAGGCCATGGCTGCGGCATTGGCCCATCGCGGTCCCGACGGCCAGGGCGAGTGGATCGACCCGGAGTCCGGGGTGGCGCTGGCCCATCGCCGGCTGGCGGTGGTGGACCTGTCGCCCGCCGCCGCCCAGCCGATGGCATCGGCCGATGGCCGCCATGTCATCGTCTACAATGGCGAGAGCTATAACGCCGCCGGGCTGCGTCGTGAGCTGGAGGCCATGGGCGTGGCCTTCCGCAGCCATTCGGATACCGAAGTGGTGCTGGAGGCCTGCCGGACCTGGGGCGTGAAACGGGCGCTTGCCCGGTTGGTGGGCATGTTCGCCTTCGCGCTGTGGGATCGGCGTGAACGGGTGCTGATTCTGGCGCGCGACCGCATGGGGATCAAGCCGCTGTATTGGCGGCATGAAGGCGATCGTCTGATGTTCGGCTCGGAACTGAAGGCGCTTCGGGCCTGTCCCGGCTGGCGGGCGGAATTGGACCGCGACGCCTTCGCTTCCTACTTCTCAAGGCTGTATGTTCCGGCGCCGCACACCATCTATCGCGGTGTCGCCACGCTTGCGCCCGGCTGTCTGCTCCACTGGCGGCCGGGGCAAGAGCCGACCATCGAGGCCTACTGGACCCTGGCCGAGGCCGCCGCCGCCGGGCGGCGCGATCCGCTTGCCGCCGACGATCGGGCGGTGGCCGAGGCGATGGAAGCCACCTTGGCGGAGGTCATGCGCGGCCACCTGATCGCGGACGTGCCGACCGGCGCCTTCCTGTCGGGCGGGGTCGACTCCTCGACGGTGGTGGCGTTGATGGAAGAAGCCGGCGCCGCCAACCCGCGCACCTTCTCCATTGGTTATGACGAGGCCGGCTTCGACGAAAGCGGTCATGCCGGTGCGGTGGCGCGACACCTCGGTACCGTTCACCGCGAATTGCGGGTGGGGGCGGAGGACGCGCTGCGAGTGATTCCCCGGCTGGCGGAAATCTACGACGAGCCCATGGCCGACGGCTCCCAGGTCCCGACGCTGCTGGTGGCGGAACTGGCGCGCCGGGACGTCACGGTCGTGCTGTCGGGTGACGGCGGTGACGAACTGTTCGGCGGCTATGATCGTTATTGGGAGCGGAGGGCGCAGTGGCGTCGGGTCGATCGCGTGCCCACCGCCCTGCGGGGGCCGCTGGCGGCCCTGTTGGGTCTGGTTCCCGCCAGGGCGGTGGCGGGGCCGCTGCGGCGGCTGGGCCTGCTGGCCGACGCGCGTCAGAGCCTGCCGGTGATCCGCGATCTGCTGCGTCTGCCGGCGATCGACCGCTTCTACGCCGCCAGCCAGCGGGTCTGGCCCAAGGCCCCGGTGTCATTTCCGTTCGCCCAGGGCCATCCGGACGAGTGGCCGGAACTGGCGGCGGCCGATCCGCTTGACCGCATGCAGTATGCCGATGCCATGACGGTGCTGCCCGACGACCTGCTGGTCAAGGTCGATCGCGCCAGCATGGCGGTGGGGTTGGAGGTGCGGGTTCCGCTGCTCGACCATCGGCTGGTCGAGCTGGCGTGGCGGGTGCCGGTGACGATGCGGCGGCGGGGCGGCGCCACCAAGTGGCCGTTGCGTCTGGTGTTGGACAAGAGGGTGCCCGCCGCCCTGACCGAGCGGCCCAAGATGGGTTTTCACATGCCGATGACGCGTTGGCTGAAGGGGCCGTTGCGGCCATGGGCCGAGGACCTGTTGAGCCCGGCCAGGCTCGGCGCTTCGGGTCTGTTCGATGTGCCTGCGGTGATGGGGGAATGGCGGGTATTTCAGGCTGGTGGAGACGCCCGCGCCTACGACGCCCTCTGGGGGGTGCTGATGGCCCAGGCCTGGCTGGAACGGTGGGGGGGCGACTGACATGCGCATCCTCGCTGTCGGCAACGGTACCAGCATCCATGTTCGCGCCCGGTTGGCGGCCACGGCTGGACGCGGTCACGACGTGGTGCTGGTGACCGAGGCCCCGGGCGGTGACGGATGCCTGCGCGAGATCGCGCCGCCGCCGGGGGCCGGTGCGCTGGCCGGGCTGGCGGCGCTATGGCGGGCGTTGCGGGACGAGCCGGCCGATATGCTTCATGTCCACTATGCCGCCGGCTACGGCGCCTGGCTGGCCGGTGCTTGCGGCCGCTCGCCGCTGGTGGTCAGCGTCATGGGTGGCGATGTGCTGCCCGAGGAACAGGTGCCGCAGAATGCCGCCGAGCGCTGGCTGACGACGCGACTGTTGCGTCGCGCCGACCTGGTGACCTCGAAATCGGCCCATCTCACTGGACGGCTGGTTGCCATGGGCGTGGCGCCGCCTCGCATCCTGCCGCTGGTCTGGGGGGTGGATCAGGGCCGCTTTCGTCGCCGCGACGCCTCGGCGCTGCGGCAGCGACTGGGGCTGGACCCGGCGGCGCGGGTGGTGCTGAGTCCACGGGCGCTGCGGCCGTTCTACAATATTCACGTCATCGTCGATGCCTTCGCCGTATTGGCCTCGACCCATCCCGATGCGGTTCTGGTGGTCACCGGCCACCAGCCCGACGCCGGCTACGCCGCAATGCTGGCCCGGCGGGTGGAAACGCTGGAACTGGCCGGGCGGGTCCGTTTCATCGGCGACGTCATCGCCGCCGATATGCCCGAGCTCTATAGTCTGGCCGAGGCGGTGGTGTCGGTGCCATCGTCGGACGGCATTCCGCAGTCGCTGCTGGAGGCGCTGGCCTGCGGCGTCCCGGTGGTCTTGTCCGATCTGGAACGTTATCGCGAATGGGTCGAGGATGGCCGCTCGGCCCTGATGGTGGAGATCACCCCCGAAGCGATCGCCGGAGCCTTGGCGCGGCTGTTGGGCGACGCCGGACTGCGGGATCGTCTTGTCGCCAATGGCGCCGAGATCATCGCCGGCGGCGGCGGTCTCGACGCCAATCTCGACCGGCTGGAGGCGGCCATGGCCGGGCTGCCGAAGGCGGCAAGGGCAAGACCTCATCTCGCCATGCTGGTGGTGCTGGCCGCCCTGGTGGTCGGGCGTGCCGTGGCGGCGCGGTTGCCGTTTCCACGCCGCGATCTATAGTGATTGCCGTGAAGATCTGTCAGCTCTCGTTCTCACCCATTCCCGACGACGCCCGTGTGCGCCGCCACGGCGACGCACTGGCCGCCGCTGGCCATGAGGTAGTGGCGATCGGGTTGCCCGGTGGCCGCGCCCGGTCGCCGGGCTGGGAGGTTCGCGACATCGCCCTGCCGGCGGCGGAGCGGTTTCGTCAGCTCCATCGCCTGCTTCGGGTCGGCCGGATGGCGGCGTGCCGGATCGTGCCAAGTCTGGCCGAGGGGGGCTACTGGGCGCAGGCGCTGCACCGGACCATGACCGAGGCCGCCGGCGACATCGATGCCGACGTCTATGTCGCCAACGACTGGCTGACCCTGCCGATCGCGGCGCGGCTGGCCGCCGGGCGTGGTGTGCCCTATCTCTACGATAGCCACGAATACGCCGTCGAGGAAGGCGCCGACCGCCCGTGGTGGCTGCTGCTGATTTCGCCCTACGTGCGCGCCATCGAAGCTGGCCATATCCACGGTGCGGCGGCGGTGATGACGGTGGGCGACGGCATCGCCGGGCTGATGCAAAGGGACCACGGCCTTGCCGCCCGTCCGCTGGTGATCCGCAACACCGTGCCGAGCAATCTTCAGCCCTTCCGCCCCTGCGGCGAGGTGATCGAGGTGCTGTATCAGGGATTGCTGCGGGCGGACCGTGGTCTGGAAAACCTGATCCGCAGCGTGACGTCGTGGCGGCCGGAGTTCCGTCTGGTGATCCGGGGACCCGGCGAGGCGGCGGTGGTCGGGCGGCTGAAGGCGCTGGCGGCCGGCAACGAGCGTATCCGGTTCGATCCGCCGGTCGATCCGTTGGCCATGGTGGCGGCGGCCAATGGCTCGGACATCGGCATTCACCCGATTCCCACCACCTCCAGTCAAACCCGCCTGTGCCTGCCCAACAAGTTCTTCGAGTACGCCATGGCCGGAGTGGCGCTGTGTGTCAGCGGGTCCGAGGAAATGTCGGCACTGCTGCGCCGGCATGATCTGGGGCGGATCATTGCCGCCGACACCCCCGAAGCCATTGCCGATGCGGTCAACGGCTTCGACCGCGCCGCCATCGACGCCGCCAAGCGCAATGCCCTGGCGGCGGCCGGCGAGTTGTGCTGGGAACGCGAAAGTCGCAAGCTGCTGGCGGTGTTCGAGCGGTTGGGGCGGGAGGGCTAGGGCATGTGCGGCCTGTGGGCGTCGGTGGGACTGGGGGCGACGCGGTCGGTGATCGACGCGGTCGCCCATCGCGGCCCGGACGGCGAGGGCTGGGAGGAGCATTCCACCCCGGCCGGGCCGCTGGCTCTCGGGCACCGGCGGCTCGCCATCATCGACACCAGCGCGGCCGGCGCCCAGCCCATGGCTTCGTCCGACGGGCGTTGTGTCGTGGTCTACAACGGCGAGATCTACAACCACGTCGAATTGCGAGCCGAGTTGGAGGCGGCGGGACAGATCTTCCGCACCCGCTCTGATACCGAGGTGCTGCTGGCGGCGTGGAGCCGGTGGGGTGAGTCCTGCCTGGAACGCTTCAACGGTATGTTCGCCTTTGTGCTGTGGGATGTCGGTTGCAACCTGCTGTTCGCGGCCCGCGATCGCTTCGGGGTCAAGCCGCTTTATGTGTGGCGACCCGAGGGTGGCGGGCTCGCCTTTGCCTCCGAGATCAAGCAGTTCGTCGCCCTGTCCGGCTTTGCCGCCCGTTTGGACCGGGCTGCCGCATACGACTTCTTGGCCTGGGGGGTGTTCGATCATTCCGCCGCCACTCTGTTCGAGGGCGTGCGGCAGTTGCGTGGTGGTGAGTGCGCCACGGTGCGGCTGGAGTCCGGTGGTCCGGCGATGACGGTGCGCCGCTGGTACGTCCTGCCCCGTCCGGGCGGCCTGCATCTGCCGGCGGCCCAGGCGGTGGAGCGATTCGCCGCCCTGATGGACGATTCGGTGGGCTTGCGGCTGCGCTCGGACGTGCCGGTGGGGGCGTGCCTGTCGGGCGGGCTGGATTCCAGCACCATCGTCTGTCTGGCGTCGCGGCGGCTGGAACGGCCGATGGTGACGGTCAGCGCCTGTTACGACGACGCCCGCGTGGACGAGCGGCGCTTCATCGACATCGTCAACCGCGCCACTTCGACGCGGCCGGTGCATGTCTTCCCCGACGGGGCCGAGCTGCCTGGCGTGATCGAGCGTCTGGTCCGCCATCAGGATGGCCCCTTCGCCAGCACCAGCGTCTTTGCCCAGTGGCGCGTGTTCGAGGCGGCGCGGCAGGAAGGGGTGCCGGTGATGTTGGACGGCCAGGGCGCCGACGAGCAACTGGCCGGCTATCACCCCGCCTTCACCGCCCATCATGCCGGGTTGCTGCGCCGGGGGCGGCTTCTGACCCTGGCGGCGGAACTGGCGGCGCAGCGCCGCCGCCACGGTACCTCGTCGGCATGGCAGGCCATGGTGCTGGCCCGCGCCCTGCTGCCCGAGGCCGGGCGTCAGGCGTTGCGGCGGCTGCGCGGCGGCGGTCGGCCGTCATGGCTGGAAGCGGGCTTCGCCGCCGGCCACCATGTGCCGCTGCCGGCGACCGCCAGCCTGGAGCGGCTGATCGAAAGCCAGATGCTGGAAACCAGTCTGCCGATGCTGCTGCATTACGAGGATCGCAACAGCATGGCCCACGGCGTCGAGTCACGGCTGCCGTTCCTCGATTACCGGCTGGTGGAACTGGCGGTGGGGCTGGGGGCCAGCCACAAGATCGTCGGCGGCGAGACCAAATGGCTGTTGCGCCGGGCCATGGCCGGGGTGCTGCCCCCCGAGATCGAGCGGCGCCAGGACAAGATCGGCTTCGCCACCCCGGAACGCGGCTGGCTGGCCGGGCCGGCGCGAGGCATGGTCGAGGATCTGCTGGACGAGGCGGTCCGACGCTTTCCCGCGGTGTTCGCGGAAAGGCCGTTGCGCCATTTCGCCGCCGACGTGCTGGCCGGGCGGCGGGCCTTCGACTTCACCCTGTGGCGGGCCTTGAGCTTCGCCGCCTGGGGCCGGGCATTCGGGGTAAGCGTATGACCACGACCGTCGTATCGGTGGTTCCACTGCCGCTGGAACGCGACTCGCGCTCGATCAAGATCGCCGCGTCGCTGGCGCGGCTGGGCTACGACTCGCGGGCGGTGGAAAGCCTGGCTTCGACCCGGCCCGACCGCCTGCCGGTGCCGGTGGTGGCGCTCAGCCGGGCGGTGCCGCAAGCGGTGGCGGCGGCCTCGACCGGCTCGGGCGGCGGGCCGTTGGCGGTGCTGCGCCGGATGGTGCCGAGGGGTTTGAGCGAACGGCTGCATCTGGTCGCCATGGTGCTGGGCTATTTCGTGTTGCGGCCGCTTCAGGGCGTGCTGCGGGCGCCGCGCGGCGACCTTTATTACCTGCACGAATACCGGCTGTTCCCCATGGTGCGGCTGTTGCAATGGCTGCGGCCGGCGCCGGTGATCTACGACGCCCACGATTTCTATCCCGAGGTCTGGCGCAAGGGCGAACTGTCACCGTTCTGGCGGCGCACCTTCCTGCCGTTCCTGTCGGCCTGGGAGGGCTGGGTGGCGCGTCGTGCCGACGCGGTGGTGATGGTGGGCGACGGTGTCGCCGGTCTGTTCGAGGCGGCCTACGGGGTGCGGCCGGTGGTGCTGCGCAATTGTCATGACAGCCGGCTGGAGCGCCAGCCGGTCCGGACGGTGCGCGAGGCGGCGGGGGTTGGGCCGGACGACCTGCTGCTGGTCAGCGTCGGCAACCGCAAGCCGGGCCAAGCGGTGGATCAGGCGGTGGCGGCGCTGGCGCTGCTGCCGGAACGGGTTCACCTCGCTCTGGTCGGACGTTTCCACGAAGGTGCGGTCGAAACCGCCAGCCGGCTGGGGGTCGAGGGACGCGTCCATGTGGTGGGGGCGGTAGCACCCGAGGAGGTGGTTCCCTTCATCCGCTCCGCCGATGCCGCCCTGGTGCTGTACTGGCCGGAGACTGGCAATTACGAGAACATCCTGCCCAACGGCTTCTTTCAGAGCCTTGCGGCGCACCTGCCGCTGCTGTGGCCCGATCTGCCCGACCTCGCCGCCATCGTCGGCCGGCGCGAGGTGGGCGGGCGGATCGATCCGCGCGATTCCGCCGCCATCGCCGCCGCGGTGCAAGGACTGATCGACAATCCAGGCCGGGCGGAGTATGCACGCGACGTCGTGCGCGTGCTGGCAGAACAGGTCAGCTGGGAGCGCGAGGAGCAGAAGCTGGGGGGGTTGGTGGCGGAAATCCTGGCGAGGGGGCAAGGGCGATGAAGATTCCGTTTGTTGATCTCAAGGCGCAGTACCGGGCGATCAAACCTGAAATCGACGCCGCTATCGCCGAGGTGATCGAGGCCACCGCCTTCGTCGGCGGGCCGGCGGTGGCCGAGTTCGAGCAGGCGTTTGCCGCTTTCATCGGCGCCGGCCATTGCGTCGGCGTCGGCAACGGCACGGATGCCATCGAGTTGGCGCTACGAGCCTTGAGCATCGGTCCTGGCGACGAGGTGATCACCGTTGCCAACTCGTTCATTGCCACCTCGGAGGCCATCACCCTGGCCGGCGCCAAGGTGGTGTTCGTCGATTGCGATCCCGCCACCGCCAATATCGACACCGGACGCCTTGCCGCCGCCGTCACCTCCAGAACGAAAGCGATCGTGCCGGTCCATCTTTATGGTCGTCCCGCCGATATGGCCGCTATCATGGATGTTGCCCGGACCCACGGCCTCAAGGTGGTGGAGGACTGCGCCCAGGCCCACGGCGCCACCCTCGACGGCCGCAAGGTGGGGACCTTCGGCGATGCCGGCTGTTTCAGCTTTTATCCCGGCAAGAATCTGGGCGCCTACGGCGACGGCGGCGCTGTCGTCACCGATGACGAAGCCCTGGCGGGACGCGTTCGCAAATGGGCGAATCACGGACGGCTGTCCAAATACGACCACGAGTTCGAGGGGGTGAATTCTCGTCTCGACGGGTTGCAGGCGGCGGTTCTGGCGGTCAAGCTGCGCCACCTGGACTCCTGGACCGAGGGACGCCGGCGCGCCGCCCGCCTTTATGCCGAGGGACTGGCCGGAAGCGGCCTCGACCTGCCGGGCGATCCGGCCGGCGGCACCCATGTCTACCATCTCTACGTGGTGCGGGTGGCCGAACGCGAGCGCATCCAGGCGGCGCTGACCGAGGCCGGAATCACCACCGGGGTTCACTATCCCATGGCCCTGCCCAACTTGACCGCCTATCGCCATCTGGGGCATCGTCCCCAGGATTTCCCGGTGGCTTCGGACCATCAGGACCGGGTGCTCAGCCTGCCGATGTTCGCTGAAATCACCGCCGAGCAGGTGGAGTGGGTATGCCGGCGGCTGCGGGCCGCGCTGTAGCGAGGAAAGCATGACCATCCGTTTCGCCCTGGTCGGTTGCGGCAGCATCGCCGCCAAGCATGTCGAGGCTATCGGTCGCATCGCCGGCGCCGCCATCGCCGCCGTATGCGATACCGACGCCGCTGCGGCGCGGCGGCTGGGCGAAGCGTTGGGTGTACCGTTCTTCACCACCGCCGTCGCCATGGCCGAGGCGGTGGCGTTCGACGTCTTCTCGATCCTGACACCCTCGGGCGATCATGCCGGCCAAGTGTTGGGGCTGGCTCGCTTCGGCCGTCACTTCCTCATCGAGAAGCCCATGGCGCTGCGCATTGACGACGCCGACCGCATGATCGCCGCCTGCGACGAGGCCGGGGCCAAGATCTTCGTGGTCAAGCAGAACCGCTACAACCCGCCGGCGGTGGCGCTGCACCGCGCCATTGCGGCCGGGCGGCTGGGTAAGCTGGTGATGGGGACGGTGCGGGTGCGCTGGGCGCGGCATCAGGCCTATTACGACCAGCGGCCGTGGCGCGGCACCTGGGCCCAGGATGGCGGCGTGCTGACCAATCAGGCCGCACATCACATCGACATGCTGATCTGGATGATGGGCGAGGTCGAAAGCGTTTCGGCGATGACCGCGACGCGGCTGGCCGACATCGAGGCCGAGGACACCGGCGTCGCCATCCTGCGTTTCGCCTCGGGGGCGCTGGGGGTGGTCGAGGCCACCACCGGCGCCAGGCCCCGTGACCTGGAAGGTTCGCTGAGCGTCCTGGGCGAGAAGGGCGCGGTGGAGATCGGCGGCTTCTTCATGAACGAGCTGAAGACCTGGAACTTCGCCGAGCCTGTCGCCGAGGACGCCGAGGCATTCCAACGCTTCGGTTCCACGCCCAAGGTTGCCGCCTGGAACCTGGAACAGTACCTGCTGGGGGTCATTGCCGCCATCAGCGAGAACCGCGCCGGGCTGGTGGACGGACTGAGCGGACGGCGCTCGCTGGAACTGATCAGCGCCATCTACGAATCCGCCGAGACCGGCAAGACCATCCCGCTACGCTTCCGCCCGCAAAGCTGTCGGTTGGGAATGGCTTAACCCAGCCGCGCCGCCCGCCGGTTCCAGTGGGCGAGGATGGCGGCATGGGTGGCGGTCCAGGCGCCGCGGTCGAGGCACTGGCCGATCACCCGGCGCATCAGCGTTTCCACCTTGGGATCGGTCAACTGGCCGGGATGGATCAGCAGCGACAGCAATCCGCCCGCCGCCGCTATCCGTTCGATCATCTGGCCGACCACCGTTACGGCGAGGTCGAGGTCAAGGCCCATGGCGCCGGGGCGGAACAGCGCCGCGTCCATCACCGTCAGCGGTATTTCAAGGATACCGGATGGCCATGACGGAAAGGGCAGCGAGGTGCCGGCGCGGAAACCGGCCGAGCCGTTGAAGCCCAGTGTGCCGTCAATCATGAGACCCGCGGCGGCCTGATGGCCAGGGGTTTCGTCCACAAGCCAATGCAGCCAGTGCTGCCGGGTCGAGGCCACCGTCCGTCCCAGCACCCGTTCCAGCCGCGCTTTTTCGGCCGCCAGGGCGTCGCCGTCGGCGGCGGTGGGATAGCTGCCGTGCAGCCCGACATCGTGCCCCGCCTGCGCCACCGCCCTTATCACTTCGGCGACGGTGGCACGACGGCCCCGGAAGGTGCAGGGATCGTCAGGATCATAGGTGCAGTCGTAGGGGCTGGCGTGGCTGATCGGCCAAACCGTGAAGAACCACGATGCGGCAATGCCCAGTTCCGCCTCGATATCCAGTGCCCGTTCCACCGTGGCGGCAAGGTCGGGGGCGGGGCGGATGGCCAGCGCCTGCCACGCGGTCACCGGCAGCCCCTCGGCCAAGGCCCGGAGGCGGCCCTTGACGCCGCCCCGCCCGGCCAGCCGCAGCCGCGCCACCCGCGCCCATTGGGCCGGGGTGACATGGTGGGACAGATCATCGACGTCATGGCTGACCGCCAGGGCGAAACCGTGCCCATCCGGCCACATCGGCGTGCCGCCACATCCGGCGGCACGCCGGTCCGCCAGCCATTGGTCGATCTCCGGCACCAGCAGGGCACCGCGATGATGGGCGTCGGAGAAGCCGAATTCCCAGCAGCCCCATTGGTCGCGGTGGTGACTGGCGCGCTCTTCGTCGCGCAGCAGCCGTGCCGCCAGATGGTCGGGCAGCGGCGGCACTTCGGCTCCGGCCGGCAGACCCAGCCACAGCCGCACCATGTCGCGCAGGTATTCCTCGCGCGTCATCGCCGCCGGACCTTGCGCCATGCCCATCGTGCCCAGAATGCCGGCCAGTCCCGCTTGTTATAGGTGACGAGGCCGCGGCAGTGCATGCAGCCGGGATCGTCGCACAGGGGAAAGCGCGGATCGGCGGCGATGATCGGCCGCTCCACCGCCACCAGATCGCTGGCGGCGGCGGCGATGGCATAGGCATCGCCCACCGGTCCGGCGCGCAAGACTCCGGCGGACACATAGGCGCCGTAGAATTTGACGAATCCCTTCGAGCAGCCGGGAAAATCGTGGCTGGCGAAGGCTCCCGACGGGGTGCGCAAGCCGATATGACCGGCCAGCAGGTTGCGTCGCGACAGCCCCAGCTCCGATTGGACGTGGTGAACGGTGGAGAAGCCGGGACTATCGGCGACGTTGCCGACGTTGACCAGCTTGCCGCCCAACGTCAGCAGGGCGCCGACGGGATGGAAGCAGGCGGATCTGGCATCATGACCCGCGACCAGTGCCGCCGCCCCGCCACCGACCGCAGCCCAGGCGCAAGACGGGTGGGCCGAGAGCGCCGCGCCCGGCCAGCCGGCCAGGGCATTGGCGATTCCGCCGCTGGAATAGGGGCCGGTATCGGCGGTCTTCATCCGGCGGGGAAACGGCACCATCGGGCGGAAGGCCAGTGCCGCCACGGTACCGGCGGGGCCGACCACCCGAAGCGCAGCGCCGATCAGGGCGCCGGCGCGACCACCCTCGACCATGCCGAGCCGGCGGAGCGAGGCGCGCATCAGTACATGGTCGCCGGCCCCAAGGCCCAACGCCGTCAGTTGCTCCGCCAGGGTTTCGACCGTGTGCATCGGAGGCAGCATGCCTTTGGAGCCGTTCATGGGCAAGCTCCGTTGACGCCGCCGCTCGGGTGACGCAGGGAGGTGGCCATCCGTCATCTGATTCGTATCGCCCTGTCCATGCCGTGGGATGTCGCCGCCTCGACCCGCCCTATTCGCCGGGCTGCGGCCTGAAGGATTCGGCCAGGTAATTTCCCATCAGGCGGTAGCCGTCGGCGGTGAGGTGGACCGAATCGACGAAATAGCCGTCGCGGGGGACCAGCGCGGTTCGGCTCCACTCGGCGAAATCCACCAGCGTCCAGCCGTGGGCGGCGGCGAGGCGGCGCAGGCCCCGGTTGGCCGCCCCGGTGGCCGCGGCCAGCGCCAGGGGGTTGTCGGTCCACTGCGGGAGGTGGCCCTTGGCCAGGGCGGCGGGGCTGGGAGTCTGTCCGGGCAGGTATAGGCCGGGCAGGGTGGCGATGACCACCCGGGCGCCGCCAGCCTCCTGCGCCAGGGCAAGACGTTCGATGCGTTCGATCAGATCGGGGGCGGCGTTTTCCATCCGGTGGAGCGCGGGATCGGCGGGGTCCATGTGTTTGGGCTTGGCGCGCAATTCCGTGGCGCGGCTGCCGGCGTCGCGGTCCAATCGCTCGAAGGCGCGCGCCGCCTGGTCCCACAGCCGCAACGCCGCCAGATGCCCGGACCAGTCGCCGTCGCGCCGGCTCATGCCGAAGATGTCGTTCCAGCCCAGCAGGATCATCACCACGTCGGGCTTCAACGCGCCATAGCGGTCAAGTTCCAGCAGATGGTTGCGCACCCCATAGCCTTCGACACCGCCGTTGATCGCCTCGACCTCGATGCCCCGAAGGGCAAGGCGCGACTGGAACACCCGGACATAGTCGATGGCGGGATAGCCGAAGGTGACGGAATCGCCCAGCACCAGCACCCGTCGGCGGGTATGGCCGGGATCGATGGCGGGACCCTTGAAGCCTTGATCGTTGATGGCAAGCCCGGCCTCGCGGCCTTCGTCGGCCGAGGCGATGGCCGCCGCACCCTCGACACGGCCTTGGGCCAGCTTGTCCGCCAGCACCCTGGCGGCATCGGCGCCATAGCCGGGACGCAGCCGCCAATGGGCGCCGTGGTCCGCCGCCGCGATCTTGTAGGGGTCGAGGTTAAGCCGAGCATTGACCGTTCGGGCCACCGCGGGGATGGCCATCGCCGGCTCGAACAGCGCCTCGGCAAGGCGGGCGGTCGCCTCGATCCCGGTCAGGACGATGATCGCGATCGCCGCCCAGCCGCCGAGGCGACCGACTCGGCTCACAGGCGCCAGAGCCGGACGCCGTCGGGGATGTCCATGCCCCGCCACATGCCCTTGACGTCGGCGACCAGCCCGCCGGGCCGCACCAGCACCGAGAAGGTCTCGTTGGTGAAGGCCAGATAGGCGGCGTGGGGCACCGCGCCGATGACGCAATCGTAGCCGCCGGCACCGTCCAGGCTGGGCATCAGCGTTTCGCCGTATTCGTGCGACGCCTCGGCCGGATCGGCGAAGGGGTCATGGACATCGACGACGTGGCCGCGCTCGCGCAGGGCGCCGATGACGTCGACCACCTTGCTGTTGCGCAGGTCGGGGACGTTCTCCTTGAAGGTCAGGCCCAGCATCAGGATGCGCGATTTGGGCGCCAACTGCTCCGACACCTGGCCGGCGATCCAGGGACCCATGCCGTCGTTGATGCGGCGTCCGGCCAGGATGATTTCGGGGTGCAGGCCGTTGTCCTGGGCGCAGCGGGCCAGGTAGAACGGATCGACGCCGATGCAGTGGCCGCCGACCAGACCCGGCATGAATTTCAGGAAGTTCCATTTGGTCGCCGAGGCGTCCAGCACGTCGTAGATCGAGATCCCCAGCTTCTGGAAGATCATGGTGATCTCGTTGATGAAGGCGATGTTGATGTCGCGTTGCGAGTTCTCGATCACCTTGGCGGCCTCGGCCACTCGGATCGACGCGGCCTCGAACACCCCGCCGGAGGTGACGCTGCCGTAGACCTTGGACAGCAGCCGGGTAACCTCGGGGGTCTGGCCCGCCACCACCTTGGTGATGCGGTCCACCGTATGCTCGCGGTCGCCGGGGTTGATGCGCTCGGGCGAGTAGCCCAGGAAGAAATCGACGCCGCACTTGAGACCGGAGATCCGCTCCAGCTCGGGGCCGCAGATATCCTCGGTGACGCCGGGATAGACCGTGCTCTCGAACACCACCACCGCGCCCTTGGCCATGGCGCGGGCAACGCTGCCGCAGGCGCTGATCACCGGGCGAAGGTCGGGTTCGTTGGCGGCGTCCACCGGGGTCGGCACGGTGACGATGTAGACGGCGGCGCCGGCGATGTCGCCGGGTTCGGCGGTCAGTTTCAGGGTACTGGCACGCAAGCTGGCCGGCGCCACCTCGTCGGTGCGGTCGAAACCCTTTTGCAGTTCGCCGATGCGCGGGCGCGAGATATCGAAGCCGGTGGTGGGGAAGTGGCGGGCCAGCGCCACCGCCAGCGGCAAGCCGACGTATCCCAGGCCGACAACCGTGATCTTGGTGGTATTCATCGAACGCCCCGTTCCGTGGACGGGGGAGGTTTAGCGCAGGCCGCCGTCCGGGTCCACAGGCTTTCCGCCGCCTGCACCACGGCTTCGACCTCAAGGTCCAGCATCAGGCAGTCGTGACGGCGGTGGTCGAAGTCGGCGGCGTGGCAGATATCCTCGAACGAGCGCGGCCCGCGCACGCTGGCGGCCTTGGGGCCGAACGGGCCGTAGAACACTTCCGACGACGGACCGAACAGCCCCAGGGTGGGAATGTCGGCCGCCGCCGCCATGTGCATCACCCCGGAATCATTCCCGATATAAAGGGCGCACCGTCGCAGGCAGGCGTAGGCGGTGGCGAGATCGATCCCGCCGGCCAGATCGATCAGCCGCTCCGCCGGTACGGCGGCGAATACCGGTGCCAGTCCGGCGCGCTCGTCGGCCGAGGCGAATACCGCGACTCGGGCGCCGGACAAAATGCTGTCTTTTGCCGTCAGGCGGGCGATCACTTCGGCGAAGCGGTCCGCCGGCCACTGCTTGCCGCCCCAGTTGGCCGCCGGTCCCACCGCCAGTACCGGTCCGCCGGGGGGAATCAGTTGGGCGGCGCGGGCGTGCTCGGCCTCGCCCGCCCACAGCACCGGCGGCAGCGCCCGGCTCGACCCCAGCAACGACGACAGGTGGATCAGGCGATGCTTGGGCTCCCACGATGATTTGATGATCCGGCGGCGAAGCGTCGGCAGCAGCCAGCCGATAGCCGAGCCGCGCAGGTCCACCACCAGGCTCCACCGCCGCGTCGCCGTGCGTTGCCACAGGTCGATCCAGTGGCCGGCGCGCTTGCGCTTGACCATGGGGATCACCTGTTCGACAAACGGCGCGGCGGCGAACAGCGGCGCGGTGGCGGCGCCGCAGGCGACGGTGAAGCGGGCGCCGGGATGACGTTCGGCCAGATGGGCCAGCAGTCCGGAGGACAGCACGGCATCGCCGATCTGGCTGGCGGTGATGAACAGGATACGCATCAGCCCTTAGGTACCGCAGTGCCGCTCGCCGTGCAACCGGGGCATGACGAAGGCGCCGCGCCCTGCTACATCATCAGCGTACCGGAGGTGGGCCATGTGCGGCATCGTGGGAATGGTGGGAACGCTGGTGGATGGCGGCATGCTGGCCACCATGCGCGACGCCATGGCCCATCGCGGTCCCGACGGCGCCGGGCTATGGCTGTCGCCTGACCGCCGGGTCGGGCTGGGCCATCGCCGGCTGTCGATCGTCGACCTTGCCGAGACCGCCGGCCAGCCCATGGCCAACGAGGACGGCGGCATCGTCGTCACCTTCAACGGCGAAATCTACAATCATCTGGAGTTGCGGCGCGAGCTGTTGGCGGCGGGGCATGTCTTTCGCGCCGACCACGCCGATACCGAAGTGCTGGTCCATGGTTACGAGCAATGGGGCTTCGACGGGCTGCTGGACCGCCTGTCGGGCATGTTCGCCTTCGCCCTGTGGGACGCGGGGCGCCGTCGGCTGCTGCTGGCGCGCGATCGGGTGGGCATCAAGCCGCTGTATTTCACCCGCATCGACGGCACCTTCGCCTTCGCCTCCGAGATCAAGGCGTTGCTGGCCCATCCCCGGCTTGTGCGCGATGTCTGCGCCCCGGCGCTGTGGCACACCCTGTCGTTCCTGACGCCGCCGGCACCGCTGACCCTGTTCGACGGGGTGTTCAAGCTGCCCGCCGGCCATGTGCTGGAGGTTGACGAGGCCGGCGGAATGACGGCGCGGCGATGGTGGCGGGCGGGTCCGGGGCGGGGCGAGGCGGCGCCTTCCGGTCTATCGGGTCCGGCGCGGCGCGACTTCTTCGTCCAGGGCATCCGCGCGCGGCTGGAGGCGGCGGTGTCCAGCCATCTCGCCGCCGACGTGCCGGTGGGCGCGTTCCTGTCGGGCGGGGTCGATTCCTCGACCCTGGTGGCGCTGATGAGCCGGCTGGCCGGCGGGCGGGTCAACACCTTCACCGTCGGCTTTTCCGATCACACCCACCTCAACGAGCTGGACTGGGCCGAACGGGTAGCCGACCATTTCGGCGCCGACCATCATCAGGTGACCATCGCCGGTCCCGACATGGAGCTTTACCTCGACCGGCTGATCCACAGCCAGGACGAGCCCATCGCCGATTGGGTGTGCATTCCGCTGCATTTCGTCTCGACGCTGGTGCGTCAGGCCGGGGTCAAGGTGGTGCAGGTGGGCGAAGGCGCCGACGAGCTGTTCGGCGGCTATCCCAGTTGGATGACCTGGTTGGATCTGCATCATCGCGCCTGGGGGCCGTGGCGCAAGTGGCTGCCCGCTCCGCTGCGGGCGCTGGCCGGCGAGGTCGCCGCCCTGGCGAGCTGGGCGCGGCCCGACCTGGCCTCCAGGCTTGATATCGTTCGCCGGGCCGCCGAACCGGACGGCGAGTTATTCTGGGGCGGGGCGGTGTCGCTGTGGGATGGCCCCAAGCGGGCGTTGATCCCCGATCCCCAACCCTGTCACGGCTCGGAGGCGGCGGCCGACTTGGTGGAGTGCGGCCTGCTGCCGGAATCGTGGCTGAGTCCGGACAGCGCGGCGGTGCCGGCGGTACTGATGGCCGAATTCGACCGCGATCATCCGGGGGCAGACCAGTTGACTCGCATGACCCAGGCCGAACTGCGCCTGCGTTTGCCCGAACTGCTGCTGATGCGGGTGGACAAGATCACCATGGCCCAGTCCATCGAGGCCCGGGTGCCGTTTCTCGACCATGGGCTGGTGGAGTTCGCGCTCGGCATCCCCCAGGCGGACAAGCTGGACGGCGGCGCCAAGGCGCTGCTCAAGCAGGCGGTGCGCGGCCTGTTGCCCGACGACATCATCGACCGGCCCAAGATGGGTTTCGGTGCGCCCATGGCCCAGTGGCTGCGGGGCGAGTTCGGCCGCCGGGTCGAATCCGAGATCATGGCCTCGTCGCTGCTTGATCGCTTCGGCTTCTCGAAGAAGGCGGTGGCGGCGATGATCGATGACCATCGCCGGGGCCGGCGCGACTGTTCGCTGCCGATCTGGGTGCTCTACAACACCGTCGCCTGGCATCGCCAGTGGATCGGCGACGCCCCCAGGGGGCGGCGGCTCGGCGGCTGCTGCGGCTAGCCGCCGGTGACGCTCATGTGCCGCGTCACTTCCGGATGGGCGTCGCGGTCGATGACGAAGTCGTGGCCCTTGGGCTTTCGGGCGATGGCCTCGGCCACGGCGGTCTCCAGCAGGCTGTCGCTCTCGCTGGCGCGCAGCGGCGCCCGGAGGTCGGCGGCGTCTTCGCGTCCCAGGCACATGAACAGGGTGCCGGTACAAGTCACCCGCACCCGGTTGCACGATTCGCAGAAATTGTGGGTCATGGGAGTGATGAAGCCGATACGCCGGCCGGTCTCGGCGACGCTGACATAGCGGGACGGTCCGCCGGTGCAAAAATCAGTATCGCTCAGCGTCCAGCGCCGCTCCAGCCGTTGGCGCACCAGCGACAGCGGCAGATACTGCTCGGTGCGGTCGGCGTGGACCTCGCCCACCGGCATGGTTTCGATGAAGGTGAGGTCGAATCCGTGCCCGCCGCACCAATCCACCAGATGGTCGAATTCGTCCTCGTTGGCGCCCTTGAGGGCGACGGTGTTGATCTTGACCGCCAGCCCGGCCGCCTTGGCCGCCATGATGCCTTCGATCACCTGCTCCAGCTTGCCCCAGCGGGTGATGGCGCGAAATCGTTCGGGGTCGAGGCTGTCGAGCGAGACATTGATGCGGCGCACGCCGGCACGGGCCAGATCCCCGGCATATTTGGCCAACTGGGTGCCGTTGGTGGTCAGGGTCAGTTCGTCCAGCGCGCCGTCGGCCATCCGGCGGCCGAGATTGGTGATCAGGCTCATGACATTGCGCCTGACCAGCGGCTCGCCGCCGGTCAGGCGGATCTTGCGTACCCCCAATCGGATGAAGGCGCCGCACAGGCGCTCCAGTTCCTCCAGGCTCAGCACGTCTTCCCTGGGAAGGAAGTGCATGTCCTCGCCCATGCAGTAGACGCAACGCAGGTCGCAGCGGTCGGTGACCGACACCCGCAAATACGTCACCCGGCGTCCGAACGGGTCGATCATGTCGTTTCTCCATGCCCCTCGGCGGGGGCTTGCTGCGGTGATATATAGGGAGCCCGGTAACGCCGAGTCCAGGTCTTGGTCCCCGCCGGCGTGAAATAGGAGTGAACCCGCCGCCATGTCCGCTCGTCCGCATTCCGGCCACCCGGCTGTCGGTGCCGTGATCTATTCCCCCGGTCAGGCGCCCGAGGCGCTGATGGCGGACTTCGCGGCCGAACTGGCGGGTCGCGGCTTCAGGCTCGGCGGACTGTTGCAGGAAACCATCCGGGCCAAGGACGGCCGCAAGACCGACATGGTGGTGACCGAGATCGACAGCGGTCGCCGGTTGTCCATCGGCCAGTCGCTGGGCAAGGGGTCGAACGCCTGCATCCTTGATCATCAGGCGCTGGCCGAGGCGTCGGGGGCGATCCGCCGCGCCATCGACATTGGGGTCGATCTGCTGCTGTTCAACAAGTTCTCCAAGTCGGAAAGCGAGCGCCGGGGTCTGGTGGCCGAGATGCAGGCGGCCATCGCCGTCGGCGTGCCGATGCTGACCCCGGTACCGGGGGCGCTGATCGCCGAATGGAACGCCTTCGCCGGTGATCACGCCGATCTGGTGGCGCCCACCATGGACGCCTTGTGGCGCTGGTGGGGTGCGCGGCATCTGGTCGCCGACCTGGCCTTGGGTGTCGGCGACGGTGCCGCCCGCCGCGTGGTGATCGGCCTCAATTGGACCCTGGTCGAGGGGCCAGACGGCGTCGGTCTCGCCCAGACTCCCGAGCGCGGCGCTCCCGGCTGCCGTGCCGTGCCCGAGGCGGGAAAGCGGGCGGGGACGTCGTTGCGCGAACTGGCGGCGCTGGTCCACTCGGACAATCCGTTCGAGGTGGCGCTGGGTGTCGCCGCCTGTAACGCCCATTACAATCGCTTCGACCTGACGGCCGAAAGCGGCAACGGCCTGGACGGGTTCGGCGGGATCGACGGGCCGGCGGTGGTGGTCGGGGCCTTTCCCGGCATCGCCGAGCGTCTGCCCGGTGCCAAGGTGATCGATCGCCGCCCCGGTCCCGGCCAATTTCCCGAGGAGGCGGCCGAGACCCTGCTGCCGACGGCCGAGGTGGCGATCCTTACCGCCGCGACCCTGGCCAACCGCTCGCTGCCCCGGCTGCTTGGTCTGGCCCGCCACGCCCGTGTTGCCCTGGTCGGGCCGGGGGCTCCGCTGAGCGGACGGTTGTTCACCTACGGTGTGGAGGCGTCGTCCGGTCTGATCGCAGAGGATGCCGATGGTCTGGCCCGGACCGTCGCCGAGGGTGGCGGTGCCCGTGATCTCAAGCGCCATTGCCGGCCGGCGACGGTGCGTCGGTCCGGCGGGGGTCGATGATGGATCCCCGGATCGCGCTGTCCTATTATCCGTTGCCCCAAGACTATCTCGCCGATCTCGAGCGGTTGGCGGGCGGTCCGATCCGCAATGTGGTGGTGTCGGCGTTGCGTGCCCGCCACGCCATCGACGCTCTCGGGCAACTGCGGGAGATCCACGCACGGACCATCTACGTTCCCACTCCCGGACGGGACTGGAACGCCTTCATCCCGCTGCTGCGCCTGCTCGCCCATGTCGCCAGGGCCGAGCGCGTCCTGCTGGTGGACGCAGCCGGTGCCATTCGCCGCGATGATCTGTTCAGTCTCGCATCGGCGGTGCTTGGCATCGCTTGGCGTACCATGACGGCGCTGGCGATCGCCGGTTGCCAGTTCTTCCGGCTGCGGCGGTTGCGGGAAACGCCGAGGCAAGTGTGTCCGCTGTCGGCGGAGTGCCGCGACGTGCTCTACATCAAGTCGAATCTGTGGGCGGGCGTGACCGCCGGAGGTTCGGTGTCGCATACCGCCGGGGTGATCAAGGCGTTGACCCGTGGCGGAGGTTCGGTCGCCTACGTCTCTCCCGGCGAAGCTCCGGAACTGGGGGGGCTTGACGGTGTCGTCGTCAGCCGGGTCTCGTTGAGCCAAGGCTTCGTCTACCCCCGCGAACTCAATTCCTATCGTTATAACGCCGTGCTGGAACGGTGGACACGCGGGTTGCCGCGCCATCGCTTCGCCTTTCTCTACCATCGCCTCAGCCTGGGCAGCTTCACCGCGGTCAAGGTGGCCAGGCGCCTCAACATTCCCCTGGTGGTCGAGTACAACGGGTCCGAGGTATGGATCAACCGCAACTGGGGGGCGCCGCTCAAGCTGGCACGACTGGCCGAATTGGCCGAGGATGTGGTGTTGCGCCACGCCCATCTGGTGGTGACGGTGTCAGAGCCGCTGCGCCAGGAACTGATCGACCGTGGCATCGAGGCGGCGCGCATCGTCACCCACGCCAACGGTTTCGATCCCGAGGTGTTCGACCCCGCCCGCTTCACCGCCGAAGACATCGCCCGGCTGCGCCGCGACCACGGCATTCCCGAAGACGCCATGGTCGCCACCTTCGTCGGCACCTTCGGCATGTGGCACGGTGCCGAGGTCCTGGCCAAGGCGCTGATTCGCCTGCGGAACGAGCGCGAGGAGTGGCTGCGGCGGTCCCGGTTGCATGTGGTTTTCGTCGGTGACGGCGTCAACCGTTCGGCGATCGAGGACCTGCTGGAGAACGAGGGTCTGGCCGGCTTTTATACCTTCACCGGCTTGGTGCCGCCCCACCGGGCGCCGGTGTACCTCGCCGCCTCTGACATCCTGGTCGCTCCTCATGTGCCCAACCCGGACGGTTCGGAATTCTTTGGTTCTCCGACCAAGCTGTTCGAGTACATGGGCATGGCGCGGCCGGTGCTGGCCAGCGACCTGGGCCAGATCGGCGAGGTGTTGGCCGGTGCTCCGCGCCTGTCGGAAATGGTCGATCCCGACGGGTTGGCCGGGCCGGGGCAATGCGGCCTGTTGGTCGTTCCGGGAAACGTGGACGAATTGGCCCGTGGGCTCGCCCTGGTCGCCGCCCGCCCGCTATGGTGCCGTAGTGCCGGAGCCGAGGGGAGGGCACGGGCACTGGCCCGGTTTACCTGGGCTCACCATGTTGGCGCCATTCTGGATGGTCTGAACCGCAACGTGCCGCGGGCTTCTCCGGTGGCGGTCAAGCCGATCCGGGTGCTGGTCAACGCGGTTCATGCCAAAAGCGGCGGCGGCGTCACCTATCTTCGCAACCTTCTGCCCCTGCTGGCCGACCGGCATCATCTAGACATCCATGTGGTGGTCCAGCGTGACCAGGAAGAGATGGCCCGCGAGCTCTGTGGTCCGTTGCCGCTGCATCTGCTGCCGACCTGTTCCAGGCTGGCCACCGTCATGGTGCAGGAGCAGGTGGCGGTTCCGCTGCTGGCGCGGCGGCTTGGCGCCGACGTGGTGTTTTCGCCGGCCAATTACGGGCCGGTGTGGGGATGCCACTCGGTGATCCTGCTGCGCAACGCCTTCGAGGTGACGGCCCTGGAGGAGCGATTGTCCAAGCGCCTCTACTGGCTGGGGGTCAGGCTGTTGACCTGGACCTGCTTCAGGACCTGCCGTCGCGCCATCATCGTTTCGCGCCATGCGGCCCGGACCTTCCTCGACGTGTTCCGGCTTGACGCCGATTCGCGTATCGACGTGGTGCATCACGGCGTCGGCGCCCTGTTCCATCCCCCGGACGACGGGGCGGCGCGCATCCCCGGCCGTCTGCTGGCGGTGTCGGACATCTATGTCCAGAAGAATTTCGAGACGCTGCTCCGCGCCGTCGCCCGTCTGGGCGCCGATCATCCCGACATCGGCCTCGTCATCGCCGGCAACGAACTCGATCCGGCCTATGCCAGCCGGTTGCGCAAGCTGTGCGCCAAACTCGGGATCGCCGGCCGGGTGGAGTTCCTGGGCGGCCTCGCCCCCAACCGCGTCGCCGAACTTTACCGTGTCGCCGACGTTTTCGTGTTTCCATCGCTGGTCGAGACCTTCGGCAATCCGCTGGTGGAGGCCATGGCATCGGGGCTTCCGGTGGTGTGTTCCGATGCCGCGGCCATGCCCGAGATCGTCGGTGACGCCGCCTTGCTGGCGGCGCCGGGCGACGACGTCGCCATGGCCGCGCAGATAAGCCGCCTTCTTGGCGATCGCGACCTGTGGGACGAGATGGCAGCCAGGGGGCTGCGCCGCGCCACCGACTTCTCGTGGACCCGGACCGCCGACCTGACGGCCCGCATCCTGCGCGAGGCGGCCGAGGACTGATGTTGCCGCCGGGCGGTCCCCATGGCACCATGCGCCGCGTTCTCGGCGGGAGGCGGTAACGGTTGCGGATTTCCTGGTCTTTCGGCGCCTGGCGGCCGGTGATGCGCTCGCTGCCGGATCGCGGCACGGTGGCGATCACGGTGGACGACGCCCCCATGCCCGACACCATGCCGGCCATGCTGGACCTGCTTGAGCGGTTTGGCGCCAAGGCCACCTTCTTCATGAGCGGCTGCCGCGCCGTCCTGGCGCCGGAGCTGGTGGCCCAGACCGTCCGGCGCGGTCATGCGGTCTATGCCCACGGCTGGGACCATGTTCGCCTCGACCGCGAGTCTCCCCGGCGACTGACCGACGACATGGAACGCTGCGAGACGCTGCTGGCGCGGTACCGCCCGACGCCAAGTCCCTATCTGGTGCGGCTGCCCTATAATGGCGGCTGGCGATCGGCCCGGGTTCATCGCACCCTGGCGCGGTGGCGGCCCGGTTGCGCCGTCGTCCACTGGGGACCATCGACCGAGGACCACATGATCTCCACCCGTTGCGCCGCTGTCGCCGATGTCGAACCGGAATGCCGCCGCGAGGTCGAGCGCTTGATGGCCGATCCGCGCCTGCCCGGCGGCATTGTGCTGATGCACGACCAGCCGATCAACGACCGCCCCGGCGCCGAGTTCAAACCCGCCGTCACCATTACCTTGCTGCGGCTGCTGCTGGAGGCATTGGCGGCCAGGGGCCTGAAATCCGTCGTCCTGCCGCCGCCGGCGCCGCCGGTCTGGTGGCGGCGCATGGTATTGACCTAGTGGTCCGATCCTGATGCTTGGTTCCCAAGCGCCAGGTGAATCGGCCCACCAACTGATTGAATTGTGGATAGAATCTAACATTTGTCGAGGACGCAAATGTTAGATTCTATCCACGGGGAGAGGCCGGCTTGCGCATCCTCCACACCATTCCCGGTCGCAACTGGGGCGGCATGGAACATCGTACCATGGAACAGGTCCGCTGGCTCCAGGCTCACGGCCATTCGGTGTGGCTGGCGGCGCCGGCCGACGGCGAACCCTACCGGCGGGCGGTGGCGGCGGGATTGCCGACGGTGGCATTCGACTTCGACCGCCCGTGGCGACCCGCCACCATCCGGGCGCTGCGACGGATGGTGATCGAAAAGGACGTCGAGGTGATCGACTCCCACGTCACCCGCGATGCCAAGGCCGCCGCCGCCTGTCTTGACCTGTGCGCGGTGGTGCGGTCGCGTCATGTCAACCAGCCGCTGAAGCCCACCGCCATCCGCCGGCTGCAATGGCGGCTGGGCGCCGATCACGTCATCACCGTGGCGGAGTGCACCCGACGGCATCTGCTGGAGATCGGCCTGGCCGATCCCCGACGCTCGACCGCTATCGGTGGCTGGGCGGACGAACGGTTCTTCGACCTACCCGATCCGGTCGCCACCCGTGCCCGGCTGCGGGCGGATCTGGGTGTTGCCGAACAGGCGTTCTGCTGGGTCTGCGTCGGCATGATCCGTCCCGACAAGGGCCAGAACCACCTGATCGAGGCTTTGGCACGGCTGGCGGGCCTCCCGACTCTGGTGATCGTCGGTTCCGCCACCGAGGAATGCGCCGGGTTCGAGGCCGAGTTGCATCGCCGGGTCGGCGAATTGGGGCTTGCCGGCCGGGTGGTGTTCACCGGCTATCGCGATGATGTGTCCGAACTGATGCAGATGGGAGACGCGGTGGTGATTCCATCGCTGACCGAGGCACAGCCGCGCGTCGCCGTGCAGGCCTTCGCCGTCGGCAAGCCGGTGGTGGCCAGCGCCGTCGGCGGCGTGCCCGAGATCGTCATCGACGGCGAGACCGGCTGGCTGGTGCCGCCGGCCGAGCCGGCCGGGCTGGCCGCCGCCATGGCCGAGGTGATGGCCGGTGGCGCCGCCGCCGCCGCCGTTGCCGCCAATGCTCGCCATCTGGCCGAACGGGACATGCGCTTCGACCGCCGCATGGCCGAGACGCTGGAGACCTACCGCACCGCCATGGCCCACGCCCGCAGGCGGATCTTTCCTCGCTTCCGGGGGAACCGGCCATGAGCGAGCGCGGCGCCATTGAGGCGCCCGGAGCGACAACGGCGGAGCCAAGGTCGGGGAGCGGCCGCCCGGCGATTGAGGGCCTCGAACAATGACCTCTCCCACCCTGACCGCCCTGGTGGTGGTTCACAACGAGGAAAGGCGGCTGCCCGCCTGTCTGGAAAAGCTGGGCTTTGCCGACGAAGTGGTGGTGGTGCTGGACAAATGCACCGACGGCACCAGGGACATCGCGGTCCGGTCCGGCGCCCGTATCGTCGAGGGCAGCTGGGACCGCGAGGGCGACCGCCGCAACACCGGCATTGCCGCCTGCCGCACCGACTGGGTGCTGGAGGTGGATGCCGACGAGCACGTTCCGCCCGCCCTGGCCGACGAAGTACGCCGGGTGATCGCCGCCAGCACCTTCGATTGGCACGAGATTCCGGTGGATAATTTCATCGGCGAACGGCTGGTCCGGCATGGCTGGGGTGCCAGCTACGGCAAGGCCGCCTATCCCGGCCTATTCCGCCGGACGGCCAAGACCTGGGGCGACGACCGGGTTCATCCGTCGCTGGTCTGGCGTGGCACCAAGGGGCCGATGCTGAACAACCGGTTGCTTCACTACGTCGACAAGAACATCTCGGACATGATCCGCCGGCTGGATTCCTATTCCACCGCCCGGGCCAGGGACCTGCGCGAGCGCGGCGAAACCTGGGGGTCGGCCGCCAGCAACGTCCGGCGTCTGTTCAGCCGCTTCTTCAAATGCTACGTCCGGCGCGGCGGCTGGCGGGAAGGCGGCTACGGCTTTATCATCGCCGTCTGCGCCGGACTTTATCCCATGCTGTCGCATCTCAAGGCCCGGTACGAGAAGGAATAGCCCTTGGCCCGCATCGTCATGACCGACGACGGCATCGTCTTCGACGGTGCCACCTTGGACGAGCGACCGCTGGGCGGCGCCGAGACCTCGTTCGTCGAAATGGCCAACGCCCTGGCGGCGCGGGGTCATCAGGTGCTGGTGTGCAATCGCTGCGAGGCGGAGAAGGTCCATCGCGGCGTCACCTGGCGACCGATCTCGCACGGGGTTCCCGAGTCCGCCGACCTTTACATCCCCAATCGCGGCGACAAGCTGCTGCGGCTGTGCCGGGATGCCCGGCGGGTGATCTTCTGGATTCACAACCCCGCCGGTTATCTGCTGAAGTGGCGCTATCAGTGGAAGCTGGCATGGCGCCGTCCGGTGATCGTGTTTTCGGGCGCCAGCCACGCCTCGACCTATCCCGGCTGGGCCTTCGCCGGCGGCCGCGAGGTGGTGCCCTACGGCCTTACCGATCTGTTCTGCCATGCCGGCGAACGCGTCGCAGCGCCGCCGCCCCGGGTGGTGTTCACCTCCAATCCCATGCGATCGCTCGACTGGCTGTTGGACCTGTGGGCGCGCCGTATCCGCCCCGCCGTTCCCGCCGCCGAACTGCATGTCTTCGCCGGTACCGCCACCTATGGCGCTGCCGGCACCGCCAAGGCCGCCGCCATGGGGCCGGTGCTGGAGCGCGCAGCCGCCATGGCGGATCGCGGCGTGATCCTGCGCGGCCCGGTGCCCAAGACCCGGTTGGTGGAGGAACTGGCCCAGGCGCGCGCCCTGCTCTATCGCGGCGATATCGGCGAGACCTTCTGCTCGGCGGTGGCCGAGGCCCAGGCCATGGGCGTGCCGGTGGTTCTGGCCGATATCGCCTGCATGAGCGAGCGGGTGATCGAGGGCGAAACGGGTTATTGTGTCGGGGGAGACGATGCCTTCGCCGCGGCGGGCATCCGCATCCTTACCGACGACGATCTGTGGCGGCGGTTCCACCGCGCCAGCCTGGAGCGGCAACGCTCGTGGCGCTGGGATCAGGCGGCGGCAGAGTTCGAGCGTATCGGCGGGATCGGCCGGTAACCCGAATCAGCGCGGCCGGCAGTCCAGGGTGCCGGCCAGATATTTTTCGATCATCGGGGCGTAGTCGTAGACCAGCAGGCTGTCGAGTTGGTGCACCGTCGCCTCGGTGTCGCCACCGCGCCTGACGAATTCGGTGACCATGAAGAATTCGGTGCGGTAGACCGCCTCGAGCGTGCCCGACAGCTCGGCCCGGTTGCCGTCGGATGAGATGTTGCAGCGGTAATGGTAGTTGGGGCCGCCGGCGCACCACATCAGCATTCGCGCGACCTTGGAGCAGGCGGCCGGGGGCGATGTCGTCACCCGGAAGGTGGTGTGCATGTCGGCGCCGGCCTTCAAATCCTCGACGGTCTGGCTGTCGCTGACGATGGCGCAGCCCGGCGCCGTCAGGAGCACGGCGGCGGTGGCGAGGCAGAGGGATACGCGGCGGGCTGAACCAATCATCACCCGAAACCCTATCTTGTTTCTTCACCCAACGAAACTAAGGTGTTTCCCTTATGGCGCAACCGGGACGGAGAGCAGGTCCGTCACCACGCGGCACAACCGTTCCAGGTCGCTGTCGCGCGACAGCCGGTGGTCGCCGTCTTTGATCAGGATCACCTCGACGTCGGTGGTGGCCAGATTGTCGGCCAGTTGCAGCGCGGTCTGCCACGGCACGTCGGCGTCCCGCTGGCCGTGAATCAGCCGCACCGGGCAGGCCAGGTTGATGCTGTCACGCAACAGCAGGTGGTTGCGGCCGTCCTCGATCAGCGAGCGATTTACCCGCCAGGGGTTTTCGGCGTCATAGTCGTTGGGCAACGAAATCTCACCCTGCTCCATCAACTGGCGGCGCTGCTCGAACGAAAATTCCTGCCACATCAGGTCTTCGGTGAAATCGGGCGCGGCGGCGACTCCCACCACGGCGGCGACACGGTCGCGCCGCTCCAGCGCCGCCAGCAGCGCGACCCAGCCGCCAAGGCTTGATCCCACCAGGATCTGCGGCCCTTCGGTCAGGGTATCGAGTGCCGCCACCGCGTCGGCGGCCCAGCGCCCGACGGTGCCGTGCCGCGCCTCGCCCGAGGACAGGCCGTGACCGAAATAGTCGAAGCGCAGAAACGCCAACCCCCGGTCGCGGCACAGCGCTTCCAGCGCCAGCGCCTTGGTACCGGCCATGTCGGAATGATAGCCATGCAGAAACACGATTCCGGGCTTTTTGCCATCCAGCCTGCGGTATGCGATTGTCGCGCCGTCGGGCCGTGATAATATCCCGCCCCCATCTGTTCCGGTCATTGGTCAGGCCCCGCTTTTCTGGATGTCCATGGACGACGCTGTTCACATCGATGCGCCCTTGCCGCCGGTCCGTCAACCGGTCGTGATGCAGGTGCTGCCCGCCCTGGTCACCGGCGGGGTCGAGCGCGGTACCGTCGATCTGGCGGTGGCGCTGGCCGAGGCGGGCTGGACCGCCATCGTCGCCTCGGAGGGTGGCCCCATGGCGCGCGAACTGACCCGGGCCGGCGTCGAGCACATCACCCTGCCGCTGGCCAGCAAGAATCCGCTGGTGATCCGGCGCAACGCCGACCAGCTGGCCAGGATCATCACGGAGAGGGGGGTGGATATTCTCCACGCCCGGTCGCGCGCGCCGGCGTGGAGCGCCTGGATGGCGGCCG
>CAIUSV010000056.1 GCA_903901915.1 uncultured Rhodospirillaceae bacterium | reverse complement strand
TGCGGCCGATGGCGCGGGGCGAGCAACTCGGCTGCTTCTGCCTGACCGAACCCGAGGCCGGCTCGGACGCCGCCGCGATCAAGACACGGGCGCGCAAGGACGGCGACGGCTACGTCATCACCGGCACCAAGCAGTTCATCACCTCCGGTCGTAATGGGACTGTCGGGATCGTTTTCGCGGTGACCGATCCCGACGCGGGTAAGAATGGCATTTCCGCGTTCGTGGTGCCGACCGATACTCCGGGCTGGGTCGTGGTGCGGCAAGAGGACAAGATCGGCCAAAGATCGTCCGATACCTGCGCCCTGGCTTTCGAGGCAATGCGGGTGCCGTCCGAGGCGCTGCTTGGGCGCGAAGGCGAGGGGCTGAAAATCGCCCTGGCCAACCTCGATGGCGGGCGGCTGGGCATTGCCGCCCAATCGGTCGGCATGGCGCGGGGGGCGTTCGAGGTCGCCTTGACCTACGCTCGCGAGCGCCGCCAGTTCGGCAAGCCGATCATCGAGCATCAGGCTGTGGGTTTTCGCCTAGCCGACATGGCCATCCGGATCGAAGCGGCGGAACAATACGTGCTGCACGTCGCCAGGTTGCGCGACCTCGGCCGCTTGTGCGTCAAGGAGGCGTCGATGGCCAAGGTGCTGGCGACCGAGATGGCCGAGCAGGTCTGTTCCGACGCGATCCAGACCCTGGGCGGTTATGGCTGCCTGACGGACTTTCCGCTGGAGCGGATCTATCGTGATGTCCGTGCCTGCCAGATCTACGAGGGAACCGGAGATATCCTGCGTCTGGTGATCGCCCGGGCGCTGGCGGCGGCGTGATGCCGGCCGGCAAAAGCCGATTGACACCTTCGGCAAAACAAAATACATACCGACCACCTAGTATGTATTGTTCCGGCGATGGCAGCCGGAATCCATCGCCATGAGAGAGGTAGGGTATGTCAGTCGCCGACATCGTCAGCCGTTGTGAGCAGATGTACGAGGACCTTGATTTCAGTTACGCCCGGAAGTGGAAGGCGGCGCAGGCGGGCCGCAAGGTTGTCGGCTTTCTGCCGGTTTACGTTCCGCTGGAGATGATCCACGCGGCGGGCTGCCTGCCGCTGGGGATTTTTGGCGGTGGCGACTCGATGGAGGTGATCCATGGTGACGCCTACTATCAGAGCTATATCTGCCGCATTCCGCGCTCGACCATCGAGCTGGGGGTGACCAAGCGGCTGGACTTCGTGGACGGCATGCTGTTCCCGTTCGTCTGCGACGTGATCCGCAATCTGTCGGGGATGTGGAAGATCATGTTCCCCAACGTGTGGACCAAGTTCTTCGACACGCCGCAGAACTTCGATCCCGCGATCGGCGGCACCTACTACGTCCAGGAGCTTCAGGAACTGCGCGAGGGCCTGGAGCATCTCACCGGGCGCAAGATCAGCGACGACGATATCCGCCGCTCGACCAGGCTGTACAACGAGAACCGCAATCTGGTGCGCCAGGTCTACGCGCTGCGCGCCAAGGAGCCGTGGAAGTGCCCGACCTCGGAGGTCTACGTGCTGATGCGCGCCGGGCTGATGATGGATGTGGAAGAGCATAACCAGATGCTCAAGGACTACATGGCCGCCGCCTCGGCCGAGGACCGGCCCAAGCGCGACAACGTGCGCATCGCCATCTTCGGCTCGTTCTGCGAACAGCCGCCGCTGAACCTGATCAAGTCCATCGAGATGGCGGGCTGCTACGTCGTCGATGACGACTACGCCGTGGTCAACCGCTTCCTCACCGTCGATGTCCCCACCGACGGCAATCCCCTGGAAGCCCTGGCGCTCACCTACTGCACGCACTCGGTCGAAACCTCGTGCAAGTACGTCCCGGTCGAAGAGGACAAGGGCAAGTTCCATATCGCCGCGGTCAAGGCCAGCGGGGCCGAGGGCGTGATCTACGCCACCCCAAGCTTCTGCGATCCCGCCCTGCTCGATCGTCCCATGGTCTGCCATCGTCTCTCCGACGCAGGCATCCCATACATCGCCTTCAAATACGCCGAAAACTCCGGCCAGATGCAGCCCATCCGCGAGCAGGCCGGTACCTTCGCCGATTCAATCAAGTTGTGGAGCTGATGCCATGAGCAAGCCTGAAGCCGTCAAGGAAGCATCGATGGAGATGCAAAAGGCCATGATCGCGCGCAATTATGACGCGATCACGTCCAAGAATGAAACCGGCCGCAAGGTGTCATCCACCTTCGTTCCCGGCAATCTGAACGAGTTGTTGATGTGTTTCGACATCGTCAACAACCTGCCCGAAATCAACGCTATCCAGGCCGGCATGCGCAAGGCCTCGGGCAACTACATCATGGAGGCCGAGAAAAGCGGCCATTCCGAGGACGTCTGCACCTATGTGAAGTGCGATATCGGCCAGATGTCCAAGGGCAATATCGCCCCCAACGGCAAGCCCTACCCCAACCCCGACGTGCTGATGCTCAGCTACACCGGGTGCTACACCTTCATGAAGTGGTTCGAGCTGCTGCGTGAGGAATACAAGTGCCCGACCCTGATGCTGCACGTTCCCTACGAGGGTGACGGCCATTCGACCAAGAACATGCGCGACTACATCGTCAAGCAGTTGAAGGACGTGGTCATTCCCGGCCTGGAGCAGGTGTCCGGCGTCAAGTTCGATATCGATCGCCTGCGCCAGTACCTGCGCGCCTCGGCCAAGGCAGAGGACGATCTGGTGTGGTGCCTGGAGCAGGGCAAGAAGAAGCCTTCGCCCATCGACGCCTATTTCGGCGGCGTCTACTACATCGGCCCGATCTTCACCGCCTTCCGCGGCACCGAGGACGCGGTCGAGTACTACAAGATGCTGCGCCAGGAAGTGCAGTCCCGCGTTGACAACAAGCAGGGGCCGTTGACCCCCGAGGGCACCTACTTCAATGACCAGAAGTACCGCCTGATCGTCGAAGGCCCGCCCAACTGGACCAACTTCCGCGAATTCTGGAAGATGTTCTACGACGAGGGCGCGGTGGTCGTCGCCAGCTCCTACACCAAGGTCGGCGGCCTGTATGACCAGGGCTTCCGCCATGATCCGGAAAATCCGCTGGAGAGCCTGGCCGACTACTGCCTGGGTTGCTACACCAACCTGAACCTGCCGACCCGCGTCGATCTGCTGGCCAAGTACGTCGAGGAATACGAGGCCGACGGCCTGCTGATCAACTCGATCAAGAGCTGCAACAGCTTCTCGGCCGGCCAGTTGATGATCATGAAGGAAGTCGAGCGGCGCACCGGCAAGCCCGGCGCCTTCATCGAAACCGATCTGGTCGACCCCCGCTACTTCTCGGCGGCCAACGTCAAGAACCGTCTGGAAAGCTATTTCCAGATGATCGAGCAAAAGCGCCAGGGCGCCCATCGGGCCGCTTAAGGGAGGATAACAAACATGCGTTGCTTCATCGGCATCGACCTGGGCTCGACGACCACCAAGGCGGTGGTCATGGACGAGAACCTGCAGGTTCTGGGACGCGGGATCACCAATTCGCGTTCCAACTACGACACGGCGGCGGCGGTTTCCAAGCAGGAGGCGCTGATCGACACCCGTCTGACGCTGTTCCGTCGGGCGTTGGGTTCGGTCCCGGAGGTTTCGGGCAAGGTCGACGACATTCTGGCGGACCTTGAGCGGAACTTCCGCCATGTCCAGTTTCTGGAGCAGTTGGAGGACCTTGAGCGGACCTGCGTCGCCAACATCAAGGGGCCTCGTTTCGCCGGCCGGGAGCGGGCGGTAATCGAGGCGCTGGAAGGGACCTTCTCGCGCCTGCGCGACAGCTCGGCGGCGCAGTACGCCCCGGGGGTCAAGCGCAAGTCGGACTTTTTCCGCGATCTGGCCGGGGCGGAGTTCATGAGCCACGGCGAGGCGGTGTGCAAGGATGCCGGGCTGGGCTTCGACCTGATCCTCAACGTTTATGACAAGTCGATCATCGAGGTGGAGAACCGTCCGCCGGCCGGCGACATGGAGGGCAAGTTCGTCCGCGCCCTGGAGAAGGGGACCATGACCGGTTCGTCGATCCTGAAGCCGGTGCAGGAGGCGCTGGCCATTCCGCTGGAGGAGACCTATGTGGTCGGCACCGGCTATGGCCGCGTCCGTCTGCCCTTCCCCAAGGAGCATATCCGCTCGGAGATCCTGTGCCACGGCCTCGGCGCCCACATGATGTACCCGGAAACCCGCACGGTGCTCGACATCGGCGGCCAGGACACCAAGGGCATCCAGGTCGATCCGGTGGGCATCGTCGAGAACTTCCAGATGAACGACCGTTGCGCCGCCGGTTGCGGCCGTTATCTGGGCTACATCGCCGACGAGATGAACATGGGCCTGCACGAGCTTGGCCCGCTGGCGATGAAGTCGAACAAGTCGGTGCGCATCAACTCGACCTGCACCGTGTTCGCCGGTGCCGAGCTGCGCGACCGGCTGGCGCTGGGCGAGAAGCGCGAGGACATCCTGGCCGGTCTGCACCGCGCCATCATCCTGCGGGCCATGTCGATCCTGTCGCGCGCCGGCGGGGTCAAGGACCAGTTCACCTTCACCGGCGGCGTCGCCAAGAACGAGGCGGCGGTGCGCGAGCTGCGCAAGCTGATCAAGGAGAACTACGGCGACGTTCAGATCAACATCAACCCGGACTCCATCTACACCGGGGCGCTCGGCGGGGCGACCTTCGCCGTCCGCGCCGTCGTGAACTGAGGAGAATGAAGATGAGCGCAATCATCACCGCCGGCGTCGATATCGGCTCGGGCTGCGTCAAGGCCGTGCTGTTCAGGGTCGATGGCGACAAGACCGAGTGGCTGGCCAAGGAAACCTCGCGCATCCGTAATCGCGATCCCTTCCAGCTGGCCGGCGAGGCCTTCGACGCCATGTTGAAGACCGCCAAGGTCAGCAAGGAGGACGTGGCCTATGTCGCCTCGACCGGTGACGCCGAGAACCTCAAGTTCTCCACCGGCCACTTCTATTCCATGACCACCCACGGCCGCGGCGCGGTCTATCTCAACCCCGAGGCCCGCTCGGTGCTCGACATCGGCGCGCTCAACGGCCGCGCCATCAAGGTCGACGGCTCGGGCAAGGTCATCTCCTACAAGATGACCAGCCAGTGCGCCTCCGGCTCGGGCCAGTTCCTCGAAAACATCGCCCGCTACCTCGGCATCGCCCAAGACGAGATCGGCAGCCTCAGCCAGAAGGCCGACAACCCCGAAAAAGTCTCGTCCATCTGCGCCGTGCTGGCCGAAACCGACGTCATCAACATGGTCAGCCGAGGCATCACCGCCTCCAACATCCTCAAGGGCATTCACGTCTCCATGGCGGTGCGCCTGGCCAAGCTGCTGAAGTCCATCGGCGCGGTCGAAGGCGTCGTCCAGGTCACCGGCGGCCTGGCCCTCGATGCCGGTCTGGTCGCCGCCCTCAACGAGGCCGCCGAGCAGGAAAAGGTCAACCTCGTCGCCACCAGCCACCCCGATTCCATCTATGCCGGAGCCATCGGAGCCGCCCTCTGGGGCGCCTTCCGTCATGAAAAGCTGGCGCGTCTCGGTCACGCGGC
>CAIUSV010000055.1 GCA_903901915.1 uncultured Rhodospirillaceae bacterium | reverse complement strand
CGCCACCCCCGAACGCTCAACCGCCGACCGGATCGCAACCGCACCCAATTGCGGCCCCGCCAGACCGCTCAGATCCCCCTGGAAGCCCCCAAGCGGTGTGCGCGCGGCGCCGACGATGACGACGGGATCGGATGTGGTCATAACGGTTTCCTTCATTTGCGTTTGGCGAGGCGGGCGAGATAGGCGTCGTGGGCCTCGCCGCGATGGGCGATGCCCTGATAGGCGGCAGCCAGTTCCAGCGCGTTATCCATGGTGGTGTCACGGGCCTGGCGCAGCAACGACTTGGCCATCCGTACCGAGTCCGACGAATTGACCGCCATGCGCCGCGCCAGTGCCTTGGCCTCACCCAACAGGGTTTCCGCTTCGACCACTTTCGACACCAGCCCCCAGGCCAGCGCCGTGGCGGCCGACACCGGATCGCCGGTCAGCGCCATTTCGGCGGCGCGGGCATAGCCCACCACCCGTTGCAGGAACCAGCAGCCGGCATCGCCGGGAATCAGGCCAAGCTTGACGAAGATTTCGCCGAAGCTGGCCGTGGTCGAGGCGACGCGGATGTCGCACATGCAGGCGAGATCGCAACCGGCTCCCATCGCCGGGCCGTTGACGGCGGCGATCAACGGCACTTCCAAGCGCTCGATGGCGCGGGGAATCCGATGAATGCCGGCACGATAACGGCGGCGGATTTCCATGGAATCGCCGCCGAACATACCGCTTTTGCCGATCATGTCCTTGAGGTTGCCACCGGCACAGAACGCCGACCCCGCCCCGGTCAGGATCGCCACCCGGATGGAGCGTTCCGCATTGATTCGCCCCATGGCGGCCTCGAAGGCGGCAAACTGGCTCTCCTCGCCCAGGGCGTTGCGCTCGTCGGGGCGGTTCATGGTCAGGGTAACGACGCCGTCATCCTCGTCCCACAACAGAAAATCACTCATGTCTCACCATCTTGTTGAGCTGCGGTGATGACGGCCCACAGCCGATCGCCGCCCTGGGGAATCACCATCTCGGCGAGGCGTTCGGCCCAATCCGTCTCGCTGCCGAACTCGGCCCGCCACGCCCACAGGCGGCGGCTGGCGAAATGCAGCGGATGTTCGCGGGCGAAGCCCATGGCGCCGAGCACTTGGTGGGCGATGGCCGCGGCCTTTCCCGCCGCCTCGCCGGTCCTGACCTTGGCGACGGCGATGGCGAAATCCTTGTCTCGCCCGAGATCGAGGGCGGCGAAGGCCTGCCCGGCGGCCATGGCGGCAGCGGCGCTTTCCTCGGCAAGTACCGCCAGCATGTGCTGCACCGCCTGGAAATTGCCGATCGGCTTGCCGAACTGCTGGCGCTCTCCGGCATAGGCCACGGAGCGATCCAGCAGGGTGGCGATGGCACCGGCCATCTGCGCCGAGCGCAGCAGCGCCCCCAATTGGCACGATGCATCCGCCCCCCACCCCACCGGACCTGGGGCGCTCTCGACCGCCACGCCATCGATAACCAGATCGTCGCGCGGCTCGCCGGCCAGATTGTCACCGAGCACGACGGCGCAGCCTTCGAGTGGCAGCAGCAGCACCCGGCCGGATACGCTAGCCACCACATGGGTCAGATGCCGACCCCAGGCAACCCGCTTCAACCGCCCGCGCACGCCGCCTCCATCAAGAACGAGGCCGTCGCCGGTTGCCAGCCCCAGCCGTCCTTCCGGTGCCGCGATTCCCGCCATGGCCAGCAGCCAGCCAGCGGCGATGGCCTCGGGCAACGGCAACGGCAACGCATGGCGGCCGCAGACGACGGCAACCCGATACGCCTCGGGCCAGCCGAATTCCCCCCCCTTTTCCTTGGGTTCGGCCAGCATGGTGGGCAGGCCGTTGTCTTCCAGCGCCGCCCACAGCTCGTCGTCCCAACCGCCAGCTTCGGCACGCTCCAGCACGGCGTGATCGACGGCGTCGGTCAACAGCCGCTCGATCATGTCCTCGATGATATTTCCAAGCTCGCTCATCGCAATCCCAGCCCCCGCGCAATGATGCCCCGCAGGATTTCCCGCGTGCCGCCCCGCAGCGAAAAGCACGGCGACAGTTGCAGCAGGTTGGCATGGACCCGCTCGGCATCTCCGCCAGACAGGCTGGGTTCGATACCGAGAACATCGTGGAGGGTTTCCGGCAACGACTGCTCGAAGCTGGTCCCCAGGTCCTTGACCAGCGCCGCCTCCAGATTGGGAGCGTGACCGGCCTGAAGCTGGCCGGCGATGGACAGAGACATCTGGCGCAGCACCGCCACATGCGCCACCGCCCTGCCGATAGCGACACGCAACCTGTCCCCGCCCCGCCCCTCGGCGGCGGCGACCATCTGAACCAGTGATTGCAGGCTGCTGAGATAGCGCTCCGGCCCGCTGCGCTCGTAGGCGAGTTCGGCCATCACCTGATTCCAGCCGTCACCCTCGGTGCCGATCACCGCCGAGGCCGGCAGGCGCACATCCTCGAAGATCACCTCGTTGAAGTGCTCGCCGCCGGTGATGTCCTTGATCGGCCTGACGGTCACACCGGGGGCCGACAGATCGATCAACACCTGGGACAGGCCGGCATGACGGTCCTTGGCTTCGCCCGAGGTCCGTACCAGCGCGATCATGTAATGGGAGAACTGGGCAAACGTGCTCCAGATCTTGGCACCGTTCAGCACCCAGCCGCCATCGGCGGGCTTTGCCCGTGCCCGCACCGAGGCGACATCCGAGCCGACATTGGGCTCGCTCATGCCCACGGCAAAATATATTTCGCCCCGGGCCATGGCGGGCAACAGTTGGCACCGCTGCTCCTCGGTGCCATAGCGCAGCAGCAGCGGCCCGCTCTGGCGGTCGGCGAACCAATGGGCCGCCACCGGCGCACCGGCGGCCAGAACCTCTTCCAGCATGACGTAGCGTTCCAAAGCGGAACGCTCGCCACCACCGTATTGCCGGGGCCAGGTCATGCCGATCCAACCCCTGGCCCCCAACGCCCGGCTGAACCCGGCATCAAAGCCGGTCCAGGTGTCGGCCCGGCGTTCGGCCGAGCGTCCATCCAGGGAATCGGCCAGAAACGCCCGAACCTCGCCGCGCAACGCCTCCGCTTCCCGGGGAAGCGAAAGCGGATCGAACCGGAAATGCGTGGTCAATTGGTCGTCCTCAGCCGGAACCGCTGGATCTTACCCGTTGCCGTCTTCGGCAGATATTCAACGAAATGAATCCACCGAGGGTACTTGTATGGCGCCATCTCCTTTTTACAGAAATCGCGTATCTTTTCGGCCAGAGCCTCGCTTTGTTTGCTCGGATCCTTCAGGACGATCCACGCCTCGGGCTTGACCAGACCGGCGTCGTCGGCCCTGGCCACGACGGCCGCCTCCAGCACATCGGGATGCGAGATCAGGGTACTTTCGATCTCGAACGGCGCCACCCAGATGCCGCCCACCTTCAGCATATCGTCGTTACGGCCACAGAAGTAGTAGTAGCCGTCTTCGTCCCGACGGTAGGTATCGCCGGTATCAAGCCAACCGTTCTGGATCGAAACGGCGGTCTTTTCGGGATTATTCCAGTACCGGCGTGTAACCGACGGCCCCTTGACCCACAAGCGTCCGGTGCGGTCGTCGAGAACCTCGTTGCCCTGCTCGTCGATGATCTTGACCTGATAACCGGGAACCGGCTTGCCGCTGGTATTGGCCCGCATCTGGCCGATCCGGTTGCAGATATACGTATGCAGCGCCTCGGTCGAGCCGACGCCGTCGGTGATGGCGACGGGGGCGATCTCGGTCCAGCGTCGCTGCAATTCCTCGGGCAACGCCTCGCCACCTGAAACGCAGCGGCGCAGGGACTTCAAGTCGTCGCACCCCAGGGCCGAACTGGCCAGCAGCGCCGCGAGGTAGGTGGGAACGGCGGCGAAGACCGTCGGCTTGAAGGCCCGGAAGATCTCGGCCGAGATGTCCGGCGTCGGCCGACGGGTATCGAGCACCACCGTGCCCCCCACCCACAGGGGAAAGGTCATGGCGCACCCCAGGCCAAAGGCGAAGAACAGCCGGGGGATGGAATAGAAGATGTCGCTTTCCTGGCATTCCTGGGCATTGACGGCGTAGAGCTGGCAGGTGGCGACGATATCCTGGTGGACATGGATCACCCCTTTCGGCCGCCCGGTCGTGCCCGAGGAATAGAGCCAGAAGCACTCGTCATCGGCCGAGGCCGGAATGGCATTCAGATCTGACGATTCCACCGCCGCCAGATCGTGGAGACAACCGCCGCCGTGCCGCGCCAGCAGCAGATGCGCCGGCCTGACGCCCTCGTCGAGGGCGGCATCGACCTGCGCCCGGAATTCCTCGGAATAGACCAGGGCCTTCGCCCCGGAATCCGAGATGATGAAGGCGTAGTCAGGCGGCGTCAGCATGGTGTTCAACGGCACGGGAATGATCCCGGTCTTCACCGCCCCCCAGAAGGCGTAGAAAAATTCGGGGGCGTCCTTGATCACCATCAGCATGCGCTCACCGGGATGGAGGCCAAGGCGCAACAGGGCGTTGCCATAGCGATTGACGTTGGCGGCCAGGGTTTCGTAGTCCACCGTCTCGGCGAAGCTGAGAATGGCGGACTTCTTTCCCCGCCCCTCGACGACATGCCTGTCGATGAAGGGAACCGCGACGTTGAATGGGGTCGGAAAGTGAAGTTCCGGACCGTTTTCACCTTGGCGCGTTTCGACCTTTTGCACCTTGTGCCTCCCTCGAATACCAGTTCTTTGATTGATTGGAAAATTGCTCAGCCGTCAGGCCGCCCGGCTACCACCACCCTGGCGCTTTTGCTCGATCATCTGGAAATAGCTTTCCAGGCGGTTCTTGACATTGGCCGCCGAGAAGTAGCGCGGGTCGACCAGATCGGTTTCGATGAAGGCGCCGGGCTTGCCGGTACGGCGCTCGACTTCCTTCATCATCATCAACTGACCGGCCGAGAAGCTGTTGCAGCTTTTGATCGAGTTGATCAGCAGGCCGTCGGCCTCGTATTCCTCGACGTATTCCGCCAGCATATCGACACGGGTCGGCAGGTTCAGGTTGGAATAGACCCCGATGACATAGTCGGCGAGGCTTTCCAGCGGATGGTCGGCATCGTGGCGAAAGCCATAGTCATAGACGCCGCCGACCTTGGTATAGCTGGACGCCACCACCACCGCGCCCTCATCGATGAACATCTGCCAGAATTCGCGGAAATGCGTCCAGTTGGGCGGACCTTCGACCACCAGACGGTATTTCTGATCGGTGAGGACGGAGCCGTCGGGAGTAAGGAATCCCTCCTTCCGGTCGATGCGGGCCTGAATCTCCTGGCGCAGCATCCGATAGTAATCGACGGCATCCTGGGTACCGCGAAAGGCGGTGAAGATCGGGCCGATGTAGTAGACCCCACCAAAATAGGCGTCGATGGGCGACGGCTTGTTCTTGCCGGACTGCAAGCACCACACCAGATCGTCCTCGGCCTTGGCCGAGTTCCGCATGTACTCGCGGAGACGATCGATGTCGAACTTGACACCAGAGACCTGCTCCATTCCTGGAATGACCACTTCCTTCAACTGCTTCACGACATAGTCGCGCATATTGGTCGTCATATGCCCGTCGCCCTCGTAAGGAACGTGCAGCATGATGGTCGGGCATTTGTATTCCGCCCGCAGCAGCTCGAACCATTTCATGAAGGTGTAGCAGCCGGTATAGCAGAGCATCAGCATGTCTGGGGCCGGGAACGGCTTGCCGTTGGGAGCGATGTTGCCCTTCGCCATCATGCCGATATCCGCCTTCACATAGGTGCAGACGTCCTCGGAATGACCGCTTTTCTCGGCCTCCATGATGTGCCCGCCCGAGATCTTCTTCATCCCGTTCTGGATGGCGTTGATCTCGGGCAGGTTGTTCAGGATACCGAACGTCATGAACAGTTCGTTCAGGTTGCCGGGCACGAACGTCGACGACACCTTGCGCCCCGTTTCATGCTTCGAGGTGATGGCGTCGTAGTTCCGGGCGATCATCTCCTTCTGCTTCAGCATGGAGGGTTCTTTGACGACGTTCTTTTCGGCGGTCATGACTTGCTTTCCTTGTTGGGTTCGAGCGTTGCGACGCTCCGTCAGACGGTCTTGCACCCGGTTCCGGGATCGTTGACCGCCTTCTGGGCAACAGCCAGAACGACTTCCTTTCCGCCCTTCACTTGGCGGAGATAGACGTCCTGAATGGGATTGTGGGACTTGGACAGGGTGAAGGTGCCGCGCGGGCTTTTGATTTCGGCGTGTTCCATGGCGGCGATGATCGCCGCCTTGGCGCCGACATCGCCTTTCGCCGCGGTCATGCCGATGCTCATCAATTGTCCGGCGTCATACCCCTGGACGGCATAGAAGTCCGCTTCCTTGCCGTAGGCCGCCTTGTAGGCCGCCCGGAACTTGTGGTTCTCCGGGTTGTCCAGCGCATCGGCGTAATGGAGCGTGGTCATGATGCCTTCGGCGGCGTCGGCATACTCCGGCAGCACGCCATCGGTGAGGAAGCCCGGCCCCAACAGCGGAACCGACTTCAACCCAGCGGCGGCATAGTCCTTGATGAACTTCGAGGCACCCGACCCGGCGAAGAAGGCGTAAACCGCGTCCGGCTTCAGTGACGCGATCTCGGTCAGATGGGCCTGGAACTCGGTATCGGGGAACGGCAAGGCCATCTGCTTGACCACCTTGCCGCCCAGTTCGGTGAAGCGGTCGGCGAAGGCGGAAATCATCTCCTCGCCCGCCGCGTACTTCCAGGTGATGGTGACGACGGTCTTGTAGCCGCGGTCGATGGCGACCTTGCCCATCGGGGCATTGGCCTGCCAGTTGCTGAACGAGGTGCGGAAGATGTTCTTCGCGCACAGCGGCCCGGTGGCGGCATTGAAGCCGGCATTAGGGATGATGGTCAGCACCTCGGTTTCGCGGGCGACCTTGACCATGCCCATGGCCACCCCGGAATGAACCGGCCCGACCAGAAAATCCACCTTTTCGCCGGTTACCAGACGGTGAGTGTTTTCGGGCGCCTTGGCCGGATTGGATTCGTCATCGACCATGACGAACTCGATCTCGCGGCCGGCGATCCTGCCGCCCTGTTCGGCGATGGCCAGCTTGATGCCATTGGTGACACCGATGCCGGGACCGGCATAGGCACCGCCATGGGACAGCAGCAAACCCACCTTGACCTTGGCCTGCTGACCGATGGCGAAGCGGGTCGGAACCACGCCAAGCGCCCCGGCCCCGGCCATTCCGGCCAGAACCGCCCTCCGATTCAACTTCTCGAACATGCTCCCCTCCCTGGGCTTTTTGTATTACCGTGTTTACAACATACTAGTTGGCTGGTATGTGTCAAGCCTCGTTCTGACAGGGAGGGGTTGAAATGGATCCGAAGGGTGTCGCGGCACTGGTGGTTGGGGGCGCGTCCGGATTGGGCGAAGCGGTGGCCCGGACTCTGGCCAACCACGGCGCAAGAATCGCCATTCTCGATCGCGAAGCCGCCAAGGCGGCAATGATTGCCCGAGAAATCGGCGGCTTCGCCTGTGCCTGCGACGTTACCAATTCGGACAGCATGGAAGCCGCCATTGCCGCGGCGCGCGGGGTCCATGACCCGGCTCGTATCGTCGTCAATTGCGCCGGAATCGCGCCGGCGGGAAAGATTTTCGGACGCAAGGGCGCCTTGCCGTTGGACGAATTCGCCCGGGCAATCAATGTCAACCTGGTTGGCAGCTTCAACGTCATGCGTCTGGCGGTGGCCGACATGGTCGCGCTTGCCCCCCTCGCCGGAGACGAACGCGGCGTTATCATCAACACCGCCTCGATCGCCGCATTTGAAGGCCAGATCGGCCAGTGCGCCTATGCCGCGTCCAAGGGCGGCGTCGCCTCGATGATCTTACCGGCGGCGCGCGAACTCGCCCGCTCCGGCATCCGGGTTCTGGCCATTGCCCCGGGAGTTTTCGGCACTCCGATGGTCACCAGCATGCCGGACGAAGTCCAACAATCGCTGATCGCCAAGACCCTGTTCCCCTCGCGACTGGGCGAACCAAGCGAATACGCGGCCCTCGCCCTGCACATGATCGAGAACCAGATGCTGAACGGTACGACCATCCGCCTCGACGGGGCGGTGAGGATGCAAGCCAACTGAGACGCGAGGGACGAAAGAGGTTGCTTGGAGATGGAAACATGAATGTCGCGATGGTCGCAATCCAGCTCCTGAACGGGGTTCAGTACGGCCTGCTTCTATTTTTGGTGGCGAGTGGACTGACTTTGATTTTCGGGATCATGGGGATCATCAATCTAGCGCACGGCGCGTTTTACATGCTGGGTGCGTATCTGGCGTGGTGG
>CAIUSV010000054.1 GCA_903901915.1 uncultured Rhodospirillaceae bacterium | reverse complement strand
GATTACGAACCCGACGCCGCCTGCGCATCCCTTCCTGTCTCTTCACTTGTCTAACAGCAGAGAGCCTTACCTCTCGTCCCCCACCGTAGCGGGGAGGCCGGTTTCTATACCGACCAAAACACCCAGTCAATACCTTTTTTTGCCTTGCAGCAAACCCTTGACCGGGCTTTCTCCCACCGCTTCGAGCCGACCGGCACGTCGCGGCGAGGGGCGGTTTCTACGCCCTTGCCGGGGGCACGTCAACACCTTCTTTGACATCGGGCCATAACAATCGCGGCTGCGGCGATCAGCGGTGCCGGAGAGGCACAGTCAAGCGGAAAACACGGGCATTTTGGGTTGCCTTGAGGGGGCGCGGGCTGCCATAACCCACCCCAGCAGACAGCAACGCCCCACCACCGGATAAGCGGGATCCCTTGGCCGGCCACGTCACAGCCAAACTGAAACGCACCCTGAAGGCCATGGCGGTGGTCGTACTGATCGCCGCGACCGCCATCCTGGCCGCGCGACCGTTCGTGCCGTTCGGCGGCGGAGACGGCCCCGTCGATGCCGCACCGGCCGCCTACGTGGACATGGACAACGAGGGGACTGTTCGCGCCCAGGCCGACGGTGCCGACAGCGAGATCGAGGACCGGGCCCGTCGTCCGGCGGAAACCGTGGTCCAGGTCGGTTCGGGCGAGACCCTGATGGATCTTCTGGGCCGCGCCGGGGTTGCTTCGGTCGAGGCCGCCCAGGCCATCGAGAGTCTGATATCGGTGTTCGACCCGCGCAACCTCAAGGCCGGGCAGAAGGTGACCGTCACCTTCGACCCCTCGCCCTACGGCTTCGGCCACGGTGATTTCCGCCAGATCAGTCTGCCGTCGGACGCCTTTCGCGATGTCGCCGCCCGCCGCCGCCCTGGCGGCGGCTTCCAGGCGGTGGAATCCAAGCGCCAGGTCACCCGCCAGGTCGCCCATTATTCCGGGACGATCAAGTCGAGCCTGTTCGAGAGCGCCACCGCCGCCGGCGTTCCCGCCCCGGTGATCATCGCCATGATCAAGGTGCTGAGCTACGATGTCGATTTCCAGCGCGATATTCAGTCCGGCGACGCCTTCGAGGTGATGTTCGAGGGCTGGTACGACACCAAGGGCAAGCTGGTCCGCCATGGCGACCTGCTCTATGCCGGGCTCGACCTGTCGGGTTCCGAGATCACGCTATACCGTTACCAGGATGGCCAGGGCGTCGCCGACTACTTCAACGGCAAGGGCGAAAGCGTCAAGAAGGCGCTGCTCAAGACCCCGGTGGACGGCGCCAAGATCACCTCGGGTTTCGGCATGCGCCATCATCCGATCCTGGGCTTTTCCAAGATGCACAAGGGCATCGATTTCGGCGTGCCCCCCGGCACGCCGATCCAGGCGGCGGGCGACGGCACCATCGAGATGGCCGGTCCCAACGGCGCCTATGGCAACTATGTCCGCCTGCGCCACTCCAGCGGCTTCGCCACCGCCTATGCCCATATGAGCCGCATCGCCCAGGGCGTCCATACCGGACGGCGGGTGATGCAGGGCCAGATTATCGGTTTCGTCGGCTCGACCGGCCGCTCCACCGGCCCCCACCTCCATTACGAGGTGCTGGTGGGCAACGCCCAGGTCAACCCCATGAGCATCAAGGTGCCGACCGGCGTCAAGCTCGCGGGGCGTGAACTCGACCGCTTCCAACAGTACAAGCGACAGAGCGACCTGCTGATGGCGCGGATTCCTCCGGCCACGCACATCGCCGCCGAAACCACCAAGCCGAGTGGCCGTCAGACCAACTAGACGACGTGGGGACGGATCATATCTCCGCCCCGACCGAGCGGCCGTTGATCATCAGCCCCCCCTCGGCGGCGGACACCCGTACGGTGTCGCCGTCCTTGACCAGCCCTTCCAGGATCTGGCCCGCCAACGGATTTTGCAGCGTGCGCTGGATCACCCGCTTCAGCGGCCGGGCGCCATAGACCGGATCGTAGCCCTTCTCGCCCAGCCAGGCGGTGGCGGCCTCGTCGAGGTCGAGGGTCACCTTGCGATCGGCCAGCAAGGCGCGCAGACGGGCAAGCTGGATCTGGACGATACCGGTCATGTCGCCGCGTCCCAGTCGGTGGAACAGCAAAATCTCGTCCAGGCGATTGAGGAATTCGGGGCGGAACGAGGCGCGCACCACCTCCATCACCTCGGCGCGGACCTCGGCGGAATCATGGCCTTCCTCCTGGTTGGCCAACACCTCGGACCCCAGGTTGGAAGTCAGCACGATCAAGGTGTTGCGAAAATCGACGGTGCGGCCCTGGCCGTCGGTCAACCGGCCGTCGTCAAGAACCTGCAACAGCACATTGAAGACATCGGGGTGGGCCTTCTCGACCTCGTCGAACAGCACCACCTGATAGGGCCGCCGCCGGACCGCCTCGGTCAGCGCGCCGCCTTCCTCGTAGCCGACATAGCCGGGCGGCGCCCCGATCAGCCGGGCCACCGAGTGCTTTTCCATGTATTCCGACATGTCCATGCGGACCATGGCGGTCTCGTCATCGAACAGGAACTCGGCCAGCGCCTTGGTCAGTTCGGTCTTGCCGACGCCGGTCGGCCCCAGGAACAGGAACGAGCCGATGGGACGGTTGGGATCTTGAAGACCGGCGCGCGAACGGCGCACCGCGTTGGCCACCGCCGCCAGCGCCTCTTCCTGACCGACCACCCGGGTCTTGAGGCGGGCTTCCATGCCCAGCAGCCTGTCGCGCTCGCCGGCCAGCATCTTTTCCACCGGAATGCCGGTCCAGCGCGACACCACCGAGGCGATGTGCTCTTCGGTCACCGATTCGGTCAGCATGCGTTGGCCGCCGCCGGCGCCCTCCTCGATCTGCTTTTCCAACCCCGGGATGACGCCGAACTTCAATTCACCCGCGCGCGCCCAGTTGGCGGCACGCTCGGCGTTGGCCAGTTCGATGCGGGCCTCTTCCAGCTGCTCCTTGACCTTGGTGGACGAGGCAAGCTGGTTCTTCTCCGCCCGCCAGCGTTCCGACATATCGAAGGATTCCCGCTCCAACTGGGCCAGTTCGATCTCCAGCTTGCCCAGGCGGTCGCGGGACGCGGCATCGCTTTCCTTCTTCAACGCCTCGCGCTCGATCTTGAGCTGGATGATGCGGCGATCGAGTTCATCCAGCGCCTCCGGCTTGGAATCGATCTGCATCCGCAGGCGCGACCCGGCCTCATCCACCAGATCGATGGCCTTGTCGGGCAGGAAGCGGTCGGTGATGTAGCGGTTGGACAGCGTCGCCGCCGCCACCAGGGCACCGTCGGCGATGCGCACGCCGTGGTGCAACTCGTACTTCTCCTTCAGCCCGCGCAGGATCGAGATGGTATCCTCGACCCCCGGCTCGGAGACGAAGACCGACTGGAATCGCCGCGCCAGCGCCGCGTCCTTCTCCACATGCTTGCGATACTCGTTGAGGGTGGTGGCGCCGACACAGTGCAATTCGCCGCGCGCCAAGGCCGGCTTCAGCAGATTGGAGGCGTCCATCGAGCCTTCCGCCGCGCCGGCCCCGATCAGGGTGTGCATCTCGTCGATGAACAAGATCACCTCGCCGTTGGCGGCAGTGACCTCGGTCAGCACCGCCTTCAGGCGCTCCTCGAATTCCCCCCTGAACTTGGCTCCCGCCACCAGGGCGCCGAGGTCCAGCACCATCAGGCGCTTGTTCTTCAGGGTCTCGGGGACATCGCCGTTGATGATGCGGCTGGCGAGCCCCTCGACGATGGCGGTCTTGCCGACGCCGGGTTCGCCGATCAGCACCGGGTTGTTCTTGGTGCGGCGACTAAGGACCTGGATGGTGCGGCGGATCTCCTCATCGCGACCGATCACCGGGTCCAGCTTGCCGTCGCGCGCCGCCTGGGTCAGGTCGCGGGCGTACTTCTTCAGGGCGTCATAGCCGTCCTCGGCGGTGGACGAAGTGGCCTTGCGCCCCTTGCGTACATCCTCGATGGCATGGTTGAGAGATTGGGGCGTCACCCCGGCATCGGCCAGCGCCTTGGCGGCGGGAGTGCCGGCGGCCATGGTCAGCGCCAGCAGCAGGCGCTCGGCGGTGACGAAGGAGTCGCCGGCCTTGTCGGCCAGCTTCTGGGCGGAATCGAACAGCCGCGCCAGTTCAGGCGTCAGGTGGACGCCACCGGCGCCCGAGCCCTCCACCCGGGGCAGCTTGTCCAACTGGGACTCGATGGCCTTGAGCGCCCGGACCGGATCACCGCCGGCGGCCCCCACCAGATTGGCGGCCAGACCCTCCTTATCGGCAAGCAGCACCTGGGCCAGATGCTCGGGGGTCAGGCGCTGATGGCCGTTGCGCAAGGCCAGCGTCTGCGCCGACTGGACGAAGCCCTTGCAGCGTTCGGTGAACTTCTCGAAATCCATGGTCGCCCTCGTTCATGAGCGGCAGGAGAAGGGCGCCGTATGGGCCGCCATCCCCCTTGGGTTGCAATGTCGCCGAAAGATATGGAGTGAATCGGCGACATCGCAAGCCGCCCCGGAACGACAGGCACCGGTCATTCGGCGAGAGCGCGAAATGACCGATCCGGGGAAAGGCGTCCTCAGCCCTCGGAGGGCTCTTCGGGCTGAGGCTGTGCCTCGCCCTCGGCGGGCTCGTCCGTCTGGGACTGCTCGTCGCCACCGTCCTCGTCACCCTCGGCCTGATCCTCGGCCGGGGTCGGCATCTGCTGACGCGGGCGGCCGTTGTTCTGGTTCTGGGCGTTGATCACGCGGAAATAGTGCTCGGCGTGCTGATAATAGTTCTCGGCGGCGACCCGGTCGCCCTGGGACGAGGCGTCGCGGGCCAGCGACAGGTACTTTTCCAGCACCTGATGGGCGTTACCCCGAATGCGGCCCTCCGGGCCGTTGCTGTCGAAGACCTGGTTGCGGCTCGGCATACCGCCGCCGCCGCCTCCACCGCCGCTGCTGCCATGTTTCTTGCCGCCGTTGGGACCACGGCCGCGGGAGCGTTGCTTGGGATTCACGGGACCTGCCCTCATGTGCATCATAGCTGTCTTCGTTCACATCCGATCCGCCGACATCTCTGTACGGCCTGTCCGCGTCCGATCATGGGGCGGCGATGGGGGGGTTCACGACGCAAGTTCGAGAGGCGGAACCAAAGGCTCTACGCGGTCCCTCTGGCCATCTTGCGCGCGTGGCCACACCCTAGTCGGGTGACGGCCGCTTTCCAACAACTTTTTTCCCGCCATCCGGCCTTTTTTCAGCGCCGCGCCACGACGCAGCGTTCGATCCCGCCCAGGTCCCGCCGCACCGCCGTCACCGTCAGGCCGCAATCGGTAAGAATGGCGCCGACATCCTCCGCCTGTCCCTGCCCCACCTCCAGCACCGCGATGCCGCCGGGAACGAGCAGACGGACGACGTCGGGGGCCAGCGCCCGGTAGCAGTCCAGCCCGTCAACACCGCCGGCCAGGGCAAGCCGCGGCTCGAACCGTGCCACTTCCGGTTCCAGCCCGGCAATCTCACTGTCGGGAATGTAGGGCGGGTTGGAAACGATGACATCGAAGCCCCCGGTCAGCCCGGCGCCCCAGTCTCCCACCTGGAAAGCCGCCCGCCCCGCCAGTCCCAGCGCCAGGGCGTTGCCGTCCGCCACCGCCAGGGCGGCGGGGCTGCGGTCGATGCCCAGGCCGGTGGCATGGCCCAGCTCGGTCAGTAGCGCCAGCAGAATGCAGCCGGTGCCGGTGCCGAGATCGAGGATGCGGCGCGGCCGCGCCCGCTCGGTCAGTTCGGCCAGCACCGCCTCGACCACGGTCTCGGTGTCTGGGCGTGGATCAAGGGTATCGGGAGTGACGCTTAGATCGATGGTCCAAAAACCCCGCCGTCCCAGGATGTGCGACATCGGCTCGCGGCCGAGCCGGCGCGCCAGCAGCGCATCGAACCGCCCGGCCTCGGCGGTATCCAGTTCGAGATGCTGGCGGGTAAAAAGCGCCTGATGCTCCAGCCCCAAGGCCGCGGCCACCAGCATGCGGGCGTCGAGCAACGCCGTTTCCACCCCCGCCGCCGCCAGACGGGAAGCGGCGTCGCGGACCAATTGCCCGACCACCGCCATGCTATTGCATCTCGGCGAGGCGTTCTGCCTGATCGGCGGCGATCAGGGCTTCGACCACCTCGTCGAGGGCGTCGCCGCTCATCACCGCGTCGATCTTGTACAGCGTCAAATTGATGCGATGGTCGGTAACGCGGCCCTGGGGGAAATTGTAGGTGCGGATGCGTTCCGAGCGGTCGCCGGAGCCCACCTGGCTTTTGCGATTGGCGGCGCGCTCGGCATCCTTGGCGGCGCGTTCACGCTCGTAGAGCCGGGCGCGCAGCAGCTTCAAGGCGGTGGCCTTATTCTTGTGCTGGCTCTTTTCCTGCTGGCACGCCACCGCCAGACCGGTCGGTATATGGGTGACGCGACACGCCGAATCGGTGGTGTTGACGCTTTGACCGCCCGAGCCCTGCGAGCGGTAGACGTCGAAGCGCAGGTCCTTTTCGTCCAGCTGAATATCCACTTCCTCGGCCTCGGGCAGCACCGCCACGGTGGCGGCCGAGGTATGGATGCGGCCCTGAGTCTCGGTGGCGGGAACGCGCTGGACCCGATGGACGCCGGACTCGAACTTCAGCCGGGCGAAGACGTTGCGGCCGGTGACGGTGGCGCTGGCCTCCTTGACGCCGCCGATACCGGTATCGTTGACCTCCATCACCTCGAAGCGCCAGCCGTGCAGGCCGGCGTAACGCTCGTACATGCGAAACAGCTCGGCGGCGAACAGGGCGGCCTCCTCGCCGCCGGTGCCGGCGCGAACCTCCAGGATGGCATTGCGCTCGTCGGCCTCGTCCTTGGGCAGCAGCATGATCTGAAGATTGCGTTCCAGGACCGGCAGCTGCTCCTTGAGGGCATAGAACTCGGCCTCGGCCAAATCCTTCATGTCCGGGTCGGCCATCATCGCCGCCGCCTCGACCATCTCGTCGCGGGCCTTGCGAAAGGCCAAGATCGCCTCGACCACCGGATCAAGCTCGGAGAGTTCCTTTGACAGACGCTGGATCGACTGGGAATCGACGCCGTCGCCCGAGGACAATTGCGCCCGGATCTCGTCGTGGCGATAAAGCAGCTTGTCGAATTGCGTGTCGAGATTCATCCGGTCCTAATCCTCAAGCCTGAACAGCGTCTTCAACGTTTTTTCCATGGCCTGCCATTCGGCGCCCTGGGCGGCCTTGTCCTTCATCGCCTCACTGGGAGCGTGAAGCAAGCGGTTGATCAACAATCTCGTGGCCTCGGCGGCATCACCACCGGCCTCGGCCAACGCCGTCTCGCGCGCCTCCTCGAAGCGGGTCCGAAGCGCCACGATGGCCGGCACGGCGGCACGGGCGGCACGGCCGCGCAAGAAAACGCCCAGTTCGGCCTCGACGATGTCGCGGGCGGCGCGGGCCGCCGCCTCGCGAGTGGCGCGGCCCTCCAGCGCCACCTTCTCCAGATCGGCCAGGTCATAAAGAAAGGCGCCGTCCAGACGATTGACCGCCACCTCGACGTCACCGGGAATGCCGGCATCGACCAGGAAGATCGGCCGGCGTCGGCGTTTCCTCAGCGCGGCGGCGACGGCGTCGGCGGCCACGGTAACGGTGCGACCACCCAGGCAGGTCAACACCATGTCGGCCTCGGCCAGGGACTCGCGCATTTCCTCGAAGGCAAGGACGTGGCAGTCCAGCGCCTTGGCCAGCGCCTCGGCGCGGCTGGCGCGCGGCGCGGTGACGGACAGGTCGCGCAGGCCGGCGGCAAGCAGGCTTTCCGCCACCAACTCCCCCATCTCGCCGGTGCCCACCAACAGCGCCCGACAGCCGGACAAATCACCGTGAAGGTCGCGGGCGATCTGCACGGCGGCGGCGGCGATGCTGACCGGCCCCTCGCCGACGGCGGTGTCGCTGCGCACCCGTTTGGCCACGGCGAAGGCGGCCTGGACAAAGCCGTCCAGTTCACCGCCCAGGGTCCCGGCCTCGCGGGCCAGACGGTGGGCGGCCTTGACCTGGCCGGTGACATGGGGCTCGCCGATCACCAGCGAATCCAGCGACGAGGTGACGGCGAAACCATGCCGCGCCGCCTCCACCCCCGACAGCGTATAAAGATGGCTGGCCAGGGTCGCCGGTTCCAGCCCGGCGCGGGCGGCAAACGCCGCGCCGACCAGAGCGGCGGCACGGCCGGCATCGTGGTCGGCGGTCCAGACCTCGACCCGATCGCAGGTGGACAACACCATGGCCTGGGCCAGACCCGCCCGTTTCAGCCCTTCGAGAAAGCCGGGGGCGGAGTCGTCATCGACGAACAGCGCATCGCGCAACGTCAGCGAGGCGGAGCGATGGTTAGCACCGATAACGACCAGACGGTGGGCGGACGCATCCATCCCCCCGGCCCGCTACGACAGCCGGCCGAGGTGGTCCTCCAGCGACGCCAGCGGTACCTCGTCCTGGGTCCCGCCATCGAGATCGCGCAGCGTGACGGCGCCGCGCGCCGCCTCGTCCTCGCCCAGGATGACGGCGAAGCGGGCGTTGACCTTGTTGGCCCGCGCCATCCGCTTCTTCATGTTGCCGGAATAGCCCAGCTCGACCGCAAGGCCGGCGCGGCGCAGCCGTTCGGCCACCACCATCGCCGCCGAGGCGTCGCCCATGGGAATGACGGCGATCGGCCGGGCCGGCGGCGGCGGCTCGCCCACCAGCATGGACAGGCGTTCGACCCCGGCGGCCCAACCGATGCCGGGGGTACGGGGACCGCCCATGGTGGCGATCAGTTCGTCATAGCGCCCGCCGGCCAGCACGGTGCCCTGGGCGCCAAGCTGGGTGGTGGTGAACTCGAAGGCGGTATGGCAGTAATAGTCGAGGCCGCGCACCAGTCGGGGATTGACCACGAAGGGAATCTCCAGCGCCGTCAGCCCGGCGGTCACCTGCTCGAAGAATTCCCGCGCGGCGGAGGTGAGCGAATCGCCCATGGCCGGCGCGTTCTCGACGATACGGCGGTCGCCCTCGTCCTTGGAATCCAGCACCCGCAGCGGATTGCGCTCCAGCCGGTTCCGGCTGTCCTCGCTGAGCTTGTCCACGTGACCGGACAGGTAGGCGGTCAGGGTTTGGCGATAGGCCGCCCGGCTTTCGGCGTCGCCCAGGGTATTGATCTCAAGCTGAACCTTGTCGGCGAGGCCAAGGTCGGACAGTAGCCGCCACGCCAGGGCGATGACCTCGATGTCGGCCTGCGGCGTCTCGACCCCCAGCAGTTCGACGCCGACCTGATGAAACTGGCGCAGCCGGCCCTTCTGCGGCCGCTCGTGCCGGAACATGGGGCCGCGATAGAACAGCTTCAGCGGCAACGACTGGGCCATGCCGCCGGAAATGAACGCCCGCGCCACCCCGGCGGTGCCTTCCGGTCGCAGCGTGATGGAATCGCCCGAGCGGTCGGCGAAAGTGTACATCTCCTTGGTCACCACGTCCGAGGTCTCGCCCAGGGTGCGGGAGAACACCTCGGTGAATTCGAAGATGGGGGTAACGATCTCGCCGAAACCATAACGCCGGGCGGCGGCGAAAGCGGTGTCCTCGACCCAGCGGTGGCGGCGGGAATCGTCGGGCATCAGGTCGTGGGTGCCACGAACCGGCTGTAGGCTGGACACGCTCACGATTCCTTCGTCTTGGCGGCTTCGATCTCGGCGGCGCGCTTTTCCACCAGTTCGACGATGTGATCGACCATGCTGCCACCGTCGATGTTGTGATCGGGTGAACCGCCGACATAGACCTTGTGGGTATCGCCACCACCGCCGGTGATGCCGACCATGGTTTCCCGCGCCTCGCCGGGGCCGTTGACGACACAGCCCAGGATGCTGACCGTCACCGGGGCACGCACATGGGACAACCGCCGTTCCAGGGTCTCCACCGTCTTGATGACGTCGAAGCCCTGTCGCGCGCAGGAGGGGCACGACACGATCCGCACGCCGCGATGGCGCAGGTCCAGCGACTTCAGGATCTCGAAACCGACCTTGACCTCTTCCACCACGTCGGCCGACAGCGAGACGCGAAGCGTGTCGCCGATACCGGCCCACAGCAGGTTGCCGATGCCGATGGCCGACTTCACCGTACCGCCGATCAGGCCACCGGCCTCGGTGATGCCCAGGTGCAGCGGGTAGTCGCAGGCCTCGGCCAGCCCCTTGTAGGCAGCGACGGCCATATAGACATCCGACGCCTTGACGCTGATCTTGAACTCGAAGAAATCGTTGTCTTCGAGGATGCGGGCATGTTCCAGGCCGCTTTGCACCAGCGCCTCGGGACAGGGTTCGCCGAATTTCTCCAACAGGTGCTTGTCCAGCGAACCGGCATTGACACCGATGCGCATCGAGCAATTGTGGTCGCGGGCGGCCTTGACCACTTCCCTGACCCGATCGGCCGAGCCGATGTTGCCGGGGTTGATGCGCAGACAGGCGGCACCGGCCTCGGCGGCCTCGATGGCGCGCTTATAGTGAAAGTGGATGTCGGCGATGATGGGAACCGGCGATCCCTTGACGATCGCCTTCAACGCCCGGGTCGACTCCTCGTCGGGGCACGATACCCGGACGATATCGGCACCGGCATCGGCCGAGCGGCGAATCTGGTCCAGGGTGCCGTCCACGTCGGTGGTCAGCGTGTTGGTCATGGTCTGCACCGAGATCGGGGCATCGCCACCGACCGCCACCGGGCCGACATGAATTTGCCGGGACTTGCGCCGGCTGATTTCGCGGTAAGGCCGCAGGCTCATGGGCTTGGCTCTCGCTGATAGGCCGCGCGTCCGCCGGGACGCGCGAAGCGGCGTGTTATAGCGCATTCGGCGCCCGGTCCGAAAGCGACAACCTGCGAAGGGGTATTACCCCCCGGTCTGAAGCTTGTCGGGATCAAGCCGGATATCACGGCGAACCTGACCGACCGCGCCCAGCGCCGGCACCTTGCGGCCATCGACGCTGACTTCCAGTGAGCCGGCGTTGCCAACCATCAGGTTGAGACCCGGCCGGTTGGGAACCCGGTAGCTATCGCCCCGGCGCAGCAGCCGGCTCATCAGCAGCGACCCGTCCATCTCGCGCACCTGGACCCAGCAATCGTCGCCGGTCGCCTTGATCACCACCCGGGCATCGCCGTACTCGGTGCCGAAGACCTTGCCGTCGCCGGCGGCCGCGGGCGCCGCCGCCGCCTCGGGCTTCGGTGGCTCGGCCTTGGCCACCTCCGGCTTGGCCGGTTCGGGCTTCGGTGGCTCGGCCTTGGCCGGTTCGGGTTTCGCCGCGTCCGGCTTGGTCGTCGTGGCCTTGGCCGTCTTGGCCGGCTCCACCTTGGGAGTCTCCACCTTGGCAGGCGCGGGCTTCACCGGCTCCGGCTTGGCGGCCTCCGGCTGAGCCGCCGCCGTTTCGACCGGAGCGGCCGGTAAAGACGGCGCCTTTTCCTCCTCGGCCTCGGGCGGAGGCACCACGTCCTCCTTCACCTTGGCCACCTCCTCGGGCGGCCGTGCCGCGTCCGAAGCCGGCGGCGGTGAGTCGACGGCGGCGGCCGGTTGCTGCGGCTTGGCGTCACCGGTCAGCGCCGCCTGCCGGGCCAGCATGGTCGAAAGGCGGTCGGGCAGCGGCGGCACCATCTCGGCCACCTTGGTCTCGTGCGAGCCCAGGAAATACCAGCCGCCATAGGCGAGCCCGGCCAGGATCACCCCCAGGAAGATCACGGCACCGCCGGGAATACGCCCCTCGGACACCGGTGAGGGAAACGCCAGTTCGGTACGGTTGGTAAAGCCGCCCGCGCCCTCCAGGCGAAAGCGCCGCACCAGTTCCTCGCCGTCGAGGTTGAGGTACTCGGCGTAGCTGCGCAGGAAACCGGCGGCATAGGTCCCGCCGGGAAGGTCCCGATGGCGGCCGTCCTCCAGCGCCTCCAGGAACGGCAGACGGATACGCAGTTGCTTGGAGCAATCCGCCAGGGACTTGCCCTTGCTCTCGCGGGCGGCGCGCAGGGTGGGGCCGACCCCGAACGCGGAAACCGCCGGCTCGGAGGCAGCAACCTCGGGCTCCGTAACGTCGGGGACGGACACCTCGGTGACGGGCGTCTCGGTGACGGGCGTCTCGGTGACGGGGGCGTCGACCGCGGGCGCCTCGGCTCCGGAAGTCTCGGCCGCGGGTGTCTCTGGGAGATCGTCGGAAGCGGGACTTTCCAAGGTGGATAAACCTTTTCGTCAGTCGGGACACCCCGAACCGGTAAACGCGCCCCCCTTAGTACCAAATCCCGCCGGGCGGTGACAACCGTCTGCCCGGTGGGAACGGCAAAGTCGTCACAGCGCGATGTCGTGATCCTGGGCAAAGCTCCGTAGCTTGCCGCGCAAGCTGTGATCGGGCGACTCCAACAAGGTCTCCAGATAGGCTTCCAGCGCCACCACGTCGAGACTGCGGACCATGGTCTTGACCGCGCCGATGGCGGGAGCCGACACCGACAGCGAGCGGATGCCGACGCCGATCAGCGCCATGGCTTCCAGCGGCCGGCCGGCCATTTCGCCGCACACCGACAGCGACACGCCGTATTCACGGCATTTAGCCGCGACATAGCGCATGAAGCGGATCATGGTCGGGGCCAGGGTATCGTAACGCTCGGCGATGCGGGGATTACCGCGATCGACCGCGAACAGGAACTGGGTCAGGTCGTTGGTGCCGACCGAAACGAAGTCCACCAGCGGCAGCAGGGCATCCAGTTGCAGCGCCAGCGCCGGCACTTCCAGCATGGTTCCGACCAGCAGCTTGCCGGGCAGCGGATTGCCGATGCGGGCCTCGCGCGCCACCTCGATATCGAGAATCTTGCGCGCCTGCATCAGTTCGGCGACCTCGGCGATCATCGGGAACATCACCGACAGCTCGCGCCCGGCGGCGGCGCGCAGCAGGGCGCGAAGCTGGTGACGCATCACCGCCGGCCGGTCGAGGGTGATACGGATCGAGCGCCAACCCAACGCCGGATTGTCCTCGTCATAGGGATTCCAGTAAGGCAGCACCTTGTCGCCGCCGACATCGAGGGTGCGGAACACCACCGGCTTGCCTTCTGCCTGATCGAGAATCTTGCGATAGAGCAGGGATTGCGCCGCCACATCGGGCAGGCTCGAACGCGCCATGAACGGCAGTTCGGTACGGTAGAGACCGATACCGTCGGCACCCGAATCGTGCAGATGTTGCAGATCGAGCAGCAGGCCGGCATTCATGTGGATGGCGATCCGCACCCCTTCCCGCGTCACCGCCGGCAGGTCGCGTAGACGGGCGTAGACGGCCAAGCGCAACTGACGCTGACTGAGCGCCTCGGCAAAGGTCTCGCGGATATCCTCGGGCGGGCGGATGAACACCTGACCGCTGTCGCCGTCGCAGATCACCTGATCCATCGGCTCGATCTTGTCCAGCACGTCCTTGACGCGGCCGACCACCGGGATATCCAGCGCCCGGGCGACGATGGCGACGTGCGAAGTGGCCGAGCCTTCCTCCAGCACCAGGCCGCGCAGGCGCTTGGGGTCGTAGTCGAACAACTCCATCGGCCCCAGGTTGCGCCCGATCAGGATGGCGGCCTCGGGCAGTTCGGGACGCGGGGTTCCGTCCTCGTCTCCCGACAGACGCAGCAGCAGCCGGTTGGCCAGATCCTCGAAATCGTGCATGCGCTCGCGCAGATAGGGATCGGCGATCTGGCTCATGCGGGCGCGGGTGTCGTCATGGACCTTCTGCACCGCCGCCTCGGCGGTAAGGCCGGTGCGGATGGCCTCGCCGATACGGTTGAGCCAACCGGTGTCCTCGGTGAACATGCGGTAGGTCTCAAGCACGTCGCGATGCTCGCCGTCACGCATCTCGGGCCGCGAAAACAGTTCCTCCAGCGCCGAGCGGATACTGGCCAGTGCCTTCTTCAGGCGCTCGGCCTCGACATCGGGGTCTTCGGCCACCAGCCGGCGGATGGTGATGCGGGGGCGGTGCAGCACGGCGACACCCAGGCCGACTCCGCCGTTGAGCTTGACGCCATCCAACCGCAGCGGCAGCAGGGCGTTGCCGTCAACCGGGACCAGTTCGGCACGGTCCACCAGCTCGCCCGAGGCCACCAGCTCGGCCAGCACCATGGCCACCGTTTCGAGCGTCTCCATCTCTTCGTCGGTGTAGTGCCGCATGGTGCGGTTCTGCACCACCAGGACCCCGACCACGCGGGCGCCGCGGATGATGGGCACGCCCATCAGCGAGTGGAAGATCTCTTCGCCCGTCTCGGGCCGGAAGACGAAATTGGGGTGTGCCTGGGCATCGGCCAGGGCCAGCGGTCGGGCGTGGGCGGCGATATCGCCCACCAGGCCCTCGCCCACCCGCAGGCGGGTCTGATGCACCGATTCCTTCTTGAGGCCCTCGGTGGAGAACAGCTCCAGCACCTCGCCGGCGCGCATGACGTAGCACGAGCACACCTCGGCCACCATGTCGGCGGCGATCAGCGTCACCACCTTATCGAGGCGGTTCTGCGCCGAACCGCTGCCGGCCATGACATCGCGCAGCCGCCCGAGCAGCCGTCGCGACACCGAGGTCATACCTGCGCCCTGCATCAGCCGGGCCTCAGCATCGGGCCAAGGTCGAAACCGGCCCCTCCCTCGCCACCAGGGCGGCCAGGGCCTGCTCCACCAGTTCCGCGAGAATATCGACGGTGGGCTGCTCGCGGGTGACCAGACCGACGCTCTGCCCGGCCATCAGCGACCCATTCTCGATATCGCCGTCAATCACCGCGCGTTTCAGGGCTCCGGCCCAGAAGTGCTCGATCTGAAGCTGGGCTTCCTTCTGCTCTATCTCGCCGGCGCGGAAGCGGGCGATCACCTCCATCTGGAATTCGACGAACCGCCGCGTAGCGTTATTGCCCAGCGCCCGCACCGGAATCACCGGAAATTGCAGATCGACCTGAACGCTGGGGACGGCATCGCGCGCGGCGGCGCGGATGAACGCCCGCTTGAAGTTGGGATGGGCGATACATTCGGTGGCGCAGACGAAGCGGGTGCCGAGTTGGCATCCCGCCGCCCCCATTTCCAGCAGAGACAGGATGGCCTCGCCCCGACCGATGCCGCCGGCGGCGAACACCGGCACGGCATCGATCACCGGCAGGATTTCCTGGGCCAGCACGCTGGTCGCCACCGGACCGATATGACCGCCGGCCTCGGTGCCCTCGATGACCAGGGCATCGACCCCCGAACGCAAGAGCTTTTTCGCCAACACCACGGCGGGAGCAAAGCAGATCACCTTGGCGCCGGTATCCTTGGCCCGCTTGATCGCCGCACCGGTGGGCAAGCCGCCGGCGAGGACGACATGGCCGACCTCCATCTCGCCACAGACGTCGATCAGGGCTTCGAGCTGGGGATGCAGGGTGATCAGATTGACGCCGAACGGCCGCAGCGTCAGTTCCTGGGTGGCGCGGATCTCCTCGGCCAGCAGGGCCGGCGTCATCGAACCGCAGGCCAGCACGCCGAAGCCGCCGCCATTGGAGATGGCGGCGACCAGATTGCGTTCCGAGATCCACGACATCGCCCCGCCCATGATGGCGTAGTCGGTGCCGAGAAACTCCCGCCCCCGGCGCCACAAATGTTCGAGCCGCTGCCTCGCCTTTTCCATGAAAACCCCTGGCAGGATCCGACGGGTGACTTTAAGCGGCGTCCAGACCGTAGGCGGCATGCAGCGCACGCAGCGCCAGTTCGGTGTACTTCTCCTCGATCAGAACGCTGATCTTGATCTCGGACGTTGAAATCACCTGGATATTGATGCCCTCGGCCGCAAGGGTCTGGAACATCTTCTGGGCGATGCCGGCGTGGCTGCGCATGCCGACGCCGATCACCGAGACCTTGACCACGTTGGGATCGGCCACCATCCGCTCGAAGCCCAGCGTGCCCTTGGCATCGTTCAACACCTTCTTGGCCCGCTCCAGGTCGGCGTTGCCGACCGTGAACGTCAGGTCGGTGGACTTGCCATCCTCCGACACGTTCTGGACGATCATGTCGACGTTGACCGCCGCTTCCGCCAGCGGCCCGAAGATGGCCGCCGCCACGCCGGGACGATCCGACACGCGCACCAGGGTGACCTTCGCCTCGTCGCGGCTATAGGCGATGCCGCTCACCAGTTCCTTTTCCACGATCTCATCCTCATCGCAAACGAGAGTGCCGGGTTTATCCTCGAAGCTCGACAGCACCTGCACCCGGACACGGTGCTTCATGGCCATCTCGACCGAACGGGTCTGTAGCACCTTGGCGCCGACCGAAGCCAGCTCCAGCATCTCCTCGTAGGTGATCTTGTCGAGCTTCCTCGCCTTGGTCACGATCCGGGGGTCGGTGGTGTAGACGCCGTCCACGTCGGTATAAATGTCGCAGCGATCCGCCTTCAGCGCCGCCGCCAGCGCCACCGCCGAGGTGTCCGAGCCGCCGCGCCCCAGCGTCGAGATCCGCCCGTCGGGGGCGACGCCCTGGAAGCCGGCGACCACCGCCACCTCGCCCGCCTGCATGCGCCGGATCATATCCTCGGTCTCGATGGACATGATGCGCGCCTTGCCGTGGACGCCGTCGGTATGGATGGGAAGCTGCCAGCCGCACCACGACCGCGCCGCCTGCCCCAACTCCTGCAATGCCATGGCCAGAAGGCCGATGGTCACCTGCTCGCCGGTGGCGACCACGGTGTCGTATTCGCGCTGATCCTGCAGCGGCGCCACCTGATTGCACCACGCCACCAGTTGATTGGTGGCGCCCGACATGGCCGAAACCACCACCGCGACCTCGTTGCCGGCCTCGACCTCGCGCCGGACGCGATTGGCCACATTCTTGATGCGATCGATGTCGGCGACCGAAGTTCCGCCGAATTTCATTACGATGCGTGCCATGAAGAAACCCTTTTTTGCCGGGCGCCAATCACGCGAGACGCCACGGGTCGGTTCTGGAAATCTTTCACAATGCCCGGTTGCCGCCGGAAGGGCGCGTATTCATACTCTGCCGTAAGTTTGGACGCAAGGCTACCTGAGGAGAGTGGTTTTATGGACAGAGGCGGCACCGCTTCACCGGACGAGATCGCCAAGTTCACCGCCATGGCCGAGGCATGGTGGGACCCCCATGGCAAATTCAAGCCATTGCACCGGTTCAACCCGGTTCGCCTGGATTTCATGCGCCGCCATTTCGCCGCCCATTTCGGCCGTGACGCTTCGGCGGAACGCCCGTTCGAGGGGCTTCGGCTACTCGACGTCGGCAGCGGCGGCGGTCTGCTGTCCGAGCCGCTGGCCGCCATGGGCTTTGCCGTCACCGGCATCGACGCCGGCGACAAGAATATCAAGATCGCCAGCCTGCACGCCAGCCAATCGGGCATCACCGTCGATTACCGTGTCGCCACCCCCGAGGCGCTCGACCCGTCCCAACCCTTCGACGTGGTGCTGTGCATGGAGGTGGTCGAGCACGTCCCCGACGTCGCCGCCTTCCTCGGCCACGCCGCCCGCCTGCTCAAGCCGGGCGGCGCCTTCGTCGGCGCCACCCTGAACCGCACCGCCAAGGCCTATGCCCTGGCGGTGATCGGCGCCGAATACGTGCTGGGCTGGCTGCCCAAGGGCACCCACGACTGGCGTAAATTCGTCCGTCCCTCGGAATTCGCCGCCATGCTGCGTACCCAGGGCGTCACCGTCCGTCAACTTTCCGGCATGGCCTATTCCCCCTTCTCCGACGAGTGGCGCGAGACCGACAACATCGACGTCAACTACCTGCTATTCGGCGTGCGGGAGTGACCGGCCGACCACCCTCCGGAGCGATCCGCCAAAGAGACGATTCACTTTCGTGACCTTGCCTTTGTCCGACACCGCCAACCACAATCTCTACCGGGATATTGGAATCATCCAATCGGGATGGGAAAGGAACAGGCGATGTTCCGGACAATTCGCGGCAAGCTGGTCGCCCTGGCGGCGGTGGTGGTCGTCGCCATCGCCGCAATCGTGGCCAGTTGGTGGACGGCCTTCAACACCCTGAAGGTCAACGGACCGGTATACGCCAGCATCATCCTGGTCAAGGATCTGGTCGCCGACATCCTGCCGCCGCCGGAATACATCCTGGAATCCTATCTGGTGGCGGCCAAGGCTCTGGAGGCCGACGCATCCGAGGTCGCCGCCGTCAAGGCCCGCCTGGAGCATCTGAAGCAGGACTATTTCGACCGCCACGGATTCTGGTCCGACACGCGACTACCACCCTCGGTGGCCGACGGTCTGCTGACCCGTTCCTACGCCCCGGCGGCACGGTTCTACGATATCGCCGACACCGCCTTTCTGCCGGCGCTGACCCGGGGAGATCGTGCCGGCGCCCTGGCGGCCTTCCGGGACATGACGGCGGCCTATGAACTCCACCGCACCGCCATCGACGGCGTGGTGGCCACGTCGGACAAGCTGAGCAAGGAAACCGAGGCCGCCGCCGCCGCCAGCGAAAGGCTGACCAAGCTTCTGGTCCTGGGCCTGTCGGCGGCATTGACCGCCGCCGTGGTGACGATGGTGCTGATGCTGGTCCGCTCGATCAACGCCCCGGTGGCCAACATCATCCAGGTCATGCAACGTCTGGCCGACGGCGACATCGGCGTCGACGTCACCGGCGCCGGCCGCAGGGACGAAGTCGGCGACATCGCCAGGGCCGTCCTGGTATTCCGCCAGCATGCCGTCGAACGCCGCCGCCTGGAGGAGCGGGAGGAAGCCGCGGTGGAGGCGCGGGAAAAGCGGGCAAGCCTCATCGAGAATCTGTCCCTGGGCTTCGAGGGCGTGGCGGCGGACATGCTGGCGACCATGACCAGCGCGACCACCCGGCTGGAATCGACCGCCTCGTCCATGAGCGCCAATGCCGAGCAGACGACCTTACAGGCAACCCATGTGGGCGAGGCCACCGAACGGGCATCGTCCAACGTCCAGACGGTGGCGGCGGCGGCCGAGCAGCTGAGCGCCTCCATCGGCGAAATCAGCCGCCAGGTCGAGCAATCCAGCCTTACCGCCCGCACAGCCGCCGCCGAGGCGGAAACCACCAGCGACATCGTCACGGGGCTGGCGGACAGTTCGGCCAAGATCAGCGAGGTGATCCATCTCATCAACGACATCGCCAGCCAGACCAATCTGCTGGCGCTGAACGCCACCATCGAGGCGGCACGGGCCGGAGACGCGGGCAAGGGCTTCGCCGTGGTCGCCAACGAAGTCAAACACCTCGCCAACCAGACCGCGCGGGCGACCGAGGAAATCTCGGCACAGATCGGCGCGGTGCAGGGTGCCACCGCCCAGGCGGTCGATGCCATCCGGGGCATCGTCAGCCGCATCGGCGAAATCAACCACATCGCCGACGCCATCGCCGCGGCGGTCGAGGAGCAGTCGGCCGCCACCGGCGAGATCGCCCGCAACGTCCAGCAGGCCGCCATCGGCACCCAGGACGCGGTGGAAAACATCGGCGGCGTGACCGCTGCGGCGGCCGAGACCGGCGCGGCCGCCGCCCTGGTCCTGTCCTCGTCCCGCAGCCTGACCGACCACACGGCGACGCTGGAAGGCGAAGTGCGGAAGTTCCTGAACGACGTCCGCACCGCCTAGATGTGAAGTCTCAGGAGGTTGCCCACTCGATCTGAAGCGAGCAAGCTGAAGTTGCGAGACTTTGGCTATCCAGGGAGAGATCGAATGGGCATCCACCAGAATGCCGTTCTGACGCCGACCGGTCGAGAGATTCTGGTTCGCCGTGTCGTCGATGAGGGGCAAAGGCCGCAGTCGGTGGCCAGCGATATGGGCGTGAGTCTCAGCACGGTGCGCAAGTGGGTGTCACGTTACCGATCCGAGGGCAAGCCCGGCCTGCTCGACCGCTCCTCGCGTCCGCATCGGTCTCCGGCATCAACGCCTGCCGCCCTTGCCGAGCAGATAGCGGTTCTGCGGCGCCGGCGCCGGACGGGAGGCGAGATCGCCGCCACGGTCGGCGTATCCAAGGCCACGGTGTTCCGCATCCTGTCCCGCCTTGGCATGAACCGGCTGAAGTCACTGGATCCGGTCGAGCCGGTGCGCCGCTACGAGCATGATGCTCCCGGCGACATGATCCACATCGACATCAAGAAGCTGGGCCGCTTCACCAAGATCGGCCATCGCATCACCGGTGACCGCACCGGCCAGGCCAACGACCGCAGCCGAGGCTGTGGCCCTGGCTGGGAATTCGTCCACGTCTGCATCGACGACGCCTCCCGCATTGCCTTCTCGCAGATCATGCCCGACGAGAAGAAGGAAAGCGCCGTTGCCTTCCTGGAAGCCGCCTTGGCCTATTACAAGGGACTTGGGGTGACGGTCAGCCGCGTCATGACCGACAACGGCCCGTGCTACAAGTCCTTCGCCTTCCGCGAGGCCTGCGCTCGCCACGGGTTGAGGCACGTCCGGACCAAGCCATACACCCCCAAGACCAACGGCAAAGCCGAGCGTTTCATCCAGACGGCCTTGCGTGAGTGGGCATACGCCCAAGCCTACCAAACCTCAAATGACCGCGCCGATGAACTGCCGCGATGGCTCCATCGCTACAATTGGCATCGGCCCCATGGTAGCCTCAAGGCGCAGACACCAATCAGCCGACTCGGTCTGACCGGGGACAACGTCTTGCGACTCCACATCTAGCTAGAGGGCGGCAGGCAGCCGCACGGTGAAGCGGGCGCCGCCGCCGGGGCGGTTGGAGGCTTCCAGCGAACCGCCATGGTCGCGGATGATGCCGTACGAGATCCACAGTCCCAGCCCGGTGCCCTTGCCCACCGGCTTGGTGGTATAGAACGGGTCGAACACCTTGGTCAGGGTCTCGTCCGGTATGCCGGGCCCGTTATCCTCGACGGTCAGCACCACCTGGTCGCCCAGCACGGCGCCATCCACCGAGACGCGGCCGCCGGTGCGGCCCGAGACGGCGTCCAGGGCGTTTTCCACCAGATTGATCACCACCTGATGTAACTGGCCGGCATTGCCGCGCACCGGCAGCTTGTCGGCCGGTTCGATGCCCACCGCCGCGCCGCCGCGACTGCCCGAGGCCGACCATTGCACCGCCTTGGTCATCACCTCGCCCAGGTCGAAAACCTCGGAATCGCCGGCATTGGAGAACGACAGGCGCTTCAGGCTGCGGACGATGTCGGCGACCCGCTGGGCGCCCTCGGCGGTGCCGTCGATCAGGGCGGGAAGGTCGGCCATGGTCTCGTCGATGCGCAGCGACTTGCGCAGGGCTTCCCGCTCGGCCTCGCCGCAATTGCCGTGGATGGCGTCGAGATAGGCGGCGATGCGGCCGGAATATTTGGACAGGGCATGGACATTGCCGTAGACGAAGCTGATCGGGTTGTTCAGTTCATGGGCAACCCCGGCGATCAGGCGTCCCAGCGACGCCATTTTCTCCTGATGCACCAGCTGCGCCTGCGCCGTCTTCAGCGCCTCGTAGGCGCGGCGCAGTTCGCCCACCGGGCGGCCGGTGAGCACGGTGCCGGCGGGCAGGCCGTGATGGTCGAGGCGGGTGGCGCAGTTGAGCGCCACCGGGTCGGTGACGCCGCCATCGGCCGAGCGGAAGCGGACCTCGCGGTCGCGGCCCTCGCCGGAATCGATCCAGCTGTATAGCCGCAGGGTTTCGGCCCCGTCGGCCAACACCTCGTCAAGCCGGCGCTCGAACAGATCGACTTCGGCAAAGCCGGTGAGCTGGATGAAGGCCAGATTGACCTGCTGGATGTGGCCCTTCTGGTCGCAGACGATCAGGATGTCCGATACCGCCGACAGCACCGAGTTGATGAAGCGCTGGGCTTCCTCCAGGGCGGTGTTCTTCTCCTCCAGTTCCACTTCGTAGGAGATGAGGTCGGAATAGACCTCCTCCATCTTGCGGATCACCTCGATCCAGGCGGTTTCCTGGGCCGTGGCGGTGGCGGTCTCGGCGTTGTAGCCGCCGGCGAAGTCGTAGGCCGAGGAGGGGCGGGGGTCGGTGTAGGCGGCCATCACTCCGCCCGTTCGATGCCGTAGCGGCGCAGCTTGGCCCGCAGGCCGACCCGAGACAGACCGGTCTCGTCGGCTACCCTGCTGATGTTGCCGCGATGGCGGGCGAGGCTTTCGGCCAAAATCGCCGCTTCCAGCGTCTCGACCTGATCCTTCAGGCTGCGAGGCTGGCCGTCGTCGGCCAGGGCGCGGCGGGCGGGGCAGGCGCGGGCGCGGATGCGCGGGCTGATCAGGTCGGGGCCGAGATGCGGCGAGTCCGCCAGCGCCACCATGCGCTGGATCTCGTTTTGCAGTTCGCGCACGTTGCCGGGCCAGTCGTAGCCGGCCAGCATCGTCATGGCCTCGGGTGAAAAGGCGAGGTGAGGGCGGCCGAAGCTTCTGGCGGTATCGGCCAGCAGCCGTTCCGCCAGCAGTGGAATGTCCACCGGGCGCTCGCGCAGCGGCGGCAGATGAATTGGAAAGGCGGCGAGGCGATAGAACAGGTCGCGGCGGAAATGCTTGTCGCGCACTTCGTCTTCGAGATTGCGGTTGGTGGCGGCGATGACGCGCACATCGACCCGGCGGGTGAGGCGGGCGCCCAGCGGCCGGATTTCACCTTCTTGCAGCACGCGCAGCAGCTTGACCTGGAAGGCGGGGGAGGTTTCGCCGATCTCGTCGAGGAAGATGGTGCCACCGTTGGCCTGCTCGAACAGGCCGATGCGGTCCTCGTAGGCGCCGGTGAAGGCGCCCTTCTTGCAGCCGAACAGTTCGGATTCCAGCAACTGGTCGGGCAGGGCGCCGCAGTTTTCCACCACGAACGGCTTGCCGCCGCGCGGCGAGTTGTAGTGGATGGCGCGGGCCAGCAACTCCTTGCCGGTGCCGGATTCGCCGGTGATCAGCACCGAGATGTCGAAGGCCGATACCCGCCGCCCCATTTCCAGCACCTCGGCCAGCGGCGAGGCGGCGGCGTGGATGATGCCGTCGAAATGGTGCTGGCGCCTAAGCGCCCCGGTCTTGCGGGCGATGGCCTTTTCCAGCAGCGCCGGCGATACCTTGAGATCCAGGCTGGCCTGGGCATGTTCGCGCTGAAGCTGGTAGAGGCGAAGGGCGCCGTGCAGGGTGCGGACCAGTTCCATCGGTTCCCACGGCTTGGTGATGTACTGGTAGATGCCGGCCTCGTTGACGCCGGCGATGATGTCTTCGGCCTCGGAATAGCCGGAAATGATCATGCGCACCGGGTCGGGCCAGCGCGCCCGCACCGTTTTCAGGAAATCCACCCCCTGGATGCCGGGCATGCGCTGATCGCACAGGATGGCGTGGACCATCTCCTGTTCCAGCAGGCCCTCGGCCTCGGCGGCGGTGGATGCGGTCAGCACCTGGAACTCGTCGGCGAGGACGCGGCGCAACGCTTCCTGCGACTGCTTCTCGTCGTCCACCACCAGGATGATCGGCAGATTGGTCACGCCCGCTATCCCTTATCGCCAGGAAGGGGGATATTGTTCGCGAAGATCAGGCCCATGGTCAACAAGCAACCAGCGTGGAAATGTCATGACCGGTTTAGTGACGGATGTCAGGGAGGCCAGGGTTCAACCCGATACCCTGGCGCTGTGGTTCCTGGGGCAGAACGGCTGGCTGATCAAGTCGCCCGGCGGGACGGTGATTGCCGTCGATCCCTATCTGTCGGATTGCTGCAACCCCTCGCGGCGGGGACTCGATTTGGCGCGGCGGGTGCCGTTGCCGCTGGAGCCCGAGGAGTTGGAGGCCGATCTGCTGGTCTGCACCCATTCCCACCGCGACCACGCCGATCCGGAAACTCTGTGCCGCTGCGCCAACTCGGGACGGGTCAAAGGCTTTCTCGGGCCGGGAGATACCCAGGCGGTGTTCGCCGAAGCCGGGGTGGCCGCAGGCGACCGGCGTCTGAGCTGGCCCAATCACCAGAGCGAAATCGGCGACGTCCGGCTGACCGGTACCTTTGCCTTGCCCACCGATGCCGGTGATCTCACTCATATGGGATTCGTCATCCAGGCCGGCGACGGTCCCCGGCTGTGGATCACCGGCGATACGGCATGGTGCGATCTGCTGGCCGAAGCCGGGCTGAAACATCGGCCCGACGCCGTTTGCCTGCCCATCAACGGCGGCTACGCCAACCTGTCGCACTGGGAGGCGGCGGAATTGGTGCGCCGGGTCGCACCGGCCCAGGCGATTCCCTGCCACTGGGACATGTTCGCCGATAATTCGTGCCCGCCGCATCTGTTCGAGGCGTCGCTGACCGTCAAGGGTATGCGGCAGACCTATCGGCTGCCGGAGTACGGGCGGCCTATGGTGATCAGCCGAAGCGGCTGAGCACCACCGGCAGCCATACCAGGGCGAACAGGGTGCTGGCGGCCACGGCGATGGCGGCGCGGTCGGGGTGGATGTGGCGCATGCTGGCATGGACCACGGTGATGGCGGCGATGGGCGCCAGCGAATCGATCAGCAGCACCTGATGGCCGACCGGGCCGAAGGCGTGCAGCCAATGACGGTCGATCCAGATGAAGCCCAGCGCCAGCCCCGGCCACAGGGCGAATTTGGTGACGAAGGTGAAGCCGAGGAATCCCAGGTCGATCTTCAGCGACGAGACCTGGGCGAGGCCTAGCCCGACGATCATCATTCCCAGCGGCACATAGCCGCCGCTCAGCAGGTCCACCGTCTGCACCACCGCGGCCGGCGCCCGGATGCCGGTGAGGTTGAGCAGCGCCCCGATCCAGCAGGCGTGCAGGCCGGGATAACGCAGCACCTTGAGGATGGCCCCGCCGACCGATGCTTCCGAGCGGGCGACGGTGTAAAAGCCGACTGAATTCTCGTAGGAGGTGGCGCCGAACGACACCATCACCGCATAGGGCAGCGCCTCCGGCCCGACCAGCGACAGACAGGCGGGGATGCCGAAAAAGCCGGTGTTGCCGGTGCCGGCGGCGAAGGCGGCGATGCGTTCGCGGCCGTCACGCCACAGCCGGACGGCGACGGGTTGGGCCAACAGCGTCACCGCGCTGCACAGGCCCCACACGGCGAACGGCAGCACCAGAAGGGCGCCGTGCAGCTGGGCGCCGTAGAAACCCTTGAACACTACCGCCGGCGACAAGACGTAAAGCGCCACCTTGCCCAGGTCGTGCCCCTTGACCCCCAGCAGGCGCCCCAGGGCGAAGCCCAGCGCCACCAGCAGGTAAAGCGGTACCAGCTTGAGCGCGAGAGAGGGGTCGAACGGCACGTTATTGCCGGACGACGATGGCTTCGAGGCCGTTGGCCTTGGCCGCCGCCAGCAAACGGCCATCCGCCTTGGCGCGGGCGACGAAGGTGTCCAAGGTCGCCTGCCATTCGGGGTCACCCGGCGCCATGGCATAGGCGTAGCCGCTGGGCGCCAGCGGCGCCGGCGGTTCCAGCAGCTTGGCCCAGTCGTGGCGGGCCAGCATCTTGCGGCTGTAGGGATAATCGGTGACGAACAGGTCGGCGCGGCCGCTCATCACCTCCAGTTCGCGGGCTTCCGGTGTCGCCACTTCCAGCAGCCGGGCGTGGTGCAATTCCTTTCTCATCACATCGACCATGTAGGTCCCGGCGGCGGCGGCGACAACCACGCCGTCACGATCGATATCCGCCCATTCCTTGACGGTGGGGTGGCTGCGGGTGGTGATGGCGTAGATGCCGCTGCGCAGATGGGGTTGGGTGAAGACCAGCTTTTCCAATCGGGCCGGGGTGATGGCGACGCCGTGCATGGATACGTCGCAGCGATCCGCCAGCAGGTCGTCGATCATGGTCTTGAACGACGAGTCGATGAAGCGCACCCCCACCCCCAGGTCCCTGGCCAGTTCACGCGCCAGATCGATGTCGATGCCTTCCAACTCGCCGGTCCGGGTGTTGCGATAGGAGATCGAGTAGTAATCAGGCCAGATGCACACCCGGACCTCGCCGGCCCGACGCACCTGCTCCAGCCGGCCGGTCGCCGTCTGGGCCGTGGCGGCCGTCGCGGACAACAGCACGATGGTCGTGACCAGGACTCTGTACAGTGTCATTCTTCCCTCCGGGCGTGGGGGTGGTATGCTATGCCACCGACACGATGGTTGGAAGGTAGAACGCCATGGGCCGTGCGCCCCCGTCCGCAGCAGGCGGCCCGCAACCGCCGCCGCCCGGCCGGGTGCCGTCGCATCCGCTTTATTCCAACGCCCTGGTTCGACTGGTGGCGGTTTTCGGTATCGGTACGGCGATCGCGGTTGCCGCCGCCACCGCCGCCGCCCTGTGGGCCGGGCGGGGCGAGGCCGTTGTTGCGGCCGAAAGGGCGACGGCCAGTCTGGCGAGGCCACTGACCGAGGCGGTGGCCCTCTCGATCAATTCGGTCGATGTCACCCTGACATCGGTGGCGGATCTCGCCATCAAGGCCGGGCTGGATGGCGGCTCGGTCGATCTGGCGGCGGCGGTGGGGCAGCGTCTGCTGTTCACCCCTCATCTGCGTCAGATTCTGGTGGTCGCGGCCGATGGCCGCGTGCTGTTCGACAGTGCCGGCGCGGTCGGCGCCGGCCGTCTGGATATCACCGCCACTCTGGAGGAGCATCGCCGTCTGCCGCGCCCGCTGGTGATCGGCGGTCCGGTCGAAGGGCGCTTCATCGGCTCGGGCGCGGTGGCGGGCCAGACGCTGATCCCGATCAGCCGCGCCGTTACCCGGTCCAACGGCACGATCGCCGCCCTGGTGATCGCCGCGGTCAATCCCGAGACCTTCCGGAGCGGATTCGGCGCCATCGAGGAGGAATCCGGGGTCCGTGTGCGGCTGTGGCGTTTTGACGGCACCCTGCTGGCCGATGTGCGGTCCCGCGAAGCCCTGCCGGTGATCGGCGGGGCGGAGCTGCCGCTGTTCTCCCGCTATCTCAAGGCGGCGGAGATCGGGACCTTCACCGATGTGGATGAAGACGGCATTCTGCGTGTCACCAGCTATCGAACCACCCTGGCGTGGCCGCTGGTGGTGAGTGTGGGCATGCCGATGGACGTCGCCCTGGGCAAGTGGCGGGAAAACGTCCATCAGGTGGGCTGGCCGGTGGTCATGGTGACCCTGGTGGTGCTTGGAATGACCGGGGTGCTGGTGCGGACGCTGGCGCGCCGGGCCGGCGACGAGGCGGCGCTGCGTCTTTCCGACCGGGTGCTGTCCAATGTTTCCAACGGCGTCGCCATTGCCGACGCCCATGATCCTGCCTTGCCGTTGCTTTACGTCAACGCCGCCTTCGAGCGCATCACCGGCTATTCCGCCGCCGAGGTGGTCGGCCGCAACGCCCGCTTTCTGCATGCCGATCTTCCCGGTCAGCCGGAGCTAGACGACATTCGCGCCGCTTTGGCGGCAGGGACGGCCGTGACGGTGACGGTCCAGAACGTCCGCTCGGACGGTGGTCGGTTCTGGAACCAGTTGTCGCTGTCGCCGGTGCTTGATCCGGCGGGAACGACAACCCATTGGGTGGGGGTGCAACGCGATATTACCAAGGAGGTCGAGGCCCATGCCGCGCTGTCGCGGGCCTATGACGATGTGGCGGGCTACAGCGCCGATCTGGAGCGATTCTCCTTCGTGCTCGCCCATCATCTTCAGGAACCGGCGCGTCAGATGCGGCTGCAAGCCCAGGTATTGCTGCAACGTCTCGACGACAGCGCCGAGGCCGCCGACCGCGAGCCGGCGGAACTGATCGTCGAGGCTTCGGCCCGGCTGATCGATCTGCTTCGCGACGTGCAGATATATCTGGCGATCGAAGGGGAAGTGGACGATGCCGCCGCCGCATCCTCGGAACTGGCGTTGGCCGCCGCGGTGAACCGGTTTGCCGCCCGAACTCCCAAGGCGCCCCTGGCGGTTGAGACGGGAAATCTGCCCTGGGTCGGCCTGTCGCAGAAGCGGCTCGACGACCTGTTCGAGATTCTGGTGGAAAACGCCATCGCCTTTCGCCATCCCGACCGCGCTCCTCGCATCGCGGTGACCGTCGAGCCCAGCGATGGCCAGTGGCTGTTCAGCGTCGCCGACAACGGGATCGGTATCGGTCCGGGTTATTTCGAGCGGATCTTCGTGCCGCTGGAGCGGCTGCACGACCGCAGCCTTCACCAAGGTACCGGCATCGGGCTGGCGGTGGCGCGCAAGATCGTCAAGGCGGCCGGCGGCCGGATCTGGGTGGAATCCGACGGTCTCAGCGGTTCGACCTTCCGCTTCACCCTGCCGATGACGCAGGTTCACGGCGACCTGTAGCCCCGGTCTCAGCCGAACGGGTCATCGCACTTGCCGCACATGGGCACGTCGCGCACGTCACCCCGCAGGAAGCCGTCGAGAATGCGGCGGTAGGCGTCGCCGTTGCGGATTTCCTTCAGCCCCTGATCCATGATGTTGCCGAGCCGGAGCTGGCCGTTGGAATCATAGCAGCCGCAGGCGGTGACGGTACCGTCGCAGAAGACCCCCACCGCCTTCAGGAAGATGCGGCAGGGCATCAGGCGGTGATGGTCGATGGATTTCAGCGACCATACCTGATGGCGCTGGCTGAGGTTGCCGCATTGGACCGAACCGCCGAAATTGTTGGCCGCCACCGTCCAAACCTGGTCGATGCCGTGGCCGGCGAGAAACGTCTTGGTCTTGCGCGCGCTTTCCTGCCAGTCGCCTTGGGCCACCGCCTTGACCGTGAAGCGGGTGCGGGTGCCTTTCAAGGCGGCGGCGATCGCCTTGAGATTGGCGACGGTGCGGTCGAATTTCGCCCCGACATAGACACTCTCATAGCTTTGGGCGTCCCAACCGGCGAAGGAGAATTGCAGGGAGGCAAGGCCCAATCCGGACAGTCGCGCGATCCGTTCGGGGGTGAACGGGGTGCCGTTGGTGACGATGCCGACCTCGAAGCCCTCGGCGACGGCCCGTTCCAGCGTCTCGAAGATGCGCGGATGCAAGAAGGGCTCTCCCTGTCCCGCCAGCATCATCATATTCTTGATGCCAAGCGCCTTGGCCTCGGCAATGACCCGCTCGAACACCGGCTCTTCCATGAAGCCGGAATTCTCTTTCCATATCTCCCAGCCGCACATGGTGCAGTGCAGGTTGCATCGCCGGCTGAGCTGAACGTAGATCTCGTAGGGTACCAGTTGCCGCCGTTCGGCCGGGGCGACCAACAGGGTGCGGGCCTTGGCCAATTGGGCGGCGGCCTCCTTGGTCCGGCCGGCCTCGTCCAATGCGATTCCGGCCAGATAGGCGATGCGGCCCGATTGCGGCAGCGCCCGCGCCGCCGGTTCCAGCAGCGGCAACGCCTCGTCGGCACGGCCTTGTTCGACCAGACTGCCGGCCAACCCGACCATGGTATCGAGGTGACCCGGTGCCGCCGCCAATACCCGTCGGTAGAGTGCCTCGGCCTCGGCGGGAAATTCCTGCACCAGCAGCAGAGCGGCGCGCCGGAAATCGGCCTCCGGGAGACCGTCCAGGCGCTTCAGCAGCTCCGTGGCCTCGGGCAGCATCTGGCTTTTGGCCAAGCTGTTCGCCTCGGCGAGAATGGCGGCGGGGTCCATGGGTTTGGGTTTTTTTCTGGTCGGCTTCATGACGGCGGCATCCTAGCACCGTACTCTCGTCCACTTCCATGGTGGCATGGCGTGGGGCATTATGGCGGCGGATGTGGGCAAGGGAACGGAGGGTGCGCCAGTGGCAGGCGCCGTCGCGGAAGAGGGGGAAAGCGGGGCGGCGTCGCGTTGGCGCTTTGGCATCCGGGCCAAATTGGTGGTGGCGGTTGGAACCGTCGCCGGCATGATCCTGGTCGCCGGTGTGCTGACCTGGTTCAGCTATTCCGAGATCGAACGGCTGCTGGCGGCGGTGGCGCGAACCAACCTGCCCAGCGTTTCCAATGCGCTGAAGCTGTCCGAGGCGACGGCGCGGCTTGCCGCCGCCGCGCCGGCATTGGACCTGTCCCAATCCCAGTTTCAGCGCCAAAGTAATTTCGTCGCCCTTCAGCAGCAGACGGAACGTCTGCTGGCGCTGATCGACCAGTTGGCCGGCACCGAGGCCGACAAGGGACGGATCGAGGAACTGCGTTCAATGATCGCCGCCTTCGGCGACAACGTGGTGGATCGCAACATCCTGGTGGACCGCCGGCTGCAACTGGCCGAACGCAGCCGGTCGCTGGCCGTCATCATCACCCAGCTGGATCTTGAGGTTCATCGGTCGGTGGAGGGGGGCGGCAACGACCAGACTTTGGCGGTGGTGGTGCTGGCTTCCAACTACCTGCGCGAGGCGGTGGTGGCGGCCGATATGGAGAAGATCAGCGAACTGCGCGCCGGTTACGAAGAGCAGATCCGCCGGCTGGCCTCGCTGGTGGATCCTTCCGGCAGCGGCGGTTCGCAGGCCCGTTGGGCGCACCAGCTGACCCGGCGGGTGCTGGCGCTGGGGACCGGGACCGAGAATGTGTTCGAGCTGCGCACCCTGCAGATGCTGACCATCGCCCGGCTCGCCGCCGCCAACGACGAGGGGCGCGATCTGGTGGCGCGGACTTCGTCGGCGGTTGGAAGGCTGGTGTCGGCGGCCGAGGCCGATGCCGCCGAGAATGAACGCCGCACCGAGGCGGTAGTATCCAACGGCCGGAAAATCCTGCTGGTGGTGGCGATGCTGACCTTCTTCGGTCCGTTGCTGTTCGTGTGGCTTTATCTCGGCCGTAATCTGGTGTCGCGCCTCGCCGGTTTGGCGGCCTCCATGCATCGTATCGTCGAGGGCGATTTTCATTCCCCCATCGTTCAAGGCGGCAATGACGAGATCGCCGACATGGCGGCCGAACTTCTGGTGTTCCGCGATGCCATGGCCAGGGTCAAGGAATCCACCGAGGCCTTGACCGAGAGCGAAAAGCGGCTGCGGCGCATTCTCGATACCTCGCCGCTGGCGCTGGCGATTTCCCGGGCATCGGACCATGCCGTCATCCTGGTCAATCCGCGCTGGTCGGAACTGTACCAGTACCCGGAGGCCGAAGCCCTGGGGGGGAGCGTTTCGACGTTTTACGCCAATCCGGACGATCGTATCCGGCTGGTCGAGATGGTCCGTCGCCAGGGATTCGTCCCCGGGTTCGAGTGCCGCATGCGCGCGCGCGACGGCCACGAATTGTGGGCCATGCTGTCGGCGGCCGAGATCGAGATGGACGGCGAGCCGGCGGTGATCGTTTCCTCCACCGATATCACCCGGCACAAGGAGGAGGAGGCGGCCCTGGCCGAGGCCAAGCGGATCGCCGAGGATGCCAGCCAGGCCAAATCTCTGTTCCTCGCCACCATGAGCCATGAAATTCGCACCCCCATGAACGGGGTGCTGACCATGGCGCATCTGCTCGAGGACATGCCGCTGGCCCCGGAGCAGCGCGAGATGGCCCGTGTCATCCGTGATTCGGCCAACGCACTGCTGACCATCATCAACGACATCCTCGATTTCTCGAAAATCGAAGCGGACAAGCTCCAACTCGAAGTGATCGACTCTTCCGTGGCCGATCTGGTCGAGGGGGTTGCCGATCTGCTGACCCTGCGTGCTCGGGAAAAGGGCATCGGCCTCATCACCTTCGTTGATCCGACCCTGCCCGAGCGGGTGCTTGGCGATTCCACCCGGCTGCGCCAGATCATCACCAATCTGGCGGGCAACGCCATCAAGTTCACCGACAAGGGCTATGTCCGCATCGCGGTCAAGGCGATAGATCCGCGCGATGGCCCGATCCGGCTGCACTTCGCCGTCACCGACACCGGCATCGGCCTGGATGCCGAACAGCAGGCCCGGCTGTTCGAGCCGTTCATGCAAGCCGACGTCACGATTTCGCGACGGTACGGCGGCACCGGCCTGGGGCTGTCGATCTGCCGGCGGCTGGTGGCGATGATGGATGGCGATATCGGCGTCGGCAGCAATGTCGGCAAGGGTTCGACCTTCTGGTTCGAGGTGCCGCTGGAGGTGGCGGAAGAAAAGTCCGAGGACTGCCCCGACCTGTCGGGTATCGCCGTGCTGGTGCTGGCGGAAGGCCCGGTCGCCGCCGAGTGCATCCGCCAGTATCTCGGCCATCTCGGGGCGCAGGTGGCGGTGGTCGCTTCGGCCGAGGGTGCGTTGGCGGCGGTGCGGGCGGCGGCGCTGGCGGGCTGGACCTACGATGTGACGCTGCTGGATGCCGGCACCGACCACCGCCAGTGTCTGGGGTTGGCCGGGGCGTTGATGACCGCCGCCGGCCCCGATCTGTCCATGCAGGTGGTGATCATGGCGTCCCACGACGTCTATCCCATGGTGGCCGCCGAAATTCGCGTTGCCGGGCTGTTCGGGGCGTTGCCGAAGCCGGTGCGGCGCCGCTCGTTGTGGCGGATGGCGGCGGCGGCGGCGGGGCGTGGTACGCTGGAGATCGAGGCGGAGGAGCGCACCGGCCTCGACGACACCTGGGCGCCCCCGTCCATCGACGAGGCGGCCACCGCCGGAGTTCTTATCCTGGTGGCCGAGGATAACCCCACCAATCAGGTGGTCATCCGCCATCTGATGGAGCGACTGGGGTTCGCCATCGAGATTGTCGCCAACGGCGCCGAGGCGTGGGAACGCATGCAGATCCGTGATTACGGCCTGCTGCTGACCGACTGTCACATGCCGGAGATGGACGGCTACGAACTGACCCAGCGGGTCCGCGACTGGGAGGCCGAGACCGGCCACCGCATGCCCATCGTGGCGTTGACCGCCGATGCCCTGGCGGGCACGGCCCGACGCTGCCAGGACTGCGGTATGGACGGTTTTCTGGCCAAGCCCATCGACCTGGGGCAACTCGACGCCACCATCCGGCGGCTGCTGCCGGAGGCGGTCTCACTGCGTCGGCGACGCGGTCCGGCGGTGGCGGAGGCCGCCCCGATTTCCACCCCGCCGCCACCGCCTTCGATCGATGCGGCTCCGACCGTGCCGCTGCCCGCCGTCCTCGACCTGGCGCCCATGCGGCTGATTTTCGGCGAGGTTGGCGACGAGGTGCGGGAGTTACTGGCGCTGTTCATCGATACCACCCGGCCGGCGGTGGAGGACCTGTCCAGGGCGCTGGATGCCGGCGATGCCGGTGCCGCCCGCGAAGCGGCCCATACCGCCAAGGGCGCCGGCGGCAGCGCCGGGGCCTTTCGTTTCGCCCGCCTGTGCGCCGAGATGGAAAAGATCTGCGCCGATGGGGATCTGGTGCTTGCCCGGCCGCTGATCGGGCCGGTGGAAGCCGCCTTTGCCGAAGTGAGCGAGGCGGTGGCGGCACTCTAACGGGATCACACACAAAAACCGCGCCCGGTGAGGGGCGCGGCTTGTTTTGATCTGGACCGAAAAGATCGACCGATCAGCCCTGGCGGGCCTTGAAACGGGGATTGGTCTTGTTGATGACGTAGACCCGTCCCTTGCGGCGCACGATGCGGCAGTTCTTGTCGCGCAGCTTGGCCGACTTCAGCGAGTTGCGAATCTTCATGGTCCCACTTCCTAAAGCGTACGGGTCACCTGAAACGGCGCCACCGGAGGCCGGGAAAATACGGAAACCCGATGGGGCTGTCAACACCTCGTTATGGGGTCGTCCGGCCCCGGAGGCGTATTGAAACAAGGGCGGGCGTTGGCTATGGTCGTGGCCCACCGCGAACAAGAGGCCCAGCTTTCATGACCGAAGACCAGAAGACCAGCCAGATCGGCGGCATCGCCGCCGACGCGCTCCGCCAGTTCATCGAGCGTATCGAGCGGCTGGAGGAGGAAAAGAAGGCGTTGGGCGCCGATATCAAGGACGTCTATGCCCAATCCAAGTCGCAGGGCTTCGACACCAAGATTATCCGCAAGATCGTGGCCCTGCGCCGAAAGGACCGCCAGGAGCGCGAGGAGGAAGAGCAGATCCTCGAACTCTACCTTGCCGCCATCGGCGAGGCGTAGGGTTCAGCTCCGGCCGCGCTCGATCTCGATGCCGACCGAGGACGCCTCGGCGTAGACGTCCAGCTTCTCGACACGGATACGGGTGGATTCCACCCGTTCATCCTCCAGGCACAGCGCCGCGATCTGCTCGGCGACGGTTTCCACCAGATTGATGTGGCCGTTGGCCAGCAGTGCCTTGACGCCATCGATGACGTCCTCGTAGGACACCACGTTGGCGATATCGTCGCTCAAGGGGCCGGCCTGTTCCAGTACCGCCATATCGATGTTGACGCGCACCCGCTGGGTCGCCAGCCGCTCGTGAGCGTGGACGCCGATGGAGCATTTCAGCACCAGATCGCGCACCAGGATGCGGTAGAGTCGCCGCGACGGCGCCTCGGCGGGACGGATCTCGACGGGTTTGCGTTGAACGAACACGGGTGCCGGAGCCTCGGTCATGACGAAACAATGCCGGGTCATAGCGCGCCCGGCAAGGCCGGCGCAAGAGCTATAGGGGGCCGAGCGGCCGGATATCGCCGATATCGGGCAGTGCCGCCAGCATGGCGGCCACGGTGTGGCCGGCGACGGGATGGCGAAGTCCCGCGGCGATCTCGGCCAGCGGCGCCAGAGCGAACCGCCGTTCCCCCAGCCGGGGATGCGGCAGGGTCAGGCGGTCATCGTCCATCATCACATCACCATAGGTCAGGATATCTATGTCGATCAGGCGTGGCCCGAAACGGATCGATTCCACCCGGCCCAGTTCGCTTTCGACCGTCTTGATCCGGCACAGCAGGTCCATCGGTGCCAGCGCCGTGGTGACGCGCAGGGCCATGTTGAGGAAGGCGGGCTGGTCGGTGACGTAGAGCGGGGCGGTTTCCCACACCCCCGATATCGCCTCGACGATGGCGAAGTCCGCCAGCGCCCCGACGGCGGCGCGCAGGTTGGCGGGACGATCACCGAGATTGGTGCCGAGGCCGAGATGAACCGGAACCATCAGGCGATGATGTCGGGAATCAGCATGTTTTCCAACTTGGCGATCTCGTCCTTGAGCGCCAGCTTGCGCTTCTTGAGACGCTGGAGCCGAAGTTGGTCGAACGGCAACTCGTCGGCGACGCGCGCGATCACGTCGTCCAGGTCGCGATGCTCGGTCTTCAGTTCGGCGAGCCGGCTGCGAGCATCTTCGAGATTGTCATCGGTCATGGCTGGATGGGAACATGAAAGGAGGTTAGACCGTAGCAGAACTTGCCGGGAAACGGTATGGGTAAGGTAAGGAATTCGGGGGGAGTTGATGACATGACGGCGAAACGTATCGGCATTCTGACCAGCGGCGGCGATTGTGCCGGCCTCAATGCGGCGTTGCGGGCGGTGGTCCATCGGGCCATCCGCAATTACGGCTGGCGGGTGTTCGGCATCCATGACGGCTCGTTGGGACTGATGAACCGTCCCTTGAGTTTCGTCGAGTTCGATCTGTCGCTGGTGACCGGCGACATGCTGCGCCTGGGCGGCACCATCCTCGGAACCGTCAACAAGGGCGATCCGTTCGCCTATCCCATGCCCGACGGCAGTCTCAAGGACCGCTCGCAGGAGTTCGTCGACGGCTACCGCGAATTGGGGATCGAGGCGCTGATCGTCATCGGCGGTGACGGCTCGATGCGTATTCTCAACAACCTGTGCCGCAAGGGCGGCATTCCCATGGTCGGCATTCCCAAGACCATCGACAACGATGTCGCCCAAACCGACTACGCCATCGGCTTTGCCACCGCGCTGAACGTCGCCGGTGAGGCCATCGATCGCCTGGCGCCGACGGCGGCCAGTCATCATCGCATGATGATCCTGGAGGTGATGGGCCGCGATGTCGGCCATATCGCCATCAACGCCGCTATCGCCGGCGGTGCCGACGTGGTGCTGATCCCCGAGATTCCCTATACCCTGGAGGGCATCGCCGCCAAGGTCGCCGAGGTCCGTTCCGAGGGGCGCAATCATGCGCTGCTGGTGGTGGCCGAGGGTTGCAAGACCGAGAGCGGGGAATCGATCACCACCTTGCAAAGCGGTGGCGAGGCCCGTTATGGCGGAATCGGCCAGTATCTGGCGGCCAAGCTGGCGCCCATGGTCGGCGCCGAAACCCGCGTTACCGTGTTGGGCCATGTCCAGCGCGGCGGAATGCCGTCCATGCGCGACCGCATCATCGCCTCGGCATTCGGTGTCCATGCCGTCGATCTCATCGCCGAGGGCAAACTGGGGCGCATGGTGGCGTGGCAGCACGGCCAAGTGGTGGACGTGCCGATTTCCGAGGTGGCCGGCATCACCCGGGCGATCGATCCCTACGGTACCCTGGCGCAGACTGCGCGCGGTCTGGGCATCTATCTTGGTGATATGGGGTGACGCCCGCCGGCGGTTATTCGCCCCAGCGCCGGATGCTGCCGCAATCCAGCCCGAACAGGTCGAGCATGCGTCCGACGGTGTGCTCGACCATGGCGTCGATGCCGGTGGGCCGGGCGTAAAAGCCCGGCACCGGCGGCGCGATCACCGCCCCCATTTCCGACAGTTGCAGCATGGTGCGCAGATGGCCGGTGTGCAACGGCGTCTCGCGCACCATCAGCACCAGCCGTCGCCGCTCCTTCAGGGCGACGTCGGCGGCGCGGGTAAGCAGCGAGGAGGTGACGCCGGTGGCGATCTCGCTCATGGTGCGGATCGAACACGGCGCCACGATCATTCCCAGGGTGCGGAACGATCCCGAGGCGGGGGCGGCGGCGATGTCCTCGGCCTTGTGCCAGTGGCTGGCCAGGGCACGGACCTGGGCGACGGAAAGGTCGCTTTCGTGCGCCAGGGCGATCTCGGCGGCACGGCTCATCACCAGATGGGATTCAACTCCGAGCCGGCCCAGCATTTCCAGCACCCGAATACCGAAGATAGCGCCCGAGGCGCCGCTGATTCCCACGATCAGCCGGGAAGGGGGAGGAGGAGGAGGGGTCAAGGCCGATTGTCCTGCATGGAGTGATATCTTTCCTGGAAAGTTAGCCCGGATCGACGAGAGAGGGCAATTTCCCTGCTGACAATTATGATATCGCGGGTCTAAGCTTTTTACCGTCACCCATCCAAGAGGGAGGACCGTAATGAGCCTTCATGACCGTGTCGAGTCTTTGAAAGCCAAGCACGCCGCTTTGGAACTCGCGCTTGATGACGAGACCCACCGTCCCCTTCCGGACCATACCCAGATCCATGATCTGAAACGCAAGAAATTGCGGATAAAGGACGAGTTGAACCGTATCGGTTCATCCTCCCACTGAACCGGGCTGCGCCGGCCGATCCGGAAGCCTTTGCCGCCCATGGTGGCCGGGGCGTCGGGTCGGCTTGCGCGTGGCCGACCCGATATCGCCGAGGATACCTACCCGTCCGCACGGTTGGCGTCCTGTAACCGTATTCGCTGAACAGGTGGTAAGACCGGCGGCCAGGCTTGGTTTTTCCTCCGGAATGCCCCTTTGCAATATTTGCTGAATTGCGGCATCCTCCCCACTCGTACGGAGGGGCGGAACGCCCCCCATCGGGAGCGGCAAAGCAGAAGGGGCGCGTCCAACATGAGCAATCCATACCAGCAAGCCTATGATAAATCGTTGAAGGACCCCGAGGGGTTTTGGGGCGAGGCGGCCAAGGACGTTCACTGGTACAAGACCTGGGATAAGGTTCTCGACGGCTCCAATAAGCCATTCTATCGCTGGTTCGTCGGTGCCGAGACCAACACCTGCTACAACGCCATCGACCGTCACGTGGCGGCCGGGCGTGGCCAGCAGGCCGCCATTATCTACGACAGCCCCGTCACCAACACCAAAAGCACCATCACCTACGATCAGCTCAAGGACCGGGTGTCGCGTCTGGCCGGGGCGCTGGCGGCGCTGGGCGTCGTCAAGGGCGACCGCGTGCTGCTGTACATGCCCATGGTGCCGGAAGCGGTCGAGGGCATGCTGGCGGTGGCTCGCCTGGGCGCCATCCATTCGGTCGTGTTCGGCGGCTTCGCCCCCAGCGAGCTGGCGACCCGCATCAACGACGCCAAGCCCAAGGTGATCCTGTCGGCGTCCTGCGGCATCGAGGGCAGCCGGGTCATCGCCTACAAGCCGATGCTGGATCAGGCGATCGAGTTGTCCGAACACAAGCCGGGCAACGTCATCATGCTGCAACGGGCGCAGGCCAAGGCGGAGCTGATCGCCGGGCGCGATCTCGACTGGAACGAGGCGATGGCGGCAGCCAAGCCGGCCGAATGCGTGCCGGTCAAGGCCACCGACCCGCTTTACATCCTCTATACCTCCGGCACCACGGGCCAGCCCAAGGGCGTGGTGCGCGACAACGGCGGCCACATGGTGGCGCTGATCTGGTCGATGAAGTACGTCTACAACATCAAGCCGGGCGAGGTGTTCTGGGCGGCGTCCGACGTGGGTTGGGTGGTGGGGCACTCCTACATCTGCTATGCCCCGCTGCTCAATGGCAGCACCACGGTGGTGTACGAGGGCAAGCCGGTTGGCACCCCCGATGCCGGTGCCTTCTGGCGCATGATCAGCGAACACAAGATCGCCTCGCTGTTCACCGCTCCCACTGCCTTCCGCGCCATCAAACGTGAAGACCCCAACGCCGAACTGCTCAAGAATTACGACCTGGGGAATTTCCGCGCCCTGTTCCTGGCCGGCGAGCGGTCCGACCCCGACACCATCAACTGGGCGGTGACCAACCTGAAGGTGCCGGTGGTGGATCACTGGTGGCAGACCGAGACCGGCTGGGCCATCGCCGCCAACTGCCTGGGATTGCATGAATTCCCCATCAAGCCGGGCTCGCCGACCAAGCCGGTGCCGGGCTGGGGGTTGGAAGTGCTCGACGAGAGCCATCAGCCGTGCGAGGCGGGCAAGACCGGTTCGCTGGTGGTGCGGTTGCCGCTGCCTCCCGGCGCCCTGCTGACCCTGTGGAATGCCGACCAGCGCTGTATCGACAGCTACTATTCGGAATTCCCCGGCTGCTACAAGACCGCCGACGCCGGCATGATCGACGAGGATGGCTATGCCTACGTCATGTCACGCACCGACGACATCATCAACGTCGCCGGCCACCGCCTGTCCACCGGCGGCATGGAGGAGGTGCTGGCCAGCCATCCCGACGTGGCGGAATGCGCCGTGATCGGCGTGGCCGATCAGCTCAAGGGCCAACTGCCGCTGGGCTTCGTCTGCCTCAAGGCCGGCGTCACCAAGTCGGACGAGCAGGTGATCAAGGAAGTGGTCCAGCTGGTGCGAGAGAAGATCGGTCCGGTGGCGGCGTTCAAGACCTGCACCGTGGTCAAGCGCCTGCCCAAGACCCGCTCGGGCAAGATCCTGCGCGGTACCATGCAGAAGATCGCCGACAACCAGGACTTCAAGATGCCGGCCACCATCGACGATCCCGCCATTCTGGACGAGATCGAAGAGTCGCTGGTGTTGGTGGGCTATTCCAAGGGCCGTACCGAGGCGGTGGAATAGTCGATCATCGATCGGTCATCGGACCATGCGGCGGCCCCCGGAGCGATCCGGGGGCCGTTGGCGTATTCGCGGGCAAAAAAAGCCGCCCGCGGCGGACCGGGGCGGCATATCGAGTTGCCTTTGAGAGGGAGGCTGGCCTCGGGGGAGGCCAACATCTGGAATAAATCTAATCCAATCGTCCCGCCGCGTCAACTGATATTTAGATGCGTTAAAAACTATCCCGCCTATGGTCCGATGCCGGCCTCCAGCACCCCCCCCAGCAACCCTTCCACCGCCTCGCGCGAGAGGTCGCGGGTGATGAAGACGATGCGGGTGCGGCGGTCGCCGTCGGGCCAGCACGGCAGCGGCGCCGGCGGATGGAAGACATGCTGGACGCCGTGAATGGCCAGCGGTTCCGCTGATTCGCGGGCGTTGACGATGCCCTTGATGCGCAGCAGGTTCTCGCCCCTGGACGAGATCATCAGTTCCAGGGCGAAGGCCAGCGCCGGCCACGACACCGGTTCGACGGCGGTAAAGACGAAGGCCTGGATACGGGCATCGTGGCGGTTGGGGTCGTGGTGGTGATGATGATCGTGGTGGGCGTTCTGATGGGCCAGGTAGGCTTCCTCGTTCAGCCAACGGGCGACATCGGGGATCTTCTCGCCCGGCTTGAACAGGCCGGCGTCGAGGATTTCCGCCGGATCAAGCCGTCCCATGGCGGCGGCGGCGATCGGGGCGGCGGGATTGAGCCGGCGCAGCCGGGCGCGCAGCAGTTCCACCGCGACGGGGTCGGCGATGTCGGTCTTGGTCAACACCAGCCGGTCGGCCACCGCCGCCTGCTTGATCGCCTCGGGCTGGGTGTCGAGGGTGCGTTCACCGCAGGTGGCGTCCACCGTGGCGACGATGCCGTCCAGCTTGTAGCGGCTGGAAATCAGCGGATCGGTCATCAGGGTATGAATGATGGGGGCGGGATCGGCCAGTCCGGTGGTTTCGATCATCACCCGGCCGAATTCCGGCACCTCGCCCTTGACCCGCTTCAGGAACAGCTCGCGCATGCCCTCGACCAGATCGCCGCGCACGGTGCAGCACAGGCAGCCCGATTGCAGCAACACTACATCCTCGGCCACCGAGCGCACCAGCAGATGGTCAAGGCCGACGGCGCCGAACTCGTTGATCAGCACCGCGGTATCGGCCAGACCGGGCTGCGCCAGCAGATGGTTGAGCAAGGTGGTCTTGCCGCTGCCGAGAAAGCCGGTGAGGACGGTGACGGGGATGAGACTCACTTGCCGTACAACTCCTCGGGGCTGATCTTCACCGCTTCGATCACCGCCAGCCCCTCGGCCCGGGCGGCGGTGTAGAAACAGGTCCGCCGGCCGGTATGGCAGGCGACGCCGTCCTGATCGACCTTGAGCAGGATAGTGTCGCCGTCGCAGTCGATCAGGAACTCGACCAGCCGCTGCTGCTGGCCCGAGGTCTCGCCCTTGCGCCACAGGGCGCCGCGCGACCGCGACCAGTAACATACCCGGCCCGTGGCCAAGGTTTCGGCGACGGCATCGCGATTCATCCACGCCATCATCAGCACCTCGCCGCTGTCATGCTGCTGGGCGATGGCGGGGATCAGTCCGGCGGAATCGAATTTCAGCAGACCAAGGGCGGCGGCGGGGTCGATGGCGGGCATGGGGGGGACCTTCAGGGGGGGGGCGACGCCCCCGTATAGACCATTCCTCAATGGGCGGAAAGGCAGTCAACCAGGGCGGCGGCGATTCCCTTCACCAGCACGAAGTAGGCATCGGGGCCGGGATCGACAAGGGCGCCTTCGGGATCAAGCTGGGCGATACGGGCGCCGGCGGCCTCGGCCAGGGCGGTGACGGTGGGGCCGGCGAAGCGGGGTTCGCGGAACACGCACGAGGCGCCGGCAGCCTTCAGCCGGTCACGCAGGATGGCCATGCGCCGGGCACCCGGCGGCCGTTCCGGATCGACGGTGACGGCGCCCGCGGGAGTCAGGCCGTAGCGCTTCTCGAAATACTGGTGGGCATCGTGAAAGACCACGTAGGGCCGGCCGGCCAGCGGCGCCAACTGGGCCGCCAGTTGACCATCGACCTCGGCGAGGCGGCGGCGGGTCGCGGCGGCATTGGCGGCATAGGTTCCGGCTCGGTCGGGGTCGATGGCGGCCAGCCGGGCGGCGACGGCGTCCACCAGCCGGCCGGCATTGTCCGGGTCGAGCCAGAGATGGCCGTCGATCTCGTCATGGTCGGCGTGATCGTGATGATCCTCGTGCTCGTGGCCGTGGTCATGCGCCTCCCAGGCGCCGCCCTCGCGGGTGGGAAGCCGGATCATGCCGGCTATGTCCTCCATGGCGAGGTTTTCGCTGGCCCTGCCTACCGGGCGCTCCAGCCAGGTCTCGAAATCCTTGCCGACCCAGATTACCAGCCGGGCCTTTTCAAGGGCGCGGGCATCGGACGGCTTGAAGGCGTAGCCGTGGGGCGAGGCGGTGCCGGAGACGATCAGCCCCGGTTCCGCCACTCCCTTCATCACCGAAGCGACCAGCCCATGCAGCGGCTTGATGCTGACCAGGATGGCGGGCGGCTCGGCCGCCTGGGCGGTGGATGCCAGGAAAAGGCCGCACAGGGCGGCGGCAACGAAGGGCTTCCGCATGAGATGGCTCCGTGCGATGATGGCCTAGGTATGATACGTTATAATATATCGATCGCGAGTGTCCAGGATGGCGTTTCCAATTCCCCTGCACGATCACGGCGCCTGCGTGCGCGGCGCCCTCGACGCGGCCGAGGCGGAATGCCGTCGCCGGGGGGCGCGTCTGACCGACATCCGCCGCCGGGTGCTGGAACTGGTGTGGGAAAGCCACCAGCCGGTAGGGGCCTATGCCCTGCTCGACAGCCTTGGCCGCGAGGGGCGGTCGGCGGCGCCGCCGACGGTCTACCGCGCCCTTGATTTTCTGGTGGCCAATGGCCTGGTGCATCGTATCTCGCTGCTCAACGCCTTTATCGGCTGCTCGCGGCCGGGGCATGCCCATGCCGGGCAATTCCTGCTGTGCGCCGAATGCGGATCGGCGGCGGAACTGGCGGACGACGCCATCGATGCCGCGATCGCCCAGTCCGCCGCCCGGTTAGGCTTTACCGTGTCGCGCCAGACGGTGGAGGTCGAGGGCCTCTGTCCCGGCTGCCTGCGTCGAACGAGCGAGGCGAAGCCGAGCGCGGCCGCGTTGAGCGGCCCGGAGCATCGCGGAGGAGCCAAGCCTGCGGAGGCAGGCGCCCGGCGCTTGAGGGGCGGCGCATGATAAGCGAGGCGAAGCCGATCCTGTTGCGCGTCGAAGGGGCGTCGGTGGCGTTCGGCGGGCAAACGGTGCTCGACCGGGTCGATCTGACGGTGGCGTCAGGGCGTATCGTCACCGTGGTCGGTCCCAACGGCGCCGGCAAATCCACGCTGTTGCGGCTGGCGCTGGGTCTTGTTGTCCCCGCATCCGGGAGCGTGTTTCGCGCCCCGGCGGTGGTCGGCTATGTGCCGCAGCGGCTTAACGTCGAACGCATCCTGCCGCTGTCGGTACACCGCTTTCTGGCCATGGCGGTGCCCGAGGTGGTGCCTTCCCGGCGTCTGGACGAGGCGCTGGGACAACTGGGGGCCGGCCATGTGTTGCGCCGGCAGGTGGCTGAACTGTCGGGAGGCGAATTGCAGCGGGTGTTGCTGGCCCGCGCCGTGCTGCGCCGGCCGGGTCTGCTGGTGCTGGACGAACCGGTGGGCGGCGTCGATATGGCGGCCCAGGCCGAGATCTATGACCTGATCGCCAATCTGGCCCATCGTGACGGAGTCGGCGTTCTGATGGTCTCCCACGATCTGCATGTGGTGATGGCCGCCACCGACGACGTGGTCTGCCTCAACCGTCACGTCTGCTGCGCCGGTCATCCCGAGGCGGTCGGCCGTCATCCCGAATATCTGGCGCTGTTCGGGCCGAAGGCAGCCGGCAGTCTGGCCATCTATACCCATGCCCACGATCATGGCCACCTTGCCGACGGCAGTGTGCTGCCGCTGGGTGACGGACACCAGCATGGGCCGGACTGCCGCCATGGATGAATTTCTCTTGCGCGCGGTTTCGGCCGGAATCGGGCTGGCGCTGGTGGCTGGGCCGTTGGGGTGCTTCGTGGTGTGGCGGCGCATGGCCTATTTCGGCGATGCCCTGGCCCATGCCGCCTTGCTGGGAATCGTCGCCGGCCTGCTGTTGGGGACGGCACCGATCTTCGGTGTCGTGGGGGTTTGCGTCGCCGCCGCGCTGATCCTGGCGGGACTGCAGGCCGACCGCCGATTGTCGTCGGATGCAGTGTTGGGGATTCTCGCCCACGGTGCGCTGGCGCTGGGGCTGGTGCTGCTTTCCGGCATGGAGCGGGTGCGGGTCGATCTGATGGGCTGGCTGTTCGGCGATATCCTTGCGGTGTCTTGGGCCGATGCCGTCCTGGTGTGGGGCGGTGCCGTCTTAGTGCTGGCGCTGCTGCGGCTGCATTGGCGCGCTCTGGTGGCCATGGCGGTGGACGAGGATCTGGCCCGGGTCGAGGGACATGACGTCGGGCGCGCCCGGCTGGTGCTCATGCTGCTGGTGGCGGTGGCGGTGGCGGCGGCCATGAAGGTGGTTGGGGTGATGCTGGTCACCGCCATGCTGGTGATTCCGGCGGCGGCGGCTCGCCGCCTTGCCCGCACCCCCGAGCAGATGGCGGTTTTCGCCTCGGCCGCGGGAGTGGCGGCGGTGGCGGCGGGATTGGCCGGAAGCTGGCGCTATGATACGCCGTCGGGGCCAAGTATCGTGGTCGCGGCGGTGGCATTGTTCGTGCTTTCGCGCCTGCTGCCCCAGCGGAATTGACCGGCGACGGCGGAAGCGGCACTATCGCCCGTGGAATCGGACAGGGTTCGTCTTGCCGAGGGCGGTTGCCGATGCCATCATCTGGGAATGCTATGGGGCATGGGGCGGCGAGCCGCACTGTCAGCGGGTTTTCCGAGGGAAAATGAGCGATTCCAATCGTAGGGCCAAATTCGAGAGCAAGGTTGCCGAGCTTCTGGGCGTCACCTCGGGATTGACGGTACTCCAGATTCTCATGCTTCGACGCATGACCCAATCGGATCCCGAGACCAGTTCTTGGGCCAACGAGCGTGAGTTGGGGGTGGTGTTCGACACCATTCTGGATCGCGCGGTGGCGGCCATCGATGTCGAGGAACTCGGTGCCGCGGCCGACCAGCAATTCAATGCCCTGCTGCCTCCGGGGACCGAGGAGGCGCGGGATAAAGAGCGTTGGATGCTGTTCGACGTCGCCAAGAAGTACCTGGCCAGGCGCAAGAGTCCGGTCGAAGTGGTGGTCGAGGCGCCACCGCCCATGGTGGTGGAGGAAGACGATGGGCCGATCGCCTTCGACAACTTCAAGCAGTTGTTCGACGAAACCCTTGCCCGCTATTCCCGGCGCGCCCTTCAGATTTTGGTGGTCGGACCCAACCACGAGGCGCTGCGTCCCCATATTCCGGTGCCCTTCATTCTCACCCCGGGCTTCGCCGCCTGCTACGAGACCATGCTGCGCCGCTATGTGCTGCCCGACATCAGGGCGACCAAGCGAATCACCGAACTGGCGAAAAGCCGCACATGGGATGCCACCGGCAGCAATCGCCTGCTCGGAATGATCCAGGCGGGTGGCCGGTCCAACGCTATTCTCGATACCTGGGACTCTCGCTGGAGTGCCTATCGCAGCGAGGGGATCGGCGCCAAATACAAGAAGGACAACGACCCCTGGGCCGTATTCGCCGAGGCCGCCGCCGCCGCCAACTGTTCGCCGCCCGGCGAGCGGGATATCCCGCTGTTGCATTCGGTCATCCGATGGGAACCCGAATCCATGGCCGAGGCGTGGCGCGAGGTGTCGTTGCTGTATCAGCAGGAATATCACCCCAAGGACCGCCACGATCAGGCTCGTGAAGGTGCTTTTCGTGATGGACTGGTCCGTTGTATCCGCGAATTGCCGAAGCGTTCCGGCGATATGGTGGTGATCAAGGCGTTCTTTGAACTGCCCAAATGCGACCGCATGGCTCTGCGCAAGCTGATGCACACGGTGGGGGCCACCGATGCCGAGCGCAAGCGGAGCGCGCCATCCTTGGTCGATTTCTATAATAACCTGCCGCCCTGACCGTCGCACCGACGTCGCGACGGAGGTATAATCGCGGGATGTGACTATCCGGGCTAGGGAGGCCGTGTCATGCCCAGGATGAAGGAAGACTATCGCAGCCTGACCGGCCCGCAGAAGGCGGCGATGTTCATGCTGTCGTTGAACGAGGAGCATTCGTCGAAGCTGTTCGGGATGCTTGGCGACGACGAGATCAAGGAACTGTCCCAGAT
>CAIUSV010000053.1 GCA_903901915.1 uncultured Rhodospirillaceae bacterium | reverse complement strand
GTTGCCCTCGGCGTCGAGCAGGGCGTAGCTCAGCACGGCGCTGTCGATGTCATGGGCGCCGACGGCGCCCTCGACCGTGCCGGACTGGCCGGCGGCGAGGGCGGCGGCGGTGTCGATCACCGGCGCGTCGTTGACGGCGGCGATGGTGAAATCGACGGTACGGGTGACGCTGGCGCCATGGCTGTCGGTAACGGTATAGCTCAGCGAATCGGAGCCGTTCCAATCCGGATCGGGAACGTAGACATACTGGCCGGTGGCGGCGTCGAGATGGACGCTGCCATGGCCGGGACTGCCCAGCGATACCGTCAGCGGGTCGCCATCGGCGTCGCGATAGGACAGGCCGAAGGCCACCGCCGTATCCTCACTGCCGGTCACCGCCACATTCTCGGCGGTGGGGGCGTGGTTGACCGGCGCTGCCTGTTCGATCACGTCGGCCGCCGCCGCCGGAGCGGCGGCCTCGGCCGCGACGACGTGCGGCGCGGCGCCACCGGTTACGGTCGGGGCAGCCGGCGGGGCAACGGTGGGGGCCGCGACCGCAGCCGCGCTGACCACGGCTTCGGATGCCGTCGAGACCGTCTCGGCCGCGGCCGAAGCGGCGGCCACGTTCAGGCCGGAGGCGGCCATCTGCTCGATGATGGGATGGCCGGCATCCGAGGACGTCTGCACGGCCTCGATGTCGGCGATGGACGAGCGCCCGCCGCTCGTCACCTCGATACCGATGTCGGGATGGGCCGGCGCCGCCTGGGTCATGTGCAGGACGTCGATGCGCGGCGCCGAGCGCGAGCCCTGGTGCAGCATGGTCAGCGCGCCCAGCTTGGCGTCGTCAACCTCGGCGGTGCGGGTGATGGTAAGCCCCGGTTCGCCCAGATCAGGACGGGAGACGTCGTGCAGCACGGTAAGATCGTCGAGATCCTGGCGCGCGGTGTCCGTCGATTGGGTATTCGAATCGGTGGTGGGATTGGTGGTGAGTTCGTCCAACATGACCGGCCTCCCCGAAAAAGGGAGAAACAAAAGGCCCCGGCCTGCATGAGGTCCGGGGCCTAGGGCTCCAACACGGGTATTATATCACGGAACGCCGGGGCACGCGGTTCCGTGCGCCTTCATCCACCGCATGACTGGGTCATCCGATTACCCTGGGCATCAAGACGGTATAGTCGAAATCCAGTACCACCGAGGGGTCGAAATCCTTGCCGTTCTCGGCCTTGAAGGGGAAATCGGCGCAGGGCCGGTTTTTGGTGGCCACCAGCCGCAGGCGCAGCGCGCCGACATCCTTGCGGCCGGGCAGCTCGATCCGTTCCAGCACCTCGGACCAGGCGTGGATGGTGTCGCCGGCGAAGGTCGGGTTGGCGTGGCGGCCGCCGTTGATGGCGACGATCCGGAACGCGTTGCCCAGGCCGTTGAACGACAGGGCGCGGGCCAGGCTGATGATGTGGCCGCCATAGATCAGCCGCCGGCCGAAACGGCCCTGGCCCTCGGTGAACTGGTTGAAGTGGACCTTGGCGGTGTTTTGCCACAGCCTTGTCGCCATCATGTGCTCGGCTTCCTCGATGGTCATGCCGTCCACATGGTCGATGCGTTCGCCGGCAGCGTAGTCGTCCCACAGGTAGCGGCTGCCGGCCAGGGTGGTGTCGTAGCCGGTCAGATCCAGTCCCTCGGGCACGATCAGGTCGGCGGCGGCGACGGCGCCGGGCAGGTCGGGCACCGTTTCGGCGGCGATGGCGGCTTCGGGGTCGCGCTTTCGCACCATCACCCAGCGGACGTACTCGACCACCAAGGCGCCGCGCTGGTTGGTGCCGACCGAGCGGACATAGACCACCCCGGTCTGGCGGTTGGAATTCTCCTTCAGCCCGATCACCGTCGAGGTGGTGGTCAAGGTATCGCCGGGATGGACCGGGGCGCCGAACCGCCCGGCGGCATAGCCCAGATTGGCCACCGCGTTCAGGCTGATGTCGGGCACGGTCTTGCCGAACACCACATGGAAGGCCAGCAGGTCATCGACCGGCGCGGTGCCACCGGCGGCCATGCCGATGCCGGCGGCGAACTCGGCCGACGAGTTGACGGCGAAGCGCGGGCCGTAAAGCGCGGTGTAAAGCGCCACGTCGCCGGCGGTCACCGTGCGCGGGGTGGCGTGGCGGATGATCTGGCCGAGGCGGAAGTCCTCGAAGAAGTTACCGGAATTGGTCTTGGTCATTGGGAATCTCTCGGGTGGATGCCGCTATTATTAGCTCAGGTCCGCTTCCAGCAGGGCGATGCGCTCGGCCAGGGCGACGATGCGCCGGGCGTTCTCGACGTGCAGGTTCTCGATCAGCTTGCCATCGACCACCACCACGCCCTTGCCTTGCGTGGCGGCCTCGGCATGGGCGGCGATGATGGTCTTCGACCAGGCGATTTCCGCTTCGCCGGGGGCGAACACCCGATTGGCGGCGGCGATGGTCTTGGGATGGATCAAGGTCTTGCCGTCGAAGCCCAGCTCCAGCCCCTGGCGGCAGGCGTACTCGAAGCCCTCGTCGTCGGCGAGGTCGAGGTGGACGCCGTCGATGGCGGCAAGACCGTGGGCGCGGGCCGCAAGCAGGGTCAGCCCCAGACTGGTGAGCAGCGGCAGCCGCTCGCGGGTGTGGGCGCAGTGGAGGTCCTTGGCCAGATCCGAGGTCCCCATGACGAAGCCGCCCAGGCGCGGGCTGGCGGCGGCGATCTCCGGGGCCGCAAGGATACCCCTGGGCGTCTCCATCATGCACCAGATCGCCATGTCGGCGGGGGCGCCGCTGGCGGCCATGATCGCTTCGACCAGGCGCACGGCGTCGGCGCTTTCCACCTTGGGGATCAGGATGGCATCGGCCCCCGAGGCGCTGGCGGCGGCGACGTCGGCGTGCCCCCAGGGTGTCGCCAGCGAGTTGACGCGGATCAGCAGTTCGCGCTTGCCGTAGCCGCCGGCCCTGACCGCCTCGATCACTTGGCGGCGGGCATCCTCCTTGGCGTCGGGGGCGACGGCGTCTTCCAGGTCGAGGATCAGGCCGTCGGCGGCCAGGGTGCGGGCCTTGTCCAGCGCCCGCGGGTTGGAACCGGGCATGTAAAGGACGGAACGGCGGGGCCGCGCGGTGGTTGCCATGGACAGGACTCCGAAATCGTCAAAAGGCGGCGCAGCCTATCAATCCCCCCCAACCTCGTCTATACCGGTTCCGGCGTGTCCCACCCCAAAACCGCTGAAGGACGCCGGCCCTTTGGACCCCATTTTGTTTCTGCGCGGCGTCGCCATCGGCTTCGCCATCGCCGCCCCCATCGGCCCGGTGGGAATCCTCTGCATTCGCAAGGCCCTGGCCGACGGGCGGCTGGCGGCGTTCGTCGCCGGCATGGGCGCCGCCCTGGCCGACGCCCTGTTCGGGGGGGTGGCGGCGTTGGGTATCGGCGCCGCCATGGCCTTCATCGACGGTCAGATGGTGCTGCTGAAGACGGTGGGCGGGGCGTTCATGATCGGACTTGGCCTTCACACCTGGCGCAGCGCTGCCATTGCCGTCGATGGCGACCCGGTGAAGGGGCCGGGCATGGCCCGCGACTTCCTCTCCACCTTCGCCATCACCATCACCAATCCCGGCACCATCTTCGGGGTGGCCGGGGTGTTCGCCGCGCTGGGGCCGGAAGGGCGGCCGGACATCGGCCTGCCGTCCGGCCTGCTGGTGGCGGGAATCTTCGCCGGCTCGACCCTGTGGTGGCTGGTACTGTCGGCGCTGGCCTCGGCGGCCCGCACCCGCTTCACCCCCGAACGCATGCGGCGGTTCAACCACCTGTCGGGGGCGATGCTGATGGTGTTCGGCCTGGCGGCACTGGCCAGCCTGCTGCTATAGGGCCGGCGGCTTGACGATCCCTTAATCCTCCCAAGATATTATAGGGAAGGGTGCCGATGGTCGGGCCCTTCGACATCCGCGTACTCGCTCATGTTTTTCGAGGAGGACGAAGATCATGTCCCGCTTGTCTGCTTTCAACAGTCCGCTTCTGCTTGGCTTCGACCACTTTGAACGGGTGCTTGACCGCATCTCCAAGACGTCGGCCGAGGGCTATCCCCCCTACAACATCGAGCAGACCGGCGAGAACGGCCTGCGCATCACCCTGGCGGTGGCGGGCTTTGCCATGGACGACCTGACGGTGGCGCTGGAGGACAACCAGCTGGTCATTCGCGGTCGCCAGAACGAGGACGAGGCGGGGCGGATATTCATCCATCGCGGCATTGCCGCCCGGCAGTTCCAACGTGCCTTCGTGCTCGCCGAGGGCATCGAGGTCGACGGCGCCGGGCTCGACAATGGCCTGTTGCACATCGATCTGATCCGCAGGGTGCCCGAGCCCCGCATTCGCACCATTCCCATCCAGGGTGGTGGCAGGGCCAGCGCTCCGGCGCAGACCATAACGGTCTCGACCGAGGCGGAGGAATCGGCCAAATCCCAGGCTAGAACTGGCCATCAAAGGGAGGTCTGACATGAAGAACATCGACGGTAAGACCATCATCGAATCCGACGCCCGCATCATGACCGTTGCCGATCTGGCCAACTGGGGCATTCCCGAAATCGCCTATGTCCGCCATGTCGGCCCGGTGGGCGAGGGTGGCTGGACCATTCATGCCGCCGACGGCACCCCGATCGGCGCCGCTCCCGACCGCGACACCGCCTTCGCCGCGGTTCGCCAGCATGATCTGGAGCCGGTGAGCGTGCATTGAAACGCGGGCAACGAAAAAGGCGGGAAGCCGAAGCCTCCCGCCTGATCGAGCGAACCTCGCCCCGGTCCGATTACCGGGTGGGAACGGGGGTCTCGCCGGTGTAGTCGTAGAAGCCGCGGCCGGTCTTGCGGCCGAGCCAGCCGGCCTCGACATACTTCACCAGCAGCGGGCAGGGCCGGTACTTGGTGTCGGCCAGACCGTCATGCAGCACCTGCATCACCGCCAGACAGGTATCGAGGCCGATGAAGTCGGCCAGTTCCAGCGGCCCCATCGGGTGGTTGGCGCCCAGCTTCATGGCGGTGTCGATGCAGGTCACCGAGCCGACGCCCTCGTACAGGGTGTAGACCGCCTCGTTGATCATCGGCAGCAGGATGCGGTTGACGATGAAGGCGGGGAAGTCCTCGGCCGAGACCGGCTTCTTGTTCAGCTTCAAGGTCATGTCGCGAACGAGGTTGAAGGTCTCCTCGCTGGTGGCGATGCCGCGGATCAGCTCGACCAGCTGCATCACCGGCACCGGGTTCATGAAGTGCATGCCCATGAACTTGGCGGGGCGGTCGGTGGAGGCTCCCAGGCGGGTAATGGACAGCGACGAGGTGTTCGACGCGATGTGGGCTTCGGGCTTCAGCACCGGGCACAGCTGCTGGAAGATCGCGCGCTTGACCTTTTCGTCCTCGGTGGCGGCCTCGATCACCAGATCGCACTGCCCGAAATCGGGATACGCGGTGGTGGTCTTGATCCGGCCCAGGGTGGCGGCCTTGTCGGCCTCGGCCAGCTTGCCCTTGGAGACCATGCGGGCCAGATTCTTGTCGATGACGCCGAGGCCTTTCTTCAGGGCCTCGTCGGTGACGTCGAGCAGCACCACGTCGAAGCCCGAGGCGGCGCAAACGTGGGCGATGCCGCTGCCCATCTGGCCTGCGCCGATGACACCGATTTTCTGAATAGCAGTCATATGGGACTCCGGGATTATAAGGGGGACGGGCGCGTGGTGCGCGGTGATTACTTGGAAAGCTGTTCGGCGAGTTCGGGCAAGGCCTTGAAGAGATCGGCGACGAGGCCGTAATCGGCGACCTGGAAGATGGGAGCCTCTTCGTCCTTGTTGATGGCGACGATGACCTTTGAATCCTTCATGCCGGCGAGGTGCTGGATG
>CAIUSV010000052.1 GCA_903901915.1 uncultured Rhodospirillaceae bacterium | reverse complement strand
TATCGGGTTGTGAACGCCAACGCCCCGGTACGCCGGCGCGACAGCAAGAAAGGAAGGAGAAAGGCCATGACAACCCACACCGCTTCCGGGCTGACAACGTCCGAGCACGCGCTCGACCTCCCGCGTGACTATAACGCCGCCGAACCCGACCCGAAGATCGTCTGCCTGTCCGATTAGCCTCCCGCGAACCGGCCGTTGTCCGGTTCGCCCCACCCCGGCCGCGACACCTCCTGTCGCAGTTGGGAACTTGGGCGGTTGCCGCACGCAACCGCCCTTTTTTTTCCCTCAGGCCACCCGGCCAATGAAAGGGCGATTATCAGTCGGCCTTCCGGGCACGGGCAAACGCCTCGGCCAGGGCACCACCGGCGGCGGCCGGCGGCGGCTTTTGCGCACGCGGGGCCGCCGGCTGGGAACGCGCGGCGCGGTCGGGCGGCGGCGGAGCCTTGGCCACCGCCTCATCCTTGCGCATGGACAAGGCGATGCGCTTGCGCTTCAAATCCACCTCGACGACCTTGACCGAGACGACATCGCCCGGCTTGACCACCTCGTGCGGGTCCTTGACGAAGCGGTTGGCCAGGGCCGAGACGTGAACCAGCCCGTCCTGGTGGACGCCGATATCGACGAAGGCACCGAAATTGGTGACGTTGGTCACCACCCCTTCCAGCACCATGCCCGGCTTCAGGTCCTCCATGGTCTCGACACCGTCCTTGAAGGCGGCGGTCTTGAACTCGGGACGCGGGTCGCGGCCGGGCTTTTCCAGTTCCCGCAAGATATCGCGAACGGTCGGTTCGCCGAAACGCTCGTCGGTAAAGTCGGCGGGATCGAGCGAGCGCAGAAAAGCGACATCACCGACCAACGCCTGAATTCCGCGCCCGGAAGTGGCGACAATGCGTTCAACCACCGGATAGGCCTCGGGATGCACCGAAGAGGCGTCAAGCGGGTTGACGCCGTTCATGATCCGCAGAAAGCCGGCGGCCTGCTCGAATGCCTTGGCCCCCAGGCGATCCACCTGCTTCAGCGCGTCGCGCGTCGGAAAGGCGCCGTTGCGGTCGCGGAATTCGACGATGTTGCGGGCTACCGCCGGAGACAGTCCCGCCACCCGCGCCAGCAGCGGCGCCGAAGCGGTGTTGACCTCGACGCCGACGGCGTTGACGCAATCCTCGACCACGGCATCGAGGCTTTTGCCCAACCGGAGCTGGTTGACATCGTGCTGGTACTGGCCGACGCCGATCGATTTCGGATCGATCTTGACCAGTTCGGCCAGCGGGTCCTGAAGCCGCCGGGCGATGGACACCGCGCCGCGCAAAGTGACATCGACGTCGGGGAATTCCTGGGCCGCCAGTTCCGAGGCGGAATAGACCGAGGCGCCAGCCTCGCTCACCACCAGCTTCTCCAACCCGGCCCCGGGCAGTCGCCGGATCAACTCGGTGGCAAGGCGGTCGGTCTCGCGGCTGGCGGTACCATTGCCGATGGCTATCAGTTCAGGCTTGTGCCGGGTCACCAGCGCCGCCAGGGTCGCCAGCGCGCCGGAGACGTCGTTCCTCGGCTGGAAGGGATAGATGGTGGCGGTTTCCAGCAGCTTGCCGGTGGCGTCCAGCACCGCCACCTTGACGCCGGTGCGGATGCCGGGGTCAAGGCCGATGGCCGAGCGCATGCCGGCGGGCGCGGCCAGCAACAGGGCGCGCAGGTTAAGGGCGAAAACGTGGATCGCCTCTTCCTCCGCCGCCTCGCGCAACCGATTCATCAGCTCCAACTCCAGATGCAGGTGCATCTTAACCCGCCAGGCCCAGCGCACCGTATCGGCCAGCCAGGCATCGGCCGGGCGTCCCCGGTCGGCGATATTGAACCGCCGCGCCACCTTCAACTCGCAATCGCCGGGACCGCGTAGCGGCTGGCCCTCCTGGGCCGCCGCCTCGTCGGCGGACAGCAGCTTCAGGCTGAGCACATTCTCGTTGCGCCCCCTGAACAGGGCGAGGGCGCGATGCGACGGAATCGACTTGATCGGCTGGCGATAGTCGAAATAGTCGGAGAACTTGGCCCCCTTCTCCGCCATCCCCTCGACCACCGACGACACCATCACGCCATTGTCCCAAAGATGGTCGCGCAGGCCCCCCAGCAGTTCGGCATCCTCGGCGAAGCGTTCCATCAGGATCTGACGGGCGCCGTCCAACGCCGCCTTGACGTCGGCGACACCCTTGGCGGCATCGACATAGGCGGCGGCCTCGCCTTCCGGCGACCGGGAGGAATCGGCCAACAGGGCGTCGGCCAACGGCTCCAATCCCTGCTCGCGCGCGATCATCGCCTTGGTACGGCGCTTCTGCTTGTAGGGCAGGTAAAGGTCCTCGATGCGGGCCTTGGTGTCGGCCGCCGCGATCAGCTCCGCCAGTTCGGCTGTCAGCTTGCCCTGCTCGGCGATCGAAGTCAGCACCGCGGCCCGGCGCTCCTCCAACTCGCGCAGATAGCCGAGCCGTTCCTCCAGCGTCCGTAGCTGGGTGTCGTCGAGGCCGCCGGTGGCCTCCTTGCGGTAGCGCGAGACGAAGGGAACGGTGTTGCCTTCATCCAACAGCTGGATTGCGGCGGTAACCTGGGCGTCGCGGACACCCAGCTCGGTGGCGATGCGGGTAGCGATGGGAGCAAGAGCGGTCATTGGGTCCGGGAGCCGGTTGATGGGAACATCGGTTTACCCCATTCCGGGGCGCAGACTCAACGCTCGGCCTCGGCAGCGCCGCCCATCGGCACCCGGCTCAACTCGTTGTTCTGAATGACCAGCTTGCGCAGCAGATACATGAAGATGAACTGTTCACCTTCGGACAGGGGCGCCATCAACGTCGCCTTGAACACGCCGATCGGCCCGACGCTGTCGTCAAGCAGACGCTCCCCCTCGATGGTCAGAAACAGGTTTTTGGTTCGCCGGTCGCGGCCGCCCTCGCGCCGCACCAGCCCCTTCTTTTCCAGTCGCTGGACCACGTCGCCGATGGTCGAGCGGTCGAAGGCGATGGCCCGAGCCAGCGCCCGCTGATCCAGTCCAGGGTTGTCGCGCAGGGTGAACATCGCCGCGTACTGTACTGGTGTTACATCGAGATTTTCAGTCTCACGTAGAAAGATCGATACGGCGATCTGGTGCAGGCGCCGAACCAGATGTCCGGGATTATCGGTCAGGGGAAGGTGGATGTCCCCGCCTTGGTTGGTGTCCATCGTCATCACCCATCGCGGAAAGCCTGCCGTCGGTATAATCATCCCATTGGCCGAACGCAACCGCTCCACCGAAATTTAGACAGTGAACATACTATTTTTATGGTGTCATTCGGCCGGACACGTTCAACACCCTCGGTGAGATCCTCCCGGGATCACGCCAATTGTCCAACTATATCCAATGGCCACCCCCCGAGAATCGCGACAAAATTATTGACAGTATACGTACCGTCTCTCAGGATGGTTGCAACGAGGCATTGGCACGCTTCTTCCGGATCACCGGAATGGCGGAGACTCAGGCCCGGGAGGAAGCGGATGCCGGACCATTGCCCCGGCCCCACCGCTATCGCAGTTGAATACGTTGGCTCGCGCGGGCATTCCGCCCGCGATGGTGCGGGGTCATGCGCCCCCCGCACGGATCGGCCAGTCATCGTGTCAAGCCACCGCCCGAAGCGGCGGGGCAGGCTGTTTCGGGGGAACGCACATGAACGAGCTGTCGGATCTGGAAAAGCAGTTGGTCGATTGGCTGGCCGACATGAACGAGGACGAGGCGCTGGCCTTGGCCAAACGCATGCTGTTCGACGACAAGGCCGATCCGCTACGGGTTCTGGAACTCTGTCGCCTGGCCATGGATATCGTCGGCAAACGTTTCGAGGAGGGTGACTATTTTCTGCCCGAACTGGTGCTGGCCGGCGAGATGCTGGAAACCATCGGCGGGCTGGCCAAGCCGCTCATCCTGTCGCGCCCCGGCGAAGCCCCCAGAAAGCTGGGCAAGGTCCTGGTCGGAACGGTCCACGGCGACCTGCACGACATCGGCAAGAACATCGTCTGCTTCATGCTCGACATCAACGGCTTCGAGGTGAAGGATATCGGTATCGACGTACCGGTGCAAAAATTCATCGATGAGATCACCGCCTTCAAACCCGACGTCGTCGGCCTGTCCGGCTTCCTTACCCTGGCCTTCGATTCCATGAAGGAGACCATCATGGCGATCGAGGAGGCGGGATTGCGCGACAAGTTGAAGATCATGATCGGCGGCGGTCAGATCGACGAGACGGTGCGCAGCTATACCGGCGCGGACGCCTTCGGCACCACCGCTGTCGACGCGGTGGCACTGTCCAAGTCGTGGATAGGAGCGGCGGCATGACCGCCGCCTCGCCGACCCGGACGACCGACGCCAAGGCGGCCCATGACGCCCGTTGGCGGCGGGTTATGGACTGCGTCGCCCTCAAACAGCCGGACCGCATGCCGGTGGCCATGCTGGCCACCTTCTGGCTGGCCAAGTATGGCGACATTTCTCACCGCCAGTTGATGTACGACTACGACAAGACCGCCGAGATCGCCACTCGTGCGATTTTGGAATTCCAGCCCGACATCTATTCGCCCCCGATCCAGGGAGTCACCTCGGGCCGGGTGCTTGAAGCGGCCGAATTCAAGCAACTGCAATGGCCGGGGCACGGTGTCGGCGACCACCAGCCGTTCCAGTATCTCGACCGCGAATACATGATGGCGGACGAATACGACGAATTCCTGTTCGACCCCACCGGATTCTACCTGCAAAAATACCTGCCCCGAGTCGCCGGCGCCTTCGAGGGCATCCAGGACATGCCGGTCCTGCCCGGCCTCTACTATTTCCGGCTGCTGGGGGGCCTGCGCGGTTTCGCCAAGCCGGGAGTACGCCAAGCCTTCGAGAAGATCTTCAAAGCGGCGGAGGAGGCGGAGACCATGGCCGCCCATCACCTCGCCCTGACCGCGAAGCTGGCCGACCTCGGTTTTCCCACCGCCTATCTCAGTACCGGGGTGTCGCCCTACGACTACATCGCCGACTATTTCCGCGGCGCCCGCGGCATGATGACCGACCTGTACCGCAACAAGGACAAGCTGCTTCAACTGCTGGACAAATCGCGGATATTCCTCACCCGGGCGATAATCACCACCGCCAAGGCGACGGGCAATCCCATCGTTTTCATCCCCATCCACTGGGCGCCCGACGCCTTCATGTCCGACAAGCAGTTCCGCGAATTCTGGTGGCCGCCGTTCCGCCAGATGCTGCTCGACCTGATCGATGCCGACCTGATCCCCATGCCGCTGTGGGAAGCCGACTGCACCAAACGGCTGGAGATCATCAAGGACGTTCCGCCCGGCAAATGCATCTACTGGTTCGAGCGCACCGACATGGTCAAGGCGTTCGAGGTGCTGGGGGACGTGGTCGCGCTGCGCGGGAATCTGTCGCCGTCGATGATGACCACCGGAACCCCCGCCGATGTCGATGCCGCAGTCAGGCATCTGGTGGACAATGTCTTCAACAAGGGGGGGCGGCTGATTCTCGACTGCGCCTTCGGCATTCCCGATGAAACCCCGGTGGAGAACGTCCGGGCCATGTTCGACGCCGCCCGCAAATACGGCGGGTAATCGCAGCGAAAGCGGGGTTGGCACATGTTGGAAGCCCACGCCATCGACGTTCTGCCCGCCTTGGCCGCCTGCCCGCCGAGCCCGGGGCTATCGGCGGTCGCCCGGCGCCAGCGCGAGCAGGCCATGGCGTTGGCGGCGGCCGAAAACCTTGGCAAGGGCTCCTATCGTTGCCGCATCGTCCCGCTGGATGGTATTGCCCAAGATACTCTTCTGGTGGGCGGCGAACGGCTGGCCGCCCCGCTGCTGATCCCCGAGTCCGGAGAACTGACGGCGGTGGCCTGCGGCGTCTGCACCTTGGGAACGGCGCTGGAAGACCGTGCCGCCGAGCTGTTCGCCGACGGACGCCGCTCCCTGGCCTTGGCCCTGGGCAGTCTCGGCAATGAACTGTTGTTCGGCGTGTCGCGCCTGATGGAAGACCGGCTGATGGCCGAGGCCCGCCGTCGAAGGCTGTCCATGGCCGGCGAGTTACGGTCGGGCGATCCCGGACTGGCGCTCGACACTCAGGCGGCAGTGGTCGGTCTGGCCGGGGGCGCCGCCATCGGGGTCGAGGTCTCCGAACGCTCGATGCTACGCCCGGTCAAAAGCACCTCGGCCATTTTCGGCATCGGCATCGACCTGCCCGAGGTCCGGTGGTCGCGGTGCGATGCTTGTCCATTCCGGGGGAAATGCCGGATGGCCGGTCATCGCGCCGACGCGGCGGAGAGCTGAGATGTCCGAGCATCCCCGCCCCCCGCATCACCTCGATTTCGTCGATCTCGGCCGCAAGGTCGGCGGCATCGCCGGCGAGACCGTGTTTCAAAGCGCGCGGCGCAACGGGGTGCGCATCGTCGGCGCCTGCGGTGGACGTGGCACCTGCGGCACCTGCATGGTTCGCATTGCCGGCGGCGGGATCGAGCATCATCCCGACGAAGATGGATCGCACGGCCGGAGTTGGCTGCGCGCCTGCCGGATCACGCCGCGAACCGACTGCGCCGTCGAAATCGCTCCGCGTTCCCTGGCCGCCGTGGTACGGGCCGAAACCGAAGGCGAACATGGCGAATGTCTCGCCGTGGATGCCCGGATCGTTGCCGTCGATGTCCAGGTTCCGCCCGCCACCCTGGCCGACCCCACCGGGGATACCGAGCGGATGGCCCGCGCGCTGGACCGCCCGGTCGACACCATCGAACTGACGGCGGCACGGCAACTGCCGGAGCTGCTGCGGCGGCATGACGGCGCGGTACGGGTGCGCCTGCGCGGCGATTCGATCATCGGATTTTCCGCGGTCAACCGCCCGCTCCTCGGCTTGGCGGTAGATCTGGGAACCACCAACGCCGCCGCCTTTCTGCTCGACCTCGAAAGCGGCCGGCGATTGGCCGGAATCGGCATCGAAAACCCCCAGGTCGCCTGGGGAGCCGACGTCATCAGCCGGATCAACCACGCCATCCGCGCCCCGGCCGGCGGCGAGGAATTGCGCCTCGCCATTCTCGGCGGTCTCAACGCCCTGGCCCATGACCTTTGCCACGCGGTGGGAGCCGACCGGGCCGATATCATCGATGCCGCCATCTGCGGCAACACCGCCATGCATCATCTGCTGGCCGGACTGCCCGTTCACCAATTGGGGCGTGCTCCGTTCGTCGCGGCGGTCTCGGGGGCGATGGAGGTCGGCGCCGCCGAGCTGGGACTGGACATCTGCCCCGGCGCCCGGGTGCATCTGGTGGCCAATGTCGGCGGCTTCGTCGGCGGCGACCACGTCACCGCCCTGCTCGCCACCGAAAGCCGTTGGAGCGACGGCACCAGCCTGGTGATGGACATCGGCACCAACACCGAAATCTCGCTGATCCACGACGGCGTCATTCTTTCGGCCTCGTCGCCATCCGGCCCGGCGCTGGAAGGCGGACACATCTCCTGCGGCATGCGCGCCGCCGAAGGGGCGATCGAGCGGGTGGCCGTGGTCGACGGCCGCATCGTCACCGGCACCATCGGCGACAAGCCCGCCATCGGCCTGTGCGGGTCCGGAGTGCTGGACGCGGTAGCCAGCCTGCTGGGCACCGGCATGGTGGACCGGCGCGGCCGGCTGTCGGCCGCCCACGCCGACGTCATCTCCAACGACGGTCAACTGGCCGCCCGGCTGACACCGGGCGTCGTCTTGACCCAGGAGGATATCCGCGCGGTACAACTGGCCAAGGCCGCCATCCGCACCGCCACCGACCTGTTGCTCGACCGCGCCGGGCTGGCAGCCGACGACATCCGTCACTTCATTATCGCCGGCGCCTTCGGCCAATACATCGACATTGCCAGCGGTATCGCCATCGGCCTGCTTCCCGCCCTGCCGCCAGAGCGCTTCGAGCAGGTGGGCAATGCCGCCGGCTTGGGAGTGCGCCGTATCCTGCTGTCACGCGCCGACATGAGACGGTCGGTTGAATTGGCCGCCCGATGTCAATACGTGGACATGAGCGGATCGAAGGAATTCCAGAAAAAGTTCATGAGCAACATTGCTCTAACCAACGGGGAAACGTCATGACCGGCTTTAACATCAGCATCATCGGCGAGCGGATCAATCCCGGATTCAAAAGCACCAAGGCGTTGTTCGACAATTCCGACATTCCCGGCATCCAGGCGCTGGCGATCAAGCAGGCCGAGGCCGGGGCGCGCTACCAGAACGTCAATATCGGCGCGAGGGCGCTGACCGAACCGCAATGGATGGCCGAGGTGATCCGCGCCATCCAAACGGTGGTGACGACACCGCTGTCCTTCGACTTCCCCAGCCAGACGGTGCAGGAAATCTGCCTGTCCAGTTACGACCCGGCCAAGGCGGGCGGCGAACTTCCCATCGTCAATTCCATCACCGAACATCGCTGGGACCTGATGGAGCTGTATGGCCGCTTCAAGTTCAAGGTGGTGATGATGGCGTCCGAGCGGGTCGAAGACGGCGTCGCCAAAGGCAACAAGACCGCCGAGGAGATCTACGGCACCGCCCGCCGGGCGGCGCTGCGGCTGAAAAACGATTATGGCATGCCGCTGGACCACATCTTCATCGACATGTCGGTATCGGCCATCATCGCCGATACCGAGGGCCTCAACCGCAGCACCATCGATGCCATCAAGATGATCGGCGCCGATCCCGATTTGACGGGCGTCCACATGATGGGGGGGCTGTCCAATATCGGCCAGCAATTGCCGCCCAAGGCCGCCGACGGCTCCGACCTCAAGCACTGTCTGGAGAACGCCTTCCTGTCACTGACCGTCGAGCATGGCTTCGATACCGTGCTGGGCACGCCGTGGCGGGGATACCAGCGGCTGGCCGACGACCATTACGTGCTGGCCGCCTACCGGAACTTTCTGGAACAGACGGGCAGCAACGCCCTGCGCGCCGTGCGCAAGTTCTACAAGGCGTAAGGGGCATGGACAGCTTCGCCATCATCGTCACCGGCTGGTTTGACGGGGAGACCAACCATTCCCCCGTACCCACCACCATCCTGGTCGAAGATGGCATCATCGCCGACATCGCCACCGGCGATCACGGCGACGCTCTGGCCAAGCGCGGCGCGGCGGTGCATCGCGGTGGCTATCTGATGCCCGGTCTGGTCGATGCCCATGTCCATCTGTTCCTCGACGGCGCCCCCACCGACGGCAAGGCCCGGTCCGAGCACCTGAAACAGCCGCTGGAGCGATTGACCGAAGCCGCCCGCCAAAGCGCCCGCCAAGCGCGGGCCGCCGGGGTAACCGTGGTCCGCGACGCCGGTGACCGCCACGGCATCAATCACCGTATCCGCGATGAGGCGCGGCGAAATCCCGGCACTATGCCCGTGGTCCGTTCGGGCGGCCTGGGGGTCAAGCGGCCCAAGCGCTATGGCGCCTTCATGGCCACCGATGTTGGCGAGGATGGCGACATTCACGCCTCGGTAACCGGACTGGCCGCCGACAACGACGAGATCAAGCTGATCCTGACCGGCATCATCGATTTCGACGCCGGCGCCGTTACCGACGAGCCGCAGTTTTCCGCCGAAGATGCCCGCCGTGTGGTCGACGCCGCCCGGTCCTGCGGCCGCAACACCTTCGCCCATTGCAGCGGCGTCAAGGGGTTGACGGTCGCGGCCGAAGCCGGTGTCGGTTCGATCGAGCACGGCTTCTTCATGACCAGGGAGATCCTGGAGATCATGGCCGCCAAGGCCATCGCCTGGACCCCCACCTTCTGCCCCGTCCACTTCCAATGGGCGCATCCCGAGGCGGTGGGTTGGTCGGCCCCGACGGTGGCTAACCTGCGCCGCATCCTCGACGACCACGCCCATCATCTGGTGATGGCTCACCGGATGGGAGTGCCGCTGCTTCTCGGAACCGACGCCGGCAGCATGGGGGTCGAGCATGGCGCCGCCGTCATCGACGAGATCGAGCGCTATGTCGAGGCAGGGATGTCGCTGGACGCCACCCTGACCGCCGCCACGGCGTCCGCCCGCAGACATTTCGGCCATCCCCATCCGGTGTTGCGCAAGGGCGCGGCTTTCGATGCCGTGCTGCTGGCGATATCGCCGTTCGACGATATCCGGACGTTGCGGTCGCCTCTCGGGGTGTGGAGACAATGACCAGCCTGAAGGGCATACTCCGCCGCACGGCGGCGAGGGCCGAGGCCTTTCTCAAGGGCACCGCCTTCGATTGCCGCGCCTGCGGCCAGTGCATGCTGTCCAGAACCGGGCTGATCTGTCCGATGAGCTGTCCCAAGGGCCTGCGCAACGGTCCTTGCGGCGGCACCGTCGGCGAAATGTGCGAGGTCTACCCCGACCGCCAATGCGTCTGGGTCCGCATCCACGCCCACACCGCCAAGGGCGGCGACAGCGTTCCGGCGCTCAACCCGTCGCCCGACGCCGCGCTGTTCTTCACCTCGTCTTATGCCAACTGGCTGAGCGGACTGGACCGGCCGGGCACCACGCCGCTGGCCTATCTCGACCTGCCGAGCCCCAGAGTCGGCCAGCCCCCGGCCACCGCCTCGCGGCTGGAAGCCGCCTGCAAGTCGGGGCGTTTCGTCGCCACCTGCGAAATCCGTTCGCCGCGCCACGCCGACTTCGCCCGCCTGGACAAGGAAATCGGGGCGATCCAGGGCCATTTCGACGCGGTCAACGCCACCGCCTACCTCAACGGCAAGCCGTCGCTGCCGGCGGCGCGGTCCTGCCTCGAACTGCTGCGCTTCGGCATGGAGCCGGTATGCCAGCTCACCTGCCGCGACCTGACCAAGACCTCCTTCGTGTCCGAGTTGATCGCCAACGACGCCAACGGTATCCATAATGTGCTGTGTCTGACCGGCGATTCCTATGCCGGCAACCCCCGCATCAAGCAGGTGTTCGACATGGACTCGTCGTTGATGGTCTACGAGGCGCGCCATCTGCGCGAAACCGGAACCATCCACTTTACCGGCGAGGCCATGAAGAACGCGCCGCGTCCGTTCATCGGTGTCGCCATCAATCCGTTTTCGACCCCGATCGAAGTTCCCATTCGCCGCCTGCGACAGAAGGCCGCAGCCGGCGCCGATTTTGTCCAGACGCAACTGGTCTTCAATTTGGCGGCCTTTGCCGACTTCATGCGGCGGTTCCGCGACGCCGGCCTGGACCGCGACTTGTTTCTGTTGGCCGGGGTGCCGGTGGTGATTTCCAAACCGGCAATGGAGATGATCCCGAGAATCCCCGGCATCGACTACCCCGAAGAGGTTCGCCATCGCCTGGAAACGGCGGCCAATCTAAGGGAAGAAGGCTGCCGCCTCGCCCGCGAAACGGTGGAGGCGGTATCGCGACTGCCGGGGGTAAGCGGCGTCCATCTGATGCTGTTCGGTGCCGATCATACCGTGTTGCCCGATATCGTGCGAGGACTGGCCGGTCCGGGGAAAGGAGGCGGGGGATGATGGATATCGCCGCCATCGTCGAGAGCTTGAAGGCACAGCCGGGGGCGCTGCTGCCGATGCTGCACGCCATCCAGGACCAATTGGGCCATGTTCCCGCCGCCGCCGTTCCCCTCATCGCCACCGCGCTCAACCGTTCGGAAGCCGAGATCCACGGCGCCATCGGTGCCTACCATCATTTCCGCCGCGAACCGGGCGGCGGCACGACCTTGCGGATCTGCCGGGGCGAAGCCTGCCAGGCGCGTGGCGCCGACGCCGTGGCCAACCATGCTCGCGACCGCCTGGGTTGCGACTTCCACCAGACCACCGCCGACGGCACCATCACCCTCGAACCGGTATTCTGCCTGGGCCTGTGCGCCAGCGGACCGGCAGTCCTGGTGGATGAGGCCGGGCTGCATGCCGGCGTCACCCCGGCCGGACTCGATGCCCTGATCCACGCCGCGCGAGGCCAGACATGACCATCACGGTCTACATCCCCGCCGATTCCGCCGCCATCGCCCAGGGCGCCGACCGGGTGGCCGCCGCCCTGACCGCCGAGGCGGGACGGCGGGGAGTCGCGATCCGACTGATACGCAACGGTTCACGCGGGATGTTCTGGCTGGAACCACTGGTGGAGGTCGTCACCGCCGCCGGCCGGATCGGCTTCGGCCCGGTGGCGGCCGGGGACGTGCCGGCCCTGTTCGATGCCGATTTCCTGAACGGGGGCGGCCATCGCCTGAACCTGGGGGTGGTGGACGATCTGCCCTGGCTGTGCCGACAAGATCGCCTGACCTTCGCCCGCGTCGGCATCACCGACCCGCTGTCGCCGGACGATTATCTCGCTCACGGCGGCCTTGCCGGGCTGCGCGCCGCCCTCGGCGCCGACATCGTCCAGACGGTAATCGACTCGGGGCTGCGCGGGCGCGGTGGCGCCGCTTTTCCCACCGGCATCAAGTGGCGCACCACCCGCGATGCCGCCGCCGCCCAGAAATATGTCGTCTGCAACGCCGACGAGGGCGATTCCGGCACCTTCGCCGACCGCCTGCTCATGGAGGGCGACCCGTTCCTGCTGCTGGAAGGCATGGCCATCGCGGGTCTGGCGGTGGGGGCAAGCGAAGGCTTCATCTATATCCGCAGCGAATACCCCCGCGCCTTCGAGGTCATGAACCAAGCGGTGACGATTGCCACCGGCCTCGGCTGGCTGGGCGATGACGTCCTGGGCGCGGGCCGCGCCTTCCGCGTCCGGGTGCGCAAGGGCGCCGGCTCGTATGTCTGCGGCGAGGAGACGGCGCTGCTGGAAAGCCTGGAGGGCAACCGCCCGGTGGTACGGGCCAAGCCGCCCCTGCCCGCGATCTCCGGCCTGTTCGGCCAGCCCACCATCGTCAACAACGTGGTGACGCTGGCGACGGTGCCGGTGATCCTGGCGCGCGGCGCCGAATGCTATCGCGAATTCGGCACGGGCCGCTCACGCGGGACCTTGGCCTTGCAACTGGCCGGCAACGTCCGTCACGGCGGTCTGATGGAAAAGGCGTTCGGCCTCACCCTGGCCGAGTTGATCGACGACTTCGGCGGTGGCACCGCCAGCGGCCGCCCATTGCGCGCCGTCCAGGTCGGCGGGCCGCTGGGGGCCTATCTGCCACCGTCACTGCTGGATACGCCCTTGGATTACGAGGCCTTCGCCGCCCGCGGCGCGACCCTGGGCCACGGCGGCGTGGTGGTTTTCGATGGCGGCGTCGACATGGCACGCCAAGCCCGCTTCGCCATGGAGTTCTGCGCCATCGAATCCTGCGGCAAGTGCACCCCATGCCGCATCGGCTCGACCCGCGGGGTCGAGATCATCGACCGCATCGTCGCCGACAAGGATGCCGGACGAATTGCCCTGCTGCGCGAGTTGTGCGAGGTGATGCAGGGCGCCTCGCTTTGCGCCATGGGCGGCATGACCCCGATACCGGTGCTGTCGGCGCTGGAGCACTTCGCCGAGGATTTCCAATCATGAGCGACCGCCCGGCGCTTGGGGGCTACAAACCATGAGCGAGGCGACAGGCTCCTTCGTCGGCCTCTGCATCGACGACATCGCGGTAACGGTGCCGGCGGGCACGTCGGTAATGCGCGCCGCCGTCGTGGCCGGCGCCACCATCCCCAAGCTGTGCGCCAGCGACAAGCTCGAACCATTCGGCTCGTGCCGGCTGTGTCTGGTGGAGATCGAGGGACGGCGCGGCACGCCGGCATCCTGCACCACCCCGGTCGAACCGGGCATGAAAGTGCGAACGCAGTCGCCATTGCTGACCCGGTTGCGGCGCGGCGTGATGGAACTGACCCTGTCCGACCATCCCACCGACTGCCTGACCTGCGCCGCCAACGGCATGTGCGAGTTGCAGGACATGGCCGCCGCCGTCGGATTGCGCCAGATGCGCTACGGCGGCGCCAACCATCTTGGAAGCGCCACCGACACCAGCAATCCCTATTTCACCCACGATCCGGCCAGATGCATCGTCTGCAACCGCTGCGTCCGCGCCTGCGGCGAGACCCAAGGCAGCTTCGCCCTGACCATCAGCGGGCGCGGCTTCGCCTCGCGGGTGACGGCGGGGCAAGGCCAAACCTTCATGGACTCGGCCTGCGTCTCGTGCGGGGCCTGCGTCGCCGCCTGCCCCACCGCCGCCCTGATGGAAAACAGCGTCATCGCCCAGGGGCGGCCCGACCGCCACGTCGTCACCACCTGCGCCTATTGCGGCGTTGGCTGCGCCTTCCGCGCCGAGGTCAAGGGCGACCGGGTGGTCCGCATGGTGCCCGACGACGACGGCAAGGCCAATCAGGGCCACGCCTGCGTCAAGGGCCGCTTCGCCTGGACCTACGCTACCCACCCCGACCGCATTCTCAGCCCCATGGTGCGGGCCAGCACGGCCGACCCTTGGCGCGAGGTGAGCTGGGACGAGGCGCTGGCCCATGCCGCCGCCGAGTTCAGCCGCATCCAGGCGCGCTACGGCAGAACCGCCGTCGGTGGCTTGGCGTCGTCACGCTGCACCAACGAGGAAGCCTATCTGGTCCAGAAGCTGGTCCGCACCGCCTTTCGCAACAACAACATCGACAACTGCGCCCGCGTCTGCCACTCCCCCACCGGCTACGGGCTGAAGCAGACCTTGGGCGAATCCGCCGGCACCCAGACTTTCGGTTCCATCGACAAGGCCGACGTCATCGTCCTGGTCGGGGCCAATCCCACCGACGCCCATCCGGTGGTGGGATCACGCCTGCGGCGACGGGTGCGCCAGGGCGCCCGGCTGATCGTGGTCGATCCCCGCGCCATCGCCATGGTGGACTCGCCCCATGCCGGGGCGGACCATCACCTGCGTTTGCGCCCCGGCACCAACGTGGCGGTGCTGACCGCCATGGCCCACGTCATCGTCACCGAGGGCCTGCTGGCCGAACAATTCATCGCCGCCCGCTGCGATACCGGCTCGTTCACCGAATGGCGCGACTTCGTGGCGCGACCCGAACATTCGCCCGAGACCACCGAGGCGATCAGCGGCGTCGCCGCCGCCGACCTGCGCGCCGCCGCCCGGCTTTACGCCACCGGCGGCAACGGCGCCATCTTCTATGGTCTGGGGGTGACCGAACATTCCCAGGGCTCGACCGGAGTGATCGCCATCGCCAATCTGGCCATGGCCACCGGCAATATCGGCCGCGACGGCGTGGGGGTGAACCCACTGCGGGGACAGAACAACGTCCAGGGCTCGTGCGACATGGGTTCGTTCCCGCATGAGTTGCCCGGCTACCGTTCGGTGGCCGACGACGGCGTCCGCGCCTCGTTCGAGCGGACCTGGGGGGTGGCGCTGGACCCCGAACCCGGCCTGCGCCTTCCCGCCATGCTGGACGCCGCTTGCACCGGCGGTTTCAAGGGCCTCTACATCCAGGGCGAGGACATCGTCCAATCCGACCCCAACACCCATCACGTCATCGCCGCGCTGGAAAACATGGAGTGCGTGGTGGTCCAAGACATCTTCCTGTCGGAAACCGCCCGCTACGCCCATGTCTTCCTGCCCGGCTCGTCATTCCTGGAAAAGGACGGCACCTTCACCAACGCCGAGCGCCGCATTTCCCGCGTGCGGCGGGTGATGGCGCCGCTGGCCGGCAAGGCTGACTGGGAAGTCACCGTCGCCCTGGCCGCCGCCCTGGGGCAGGCCATGCCCTACTCCCATCCGGCGGAGATCATGGCCGAGATCGCCGCCCTCACCCCCAGCTTCCGCGGCATCAGCTACGCCAGGTTGGAGGAACTGGGGTCGATCCAGTGGCCCTGCAATCCGCAAGCGCCCGACGGCACCCCGATCATGCATGTCGATCACTTTGCCCGCGGATTGGGGCGGTTCATCACCACCGAATACGTCCCCACCGACGAAAAAGTCAGCGGCCGCTTTCCGCTGTTGCTGACCACCGGCCGCACCCTCGCCCACTACAACGTCGGCGCCCAGACCCGAAGAACCGGCAACCTGCGTTTTCATGGCGAGGATGTTCTTGAAATCCACCCCCACGATGCCGAGGACCGGGGCATCGGCGACGGTGACGTGGTCGCCATCGCATCGCGAACCGGCCACACCTCCCTGCGCGCCGCCGTCACCGAACGAGTGCCGCCGGGAGTGGTCTATACCACCTTTCATTTCCCCGAATCGGGCACCAACAAGATCACCACCGACAACTCCGACTGGGCGACCAGTTGCCCGGAATTCAAGGTTACGGCGGTTCAGGTGACGGTGGCCAATACCACACCACAACACCGAGGGAGGTCGTCATGAACTGGAAAGCCGTCGCCGGGGCAGTCCTGGCCGTTGTCATGGGTGTAAGTGGGGTCGTAGCACCGGCCCGTGCCGCCGACGATATCCGTATCGGCGTGTTCCTATCGGTGACCGGGGTAATGTCGCTTATGGGCGACCCCGAGAAACGCACGCTCGACATGCTGATCGACAAGGTCAATGCCGAAGGCGGCGTGCTTGGACGCAAGATCCAGATGACCATGTACGACGACGGCTCCGAGCCGGAAAAGGCCACCACCTTCGTCAAGCGCCTGATCGACAACGACAAGGTCGATATCATCATCGGCGGCTCGGGCACCCCCACCAGCATGGCGGTGCTGGGGCTGATCGAACGCGCCGAGATCCCCTACATCTCGCTGGGCGGCGGCGTCGGCATCGTCGATCCGGTGCGCAAATGGGTATTCAAGGTGCCGCCGACCGACCGCATGGCCGCCGATCGCGTCCTGGCCGAACTCAAGGCGCGCGGCCTGACCAAGCTGGCGATCCTGTCCGAGAATGTCGGCTTCGGCAAATCCGGCCACGACCACACCGTCGCCCTGGCGCCGAAATACGGCGTCGAGATCGTCGCCGACGAGGTCTATTCTCCCAAGGACCCGGATGTCACCGCCCAGTTGACGAAAATCCGGGGCGCGGCCGGAGTCCAGGCGCTGTTCGTGTTCGGCACCGGCAACGGCCCCGCCGTGGTCACCAAGAATATCCGCCAGCTCAACTTCACCATCCCGGTCTATCAATCGCCGGGGGTCGCATCGCGCGAGTTCCTGCGGCTGGTGGGCAATGCCGCCGATGGCATGCGGCTTGCCGCCGGCGCCCTGATCGTCGCCGAACAGCTTCCCGCCAGCGATCCCCAGCGGCCGGTGGTGGTCAACTTCAAGCACATGTTCGAGGAGCGCAACAAGCCCCAGGACGTCAGCACCTTGGCCGGGCACGGCTGGGATTCGCTGATGATCGCCATCGGCGCCATCACGCGGGCCGGCGGTACCGACAAGGCCAAGGTCAGGGACGAGATCGAGAAGACCACCGGCTTCATCGGCACCGCCGGCAAGGTCAACATGTCGCCCACCGACCATCTCGGCCTCGGTGCCGACGCCTATCACATGATCGAGGTGAAGAACGGCGACTGGGTGCTGAGCGACTGAAGCGTCCGCCCCCCCTGGGAGTGACCGTCCCGGGGGGGGCGGGATATCCTTCCCACCCTCGAAACATTAGTATATTCTAAAGTTATAGTGCCGATGTTTCGAGGACCCCTCAGCATGACTGTCGCATCATCGATTCGATCGCCGCGGACGATCGCTATTGGAGCTGTCGCCGCGATGGCGGTGGCATTGGTACTGCGCCTTGTCCTCGGCGGACTGACCGTCGAAGTCGCCGGCCGTTCCGGCGATGTCGCGGTCAGGGTTTATGGCCTTGGCACCATCGAGGCCAAGGTTTCCTCGAAGCTCGGCTTCGCCGTCGCCGGCACCCTCTCCGAACTGGGAATCGATGCCGGCGGCACCGTATCCCAGGGAACGATTCTGGCGCGGCTGGACAACGCCGAACAGAAGGCCAAGGTCGCGGCGGCGCGCGCCCAGTACGACAAGGCCATGGCGCAATCGGCCTCGGCACGGGCGATCGTCGCCAAGGCGGCGGCCAATCAGGCGCAGAAGGAACGGGTGAGCCAGCGGCGGAAAGCCCTGGTGGCGTCGGGAACGATCAGCGAGGAAACCTTCGGCGACGCCCATGCCGCCGCGGTAAGCGCCGGCGCCGATTCCCAGGCGGCCTCGGCCGAGGTGGCGCTGGCGCTGGCAACCCTGGCCGATGCTCGCGCCCAGTTGGATCTGAACGAAGTCCTGCTGGCCCATCACACCCTGACCGCCCCCTATGACGGCCGCATCGCCTTCCGTTACAAGGAACTGGGCAGCGTATTGGCACCGGGCGAGGCGGTGTTCACCATGTACGATCCCGCCACGGTCTGGGTTCTGGCCTATGTGGACGAGACCTTGGCCGGCGGCATCGAGATCGGCCAGCCCGCCGAAGTCAAATTGCGCTCGGCTCCGGCCCGGCGATTTGCCGGTTCGGTCGTGCGTATCGATATCGAAAGCGACCGCACCACCGAAGAGCGCCGGATCTATATTGCCTGTCGTGATTGTCCCCAGCATCTCGGCGAACAAGCCGAGGTGGTGATCGACACCGCCCGGCTGGACAGCGCCATCCTAGTCCCCATCGCCGCAGTGGAAGGCTTTGACGGCCGCCAGGGCACGGTCTGGACGGTGGAGGCGGGCAAGCTGGCCCGGCGCAAGATTTCCTTCGGTCACCGCACCCTGGATGGCCGGCTGGAAGTGGTGGCGGACCTGCCCGACGGCGCCCGTGTGATCACAAGGCTGGTGTCCGGCTTGAGTGAAGGCCGGTCGGCCGGCATCGTCGAGGCGAAGCCATGAATCTGGCGCTGCGCGATATCCGCCACAAGCTGGGGCGCTTTCTTCTCACCTGCCTGGGTCTGTCGCTGTTGCTAGGGGTGGTTCTGTCCATGATCGGCATCTACCGCGGGCTGGTGGATGATGCCTTGTCGCTGGTACGGGCGCCGGCCGCCGAGCTTTGGGTGGTCGAGGCCGGAACGCGCGGCCCCTTCGCCGAGGCGTCGCGCATGCCCGGCGACACCCGCGAGATGGTGGCCCGGGTCCCCGGCATCGCCGAGGCCGGCTCCGTCACCTATCAGACGGTGGAAGCCCCCTATCGCGGCCAAACCTTGCGCCTGCAGGTGGTCGGCTACGAACCGGGACGGATGGGCGGCCCCGCCGCCATCGCCGAAGGACGTGCCATCGCCACCCGCCATGGCGAGGCGGTCGCCGATGTCCGGGCGGGAATCGACCTAGGCGACCGACTTCATCTCGGCCGCGACGATTATCTGGTGGTCGGCCTGACCCGCCACCATGTCTCCACCGGCGGCGACCCGGTGCTGTTTCTCAGCCTGCGCGATGCCCAGGACCTGCAATTCCTGCCCAAGCCCTCGACCTATCGCCGCGATCAGGCGCGTGGGGCGCCGCCGCCGGCCCTCGACACCATCAACGCGGTGGTGGCGCGGTTGATCCCTGGTGTCGCCGCCGACGCGGTAGCGCACGAGATCGGCCGCTGGAAGCATCTCGGCACCAATACCCAGCACCAGCAGGAAGCCATCCTGATCCAATCCGTGGTGGAAAAGGCACGGCGCCAGATCGGCTTGTTCACCGTCATTCTGCTGACGGTTTCTACCGTGGTGATCGCGTTGATCATCTACACCATGACCATGGACAAGATGCGTGACATCGCCACCCTCAAGCTGATCGGCGCTTCCGACCGCACCATTGTCGCGCTGATCCTGCAACAGGCGCTGGCCATGGGCTTCATCGGCTTCGGCGTCGGCTGGGGGCTGATCAATCTGGTCGCCGACCGCTTTCCCCGGCGGGTTCTTCTGCAAGCCGAGGACGCCCTGATGCTGGGCGGCGTCGTCCTGGTGGTCTGCGTCCTGGCCAGTTCGCTGGGGGTGCGCCTCGCCCTGCGGATCGAGCCGGCAGCGGCGTTGGGGGGCTGATCATGACCTTTTCCAGCCCGCTGGCGGAACTGACTGGCATCTCCAAACATTATGGCGAGGGCGAAACCCGCGTCGATGCATTGCGCCATGTCAGCCTGTCACTCTATCCCGGCGAGGTGGTAGGACTGCTCGGCCCAAGCGGCTCGGGAAAAAGCACGTTGCTCAACATCATCGGCTGCGTCATCGAACCCAGCCAGGGACGCATGGTGTTGGATGGCAAACTGGTGTTCGACGATCGCCCCGCCGGTGGCGATCTGCGCCGCCTGCGCCTCGACAAGATCGGCTTCATCTTCCAGTTCCACAACCTGCTGCCGTTCCTCAACAGCCGCGACAACGTCGCGGTGGTGCTGGAACTGGCCGGCCACGGCAAGCAGGCGGCGCGGCGACGGGCCGACGAATTGCTGGATTATCTAGAGGTCGGCAATCGGGCAGCGGCCTCTCCGGCGCACCTGTCCGGCGGCGAAGCCCAGCGGGTCGCCATCGCCCGCGCCCTGGCCAATCACCCGCGCCTGATCCTGGCCGACGAACCCACCGCCGCCCTGGATTCCCAGCGGGCGGCCATTGTCATGGACCTGCTGCGCAAGGTGGCGCGCGAGCAAAGCGCCACGGTACTGGTGGTCAGTCACGACGAGAAAATCTTCGACCGTTTCGACCGGATGCTGCGGGTGCGCGACGGCGTGCTGGACAGTGCCGACGGCTGAAGTCGATCAGATAACGCCCGCCGAGCGAAGGCGGGTCCGCTCGGCGTCATCCAGGCCCAGCAGGCCGGACAGGACGGAATCGGTATCGGCACCCAACAACGGCGGCGGCCGGACATAGTCCACCGGTGTCGCCGACATCCGGATGGGATTGGCCACCAGCCGCAAATCGCCGCGCTGGGGATGCTCCATGGTCACCGCCATGCCGCGATGCCTGACCTGGGGGTCGTCGAACACCCGGTCCAGACCGTTGATCGGGCCGCACGGCACCCCGGCCTTCTCCAGTTCCCGAATCCAGTGGTCGGAGTCGTACGCCATCAACATTTCGCTCAGCTGCGGCACCAGGGTGGCGCGGTGGCGCACCCGCTCGGCATTGGTGGCATAACGCGGGTCGGTTCCCAGTTCCGGACGGCCGGCGACCTCGCAGAAGCGGCGGAACTGACCGTCATTACCGATGGCGAGAATGATATGGCCGCGCAGGGTGGCGAAGGCCTGATACGGCACGATATTGGGGTGGGCGTTGCCCAGACGCTTGGGAATCATGCCGCCCACCAGATAGTTGGTGGCCTGATTCGCCAATACCGCGACCTGGACATCCAGCAGCGCGAGATCGATATGCTGCCCCTCGCCGGTGCGGTCGCGATGGGCCAGGGCGGCCAGAACCGCGAAGCCAGCATACATGCCGGTGAAAATGTCGGTCAGCGCCACCCCCACCTTCATCGGCTCGCCGTCGGGAGCGCCGGTCAGGCTCATCAATCCGCCCATGCCCTGGACCAGAAAATCGTATCCCGCCCGCTGGGCATAGGGGCCATCCTGACCGAAGCCGGTAATGGAGCAATAGACGAGGTCGGGCCGGATCCGCTTCAGCGACTCATAGTCCAATCCATACTTGGCGAGGCCGCCGACCTTGAAGTTCTCCAGCACCACGTCGCAATCGGCGACCAGCCGGTGCACCAGCGCCTGCCCCTCCGCCTGGGTGAAGTCGATGGTGACCGAGCGCTTGCCCCGGTTGGTGGACAGATAATAGGCGCTTTCGCCCCTGCCACCTTCGGCCGACGGCAGAAAGGGCGGCCCCCAACCACGGGTATCGTCCCCCTCGCCCGGCTTTTCGATCTTGAGGACCTCCGCTCCCATGTCGGCCAGCAGCTGACCCGCCCACGGACCGGCCAGCACCCGGCTGAGATCGAGAATGCGCAAATGGGACAGCGGTCCGGACATGGCCGTACGTCTTTCACAGAATGACGGGAATCGTCGTCGCCGGAGGGGTGTTGCGGCTGCGTTCGCTGCGAATGACGCCGTCGATGATGGTCATGCCGACGCCGGGCAGATCGCCGAGCCGGACACTGTCGAGCAGATCGCGTCCCGCCGAGTGCTGGGCCTTGTCCATGATGACGAAATCCGCCGAGCGGCCGATTTCGATCAGGCCGACGTCAAGATCATGGATGCGGGCGGTGTTGCCGGTGGCGAAGCAGAAGGCGATTTCCGGAGCCACCTCGCCCAGGCTGGACAGCATGGCGATCATCCGCAGGATGCCCAACGGCTGGACGCCCGAGCCGGCGGGGGAATCGGTGCCCAAAATCACCCGCTCCAGCTGCTTCAGTTCCTTGGCGGCGCGCAGAGCCACCAGGGCGGAGCGCTGGTTGCCGTTGTGGACGATCTCGATGGCGCGCTGGCAGGTCTCGCAGAGGCAGGTGATCTGCTTGTCGGGCAGGGCGGTGTGGCCGCCGTTGATATGGCCGATGACATCGGCATCGGCCTCCAGGATCACGTCCTGGTCGATCAGCCCCGACCCGGGAATCGAGGGACCACCGGTGTGGATGGTGCTGCGAATGCCGTATTTCCGGGCCCAGGCGACCATTTGTCGCGCTTCCTCGGCCCCCTTGACGCCGCCCAGGCCGACCTCGCCCAGCAGGGTGACGCCGGCGGCCGCCATCTCCTTGAAATCCTGTTCGACCATGCCCTTTTCCACCACCGGCGCGCCGGCATGGACCTTGACGCCGCCAGGCCGGAAATTGGCGAAGGCGCGCTGGGCGGTGATGGCCAGCGCCTTGACGCCGACGATGTCCTTGGGACGGCCGGGAAGATGAACCTCTCCCGCCGAAATCATCGTGGTGACACCGCCATGAAGAAAGCTGTCGATCCAGCCGGTCTGGTTCTGACGCGGGGTCCAGTCGCCGAAGACCGGGTGGACATGACTGTCGATCAGCCCCGGCGCCAGCGTCGTTCCCTGACAATCGACCACCTTGGCACCCTCGGCATCCACATCCTTGGCCTTGCCGATGGCGGCGATGCGGCCATCTTCGACCAGAATGGCGTCGGCATCCAGCACCGGGCGATGGATATCACCGCTGAGCAGCAGGCCGATATTGCGGATAACCAATCTGGCGGCCATGGCGCCCTCCCCGCATGTTGTTTGTATACGAACAAATGTGCATGGACTATCATAGCTTTGTCAATGGCTGTCGGATGTCGCGAATCCGCCAGGGCGATCAGGACAACGGGGTGCTTATGAGCCAGCCGGACCAATCGAAAGCAGCGCCCGACGGCCTGGACCCGGACGTCGTGCCGGAAGCGTCGGACTATTCGCTGGATGGGCAGATCGGGTTTGTCCTGCGCCGGGCCCACCAACGCGCCACCGCCATCTTCCAGGAGCATTTTTCCGACCTGACGCCGACCCAATGGGCGGTGCTCTCGAAGCTGCACGAAGGCGGCCCGCTGTCGCAGAATCTGCTGGGACGGATGACCGCCATGGATGCCGCCACCATGCAAGGCGTGGTGCGACGCCTGATGGAACGCGGCCTGGTTTCACGCGACAGCGACCCCAACGATCGCCGCCGCCTCACGCTTTGCCTGACCGAAGCCGGTCGGGAAACCGTGTTGTCCTCGACCGACAAGGCCTTCGCCGTCAGCCGCGAAACATTGTCGCCGCTGAACCCGCGCGAGCGGGCAACCCTGCTGCGGCTGCTGTCCCGACTGATCTAGCACGGTTGCCGGGCCGCATTGTGCGCTGCACAATTTTTCAGCTGAAGATTATTATGCCCACCCGGTAATCACCCTCTTGACAGCGCCACCCCACCTCCCCTTAACATCGTTTGTACACGAACAATATGGCGAATGCCTGTAGAGGTCGGCTGCGGGAAGGAAGGCTGGACAATGCGCTACGATCATCCATCCACCGTACAAGAGGCGCTGGCGCTTCTGGCCCGGGCGCCCGACAGCGTTCTTATCGCCGGCGCCACCGACTTCTACCCCGCCCAGGGATTGCGGCCGGTAACCCGGCCGGTGATCGACCTGTCCGGGATTGACGAGGCCCGCACCATCACGGCGACGGCCGACGGCATTCGCATCGGCGCCCTGGCCACCTGGACCGACATCGCCAAGGCGGCGTTACCGCCCGCATTCTGCTGCCTGCAACTGGCAGCAAGGCAGGTCGGCGCCGTCCAGATCCAGAACGTCGGCACCATCGGCGGCAACCTGTGCAATGCCTCGCCCGCCGCCGACGGCGTCCCCCCGCTGCTCTGCCTGGATGCGCGGGTCGAGTTGTCGTCGGTCGACGGGGTAAGGGTTCTGCCGCTGGAGCACTTCATCCTGGGCAACCGCAAGACCGCCCGTGATCCCGGCGAGATCGTCACCGCCATTCTGATTCCGGGCCGGGCCGGCGCTTGCGCCTCGACCTTCCTGAAGCTGGGGGCGCGCAGTTCGCTGGTGATTTCCATCGCCATGGTGGCGGTACTGCTGGAGGCCGATGCCGCCGGACGGGTTGCCCACGCCGCCGTTGCCGTCGGGGCATGTTCCGCCGTGGCGCAACGCCTGAGCGCGCTGGAGGCCGATCTGCGAGGCCATCTCCTGTCCCCCGCCCTGGCGGAACGGGCGATGGCGGCACACCTGTCGCCGCTCAGCCCGATTCAGGATTTGCGTGGAACACCGGAATATCGCCTCGACACGGCTCTGACCATGATCCGTCGCGGGCTTGCCGAGGTCGGAGGTCTGGTCTGATGTCGTCTGCCACCTGTCGCCTGACCCTGACCATCAATGGCCACGTCCACAGCCTGGAGGTGCCGCCCATGCGCCGCCTCTCCAAGGTCCTGCGCGAGGACCTTGGACTACGCGGCACCAAGGTCGGCTGCGATGCCGGCGATTGTGGTGCCTGTACCGTGCTGATCGACGGCGCATCGGTCTGTAGTTGCATGATCCCGGTGGGACGCCTGTCCGGACGCGAGATCATCACCGTGGAGGGGTTGTCGGAAGGCGCGGCGCTTGGCCGCCTCCAACGCGCCTTCCATCATTTCGGCGCGGCCCAGTGCGGCATCTGCACCCCGGCGATGCTCAACGCCGCCACCGCCCTGCTGCGATCCAACCCCCGCCCTACCGAGGACGAGGTGCTGACCGCCATCGGCGGCGTGCTGTGCCGCTGCACCGGCTATCGCAAGATCATCGAAGCCGTGGTCGAGTCCCACCGCTTCGCCGACGAGCCGGTGACACCCGAGGCCGGCGAGGCCGTGGGCGCCCGTTTGCGGCGTCTCGACGGCCTCGAAAGGGTGGACGGCACCGAGATCTATGGCGACGACGTCTGCCCTCCGGACTGCCTGTGGGTCCGGGTGATCCGTTCGCCCCATCCCCATGCCCGCTTCACCATCGGCGATCCGGCGCCGCTGCGGACCCGCTATCCCGGTATCGCCAAGATCCTGACAGCGGCCGACGTCCCCGGCATCAACCTGTTCAGCGTCATCCCCGGCATGGAGGATCAGCCCGCCTTCGCCGAGGGGATGGTGCGCTATCGCGGTGAGGCGGTGGCGGCGGTGGTCATGGACACCGCGACCAACGAAATCTTCGACGATTCCCACTTTCCCTTGGAGTGGGAGGTGCTGCCCCCGGCGCTGACCATGGTGCAGGCGGTGGCGCCCGACGCCCCGGCGCTTCATGCCAAGCGCCCCGGCAACATCCTGGTGCGCGGCTTCGTCCAGAAAGGCGACCTTGATCTTCACTGGAGCAAGGCAGCCGTGACGGTGGAAGGCCGTTTCGACACCGCCTTCGTCGAACACGCCTATATCGAACCCGAGGCCGGCTATGCCCGCCGCGTCGGCGACACATTGGAGATCTACGCCTGTACCCAGGCGCCCTACATGGACCGCGACAGTGTCGCCGCCATGATGGCGTTGGCGCCCGAACAGGTGCGGATCGTTCCCACCGCCGTCGGCGGCGGCTTTGGCGGCAAGCTCGACATCTCGTTGCAGCCCTATGTCGCCATCGCCGCCTGGACCTTGGGACGGCCGGTGCGCTGCCTTTATACCCGGCAGGACTCCATGGCCTCGTCCACCAAGCGCCATCCCGCCTCGATCACCGCCCGGGTCGGCGCCACCGCCGACGGCAAGCTGACGGTTCTGGAATTCGACGGTGATTTCAATACCGGCGCCTACGCCTCGTGGGGACCGACGGTGGCCAACCGGGTTCCGGTCCATTGTTCCGGCCCCTATTACCTGCCCGCGCTCCGCGCCCGCACCCGCGCCATCCACACCAACAATCCTCCGGCGGGGGCATTTCGCGGTTTCGGCATTCCCCAGGCGGCCCTGGCCCAGGAAACCCTGTTCGACGAACTGGCCGACACGCTGGGCCTGGACCGGCTGGAATTCCGGCGTCTCAACGCCATCACCGCCGGACAACCCACTGCCACCGGCCAGATTCTGGAGACCAGCGTTGGCATGCGGGCCTGTTTCGACGCTATCGCGCCGCGATGGCGCGAGGCGGTGGCCGCCGCCGAAATCTTCAACCGCACCGCCACCGACCGCCGTCGCGGCGTCGGGGTGGCGGGCATGTGGTACGGTTGCGGCAACACCTCGATGACCAACCCCTCCACCATCCGTGTAGCGCTTAAACATGACGGCTCGGTGGTGCTGTTCCAGGGAGCGGTCGACATCGGCCAGGGCTCGAACACCGTCATCACCCAGATCTGCGCCGATGCGCTGGGTGTGGACATCGGTAAATTCTCGTTGGTCTACGGCGACACCTCGCTGACCGCCGATGCCGGCAAGACCTCGGCCTCGCGCCAGACCTTCGTGTCCGGGCGGGCGGCGCAACTGGCGGGCGAGGACCTGCGGAAAAAGATCCTCCGCCATGTCAATGCCGGAACCGAGGCGCGCCTCAGCCTGGACGGCCGGCATCTGCGCATCACCGACGGTGACGCCACCACGGTGCTCGACCTCGAAAATCTGCCGCGCGGCAAGGATGGGATGGTGCTGGAGGGCGAGGGAACCTTCGACCCGCCGACCGGGAAGCTGGACGCCAACGGCCAGGGCATTCCCTACGCCACCTATGGCTTCGGCGCCCAGATGGCGGAGGTGGAGGTGGATACCTTGCTGGGAACCGTGAAGGTCCTGAAGATCGTCGCCGCCCACGACGTCGGGCGCGCCATCAACCCCATGCTGCTGGAAGGCCAGATCGAAGGCGGCGTCGCCCAGGGGCTGGGGCTGGCGCTGATGGAGGAATATGTCCCCGGCCGCACCGAGAACCTGCACGACTACCTGATTCCCACCGCCGGCGACGTTCCGCCGATCGAGACCATCATCATCGAAGATGCCGAGCCGCTGGGTCCGTTCGGCGCCAAGGGCATCGGCGAACAGGCGCTGATCCCCACCGCTCCGGCCATCCTGTGCGCCATCCGCCACGCCACCGGAATCACCATCCGCCAAGTCCCGGCCACGCCCGAGCGGATCCGCGCCGCCATCCGCGCCGCCGCTGGAGAACAATCATGAGCGAGCAAAGCGAGCACGGCACCATTGAGGCGCCCGGAGCAACGCGGAGGCGCCAAGGGAGCGGAGCGACCGCCCGGCGCCTGAGGGCTGCACCATGAGCGAGCAAAGCGAGACCGGCATCATCAATTGCGACGCCTGCCCGGTACTGTGCCGCATCCGCGATGGCCGCACCGGCGCCTGCGATCGTTACGCCAATACCGGCGGCACCCTGACCCGGGTCGATCCTCTGGTGGTGGTCCAAGCGGTCAAGGAGCGCGACGGCAAGCTGATCCCTTTCCTGTCCAACGAACGGGAATGGGACGGCGCGGTGGTGTCCAATTCCCCTACCTTCATCACCGGGGTCGGGGCCTCGACCACCTACCCCGACTACAAGCCCGCCCCCTTCATCGTCGCCAGTGAACACGACGGTGTCGACATGGTCACCGTGGTGACCGAGGGCATCTTCAGCTATTGCGGCGTCAAGGTGAAGATCGACACCGACCGCTTCCTGGGGCCGGAACAGGCCACGGTGCGGGCCGGCGGCGAGGCGATCGGCCATGTCACCACCAGCGAATACGGCTCGCAGATGCTGTCCATCGGCGGTGTCCATCACCTGACCGGCGGCAGCAGAAAGGAAGGCAAGCTGACCTGCGACGCCATGCTGGCGCTGTGCAACAAGCAGGCGGTGGAATTGACCATCGACGGCGGCTCCACCGTGGTGGTCCAGGCGGGCAAGCCCCCCATCGTCAACGGCGTACCGGAAGAGCGCATGCGGGTGGGATGTGGGTCCGCCACCATCGGCATGTTCGCCAAGCAATGGTTCGGTCTGGTCGAGGAGGTGGTGGTGGTGGACGACCACATCACCGGCCTGCTGTCCGAACACAAGGCCGGGCGGTACCTGGGCATCGAGGACAGCGGCGCGATCATTCGCGGTCGCCGTTCCACCCTGGGACGCTATTTCCAGGTGGCCGAACCCGGCACCGGCTGGGGCGGCACCAATATCAGCGATCCGCTTGCCATCCTCGACCCGTTCAACCCCAAGGTCGCCAAGCCCGGCTTCCGCCTGCTGATGGTCAGCACCACCGGGGAACACGCCGCCTATTACATTCTCGACCAGGAGCTGAGACCGGTCCCGGCCGAGATGCCGGCCGCGGTGGCCGCCACGGTCGAGCGCATTCGCGAGAATTGCGAGCCGGCCCTGTGCTCGGTGCTGTTCATCGCCGGCGCGGGCGGCTCGTTGCGGGCCGGCGTTACCGAGAATCCGGTCAAGCTGACCCGCTCGGTCAAGGACTCGCTGACCCTGGTCACCAGCGGCGGTGCCCCGGTCTACGTCTGGCCGGGCGGCGGCATCACCTACATGGTCGATGTGCTGCGCATGCCCGACCACTCGTTCGGCGCGGTGCCCACCCCCGCCCTGGTCGCCCCCATCGAGTTCACCATGCGCCTGGACGACTATCGCACCCTGGGCGGCCACATGGATGCGGTGGTCCGCCTGGAGCAGGTCATCGGCCAGGACCGGCGCAAATCGGTGCAGTGGGACCCGCTCAATCCCTGGCCGCTGGCCAGCCGTAACTACAAATGGGGGGATCAGGCGTGAGCCCACCCGTCACCGCCCTGCTTGCCGACGGCAAGCGCCTGCATCTCCAGCACGGCCCCATCGATCTGGTGATCGAGGCCTTCGGCGAGAATTTGGAGATCGCGGCGGCCTATGGCCAGGCGGCGGCCGCGTTTCCCGCCATCCTACCCCGTCTTGTCGAGGAACTGCCCGCCCTGCGCTCCGAAGTCACAGCCGCCACGGCGCTGTTCGGCCCGGTGGCGCGGCGGATGCTGGCGGCAACCCATCCTCATCGCGCCACCTTCATCACCCCCATGGCGGCGGTGGCGGGGGCGGTGGCCGATGAAATCCTTGCCGCCATGGTGCAAGGGCGCAAACTGGCGCGGGCCTATGTCAACAACGGCGGCGATATCGCGCTTCATCTGACCCTGGGAGAACGCTTCGCCGTGGGCATGGTCTCCGACGTGAATCATCCCAGCCTGGACGGCGTCGCCGACGTCACCGCCGATATGGCGGTGCGCGGCATCGCCACCAGCGGCCGGGGCGGCCGTTCGTTCTCGCTGGGTATCGCCGATTCGGTCACCGTGCTGGCCGATAACGCCGCCGCCGCCGACGCCGCCGCCACCCTGATCGCCAACGCCGTCAACGCCGACCATCCCGGCATTCAGCGTATCCCGGCGCAGGTGCTTGACCCCGACAGCGATCTGGGCGACCGGCCCGTGACGGTCGCGGTCGCCCCGCTACCGCCGGAAATGATCGCCGAGGCTTTGCGTGCCGGAACGGATGTGGCGCGAACCATACGGCTGCGGGGACTGATTCACTCCGCCTGCCTGACATTGCAAGGGCGGGCACAGGTGATTGATGGACGGGAAGATGCCGGACACCGCATGATCGCCGCAGGCCAACAAGGATAATGACATGATCGAAGTTCGGAAAATCGTCACCATCAAGGAAGAAATCTTCCACGAAGGCGGCCCGGTGGCTGACAAGCCGCTGTTGCGCGGCGCGGCCATGGCGGTGATCAAGAATCCCCATGCCGGACGCTATGTCGAGGATATCCAGGGCACCATGAAGGAACTGGAGCCGCTGGGACTGGAACTGGCGGAACGGCTGGTCGCCATTCTCGGCGGCGACCGTTCCCTGGTCGAAGGCTATGGCAAAGGCGCCATCGTCGGCGAGGCCGGAGAACTGGAACATGGCGCCCTGTGGCATGTGCCGGGGGGCTATGCCATGCGTGAAGGCCTGGGCGACGCCAAGGCCATCGTGCCTTCCACCAAGAAAGTCGGCGGCGTCGGAGCGCGCCTGGACGTGCCGATCACCCATGTCAACGCGTCCTATGTCCGCAGTCATTTCGACGCCATGGAGGTGGGAGTTCCCGACGCGCCGCGCGCCGACGAGATGGTGGTGGTCCTGGTCATGACCACCGGCTCGCGCATCCACGCCCGCGTCGGCGGCCTGAAGGCCTCGGAAATCAAGGGAGAGGATGGTTTGCGATGAGCGCCCAAATCCGCAAGATCCTGGTGGTGGTCGAGGAAACCCGTCGCGAGATGGACCGCGAGATCGACCCGCCCACCCGCAAGGCGGCGGCGGTGGCGGTAATCGCCAATCCCTTCGCCGGACGCTTCCAGGAGGATCTGTCCGAGTTGACCGCCATCGGCGAGGAACTCGGCGCCCTGCTGGGACAGAAGGCGGTCGAGGCCCTGGGCATCGCCCCCGCCCAGGTGGAAAGCTACGGCAAGGCAGCGGTGGTCGGCGAGAACGGCGAGCTTGAACACGCCGCCGCCATTCTTCACCCCAAGCTGGGCGCGCCGCTGCGTAAGGCGGTGGAAAAGGGCGCCGCCCTGGTGCCGTCGTCCAAGAAGCGAGGCGGCATGAACGCGCCCATCGACATTCCGCTGGGGCACAAGGACGCCGCCTTCGTCCGCAGCCATTTCGACGGCATGGAAGTACGGGTGCCGGACGCGCCCCGCGCCAACGAAATCGTCGTCGCCGTGGCGGTCACCGATTCCGGTCGCCCCCTGCCCCGCGTCGGCGGCCTGACCGTGAGTGAGATCAAGGGAGAGGACGGCCTGCGCTGATGCCAGACCGAAGTGGTAACCACGTCAAGGAGGGACCCCATGGATCGTAGGACCTTACTCAAGACCATCGCGCTGGCGACGCTGCTGACCGGCGGTCAGGCCGGCTTGGCTTCGGCGGCCGACACCATCAAGATCGGCGAGATCAACTCCTATACCTCGCTTCCGGCCTTCACCCTGCCCTATCGCAACGGCTGGCAACTGGCCCTGGACGAGATCAACGCCGCCGGCGGCATCAACGGCCGCAAGCTGGAAGTGGTGTCCCGCGACGACGGCGGCAAGCCGGGCGACGCCGTCACCGCCGCCAACGAACTGGTCAGCCGCGAGAACGTCTCCGTGCTGTTCGGCACCTTCTTTTCCCATATCGGCCTCGCGGTCTCCGACTTCGCCAACCAACGCAAGATCGTCTTCGTCGCCGCCGAGCCGCTGACCGACGCCCTGACCATGGAAAAGGGCAACCGCTATACCTTCCGCCTGCGTCCAGGCACCTACATGCAGGCGGCCATGCTGGTGGAAGAGGCGGTCAAGCTGCCGGCCAAGACCTGGGCCACCGTCGCCCCCAACTACGAATACGGTCAGGTCGCCGTGAAGGTGTTCAAGGAACTGATGTCGGCCAAGCGGCCGGACATCAAATGGGTGGACGAGCAGTGGCCGGCCATGGGCAAGATCGACGGCGGCGCCACCGTGCAGGCCCTGGCCCGCGCCGAACCCGAAGCCATTTTCAACGTCACCTTCGGCGCCGATCTCACCAAGTTCATCCGCGAGGGCAATACCCGCGGCCTGTTCAAGAACCGCGCCGTGGTCAGCCTGCTGACCGGCGAGCCGGAGTACCTCGACCCGCTGGGCGACGAGACCCCCAAGGGCTGGATCGTGTCCGGTTATCCGTGGGAGCAGATCAAGACCGCCGAGCATGATGCCTTCCTCAAGGCTTATCGCGCCAAGTTCAACGACTATCCCCGTCTTGGCTCGGTGGTGGGCTACAACACCATGAAGTCGGTGGCGGAAATGATCCGCAAGGCGGGGTCCACCGATACCGACAAGCTGATCGCCGCCGGCGAAGGCCTGAAGATCGACTCGCCCCTGGGGCCGATCTCCTTCCGGGCCGAGGATCATCAGTCCACCATGGGCGGCTACATCGGCAAGACCGACATGAAGGACGGCAAGGGCATGATGGTCGATTGGCGCTATGCCAACGGCGCCGATTACCTGCCGCCATCGTCCGAGGTCGCCAAGCTGCGGCCGAAGAACTGACGGATCACGGGGACGGTGGCCCGTGGCTGCCGTCCCCTACCCTTTCGATCCCGAGCAACAGGAGCGCGCCCCGTGAGCTTTCTTTTCATCCAGTTCCTTAACGGGCTCGCTTCGGCATCGTCGCTGTTCCTGGTCGCATCGGGGTTGTCGATCATCTTCGGCGTCAGCCGCATCGTGAATTTCGCCCACGGTTCGTTCTACATGCTGGGGGCGTACATGGCGTTCACCCTGGTGCACAAGCTGAGCGGCGGAACGATTTTCGGATTCTGGGGAGGCGTGGTGCTGGCTGCCGCCGCCGTGGCGGTGGTGGGAGCCCTGGTCGAGATGATCCTGCTGCGCCGGATCTATCAAGCCCCGGAGCTGCTGCAATTGCTGGCGACCTTCGGCCTGGTGCTGATCGTCCAGGATCTGGTGCTGACCATCTGGGGACCCGAGGATCTGCTGGGGCCGCGTGCCCCTGGCCTCAGGGGCGCCATCGACATTTTCGGCCAGTCGTTTCCGCAATACGATTTCGTGCTGATCATCCTCGGGCCGGTGGTGCTTGGCCTGCTGTGGCTTTTGTTCCACCGCACCCGCTGGGGCACGCTGATCCGCGCCGCCACCCAGGACCGCGAAATGGTCGCCGCCCTGGGCGTCAATCAAAGCTGGCTATTCACCTCGGTCTTCACCCTGGGGGCCTTCCTCGCCGGTCTGGGCGGCGCGGTGCAGTTGCCGCGCGAGGCGGTCAATCATGTGATGGATCTCCAGATCATCACCGAAGCCTTCGTCATCGTGGTCATCGGCGGCCTGGGCAGTGTGCTGGGAGCCTTCCTGGCGGCGGTGATCATCGGGGAGCTGAACGCCTTCGGCATCCTGATCTTCCCCCAACTCACCCTGGTGCTGACCTTCCTGGTCATGGCGGTGATCCTGGTGGTCCGCCCCTGGGGCCTGCTGGGCAAGCCGGAAGGGGTGGTGCGGGGCGGCGCCGGGGCGGAACGTCCCATCAAGCCGTTGTCGCCTACGGGCCGCAACGCCACCGTCGCCCTGCTGGTGGCGCTGCTGGCGCTGCCGATGATCAGCGGCAACTACGGACTGTCGGTGGCCTCGGAGGTATTGATCTACACCCTGTTCGCCGCTTCGCTTCATTTCATGATGGGGACCGGCGGCATGGTATCGTTCGGCCACGCCGCCTATTTCGGCCTGGGCAGCTATGGCGCCGCCCTGACGGTCAAATACTTTGGCGTTCCCATGCTGGCGGCCCTGGTCGCCGGACCGGCCGTGGCCGGAATCGCCGCCCTGGTGTTCGGCTGGTTCTGCGTCCGGCTGTCGGGGGTCTATCTGGCGATGCTGACCCTGGCCTTCGCCCAGATCGCCTATGCCGTGGTGTTCCAGTGGTCCAGCTTCACCGGCGGCGACAACGGCCTGATCGGCATCTGGCCGGCGCCCTGGGCGGCCAGCCCGACCGCCTTCTACTACCTGTCGCTGCTGCTGTGCGGCGGCGGCATCGTCGCGGTGCGCCGCATCACCTTCGCGCCCTTCGGCTATACCTTGCGGGCCTGCCGGGATTCAGCGCTGAGGGCCGATTCCATCGGCATCGATCTGGCACGCCACCGCTGGTACGGCTTCACCTTGGCCGGCTTTTTCGCCGGCATCGCCGGATCGCTTTACGCCTTCCTCAAGGGTAGCGTCTTCCCCGACACCATCTCCATCGCCACCTCGGTGGATGCGTTGGTGATGGTGCTGCTGGGCGGGGTGCAGACCCTGGCTGGTCCCATCGTCGGCGCCGCCACCTACAAGATCCTGCATGTCTCGATCAGCAGCTATACCGACCAGTGGCGGACGGCGCTGGGCGTGATCATCATCGTGCTGGTGGTGGCCTTTCCCATGGGCATCGTCGGCTTCATCCAAAACCGCCTGCTCCGGTCCGGCCGGGTGGAGGATGCGGCATGAGCGCCAACACCCTTTCCGTTCGTGGCCTGTGCAAGAACTATGGCGGCGTCGCCGCGGTCAGCGGCGTGGATTTCGATCTGGCGCCCGGCGAGATCCTGGCTCTGATCGGCCCCAACGGCGCCGGCAAGAGTACTTGCTTCAACATGCTGAACGGCCAGTTCCCGCCGTCGGCCGGAAGCATCAAGATGTTCGGCGAGGAGCTGGTGGGCAAGAAGCCACGCCAGATCTGGCGCATGGGAGTCGGCCGCACCTTCCAGATCACCGCCACCTTCGGGTCGATGACCGTGCTTGAAAACGTCCAGATGGCGCTGATCTCGTTCCACGACCGGCTGCGGGCGTTGTGGCCCTTCGCCGGCGGCCTGTATCAGGAGCAGGCGTTTCAGCTGCTGGAACTGGTGGGCATGGCCACCCAGGCCGGCCGGCCTTGCAGCGTGCTGGCCTATGGCGACCTCAAGCGGGTCGAGCTGGCGGTGGCCCTGGCCAATTCCCCCAAGCTGCTGCTGATGGACGAGCCCACCGCCGGCATGGCGCCCAAGGAACGCATCGAACTGATGCAACTGACCGCCGATATCGTCAAGCAACGCGGCATCAGCGTGCTGTTCACCGAACACGACATGGACGTGGTCTTCACCCACGCCAACCGCATCATGGTGTTGAGCCGCGGCCGGGTTGTCGCCGAGGGCAAACCCAAGGAGGTGCGTGAAAACCCCGAGGTCCAGGCCACCTATCTCGGCACCGGCGCCGTCTATGATCATTCCAAGGATACAGGTGCGGCATGAAGCTGGAAGCCCACAACCTCAATGCCTTCTACGGCCGCGCCCAGATCCTGTTCGACGTGGGGTTGAAGGCCGATACCGGCGAGGTGGTCGCCCTGATCGGCCGCAACGGCGCCGGCAAGTCCACCACCTTCAAGAGCCTGGTCGGACTGGTAACGGCACGGACCGGTCAACTGGTATTCAACGGTACCGATATCTCCGGCCTGCCGGTTCACGATATCGTCCGCCTCGGTCTGGGCTATGTACCGGAGGACCGCCGGATCTTCACCGATCTCACCGTCGAGGAAAATCTCGACGTCGGCACCCAGCCCGCCCGCGCTGGCGCGCCGAGTTGGACCAAGGAACGGTTGTTCGAGTTGTTTCCCAATCTGGCCGGCATGCGCAATCGCGGCGCCGGGCGCATGAGCGGCGGCGAGCAGCAGATGCTGACCATCGCCCGGTCGCTGATGGGCAACCCGTCGCTGATCATGTTGGACGAACCGTCCGAGGGCTTGGCCCCCAAGATTGTCGAGGACATGGCCAACGCCATCCTGACCATGAAGGACCAGGGACTGGCGGTGCTGATTTCGGAACAGAACCTGCACTTCGCCAAGATGATTTCGGATCGGGCCTACATCATCGAGAAGGGCCGGATTTGCTTTGACGGCACCATGGCCGAGCTGTCAAACAACGACGAGGTCCGCAACACCTATCTGGCGGTCTGATCCCAAACCGACCCAAGGGAACGCGGATGCCCCCGAAAACGCCCCGACCCGGACGCGATGGCGCCGAATCCCTGGCGCTTCAGGCCGTGGCGATCATCGTCGGAGATGACGAGCTGTTGCCGCGCTTTCTCGCCTTCACCGGCAGCGGCGCCGAGGACCTGCGCCACCGCATCACCGATCCCGATTTCCTGGGTGCCGTTCTCGATTTCGTGCTGGAGAACGACGCCACCGTACAAACGCTCGCCCAGGCGGCGGGGGTAGCCCCCGAGGCGGTGTCGCGCGCCCGGGCCGAACTCCCCGGCATGCCGGTGGATTGGTCCCCGTGACGGCGAACGATCCGATGGCGAACGATCTCGACAAGCTGAAGACCCGTCTCCAGGCGCTTCGCGCCAAGACCACCGCCAACGGCTGTACCGAGGAGGAAGCCCTGGCGGCGGCGGCCAAGGTCGCGGAACTGCTCGACCGTCACGACCTGCTGCTGAGCGATCTGGAGATCCGCGAAGAACAATGCGAGCAGTCCGCCATCGAAACCAACCGCAAGCAGCGCCAGCCGATTTCGGCCTGTATCCCCGCCATCGCCGAATACTGCGATTGCAAGGTGTGGCGGGAAAAGGACGACAGGGGAATCCGCTATGTGTTCTTCGGGCTTCGCCCCGGCATCGAGATGGCCCATTAGGGGGTGTAAGCCCAAACACGCGGAATTTTTAGAAGCATTTAGATTCAATGGGTTACGTATAAAAGCGGCCAAGCAGGC
>CAIUSV010000051.1 GCA_903901915.1 uncultured Rhodospirillaceae bacterium | reverse complement strand
TTCTACAACAACTGCTTCAAGAACGGCATCCTGCCGATCAAACTGCCGCAGGATCAGGTGGACAAGCTGATGGACGACGCCAACCGCGGCGCCAACGCCGTCGTTACCATCGACCTGGAGACGCAGACCATCACCGGTCCCGACGGCGGTTGCATCGCGTTCGAGGTCGATCCCTTCCGCAAGCATTGCCTGCTCAACGGCCTCGACGACATCGGCTTGACGTTGCAGCGGGAAAGCCGGATCGCAGAATTCGAGAATGCCCGCAAGACTACAACCCCTTGGTTGTGATGGTGGCATTCGAGGGTTGACGGTACTGTTTTCCTACGATAGTCACACTACTTAAGACATAACTCAGGAGACCGGCATGGCCGCCAAGAAGCTTTTGATCCTTCCCGGTGACGGCATCGGCGTCGAGGTGATGGCCCAGGTACGGCGGATCATCGACTGGCTGGCGAGAAAGCGGAAGATCGAGTTCGAGGTGTCCGAAGGGTTGATCGGCGGATCGTCCTACGATGTCTATGGCACACCGCTGTCGGACGAGACCCTGGCCGCCGCCCTGGCCGCCGATGCGGTACTGCTGGGAGCGGTGGGCGGCCCCAAGTGGGACGATCTGCCGTTCGAGGTCAAGCCCGAGCGCGGTCTGCTGAAGATCCGCAAGGAAATGGGGCTGTTCGCCAATCTGCGTCCGGCGACGGTGTTCGACGCCCTGGCCGAGGCTTCGACGCTGAAGGCCGAGGTGGTGTCGGGTCTCGACATCATGATTTTGCGCGAACTGACCGGCGGATTGTATTTCGGCGAGCCGCGCGGCATCGAGACCTTGGCCGACGGCAGCCGCAAGGGCGTCAACACCCTGGTCTACACCACCCCCGAGATCGTGCGCATCGGCCGCATCGCCTTTGAACTGGCGCGCAAGCGCAACAAGCGGCTCTGTTCGGTGGACAAGGCCAATGTGCTGGAATGCACCGTGCTGTGGCGCGAAGAGATGATCAAGCTGCAAAAGACCGAGTTCCCCGATGTGGAGCTCAGCCACATGTACGTGGACAACGCCGCCATGCAGCTGGTGCGCAATCCCAAGCAGTTCGACGTCATGGTCACCGAGAACATGTTCGGCGACATCTTGTCCGATTGCGCCGCCATGCTGACCGGTTCGCTCGGGATGCTGCCGTCGGCAAGCCTGGGTGCCGCCGATGCCCAGGGTCGTCGCAAGGCGCTGTACGAACCGGTGCACGGGTCGGCCCCCGATATCGCCGGCAAGGACATGGCCAATCCGCTGGCCACCATCCTCAGCTTTGCCATGTGCCTGCGCTATTCGTTCGATCTGGCCGCCGAGGCCGACATGATCGAGGCGTCGGTGAAAAACGTGCTCAAGGGCGGCTTGCGCACCGCCGACATCATGCAGCCGGGCAAGGCCAAGGTGTCGACCACGGTCATGGGTGAGGCGGTGGTGCGCGATCTCGACAAGACCGCGTAGGGCGCTTGCCGCTCGCGAACGTATTTTGGGCCAAACGTATTCCGGGCTCGCCGCCTTGCGGCGAGCCCTTGGCGTTTCAGCGGGTCAGGTTACGGATGTTACGGACGAAGATGTTGAGCAGACCGCGGATGAACGGGTCGGACTTGGCCAGCTTGTCGCGGAAGGTATCGCGCGAAATGATGATGCACGACACGTCGGTCAGCGCCTTGGCGCTGGCCATGCGTGGCTGATCGTCCACCAGTGCCATTTCGCCGAACAGCTCGCCCTTGCCGATGGTGGCGATGGTCATGCCGTGCTTGATGATCTCGACCTGACCGTCCTGGATCAGGAAAGCGCGATCGCCGGGATCACCTTCGTTGATGATCTTCGCCCCGGCGTAAAACACCTTGCGTTCGAGAATCTTGTCGTTCCGCATTCCGATCGCCCCAGCTATCCTGGCAAGACTTTATTCGGGTTCGGCTCGCGAGTCACTCTCCAAGGTGGGCGTGGGAGGCGGTCCGCCCCGGGGCCGTCGCCTGGAAACCGGCTTAAAGGCTTCTTCCTTGGCCCCCGGGCCACCGAGACCCCGCGTTTCCCTTTTTCCCGCCGTGGAAACCGAGTATGGTTCGCCCCTCCGTTTTTGACCCGGCATATCCCATGACCCGGCATCTCGACCTCAGCCTTTCACCGGAAGCACCGGCACCGAAGCCCCTGATCGCGGTCAACCGCGCCATCGCCGAACTGCGACGCGGCGCCGCCGTATTGGTGCGCGCGGGCGAGGCGGCGGTACTGATGCTGGCCGCCGAGGCGGTGGCCGACGAAAGCCTGGCCCGGCTGAAGGCCCAGGCGAACGGTGCCGAGCCGGCCCTGGCGCTGACCGGCCGCCGCGCCTGCGTCCTGGGTCTCGGCGACAGCGAGTCCGGGGTCTATCGCGTCATCTCCCGAAAAAGTTACGATACGGCAACGATTGCCTTTCTCGCCGATCCCGGCGCCCATTCGCTGGGTCTGCCCGATTTCTCCCGGCTCGACGCCCGGCGTGGCGCCACCCTGGAAGGCGCCGCGGTGGCGCTGGCCAAGCTGGCCCGGCTGTTGCCGGCGGCGGTGATCGTCGATACCGCCGTCGCGCCCGCCGAAATCCTGACGGTGGATGCCGCCGACATCGGCGACTACCAGACCGCCGCCGCCCGCAGCCTGCGGCCGGTAAGCGAGGCGCGGGTGCCGCTGGAAAACGCCGAGAACGCCCGTATCGTCGCCTTCCGCCCCTCCGACGGCGGTATCGAGCACCTCGCCATCGTCATCGGCGAGCCCGATCCCGACCGCCCGGTGCTGACCCGGCTGCATTCCGAGTGTTTCACCGGTGATCTGCTGGGCAGCCTGCGCTGTGATTGCGGCGATCAACTGCGCGGCGCCATCGCCGAGATCGCCAGGGACGGCAGCGGCGTGCTGCTCTACCTTGCCCAGGAAGGTCGCGGCATCGGCCTGGTCAACAAGCTGCGGGCCTATCAGTTACAGGATGCCGGTTTCGACACCCTGGACGCCAACCTTCAGCTCGGCTTCGACGATGACGAACGGATCTACCTGCCGGCGGCGCAGATGCTGCGGCTGCTGGGCATCGGCCGGGTGCGGCTGCTGACCAACAACCCGTCCAAGGTCGATGCCCTCGCCCGCCACGGTATCGACGTGGCCGAGCGGGTACCGCACGTCTTCCCGTCCAACGATCACAATCTGGGTTATCTGCGCACCAAGGCGACCCGGGGCGGGCACCTGTTCTGAACGGCCGGACCGGCTATTTCAGCAAGGTGGTGATGAATTTGAGCAGCGCCACCTTGTCCACCGACGAGCGGTGACCGACGATCCCCACCTTGATGGCACCGGCGGCGTTGCCGACAAAGCCGACCTGATGCATCGGGCAACCCGCCGCCACCAGCGGCGCCGTTACCGCCAGCAGGGCATCGCCGGCACCGACGGTATCGACCACCTGCTTGGTGAAGGCGGGAACCCGCTGCACCGTCTTGCCACGCTCGTAGGAAATGCAGCCGTGGAAGCCGGCGGTGACGATAAGCTTTTCGCAATCGATCAGCGCCGGCAACACGTCGCCCGCCAGCACCCCGACATCGGAGTATTTATCGGCGGTGGCAAAGCGGGCCTCGCGGTGGTCGATGCAAAGATAGTCCGCCCGCTTGTACTTGGTGGCGAAGTTGAAGCCCAGATTGCCGGCATTGGTCTGGGCATTGACCGTCAGGAACCTGGAGCTGCGGTCGATCAGGGCGATGGTCTCGGCCGCCAGCATGCCGTGACCGAAATCGGTGACCACCACCACGTCGGCAATGGGGCAACGTTCGGCCAGCACCGCGTCCAGGGCCTCCACCACCGGTGCCGCGTGGGGGCGGTCGTCCATGTGGTAGACCTCGAACAGCTTGCGCATGTAGGTCGGTTCGACGAAGCGGGTCTTGCGGGTGGTCGGCGCCCCCGGCCGGCGAATGGCGGTCAGCTTGACGTTGGGCTTGAGGCTGGCGCGGACCAGATCCTCCCAACTGTCGTCCTCGCCCAGCACGGTGACGATTTCAACCTCGCCCACCAGATCGGCGACATGGTTGGCCGCCGCGACCACGCCGCCGGCGAACACCTCGCGGTTCTTGAACAGGGTGGCGACCAGTTGTTCCTTGGACGAGCGCTCCATGCCCTCGACGTAGTTGTATTCGTCGATGATGGTGTCGCCCACCATCAGCACCTTGTAGTCCTTGATCTTGTCCAGATAGGCGGCGATGGACGCCCCGGCGTCCTCCTGGCGCAGTTCCTCCAGGAAATCGCGCAGCGGCGGGTCATAAACGTCGAGATAGCGATTGATCAGGGTCGATGAGCTGAAGGTGATGTCGCGGGTGAACACCAGCCGGCCGCCATGCTGTTCCACCGCGTCCTTCTCGGCGCGGATCTTGCCGGTGATGTCGTCCTCGGGGTTCTCGTAGTCGGAGCCCTTGACGTAGACCGATGGACGCACCGTATCGAGCACATTCTCGGCGGTGCGGGCATGGTTGACCGCCACCCAGTCCACGTATTGGCAGGCGGCCAGCATCTCGGCGCGCAGACCCTCGGGGAAAATCGGGCGGCCCGGCCCCTTGTTGACAAAGCGGTCGCCGGTCAGGGTCACGCACAGTCGGGTGCCTTCCCGCCGCGCCGCCTCCAGATGGCGGACATGGCCCATGTGCAGCAGGTCGAACACGCCGTGGCACAGCACCACTTCCTCGCCGGCCTCGCGCGCCCGGCGCACCAGCTCGGCCATGGCGTCCAACGTGACGATCTTGTCACGGGCGCTGGCGAACTCGCTCACGCCCGGCCTCCCTCGGTGTTTTCGCCCAAATACTTGAACCAATCCCGGGTGGCGTCGGCGATGGTGGCCGGCGTCCACACCGGCGCCTCGCGCCAGTACTCGATGTTGTCGAGGATGGCCTTGACGCCGTCCTCCAGGCTGACCTTGGCGGTCCATCCCAGCAACGCCTCGATGCGCGAGGTGTCGGCGAAGGTGACGTCAGGCTCGCCCGGACGCTTGGGAATGTGGATCGACTCGCCGCCCAGCAGTTCGACCAGACGGTTGACGCTGTAATGGCCGCCCGAACCCACATTCATCACCACCTGGGCCACATCCGACGCCGACGCGGTAAAGAAGGCGTCGGCGACGTCGGTAACGAAGGTGAAATCGCGGCTCTGGCTGCCGTCGCCGACGATGGTATACGGCTTGCCCGCCAATTTCTGCGCCAGGAACACCCCGAACACCGCGCCATAGGTCCCCGATGTGCGCGACCGCGGCCCATAGACATTGAACAGCCGCAACGCCACCACCGGCAGGCCATAGCACTGGCCCCAATGCATGACGTATTCCTCGCCCACCATCTTGGTCAGGGCATAGGGATACATGGGGCGCTTGGGCGCCGCTTCCGGCGTCGGATAGACGTCGGGAATGCCGTAGCACGACGACGAGGCGGCATAGACGAACCGCTTGACCCCGGCATGGCGGGCGGCCTCCAGCACCGCGAAGGTACCGTCGACGTTGGCGTGATGGTAATCGGTGGCGTTCTGGATCGACGGTACGATGTCGGCCAGCGCCGCCAGATGGAACACCCGATCGACTCCCTCGAACAGCGGCCGGATGGCGTCGCGGTCGTTGATGTCTTGCTGATGCACCGCCAGACGGGGATTGCCCTTCTGATGGACCAGATTTTCCGGCCGGCCGGTGGAATAATTGTCGATGACGGTGACGCGATGGCCCTCGGCCAGCAGGCGATCGACCAGATGGCTGCCGATGAAGCCGGCGCCGCCGGTGACCAGGCTGTGAACACTGTCTGTGGACATGCTTATCCCTTTGGACTTTGGGTCGAGGCTATAGCCGGTTTGGCGGGCCTTGGTCAACGGCGTTCAAATCCTGAACGATGAGTTCGTGGTAGGGTCGGCGCTCCAGATTGACCAGTCCGGCGAAACGTTGGCGATCAAAGGTCTCGGTCCGCTCGCTCCAACGCCGCAGCCGCTCGACCACCTGTTCGGCGGTGGTGGCGCACAAACCGGGAAATTCGCGGAAGATCGAGGTCTTTTGGCCGGCGATGACGTCGATCATCAGGGTCGGCGTGCCCAGCTGGATGGCCTCGGCGATGATGGTCGAGGGGTCCGAGACGATGAAGTCGGCCCGCGACACCAGATCATAGACCGGATCGGTGGCATGAACCACGTTGGCCAGATCCCGGCGGCAGTCGTCGATGAAGCCGGGGATCAGGCTGTCATGGGGATAGCCGCTCTTGACCTGGAGCAGGATGGTGCGGTCGGGGAACGTCTCGGCCGCCAGCCGCACCGCCCGGACGAATTCGGGGTTGCCGATGGCGAAGCGGGCCATGAACAAGATGTCGCGCGATGTGCGGGTCGGCCGGGTGAAATGCTCCTCGGTAAAGGCGAACGAGCCGATGGAGCACAGCTCGCCCACCTCCCAGGTATCCTTGAAGTGGCGATGAAAGGCGCTGCCGATGGTGTAGTAGCGATCCATGGAGACGTGGCGCAACTGCGGCATCAGGATGGTGATGCCCTGGACGGCATGGTTGAGGCCCCACTGAACGCCGCCGAACCGGTGCAGCTCGTGGCGGCGCAGCACATGCTCGACGTTGTAGTCGTCACGCGCCCAGAACAGCCGTGGCCGCACCCGGTTGAACAACGCCCGGATCTTCAGCCGCCGGAACGGCAACAGCGCCATCTCGTGGAACAGGCCCGGCGCCAGGGCGCCCCAGCGCATCCAGATCGCGATGCTGTCGGTCACGGCGGTACCGACCGCACCAAGCGCGCTGGCGGGATCGAACACGCCGTCGCCGGGCAGGCAACGCGGCCAGCGCTTGAAGACCTCGCCCGCCTTGGCGGCGATGTCGGCGTTGCGCATCACCACCAGCAGTTCGCCCTTTTTCTCGAAGGCATGATAAAGCGCCAGATCGCGCCAGTCGTTGTTCTGGTCGGCCATGACGAACACCGGGCGGCGCGGCGCCGAGGGGCGCAGCCTGGCGGCGACCAGCACCAGGGCGGCCAGAAATCCGGCCAGCATGGCGGGAAGATTGAGCAGCCGGTTGGGCAACCGCACGGCCTCGACCCCCGGCAACGCCGCCGCGCCGAACCAGGCCCGCGCCAGACCGACCAGCTCGGCCGAGGCGCCGGCAACCCGGGCGCCGGTTCGCGCCACATGCTTGTTGAGCAAAAACGCCGCCATGTAGCGCCGGAAGGTGTACATGGTGGCCAGCAGCATCAACGCCTTGCCATGGCGTCGGTCCCGCACAGCCGTTGCGAATTGGTAATGATCCGCCTGCCACGGTTCGATGGTGGCCAGGACGTTGTCGGCGAAGACCAAGGTGGGATAGGCCCATTCCTGCGCATGCTCGGGATAGTCCTCGATCAGCAGGCGGGCGCCCCTGGCCCGCGACCAGGCCAGGAGCCGATCCAACAGCGGCCGCAGCGGCGGCAACAGCGGATCGACCATCAGCACGCGCGGGCTTTCGCCCGCCCGCACCCGGCGAATCAGGCCCCAGGCGGTCAGTTCGTTGAGGATCAGGACGGACTCAGCGCCTTCCATAGGCCCCGGCATTCCACAGGGGGTCGGCGGCCATGGTCTTGCTCACCCGCGCCAGATCCTCGGCGTTATCGACGGTGTCGGAAACGATGGGGGTCACCAGCACCTTCATGGTGTGGCCCATCTCGATCACGCGGTTGTAGTCGATGCCCTCGACCTCTTCGTTGTAGGTCATGCCGAAGGCGAGAAACTGCTTCAGAAAGGCGGGCTTGAAGGCGATGATGGCGGTGTGCTTATAGACGCGCTCCGGCAGCACGCCATGCTTCTTGGGGCTGGGGATCGGCGCGCGCGACATGTAGATCAGACCGCCGTCGGACTCGCGGAACAGCACCTTGACCCGGTTGAGGTCGTGGAACTCCTCGATCAGGGTCAGGGGTTCGACCAGGGTCGAGGATTCGAGGGCCGGGTCGGCCTGATGGGCGGCGACGATCTGGTCCAGCATGTCGGGATGGACCAGCGGCTGGTCGCCTTGGACATTGATCACCAGATCGTAGGGGCCGTCGCTCTCGGCGATCTTTTCGTAGGCCCAGGCGATGCGGTCGTTGCACATGTCGAATTCCGGAGTCACCACCACCTCGCCGCCCAACGCCCGGATGTCGGCGGCAACCTCCTCGTTGGGAGTCGCCACCACCACCTTGGTCAGGGTCTTGCACAGCCGGGTACGCAGGGCGCAATGCCCGATCATGGACAGCCCGTCGATCAGCTTCAGCGGCTTGCCGGGAAAGCGACCGGAATTCATGCGGGCGGGAACGATTGCGATGGTCCGAAGGGTCATGAACGTTCCTCCACATCCAGAATGATCTTGAGCTTGGTTCCCGAGCGCGCCAGCTCCCACGCCTCGGCGAAGCGGTCCAGCGGCAGGCGACATTGCATCAGCGCCGCTAAGTCCAGTTCCGGCATCAGGCGGATGGCCTCGGCGAAATCCTCGGCGGTCGATCCCACCGACCCCACCACCGTCTTGTCGTAGGCGGCGATGGCCTCGAACGAGAATTCCTTGCGGGCGTAGGGCAGGCCCAGCAGCAACAGCGTCGCCCCGGCCGGCGCCAGATGCAAGGCCTTGTCCAGCACTTCCGGGTGGCCGGTGGCCTCGACGATGACGTTGAACTCGCCCAGCCGGTCGAGATCGCCGGACACCGCGATCGTTCCGCCTGCGAACACATCCAGCCGGGCGGCATTGCGGTCGAACACGGTGACGGGATAGCCGCGCCGGGCCAGCTCCACGGCACAGATATGGCCGATACAGCCGGCGCCGATCACCGCCGCCCGCCGGGCGCCGCCGGGCGCCGCCGCCAAAGCCGGCATCAGCCGGCGCATGCCCTTGAGTACCACCGCCAACGGTTCGCACAGCGCCGCCTGACGCAGATCGGCACCCGTCGGCAGCTTATGGACGAAGCGGGCGGGAACGGTGACGAAATCGGCATAGGCGCCGTCGCGGCGAAACACCCCCAGTTCGGTGCGCTCGGCACAGCCGATGAAATTGCCGGCCCGACATTCCGGGCAGGTGCCGCAGCTCTGGATGCATTCGACCACCACCGGGTCGCCTTCCTTCAAGGTGGTGACGTTCTGGCCCACCGACACCACCCGGCCGGAAAATTCGTGCCCCGGCACGATGGGATACTTGGCCATGCCGGTCTTGTAATAGCCCAGGCTGCCGGCAAGAATTTCCAGATCGGTAGCGCACACCCCGACATGGGCGGTGGCAATGACCACGTCACCCGGCTTCAGCTCGGGCAACTCGCGCTCCTCCAGCGCCACCTTGCCGGGACCATGAATCACCACGGCACGGGTCGAACGGTCGAACAGCGCCTCTTCGCGCGCCTCGCGGGTCTCGAGCGGATGGGCCTCCAGCAGACCCCTGAAGGTGCCGAAATTGCGGTTGAAGCGGAAATACGCCACCTCGCGCAGCCGCTGGCCCAGGGTAAGGCGTGCCGCCACCGGATTGGCACCGGGGCTGAAGGCGCGGGCCAGATCGCCGACGGCGTGGCGCAGTTCGGCAAACAATTCGTTTACGATACGATCAGGCCCCTTGATGCCCATGCGTCGCGCCGCCACCGCTTCGCGGTAGTAGCGTCGGCGAATCTGGCGCCAGCTTTCCTCGTGCAGATGATAAAGCGCCGCGTCGGGGCGATAGACCACGCGGAAACCCCGGTCCATCCAGTGCCTGGCCCAGCCGATGTCCTCCAGCCCGGTCAGTTCCTCGTCGAAGGGGTATCGCAGCCATAGATCCTTGCGGATGGCGGAATTGGCGTTGTTGACCGCCCAGCGGGCGGGGCTTTCGTCGCGCTCAAACGGCCCGAAACTGCGCTCGAAATCCTCGGCCTCGCTGAACTTGGAACATGCCTTGCCCAGCTGGCGGCCATAGCACATGGCCACCTTGTCGTCGCGCAAAGGGGCGATCAGGTTTTCCAGCCACCGGCCGTCGCAGGGTTCGGTATGGGCCGAGGCGATGGCGACAAAGCGGCCGGCGGCGGCGCGGATGCCGGTGTTGAGCGAATAGCCGAAGGTAAAATCGTGACTGGAGATGCGCAGCACCTTGCCGGCGCGGGCCTCGGCAATGTCGCGGGTGCGGTCGAACGAGCCGGAATCGACGACGATCACCTCGAAATCACGATAGGTCTGGGCGTCGAGCGCATCGAACAGACCGGGCAGGTACTTCTGCTCGTTGAAGCAGCGGATGACGACCGAGGTCTCGACCTCAGCCATTGAGGCCGTCCAGCAGGTTTTTCAGGGTGGAATGATGGATGCGTTCCCACGCCTTGGGGCTGGAATTGCTGTTGTGCGGCGCCAGCAGCACGTTGTCCATGCCCCGCAGCGGACTGGTCGCCGGCAGCGGCTCGTGCTCGAACACGTCCAGGGCGCAACCGGCAATGCCGCCCGATTGCAGGGCGCGGACCAACGCCGCTTCCTCGATCACCGGACCGCGGGCGGTGTTGACGATCACCGCGCCCGGCTTCATCCGCGCGAAACGGGCGTCGTTGAACAGCCGGTGCGAGGTCGGGTTGAGGTCGCAGCAGACACAGACGAAATCCGCCTGCGCCAACAGACTGTCCAGGTCGGTCATCTCGACCCCCACCTCGGCGACGAAGCCGGCGTCGACGGTCTTGAGGTCGTTGCCCAGCAGGCGGGCGCCGAACGGCTTGGCCCGGCGCAACACCGCCGAACCCATGCAGCCCACCCCCACCACCCCGATGGTGGATTCGTTCAAGGCGCGGCCGGGGATCTTCTCCCATACCCCCGCCTTCATCATCCGATCCATCCACGGGATGTTGCGGGCGAACGACAGGACATAGCCCATGGCGGTGTCGGCCACCGGCTGGGTGAAGGCATCGAGGGTGCGGCCGGTAGGGATGCCCTTGGAGGCGGCATAGGCGGAATCGATGGAATCGATGCCGGTGCCCCATTTCGAGATCACCTTGAGGTTGGTGGCGGCGTCGATCACCCGGGCGGTGATGCGGTCGTCGCCGCAGACGATGCCGTGATAGCGGCCGATGATCGGCAGCAAGTCGGCCTCTTCCAGGCGCTCGTCGACCTCGGCCACGGTGATCTCGATGCCGTGCTCGGCGAACCACGGCCGGAAGCGGTCGATCACCGGGATCATGTAGGGGGCGCTGATCAGCACGTTCCAGGTCATGGCTGCTCCGAGGTATCTTGGCGTCGGTCTTTCTGGCGCGTCGATGCCGGGCCGTCAAGAACCACCCGACACGGCGAGCCGTCGGCCCCGACCAGACGTAGCGGCAGACAGGTCAGGTGGTATTCGCCCGGCTCGACCGCGCGCAGGTCCAACCCCTCGACCGCGATCACCCCGGCGCCCAGCAGGATGCGATGGGTGGCCGGTTCCGAATCGTAAAATCTTTGCACCGACAGGTAGTCGATGCCCACCAGCCGAATACCTCGATCCACCAGCCATTGCGCCCCCTCGGGGGTGAAGGCGGTGAAGTCGCGGTGAAAGGCGTGGGCGGGATCGTCCCACAGCGCCGAATTGCGGGTCTTGACCAGCAGGCGGGTGCATCCGGGCGCAATCTCGAACGCCTCCGGCCCGATGGCATCTATTTCGTTATCGATCCGAACCAGTTGGCACGGCCCCATCAGCACATCCAGCGCCAAGCCGGCGACATCGCCGCCGCCCTTGACGAAATGCAGCGGCGCGTCGAGATGGGTGGCATAATGGACGGCGAAATCGAGGCGGGTAACGGTGCAGTCGTCGCCTTTGTCCATGTCGGCCAGCCGGGTGATGACCGGCATCGGCTCGCCCGGCCATGCCGGCACGCCGATGCCAAACGGCAGCGTCACGTCGTACCGGGTCTTGACGGGCCGGGCCTCCGCCTCGCTCACTTGGTTTCCCACTCGAACGCCGAGCGAATGATCAGGTCGAGATCGTCACGTTTCGGCGTCCAGCCCAACATCCGCTTCAGTCGGGCCGAATCCGCCACCAGCGCCGGCGGATCACCGCGCCGGCGCGGCCCCAGTCCGACCGGAAAGTCGCGCCCGGACACCCGCTTGACCGCCTCGATCACCTCGCGCACCGAAAAGCCGTGGCCGTAACCGCAATTGGCGATCAGCGAATCGCCGCCGGCCTCCAGATGCGCCAAGGCCAGCACATGGGCGTCGGCCAGATCGGAAACGTGGATGTAATCGCGGATACAGGTGCCGTCGGGCGTCGGGTAATCGTCACCGAACACAGTCATGCCATCGCGCTTGCCGGCGGCCGCCTCCACCGCGATCTTGATCAGGTGGGTCGCCACCGGCGACACCTGACCCGACCGCAGATCGGCGTCGGCACCGGCGACATTGAAATAGCGCAGGGCGGCGAACCGCGTCGGCGCCACCTCGCAGGCGTCGGCCAGCGCCCATTCCAACGCCAGCTTGGAGCGGCCATAGGGACTGATCGGCCGCAACGTCGCCTCCTCGGCGACGGGCAGCCGGTCGGGTGTGCCATAGACCGCCGCCGTCGAGGAATAGACAAAGTGACGGATTCCGGCGGCGACGCAGGTTTCCAGAAAGGCCAGCCCGGCAGCGGCATTGTTGCGCCAATAGGGCAGCGGCATTTGGAACGATTCAGAAACGATAATCGAGCCGGCAAACATCATCAATCCGGTACAGCCGTGCTCGGCCAGCACCCGGCGGACCAGATCGCGGTCGCCGATGTCACCCTCGATAAAAGTCGCCGCCGCCGGCACCAGATCTCGCCGCCCGGTGGACAGGTCGTCCAGCACCACCACCTTGCGTCCGGCGTCGCACAGCGCCAGGGCGACGTGGCTGCCGATGTAACCGGCACCGCCGGCGATGAGAATGGCGGTGGTCATTTGTCGCGAAACACCCGTTCGTAGTCGCCGTTGGCCTTGGTGAAATCGTCAAGCCGACCGATATCGAGCCAGTATTCCCGGATGGGAAAGGCCACCACCGGGCCGCCGTCGGCCATCACCCGTTCCAGCAGCGACGGCATGTCGCAGGGATGGCCGGGTTTCAGCCGCTCCAGCACCGACGGATCGAGCACATAGATACCGGCGTTGATGAAATGGGTCAGCACCGGCTTTTCCTGCAGGCCGCGAACACGGGAATTCTCGACCTCGACCACGCCATAGGGCACCTCGATGTCGTATTCGCGCACGCACATGGTGGCGGTGGCGGCGTGCTCGGTGTGGAAATCCAGCAGCGCCCGGTAATTGACCGCGGTCAGCACGTCGCCGTTCATCACCACCAGCGGCGCGTCCGGCCGTTCCGGCAGATGCCCCAAGGCGCCGGCGGTTCCCATCTTGCCGTCCTCGCGCAGGTAGCGGATATCCATCCCCAGCCGGGTACCGTCGCCGAAGGCTTCCTCGAACTTCTCCGCCATGTAGTTGACGGCAAGGAAAACACGGCGGAAGCCCGACGCCGCCAGTTGCAGCAAAATGGTTTCCAGCAGCGGCCGCCCGCCCACCGGCAGCAACGGCTTGGGCGTGATGGCGGTCAACGGCCGCAACCGCTCGCCCAGGCCGCCCACCATCAGCACCGCCCAGTTGGGCAGTGCCTCGCCCGCCAGCAATTCGTCCTCGGTCTCGATGCCGATCAGGATGCCCCGGTCATCCACCACCGGCAGATGACGCAGCCTGCGGGCGCGGATGAGGGCAAGGCGATCCTGCGGCGGTGTGGCGGGGGTCGCCACCATCGGTCGGGCGTTCATCACCGCCGTCGCCGCCTCTTCCAGCCGCTGGCCGCGAAGGATGCCACGCCGGATGTCGCCGTCGGTGATGGTGCCGAGCAGACGGCCATCGCCGTCCACCACCAGGCAGATCTGCGCGGCGGTACGGTCGAGCGTCTTGATCACCTCGATGATCGGGGTGTCGGGACCAACCAAAAGCTGGGACCAGTTCTTCATGACCCATTCCCATAGCCGAGACCGATCGGGATTTCAGCCACAATCGCCTCGGCCAGACGGAAATCCAGGGCGGTGTCGATGTCGATGGAGCGCTCGGGCGGCATGACGTGGCCCAGACTGCCGTCGCCGACGAAGGCGCGATGGTCCAGGAACCACGGCACCCGCACCACATAGACGGCGCCGTTGGGAGCATAGACCGGAGGCAAATCCTGGCGCCGCGCCGCCGCGCCGCCTTCCAGCAGCGGTGCCAGCCGTCCCGCCGCGTCCATGTGATACATCCACCACGGCGACTTGGCCGGTTCGGTCAGCGAAATGCACGACGGCGCCCCGCTGTCGGCCACACGCCGGATACAGGCGTCGATATCGGCGACCGAGCGCAACGGCGAGGTCGGCTGCAACAACACCAGCAGGTCATAGCGTCGCTCCAGCGCCGCCAAGGCGTGCGACACCACTTCGGCCGAGCTGGCCCGGTCGTCCGCCAGCTCGGCGGGACGAACGAACGGCGCCTCGGCCCCCGCCGCCACCGCCCGGGCGATGATCTCCGGATCGTCCGACGAGATCACCACCCGGTCGATCAGGGCGGAGGCGCGGGCCTGTTCGACACTCCACGCCACCAGCGGCCTGCCGCCCAACAACCGCAGATTCTTGCCCGGCAGGCCCTTCGAGCCGCCCCGCGCGGTGATCAGCGCCAGAACCGACAGGCCGCCGATCATAGCGTACGCACGATACGGGCCGGGCTGCCGCCGACCATGACATGACCGGGAACGGCGCCGGTCACCAGCGAACCGGCCATCACGACCACCGCATCGCCGAGGGTAAGGTTGGGCAGCACCGCCGACTTGATTCCGAGAAAGCAACCACGCCCCAGCGTCACCGTACCGCCCAGGGTCACGCCTGCGGTAATCTGCGAGTGATCGCCGACGACGCAGTCGTGGTCCACGCTCGACAGGGTGTTGACGATGACGTTGGCGCCGACTTCGGCGTTGGCCATGACGACGCCGCCCGGGCATACCACCACCCCCCGGCCCAGGCTGGCGCTGGCGGCAATGAATGCCGTCGGCGCGACACAACTTGCCGGGGTGATTCCCAGCGACGCCAACCGGTCGAAGATCCCGCGGCGGATGTCATTGTCGCCGATGCCGATATAGACATCTTGCGACGCATAATCCTCGATGCGCTCGAAAAAGGCGCTTTCCGCCAGATGGTCGGCGCGGGTTGGATTGGGAACGACGAAGGTGACGGTGGCTGCCCGGATCAGGGACGCGACAACGCGGGCGTGTCCGCCGCCACCGAAAATGCAGGCATGTCGCCTAGCCATCGATCAGCTCCTTCCGGGTGACGAGATAGGCCATCGTCCTGCCGTCGCTTTTTCTGGACAGGGAACTCTCGATCTCGACGGCGCCGTCGAGATCGCGCCGGGCATGGACCCGATAGATGATCCGGTCGTCGATGTCACAGTTGGCGAAGTAGTAGATGTCCCGCTGGGTCGTACTCGCCTCGGAGGCCCAACGGTTTCCCCGTCCCATGTATTCCAGTTCGCAGATGTCCGAGATAGTTGGATAGGCGGCGAAGTACAAAAGCCCAACGCCATTGATATCGTGGAACGGAATAAGGCGGTACTCACACTCGAATTCGGCCGGGGACAGCGTGGAATTTCGCCGGTTCCGGTATTGTATCCCGAACTCCGGCATTTCGCTCAACACCTCGATGCCGCAGTCGGCGGGAATGCTCGGCTGCCCCTTCAGCAAAGTGGTGTTGTCGGTGATGCTGCCGCGCTTGGTAAAGCTCGACATGATGGTCGCGCGGATGGTCTTGCCGTTGCAACCGGCGTCGGCCTGACTGAAAAAGATCCCGGCGCCGAACCGGGCTGGGTTCGCCGTGATCTCCAGATGCTCGTTCTCGGTGAAGGCGACAAGCGGCCGCGACAGTCCGATCCGCAACCGGGTGAAGGTGGCGTAAAGACGGTCGCCGCTGCCATCGACCAATTCGTGGGAACGGGCGCCCAGACCGGTGCAGATCATTTCCCAATGGATGTCGCCCAGTTGTTTGCACAGCCAGGATTCCGACAGGCCGCCCAGCGCCATTTGCGGCATATTGATGATCTGGCCGCGATGCAGGGTGGCGGTGGTCACGGCAACCGACAGCGGCAGGGACCGATCGTCAGTTTCGATCCTGCCGGCGATGAAGTCGAGAATCGCCGCCGGCGATTCCAGGGCGACCCATTGCGGATCGGCGACGGGACCGCCCAAGATCTGTTCGATCTTCAGGCGCAACTCCAGCAGAGAGAAACTGTCGATGCCGAGATCGGCCAGGGACTTGCCGTAATTCGCCTCGTCGACGCCGGGAATATGGAAGCGCAGAAGGGCGGCGGCGTCGAGGTGGGGGCTCATGGTGTCTCCATCACATCATCGACCGCATAATCGCGCCCGGCCGGACGCCCCAGCAGGGACCACAACTCCATCGGCGACAGCCCGCGGCCCGAGATCCGCTTGGCGGTGACGTCGTCGGGACCGATCACCGCGCCCCGGACGATGGGACGCGCCGCCACCAGCGCCTTGCGAATGACGTCGCGGTTGGCCAGCTCGGACGGCGTCGGCCGCTTGTGACCGTCGCCCAACGCCGCTTCCACCTGGCGGATACCGGCGACCAGGGCAGCCAGCTCGGCGGGATCGAGCGACATGCGGTGGTCGGGACCGGGCAGCGTCTTATCCAGGGTGAAATGCTTTTCCACCGAGGCCGCCCCCAGGGCGGCGGCGGCCATGGCCACATTGATGCCTTCGGTGTGGTCGGAAAGCCCCACCGGCAGGCCGAACGCCTGGCGCATGGTGTCCATCGCCTGCAGGTTGACTTCGGCGACGGGAGCGGGGTACTCGCTGGTGCAGTGCATCAGTTCGACATGCTCTTGCAATGCCAAACGGCCCTCGCCGCTGCCATAGGCTTCGGCGAAGGCGGCGGTTCCCGGCTTGGCGTCGTGGGGACGGGCGTAGCCGAACGCCAGCACCCCCAGCGCCCGCTCGACCTCGTCCAGGCTGCTGGCACCGGTGGACAGGAACACCCGCCGCCCCGAACGGGCGGCAGCCAGCAGCAACGGCGCGTTGGTGATCTCGCCCGACGGCAGCTTGAGGGTGTCAAGGCCCAGCCCCTCGGTCAGCAGCCGCAGGCTGGCCAGATCGAACGGCGTCGACAGAAAGCGGATGCCCCGTTGCCGGGCGCGGACGATCAGGGCGCGATGGGCGGCCTCGTCCAGTTCGAGGCGGGCCAGCATGTCGCGCTGGCTCTCGGCGGCGGCGGTGGTCGCCTTCTGGTAATCGGCCTTGCCGGCGGCCGCCGTGACCAGGGCGGCGGCGGTAAACGTCTGGAACTTGACCGCATCGGCCCCGGCGGCGGCGGCGGCATCAACCAGCGCCAGCGCCCGATCGGGATCGCCGTTATGATTGACGCCGGCCTCGGCGATGACGAAGGTGGTCATGGTTCGTGGCCCTCAAACGCCGGGCGGGCGCCTCCGCGCCCTTGGCTCCTCCGCTGCGCTCCGGGCGCCGCAATGGCGCCGCGCTCCCTGCGGTCACTCATGGTTCGTGGCCCTCAAACGCCGGGCGGGCGCTCCCCTCGCTCATCCGAACTCCCCCGGCAGATCGTGAAAGCGCTTGATCAGCAATCCGTCCAGCCGAACCGCTTTCACCGCCCGGGCGATCCGGCCGGCAACGCCCGGCGTGCCGAACGGATAGGGCTGGCGGGCGGCTTCGGCGCGGAAGGCGGGGTCGAGGGCACGGGCAACGGCGGCGCGGATGCCGGCTTCACTTTCGTCGCAATCGATCACCGAGGCGGCACGCACCCGGCCCTGCTGGCGGATGCCGATATTGACGGTGGGCACGCCGAGAAACGGAGCCTCGATGATGCCGCTGGACGAATTGCCCACCACCGCCGCCGCTTCACGCATGGCGGCGCCGTAAAGCAAATGTCCCAGCGAGCCGAAGGTCCGCACCCGGCCGGGTCGGTCGGCCCGCCACCGCTCGATGGCCTGGGCGACCGACTCGTTGCCGGGATCGGCGTTGACGCCGGTAATCACCACCTGATGGCCGGGCCAGGCATCGAGCGCGGCGGCCAACCGGTCCACCGCGGCGCCGGGATCACCTTCACCAAGGGTGGCGGGATGATAGGTGACCAGGAAGAACGGCGCCCCCGCCGGCAGCTCCAGCCGCTGTTCCAACTGGTCGCGAGGCTGGCGCGGCAGCGCCGCCAGCCCGTCCAGCGCCAGGGCACCGACGGTGAAGACATGCTCGGGTGTCTCGCCCATCTGGATGATGCGGCGGCGATAAGGTTCGGCGGCGGCGAAGTGAAGGTGCGCCATCTTGGTCACCGCGTGGCGGATAACCTCGTCCATGGCGCCTTCGCTGGCCTCGCCGCCGTGAAGATGGGCGATGGGAACGCGATTGAGCATCGCCGCCTGGGCGGCAACCATGATCTCGTAGCGGTCACCCAGCAGCACCACCAGATCAGGCCGCAGCCGACCCAGCGCCTCGGTCATGCCGGTCAATCCCCGCGCCATCGACCCCGCCACCCCCGTCGGGGTGTCGTCGTCCAGGCCCAGGTCCACCCTGGCGTCGATGGCAAACCCATCGGCCTCGACCGCTTCCACCGTCAGGCCGAAGCGCCGCGACAGATGGCTGCCGGTCACCAGCACCTGCAAACGCATGGTCGGGTCCGAAGCCAGATCCTTCATCAGCCACACCAGCAGGCCATACTCCGCCCGGCTGCCGGTGACCACGCAGACGGTGGCGATTCGCTTGGTCATGCCGGCACCCGTGCCGCAAAGGCTCGTTCGGTCCACGAACACGGCGCCGCCCCCGCCTCCTTGGGCAGATCGTTGGTGTCGAGCCGAGCCAGCAGCAACGGATCGTCGTCATCCAGTTCGGCCAGCCCCGGCCGCGAGACGAAGGCGGCGGCACACCCCTTGCGCCGCAGGATATCCAGCAACGAACCGTTGCTGGCGCCATAGGGATAGCACATCAGCCAGTCCCGGCGGTCGACGCCGACCCGGTCGAGAAAGTCCAGCCCCAGATCGACCTCGCGCTCCTGGTCGGCGGGATCGAGGGAGTCCATCCACTCATGGGCATAGCCATGGCTGCCCACGGTCATTCCCGCCGCGACCAGGGCGCGGACCTGATCTTCGGTCATGTACAGCTCGTCGGCGACCGCCGCTTCGTCACGCCCGACGACCTCGCGGAAAATGGCGTCCACCAGCCCGGAACGGATATCGGCGGGCAGGCCGAGTTGCAGCATCCGCTTGACGTAATTGACCTCGGCACCGTCGAAACGGTTGGGCACGCCATAGCGCCGGCGGTACTCGGCCGGGTCGAGGATGTCCGGCCGGCCGGCATGGGTGGCGACGAAGGACTCGATCATGGCAATCACCGGCGCGGTATTCTCGACCGTGGCGAGGACATAGTGGACCTTGTTGACGTCAAGAACCCGGCGTTCCGACACCGCCCGCGCCGGAGGGAAGAACACCCCCGGCACCCGATGGCGTTGCAGGATCGGCAACACCGTCCGGACGTGATCGAGATAGCCGTCGTCGAAGGTCAGCAGGGCCGGCCGCTCCGGCAGGGGCCGGCCATGGCGCAGGGCGGCGACGAGCTGTTGCCCGCCGATGATGGTGTGGTGACGGATCAGATAGTCGAGCTGGCCGAGGAAATGCCCGGTATCGAGCGCGTTGAGCCTCGGGCACGGCGACTCGGCGGCCCGACGGACATAATGGTACATGACGATCGTCACGATCACGTTCGAGTCTCCTCTGGCACCGGGCGATCCAGATCCGCGTCCTGCTTGGTTATGTATAGCCTTGAGAAATCGCACATTTCCACCAGATCCGCCTTGGACCAGTAGACCAGGGACGTCGTCGCCGGGTCACGCAGCTCGATGGGATGAAACAGGTGGGGAAACTTGAAATGCCGGTCGTCGAGGGTGGAAAACCAGCCTCGGCCAAGGGGATACTTGTTGACCCGCGCGGCTGTGCAGAAAAAATCGGCGATGTCGATCTTCTCCGCGAGGCAGAGATCGTCGATGAAGGCGAAGGCGGCGGGCAGCGCCGCCTCGTCCCCGATACAGTCCAGCACATGCATCATGCGCAGGCCCTCCACCGCACTCTCCAGCCGCAGGGCGACGAACACGGCGGCGCCATCACCAGCCTTGCGCCGGACCAGGAAGGTTCGATAATCGAAAACCGGGTGGTCGTCATAGCGCCATCGCACATGCGCGCGATCACGCGCAAAGACGTTGAAGTCGCGCGCCACGCGCTCGAACACCGCATCGATCCCCGCGGGATCGGCCGGATCGGCGACGAACGCTTCGTCCCCGCTCGGCCGCCGGGCACGCTCCAGCTTGCGGACAAGCGGATCGACCTGTCCGAACCGTGCCGCGACATCAAGGTTATAGACCCGGATGTAGCGTGGAATCGACGCGAGGAAGCGAAATCCCGACCGAAGGTAGACCGGCAGCGCCGCCTGGGATATGCCCATCCCGATCAGGGCGTCGTAGTGATCTTGGATGTAAGACAGCATCACGCCACCGATACCGGTCTTGCGATAGCTTTCAGCTACCACCCAGGTGGTCAGTTCGGCACCCGCGACCAGCCGGCCCGCCAGGTGAAAGGGGCGCGGGTCCAGGCCCATCACCCCGGCCACCCGGCCCAGGTCGCTGTCATAGGCGACGACACAGTGATCCCGCCCCGCTCCCGCCGGCGACGACATGAACTGCCAGCGGTAAAAATCCATGTCCTGAAGACAAATCCGGCGCGCCCAGTTATCGCGATAGAAATCGCAAACCAGGCGGCTGTCGATGCCGAGTTCGGCGACGGTGGAAACGCTCAGCGTCATGCCTGCCCCCGCGGCGCCAAGTCGGCCTCCAGCCGGTCGAAAACGATGTCCCACAGCAGCCCGTCACCGGCTTGCGGATGGCGAAGATAATGGGTGACGTAACGTTCATAGGCCGCTTCGGAATACGACAGAACGTCGGCCAGCGACACGACGTCGCAATCGTCGATGAAATGCAGCGGCGTCCCCAGAGTCACGGCGGTCTCCTGGTTGGCATGCATGTGGGCCGGCGTCCGATAATAAAGGTCGTTGGTGACGATCAGCATGACCGGCTTCTTGAACAGGACGGCAAAGCCGAGGGCGGTACTGACATGCGACAGCACCAGCCGGCACGAGGCCACCATTTCCGCTGTCATACCCCGGATGATACGCCGGTTTCCAAGCAATTCCGGCCGATCTTCGTAATCGGCGCGGGGATGGGCGGCCACCACCACTTCCAATCCCAGCTCGGCCTCGATCCGCTCGAACAGACGGCGCAGCGCCGCGTAATAGGTTTCCGGATCAATGGTCCGGCTGGCCCGTACCGCCTGCATGTCGGGATGGAACGGAACGAACTGGTCCAGGAATACGGCGGTGTTCTCGGCGGGACGCCGTTGCTCCGCCACGCGCAGAAAGATGTCGTAATCCGCGGCATGGGCCGCAATCGTAAGGGTCTCGGGACCGACCAGCGGATTGGCGGCGCAACTGGCCAGACCATTGACGACGATATAGCGGGCGGACGGAACCCCCAGCATCCGGGGCGGCAATCTGGCGATGATCGAATTCAGCGGGTCGATCAGCGCGATGCGCCTGAGCGCCACCGCCAGCCGCCGCCCGACCGGCACCTCGCCCAACCTGGGCACCCGCGCCCCATAGAGATTGGGCGCCATGATCAGATATGGCGTCCCTGCCGCCGCCAGCTGACGCAGGACCTTCAGATTGTTGCGCGCCGGCCCGTAGGACTGGTTGAGCAGAATGACCAGATCGGCGGCCTCGAACAGCCGCCGTAATCGCGACGGCTCGGACCAGTCGTCGAAGATGTCGATCGCCACTCCGGCGGGAACCCAGGCCAGATCCCGATGCACCGGCAGCATGGGAAAGGTCGGGCGGCTGACATCGGCGACGGTGATCGCGTGCCCCCGCTCCAGGGCGCGGAACACGCCATAGCGTTCGCCATCGCGTCTGGTCGGCGGGCGACTGACCACATAGACCAGATTCACCCGCCACCTTCCCTGCCCGCCGTCCCCTGCCATTCCACCGGGCTGGACGGCAGGTTGATCAGGCGATCGGCGATGGCCTCGGTCACCGGCAGGTCGTCGCGCGGGCAATCGCGGTACATGGGCAGGCGGTGCATGGGGGTCCACACCGGTCGGCACTGGATGGCGGCGGCGGCGGCCTGCTCGATCACGCGGCCCACCAGTGCCGCGTCGGGGCGGTCCAGCAACAGGGCGTTGAGCCAATAATTGGACCGGGACTCCGGCGTTTCGCGAAACAGCCGGGCGCCGTCCAGCCCGGCGAACAGGTCGGCGTAACCCTCGGTCAGCCGGCGCTTGCGTCCGACATACTCGTCCAGCGCCTCCAACTGGGCGCAGCCCAGGGCGGCGTTGAGATTGGGCAACCGGTAGTTCCAGCCCACCTCGTCGTGATCGAAGCGGTAGGGGTGCGGCACCTTGGCGGTGGTGGTCAGGTGCTTGGCCCGCCGCGCCAGTTCGGCATCGCTGGTCAGAATGGCGCCACCGCCGCCGGTGGTGACGATCTTGTTGCCGTTGAACGACAGCGCCGCGAGCAGGCCATGATTGCCGGTGTGGCGACCCTTGTAGAGACTGCCCAGCGATTCGGCGGCATCCTCGATCAGCGTCACCCCGTGGCGGGCGCAGATTTCGGCCAGGGCGTCCAGGTCGGCGGGATGGCCGAAGGTGTGCATCACCACCACTGCCTTGATCGGCCGCCCGCCATGGCGGGCAAGGTGGTCATCGAGGCGGGCGGGATCAAGCCCCAGGGTGTCTTCCGCCACATCGACGAAGCGGCACGAGGCGCCGCAATGACCGACCGCGTTGGCGGTGGCAACGAAGGTGAGCGACGGCACCACCACCTCGTCACCCGGCCCGACTCCGGCCAGCCGCAGGCACATTTCCAGCGCGGCGGTGCCGTTGACGGTGGCGACGGCGAAGCCGGCGCCGGTAATCCCGGCCAGCATGGCCTCGAAGCGATCGACATAGGCTCCCACCGACGAGACCCAGCCGGTGGCGATGCAGTCCTGGACATAGGCGCTTTCGTTACCCTGGAACAACGGAGCGTGCAGCGGCACCGTGCCCTCGACCCCGCGGGTCAGGCGCCAGAACTCCACCAGGCGACGGGTGATCTCGTGCATCGGCTCAGATGTTGTAGCGATCGGCCTTGTAGCGGCCGAGGTTGCGGGGGTCGCGGAACCACTCCACCGTTTCGGCCAGGGCGCGGCCAAAGCCCTCGCCGCCGCCATAGGCCGGACTCCAGCCCAGCAGCCGGGCGGCCTTGGCGTTGTCGCCCCACAGCCGCTCGACCTCGCTGTTGTCGGGGCGCAGCCGCTGCTCGTCGGTCTCGATCTCCAGCTCGCAGCCGATGGCGGCGGCGATGGCCCGGGCGGTATCGCCGATGGAAATCTCGAAATTGGACGCGGCGTTGATCACCTCGCCCTCGATCCCCGGCGCGGTCATGGCGGCAATGAAGGCGCGCACCGTGTCGGCGACAAAGTTGAAGTCCCGGGTCGGGCTGGTCGCCCCCAGCTTGATCCGCCGTCCGCCGGCCAGCAATTGGGTGATGATGGTGGGGATCACCGCGCGAGCCGACTGGCGCGGCCCGAAGGTGTTGAACGGGCGCAGCGTCGTCACCGGTGTCTGAAACGAACGCCAGAACGCCTCGGCCATCTGGTCGGCACCGATCTTGGTGGCGGAATAGGGTGACTGGCCCTGAAGCGGGTGCTGCTCGGTGATGGGGACGAAGCGGGCGGTGCCGTAGACCTCGCTGGTCGAGGTGTGCACCATGCGCGTCACCCCCAGGTCGCGCGCCGCCTGCAGCACATTCAGCGTGCCGGTGACGTTGGTGTCCACATAGGTCGCGGGCGAATGATAGGAAAACGGAATGGCGATCAGCGCCGCCAGATGCAACACCGCCTCGCGGCCCCTGACCGCTTCGCGCACCCCATGGGGATCGCGGACATCGCCGGCGAACACGTCGAGCGACCGCTTGACCTCGGTTTCGGCCTCGTCGAGCCAGCCCCACGAATTGAACGAGTTATAAAGCACCATGGCCCGCACGTCGTGGCCCTGGCGCACCAGCGCCTCGGTCAGGTGCGAGCCGATGAAGCCGTCGGCGCCGGTGACCAGGATTTTCATTCCGCCGCTCCATGGCGATGAACGTCGAGTATCGGCAGGGCAAAAACGCGCTCGGGGGCGATCAGCCGGATCAGGCGGTCGAACGCCGCCTGGGGATGGCCGAGGTCGGCCAGCACCACCGCGTCGAGCCGCCCCTTTGACGCCATCTCGGCGGCGATGGACTCGTCGTCGCGGCCGGCGCCCACATCCACCGGCCCGACGGTGTCGATGGCGAATTCCCGCGCGGTCAGGATGGCGATTTCGGCCAGATCGCCGGTGCCGGCCACCGCCACCCGAGTCCAGCCCCTGGCGTCGCAGGCGGAGAACGCCGCCTCGCACTGGCTTTTGGTGTCGCGGAAGAATTGAAGGGAATAGGACAGGTAGCGGCCGACCAGCGCACTCTTCTCCGCCAGTCCGGTGGGGGTCAGGTAATAGGCGTAGCGATTGCTCGGCACCGCCAGGGCCTTGACATAGCCCTTGCGGATGCAACGGCGCAAATAGGAGTTGGCCAGGCCCAGCGCGATCCCCAGATCGTTGGCCAGCCGCCGTTGGGTGACGTGGGCGTCGGTCTGGATCAGCCGGAGCATATCCAGGGTGAGACGGCCTTCCTTTTCCATGCGGCTCCTGTGGGTTCTGGCGACGCTTCTACCCCGTTCACGATATGAACGTCAAGGTTTCGGCTTGGAGTGGCCGGCATGGTCGGCTAAGTATGGGGTCCGTTCGGCTTCCCGGGATTGGGGTATGAGGGAATACCTGTCGCGCGCCCATATCGCTTTTACCCATGACGTGGTCATGGCGGCGGTGTCGTTCGTCGCCGCGCTGTACCTGCGCATGGGCGACGACATGTGGCAGTACTGGGGCAGCGGCGATCTGGCACTGGGCACCTTGCTGTTCGCCGCGGTGGCCAGCCCGGTGTTCCTGTCCCAGCGGCTTTATCGCGGCGTCTGGCGCTATGCCTCGGTCAACGACATGGCGGCGCTGGTGCGCGCCGGCACGCTGACGGTGCTGATCTTCATGGCGCTGCTGTTCCTGGTCACCCGGTTGCAGACCCTGCCGCGCTCGGTGCTGATCATCAACTGGTTCGTGCTGCTGACCCTGCTGGGCGGGCCACGCTTTCTCTACCGTACCTTCAAGGACCGCCGTCAGGCCGCCCATTCCGCCCGCGGCGACGCCATTCCGGCCCTGCTGGTGGGGGCCGGCGACGAGGCCGAGCTGTTCATCCGCGCCACCCGCGCCAGCGACGCCGAATACCGCGCCGTCGGTCTGGTCAGCGAACGCGGCGGCCGGGTCGGCCGCGACATCCACGGCATCGAGGTGCTGGGGTCCATCGACGAACTCGACGAGGTGATGGCGACGCTCAAGCGCAAGGGCCAGACGCCGCAACGCCTGATCATCACCGATCATCGCCTGGACGGGGCGGTGGTGCGCGACCTGCTCGACACCGCCGACCGGCTGGGCCTGACCCTGGCCCGCATTCCCCGCCTGACCGACCTCAAGGACGGGGTCAGCGACCGCATCACCCTGCGTCCGGTGGCGGTCGAGGACCTGCTGGGGCGGCCGCAGCTGGCGCTGGACCGTACCGGCATGGAGGCGCTGATCCGAGGCCGCCGGGTGCTGGTCACCGGCGCCGGCGGCAGTATCGGTTCGGAACTGGTGCGCCAGATCGCCGATTTCACCCCCGCCCGGCTGGTCCTGTTCGAGGCGTGCGAGTTCAACCTGTACACCATCGACCAGGAACTGTCGCAACGGGCCGGCGGGCCGGAGCATGTGCCGGTGCTGGGCGATGTGCGCGATGCCGTCAGGGTCGCCGGAATCATGGCCGAATACCGCCCTGAACTGGTGTTCCACGCCGCCGCGCTCAAGCATGTCCCCATGGTGGAGTGCAACCCGGACGAAGGCATGCTGACCAACGCCGTCGGCACCCGCACCGTGGTCGATGCCTGCGTCGCCGCCGGTGTCGCCCTGATGGTGCAGATTTCCACCGACAAGGCGGTCAATCCCACCAACGTCATGGGGGCATCCAAGCGGGTGGCCGAAATGTACGCCCAGGCGCTTGACCTCGCCGTCGGGGAAAAGCCGGGCGGCACCCGCTTCGTCACCGTGCGCTTCGGCAACGTGCTGGGGTCCACCGGCTCGGTGGTGCCGCTGTTTCAGAGGCAGTTGGCCACCGGCGGCCCGATCACCGTCACCCATCCCGACATGACGCGGTATTTCATGACGGTGCGCGAAGCGGTCGAGCTGGTGTTGCAGGCGTCCGCCTTCGGCGTCGATCATCCCGACTATCGCGGCAAGATCTTCGTGCTCGACATGGGCGAACCGGTCAAGATCGTCCACCTCGCCCGCCAGATGATCCGTCTGGCCGGCCTGCGCCCCGACAAGGATATCGAGATCGTCTTCACCGGCCTCAGGCCCGGCGAAAAGCTGTTCGAGGAGATCTTTCACGGTGCCGAACCGCCGGTGGCCACCGGCCGGCCGGGTGTGCTGGTGGCGGCGCCGCGCGCCGTCGATGCCGAGGAACTGGGCATCGCCATCGACGAACTGGCCGAATGCTGTCGCGCCCACCGGCCCGATCGGGCACTGGCCATCGTGAGGCGGCTGGTGCCGGAATATCGCCCCTCCGACGGTGTGGGCGGCTAGGCCGGATTTTCGGCCCTTCGCCGCCGGAACCCGATTTCGCCGCTTGCGTGGTGCCGCCGGGCGGGCGATAGTCCGACGCCCCCGGTTGCTGGAGATGAATCCCATGAGTGGTTGGCGCGCCCACGACGGTCAAGGGTCCGACCGGCAACCCATCCGCCGCACCACCGACGAAAAGCGTCGGATGCTGCAACGGCTGAAAGAGGAGCAGGCGGCGTTCAAGCCGTGGGTGGCCGAGGCCATCAAGCTGGCACTGTCCAAGCGTATCGCCGATCTCGAAGCCGATTTGGCCGCGTCACGATAACTTCGGGCCACATCTTGGGCCTGTCCCGGCGGGAATGAACATTCCCTTGTTCCCGATCCGGGTTCACAGTATTTTTCAGATCATGAAGTCGTTCGCCCTCCGCTTCGCCCGGTCCTTCGCCATGGTTGTGGCGGTGACAGCGTGTTCGCGCGGCACCCTGCTGCCGGCCAATTCCACCGGATCGACCGATCAGCCGCCCAATTTCCAGTTGGTCACCGACATTCCGATTCCGGCCGGCGCCACCATGGACAACGACCGTTCGCTGATCCTGTCCGACCGTGACCGCTGGACCGGGCGGGTAGTGATGACGCTGGGCAATTCCGCCAACGAGGTTACCGCCTTCTATCAGGCGCAGATGCCCAACTTCGGCTGGCAGCCGATGATGAGCGTGACCGCCGAGACCAGCGTGCTGACCTATCTGCGCGGCGACCGCGCCGCCACGGTGCAGATCGAGCGCCGCACCATCTATGGCGCGATGGTATCGGTGACGGTGGCGCCCAAACAGGCCGAATCGGGGGCCGGTAGCGGCGGTTCGGGCGGCTACGACCCCTCTCCGGCACCGCGTTCGGCACCCTCGGGCGGCGTCCGCGCCGAACCGCTGGCGCCGCCGCCCACCTCGCGGCGCTGATCCCCCGCCCTTACACGTTGAACAGGAAGTGGAAGATGTCGCCATCGTGGACGACGTATTCCTTGCCCTCGAGGCGCATCTTGCCCGCCTCCTTGGCGCCCGCCTCGCCGTTGCAGGCGATGAAGTCGTCGTAGGAAATGGTTTCGGCGCGGATGAAGCCGCGCTCGAAATCGGTATGAATGACGCCGGCGGCCTGGGGCGCCTTGGCGCCCTTCTGCACGGTCCAGGCGCGGGCCTCCTTGGGGCCGACGGTGAAGAAGGTGATGAGGTGGAGCAGGTCATAGCCGGCACGGATGACGCGGGCCAGACCGGTTTCCTCCAGCCCCAGGGTTTCGAGGAACTCGGCACGTTCCTCCTCGCTGGCCAATTGCGCCACCTCGGCCTCGATGGCGGCCGAGATCACCACATGGGAGTTGCCCTCGGCGGCGGCGAATTTGGCGACGCGCTCGGAGAACTGGTTGCCGGTGGCGGCGCTGGCCTCGTCCACATTGCAGGCATAGACCACCGGCTTGCTGGTCATCAGCCCCAGGGTGCGGAGAATGCGACGCTCTTCCTCGCCGTCGAACACCACGGTGCGGGCCGGTTTGCCATCGCGCAACGCCGCCAGCAGCGGCGCCATGACGTCGACCTGAGCCTTGGCCTCCTTGTCGCCGTTCTTGGCCTTCTTCTCCAGCGGCACGATGCGGCGCTCCAGCGAATCCAGATCGGCCAGCATCAGCTCGGTTTCGACCGTCTCGGCATCGCGCACCGGATCGACGGTGCCCTCGACATGGGTGATGTCGCCGTCCTCGAAGCAGCGCAGCACATGGACGATGGCGTCCACCTCGCGGATATTGGCGAGGAACTGGTTGCCGAGACCCTCGCCCTTCGAGGCGCCGCGCACCAGCCCGGCGATATCGACGAATTCAAGCTGGGTCGGGATCTCCTTCTGACTCTTGCCGATCACCACCAGCCGGTCGAGACGGGGATCAGGCACCGCCACCCGGCCGACATTGGGCTCGATGGTGCAGAAGGGATAGTTGGCCGCCTGAGCCGCCGCCGTCGAGGTCAGCGCGTTGAACAGCGTGCTCTTGCCGACGTTGGGCAGGCCGACGATGCCGCAATTGAAACCCATGGACTTCAGTCCTTCCTGGTAATGTCGGTGATGGCCGCCTGGTCCTTTTTCGGCTTCGGCGGTGCGGTCAGATGGGCGACCCTGGTCATGAAGCCGGTATCGTCGCCCGCCGCCAGCAGGGGAAAGGTGTCGGCGACGGCGTCAAGCAACGGTCCCAGCCAGGCCTCGTCGGCCTTGGCGAAATCGTGCAGCACATAGCCCGAGACCAGATCCTTGTCGCCGGGATGGCCGATGCCGAGGCGCACCCGGCGGTAATCCTGTCCCATGTGGGTATCGATGCTTTTCAGCCCGTTGTGACCGCCGGCCCCGCCGCCGCGCTTGACCCGCAAACGGCCGGGAGCGAGATCGAGATCGTCGTGCAGCACCACGATATCCGGCGTGGCGATCTTGAGAAATCGCGCCGCCGCCGCCACCGACTGCCCCGACAGGTTCATGTAGGTGTGCGGCTTGAGCAGCAACACCCGCTCGCCATCGATGCCGCCCTCGGCGATGTCGGCCTGGAACTTGGAGCGCCAGGGACCAAAGGAATGGCGGCGGACAAGCGCGTCCGCCGCCATGAAGCCGATGTTGTGCCGGTTCCTGGCGTATTCGGGTCCGGGATTGCCCAGTCCCACCACCAGCAGCATCGGACGGCCCCTTGATTAGCCGGCGGCTTCGGGGGCCGCGGCCTCCTCGGTCTCGGCGCGGGCCACGGTCGGCGCGGCGATCGAGGCGACGGTGACGCTGGACGCCAGATGGTAGGGCACCACCCCCGCCGGCAGATTGAGATCCTTGAGGTGGATCGAATGGCCGATCTCCAGACCGGTCAGGTCCACCAGGAACTCGTGCGGGATGTGGTCGGGGCTGCAGCGAACTTCGATCTCGTGCAGTTCGACGTTGAGCACGCCGCCGCGCTTGATGCCCGGCGACTTCAGCTCGTTGGCGAAGTGCACCGGGATCTTGACGTGGATGGCGTGGTCGGCCGACACCCGCATGAAATCCACATGGATCGGCTGGTCGGTCACCGGATGCATCTGGATGTCGCGGGCCAGGCAGCGATGCTTGCCGTCCTTGCCGAGATCGACGTCGAACAGCTGGGTAAAGAAACCGGACTTGGTGATCTGGGCCCACACCACACGGGGATCAAGCTGAATAGAGATCGGTGCCTGCTTGGCGCCATAGATGACGCCGGGAACCTTGCCAGCACGACGAGTGGCTCGGGCGGGCCCCTTTCCGCTTCCCTCGCGCAACTCGGCGGCGATGACGATCGCAACGGACATGATGTTCTCCTGACAAACGATAACGGCGCGGCCTCCAGGGGTGCCGCGCGGAAGGGCGTCGTTTACACCGGTTGCGGCGGGTTGGCAAGCCGAACTAGACTCGCATTCGCCGCTCCATCGAGGTCTCCCCCGTGATCGATTGCCCCGACCCACGTCTCGCCGCCCAGATCGCCTTCGTCATCGAGATCGACAAGCTGAAGCATGTGCTGCGCCAGACGTTGCTGACCGACGGCTCGCGGCGCGAGAACGACGCCGAACATTCCTGGCACATCGCCACCATGGCCTTCGTGCTGGCGGAATACGCCGACCAGCCGGTGGACACCGGCCGGGTCGCACGGATGCTGCTGCTTCACGACGTGGTCGAGATCGATGCCGGCGACACCTTCATCCACGACGAGGCCGGTCACGGCGACAAGGACGCACGCGAGACCGCCGCCGCCGCCCGGCTCTACGGCATCCTGCCGCCCGATCAGGCCGAGGACCTGACGGCGCTGTGGCGGGAGTTCGAGGCCCGCCAGACCGCCGACGCCCGCTTTGCCCATTCGCTGGACCGGTTGCAGCCGATCCTGCACAATTTCGAGACCGCCGGCGGCACCTGGAAGCAGCACAAGGTCACCGCCGACAAGGTGGAAAAGCTGCTTCCCCGCATCGAGGGGGGCTCGAAGCGACTGGCGGATTATGCCCGCGCCCTGATCGACGAGGCGGTGGCGCGGGGTTATCTGGCGCCGGGACCGTCATGAGCGGCGGACCGGCCGGCGCCGTCCTGGCCATCCGCGATTTCCGCCTGTTCCTCGCCGGCCGCTTCGTCGCCGGACTGGCGCAGATGATGGTGACGGTGGCGGTGGGCTGGCTGGTCTACGACCTGACCCACGACCCGCTGCATCTGGGGTATGTCGGTCTGGCGCAATTCCTGCCCGCCTTCGTCCTGACCCTGGTCGGCGGCCAGACCGCCGACCGCTTCCCCCGCGGCCGCATCCTTCAGGTCTGCTTTGCCGTATCGATCCTGGCGGTGGTGGCGTTGCTGGCCATCGCCCGCGCTTCCGCCGCCGACGTGCGGATGATCTACGCCGTGATGGCGGTGATGGGGGCGGTACGCGCCTTCTTCGCCCCCGCCGCCCAGTCGCTGGCGCCGCAACTGGTCGGTCCCCACCTGCTGCCCCGTGCCCTGGCCATGGGATCGACCGCTTGGCAGGCTTCGGTGATCGCCGGGCCGGCGCTGGGGGGCGCACTCTATGCCATCGATCCGCCGGTGGTGTTCGCGGTCGCCACGCTGCTGCTGGTGCTGGCGTTGCTGTCCATATCGTTCATCCGGCCGCCGGCGACGGCACCGTCGCACCGGCTGACCGGCTTCTTCGACGGAGTGAAGTTCGTCCGTTCGCGGCCCGAGATCATCGGCGCCCTGTCGCTCGACCTGTTCGCGGTGCTGCTGGGTGGCGCCACCGCCCTGCTGCCGGTCTATGCCCGCGACATCCTGGATGCCGGGCCGGTGGGGCTGGGCCTGCTGCGCAGCGCTCCGGCACTGGGCGCCACCCTCATGGCGATCGTGCTGGCGCGGTGGCCGGTGGAGCGCGCCGCCGGCACCAAGCTGTTCCTGTCGGTGGCGGTGTTCGGGCTGGCGACGGTGGTGTTCGGCCTGTCCACCGATGTCCGCCTCTCGCTGGCGGCGCTGGTGGTGTTGGGCGGTGCCGACATGATCAGCGTGGTGCTGCGTCAGACTCTGGTACAGCTCAACACCCCCGACGGAATGCGCGGCCGGGTATCGGCCGTCAATCTGGTGTTCATCGGTGCATCCAACGAGCTGGGCGAGTTCGAGTCCGGAATCACCGCCGCCTGGTTCGGCACCGTGCCGGCGGTGGTGCTGGGGGGCGTCGGCACCTTGGCGGTGGCGGCGATATGGGCCTGGCGGTTCCCCGGCCTGCGCCGCTTCGACCGGTTGCGCTGAATCCTTTCAGTCACTTGCAATCGCCCGCCCCCCGGTTTATAAGCGTCCCCTTCCCGAGCGGACAGGGCTGTCAGGGCTGCCTTGCCGTTCGCTTTCGCTGAGACATTCAGACCAAGGATAAGCGAAAATGCCCAAGATGAAGACCAAGAGCTCCGCCAAGAAGCGGTTCAAGCTCACCGGCACCGGCAAGGTGAAGGGCAACGTGGCGTTCAAGCGCCACTGCCTCGCCGCGAAGTCCCAGAAGATGAAGCGCCAGGCGCGCGGCACCTTCGTCCTGTTCAAGACGGACGGGGACAACGTCAAGAAATTCTACCTGCCGAACGGAGGCTGACCCATGGCCCGCGTCAAGAGAGGCGTTACCACCCACGCCCGCCATCGCAAGATTCTCAAGCTGGCCAAGGGCTATCGCGGCCGCTCCAGCACCTGCTTCCGCATCGCCATCGAGAAGGTCGAGAAGGCGTTGCGTTACGCCTACCGCGACCGCCGCGCCAAGAAGCGTAACTTCCGCGCCCTGTGGATTCAGCGCATCAACGCCGGCGCCCGCGCCAACGGCCTGCCCTATTCGCGCTTCATGGACGGCCTGAAGAAGGCCGGCATCGCGCTGGATCGCAAGGTGCTGTCGGACATCGCCATCCGCGAGCCCGAGGCGTTCAAGTCGCTGGTGGAAAAGGCCCAGGCCGCCCTCCAGTAGGACTTCCCCCCCGGGGAAGCAATGTGTATGGAGAGGGGCCGGCCCAGCGGGGCGGCCCCTTTTCTGTTCATGGGGAATGGATCGGAACATGCAGGATCTCGATCGACTCCGCGCCGAAGCGCTGGCCGCCGTGGCGGCGGCCGGAACGCTGGACCAGCTGGAGGCCGCCCGTGTCGCCGCGCTGGGCAAGAAGGGCACCGTCTCCGGGCTGATGAAAAGCCTGGGTGGCATGGGACCGGACGAGCGCAAGACCGCCGGCGCCCGTCTCAACGCCGCCCGCGACGATATCGCCGCCGCACTGGACAGCGCCAAGACGGCATTGGAGGCCAAGGCGCTGGATGAACGGCTGGGACGCGAGCGCATCGACGTCACCCTGCCGGTCCGGCCCGAGAGCCAGGGCCGTATCCACCCCATCAGCCAGACCATCGAGGAAATCACCGCCATCTTCGCCCAGATGGGCTTCGTGGTGGCGGAAGGTCCCGATATCGAGGACGATTTTCACAATTTCACCGCGCTGAACATCCCGCCCGAGCATCCGGCGCGCCAGATGCACGACACCTTCTATTTCGGCGAAAGGCCGGCCAAGTCCGGCGATGGCGCCGAAAGCACCGGGGGCCGCCACCTGCTGCGCACCCACACCAGTCCGGTGCAGATCCGCACCATGCTGCGCGACAAGCCGCCGATCCGGGTGATCGTGCCGGGCCGCACCTACCGTTGCGATTCCGACATGACCCACACGCCGATGTTCCATCAGGTCGAGGGGCTGGTGATCGACGAGACCACCCATATGGGCCATCTCAAGGGCTGCCTGATCGAGTTCGTCCGCGCCTATTTCGAGGTCGATGACGTGCCGGTGCGCTTTCGCCCCAGCTTCTTCCCCTTCACCGAGCCGTCGGCCGAGGTCGACATCGGCTGTTCGCGCGAAGGCGGTGAGCTGAAGATCGGCCCGGGCGCCGGCTGGCTGGAAATCCTCGGCTGCGGCATGGTCCATCCCAACGTGCTGAGGAATTGCGGCATCGACCCCAACCGCTACCAGGGCTTCGCCTTCGGCATGGGGGTCGAGCGGGTGGCGATGTTGAAATACGGCATTCCCGACCTGCGCACCTTCTTCGATTCCGACCTGCGCTGGCTGAAACACTACGGCTTCCTGCCGCTTGACGTCCCCACTCTTTCGGGAGGGCTGACCCGATGAAGTTCACCCTCTCCTGGCTCAGGGACCACCTGGAGACCGACGCCGACCTCGCCCGCATCGAGGAGGGGCTGACCGCCATCGGCCTCGAGGTCGAGGGCATCGATGACCCCGCCCGGCATCTCGGCGGTTTCGTCGTCGGCCATGTGCTGGACGCCGAAAAGCATCCCAACGCCGACAAATTGAAGCTGTGCACAGTTGATTCCGGTGCCGGAATTATCCAGGTGGTGTGCGGCGCCCCCAACGCGCGAGCCGGTCTCAAGGTTATCCTGGCGCTGCCCGGCACCCTGATTCCCCATAACGGCGAAGTGCTGAAGAAGGGCAACGTCCGGGGCATCGAAAGCCAGGGCATGATGTGCTCGTGGCGCGAACTGCGCCTAAGCGATGACCACGACGGCATCGCCGAGCTGGCGGCCGACGTGCCGGTCGGCGCCCGTCTCACCGAGGTGCTGAGCTTCGATCCCATGATCGAGATTTCAGTCACTCCCAACCGGGCCGACTGCCTGGGGGTGCGCGGCGTCGCCCGCGACCTTGCCGCCTTCGGCCTCGGCACCCTGCGACCGCTCAAGGTCGAGCCGGTGCCCGGCAGCTTCAAAAGCCCCATCGGCGTCCGCCTCGATCTTAGCGCCGAGACCCTCGACGCCTGCCCGCTGTTCGCCGGTCGCCATATCCGTGGCGTCAGGAACGGCGACAGCCCGCAATGGCTGAAGGACCGCCTGACCGCCATCGGGCTGCGGCCGATTTCGGCGCTGGTGGACATCACCAATTTCTTCACCTACGACCTGTGCCGGCCGCTGCACGTGTTCGACGCCGCCAAGGTCACGGGCGACATCCGCGCCCGCCTCGCCACCGAAGGCGAAACCCTGGCGGCGCTGAATGGCAAGATCTACACCCTGGAAGCCGGCATGACGGTGATCGCCGACGACTCCGGTCCCGAGGCGCTGGCCGGCATCATCGGCGGCGAGCATTCCGGCTGCACCGAGGCCACCACCGAGGTGTTCCTGGAAGCCGCTTATTTCGATCCCATCCGCACCGCCGCCACCGGCCGCCGGCTGGAGGTGCTGTCGGACGCCCGCTTCCGCTTCGAGCGCGGCGTCGATCCCGCCTTCGTGGTACCCGCGATGGAGCTGGCCACCCGCATGATCATCGAGCTGTGCGGTGGCGAGGCGTCGGAACCGGTGATCGCCGGCACCGAACCGGACTGGCAGAAATCCATCGTGCTGCGCCCGGAACGGGTGGCGGAGCTGGGCGGCGTCGAGGTACCGGCGGCCCGACAGGAAGCCATCCTCAACGATCTCGGCTGCGCCGTCGCCGAGCATGATGACGGCCTGCTGATCAATCCGCCGTCATGGCGCGGCGACATCACCGCCGAGCACGATCTGGTGGAAGAGGTCATCCGCATCAACGGCTATGACGCCATTCCCCAGGTGCCGCTGCCGCGATCGCCCATGCCCAAGCCGGTGCTGACCCCCGGCCAGCGCCGCGCCGGCTGGGTGCGGCGCCAATTGGCCGCGCGCGGGCTGGTGGAAACGGTGACGTGGTCGTTCCTGCCCGAGGCCCAGGCGCTGCTGTTCGGCGGCGGCGCCGCCGACATGCATCTGGCCAACCCCATCTCCAGCGATCTCGACGTCATGCGTCCGTCGGTGCTGCCCAACATGATCACCGCCGCCGGCCGCAACGCCGATCGCGGCAGCCGTGACCTGGGGCTGTTCGAGATCGGGCCGCAGTTCGACGGCCCCGAGCCGGGGCAGCAGCGGCAGGTCGCCGGCGGCATCCGCGCCGGACGGGCGCGTGGCCGCCACTGGGCCGAAGCGGCCCGCGCCGTCGATGCCTTCGACGCCAAGGCCGACGCCCTGGCCGCCATCGCCGCCGCCGGTGGCAATCCGGACTCGTTCCAGGTGGTGGCCGAGGCCCCGGCCTGGTACCACCCCGGCCGGTCAGGATCATTACGACTTGGCAACAAGCCTGTCGCCTTCTTCGGCGAGATCCATCCCGGCATTCTGGGCCGGCTGGACGTCAAGGGTCCGGTGGTGGGGTTCGAGCTGTTCCTGGAGGCGCTGCCCCAGCCCAAGGCCAAGGCGACCAAGGCGCGACCGCTGCTGAAGGCATCGCCGCTCCAGCCGCTGGAACGGGATTTCGCCTTCATCCTCGATACCGCCGTCGCCGCCGATGCGGTGGTGCGCGCCGCCAAGGGCGCCGACAAGGCGCTGATCGCCGACGTCACCGCCTTCGACCTTTACGAAGGCGCCAACATGGCGGCCGGCAAGAAGTCGCTGGCCATCACCGTCACCCTCCAGCCGGTGGAAAAGACCCTGACCGACGAGGAGATCGAGGCGGTTGCGGGCCGGATCGTTCAGGCGGTGGTCAAGGCCACCGGTGGCGAGCTGAGAGGATAAACGCCCTCCCGGCCCGCCACCGGGCCTCGTCGGTCTACAGATTGGCCTTGAGCCACGCCACCAGCCGCTTCCAGCCGTCCTTGGCCGCCTCGGCGCGGTAGGACGGGCGATAGTCGGCGTGGAAGGCGTGGGGCGTATCGGGGTAGACCACGATCTCCACCGGCACGCGGGCCAGCTTGACCGCCGCCTTCATCCGTTCCACCGTGTCCAATGGAATGCCCTGGTCGGCACCGCCGTAAAGCCCCAGCACCGGCGCCTTCAGTTCGGCGGCGATGTCGATGGGATGCTTCGGCGTGGTGGCCGAAGCCTCGCCCGCCAGCTTTCCGTACCACGCCACCCCGGCCTTCAGCCGGGGATTGTGCGCGGCGTACAGCCAGACGATTCGCCCGCCCCAGCAAAAGCCGGTGATGCCCAGCCGGGCGGGATCGCCGTTATTGGCCGCCGCCCAGGCGGCGGTGGCGTCGAGGTCGCCCAGCACCTGGGCATCGGGCACCTTGGACACCAAGGTGGAGATCAGGGTGGGAATGTCGGGCACCACCGACGGATCGCCCTGGCGGAAATACAGCTCCGGCGCCACCGCCAGATAGCCCAGCTTGGCCAGCCGACGGCAGACGTCGCGAATGTGTTCGTGAACACCGAAAATCTCCTGGACCACCAGCATGGTGGGAAACGGCCCTTTGCCGGCAGGCATGGCGGCGTAGGCCGGCATCGGATTGCCACCCGCCACCGGGATGGAGACGGCACCGGCGACCAGCCCGGCGGTGTCGGTGGAAATGGCCTCGGCGGTAGCGGGGCTGACCGCCAGGGCGTAGCCGGTGGCCAGCACCGCCGCCGAGACGAAGCCGCGCCGGGTCATGTCGGTCTTGGGCAGCAGGCTTTTGATATCGTCCTTCATGGCCATCCTTCCTGTGATCGGGTCCGACACAAAGATGGCATCGGTGGCCTTGCGCGACAAGTCGCCCAAGGATAGGGTTGGGCCGCTTTGCAAACTGGTTTCGGGGTGATGGGCATGGATACGATTTTGATCCCGTTGATCGATGTCGTCCTGATGGCCTTGAATCTGTACTGGTACATCATACTGGCCTCGGTGATCGTCAGCTGGCTGGTGGCGTTCGGCGTCATCAACACCTACAACTCCACCGTGCGGACCATCATCGACGTGATCTATCGCCTGACCGAGCCGGCCCTGCGGCCGATCCGCCGGGTAATGCCCGATTTCGGCACCGTCGATCTGTCGCCCATCGCGCTGTGGCTGATCATCTATTTCCTGATGGGCGTCCTGGGGCGCCTGAGATACGCCATCTGACCATGGCCGAGGCCTCGCCCTTCACCGCGGCGGCCGACGGCCTGAGAGTGGCGCTGCGCCTGACTCCCAAGGCCGGGCGCGACCGCATCGCCGGCACCGCCGCCGAGGCCGACGGCGGCGTGGTGCTGAAAGTCCAGGTGACGGCGGTGCCCGAGGACGGCAAAGCCAATGCCGCGCTGATCAGACTGCTGGCCAAGCAGTGGCGCCTGCCCCGGACCTCCATGGCGGTGATTCAGGGCGCGACCGACCGGCGCAAGGTGATATTGATTTCCGGCGACGCCGCCGAGCTGCGGCAACGCCTTGACCTATGGATGGCGGGACATCATGAGTGAAGCCAAGCTGATCGACGGCAATCTGTTTTCCTCCCGGCTGCGCGAGACCATCGCCGACCATGTGCGCGGGCTGCGCGACCACCATCACGTCGTCCCCGGCCTGGCGGTGGTGCTGGTGGGCGAGGATCCGGCCAGCCAGGTCTACGTGCGGACCAAGCACAAGCGGACGATCGAGGCCGGCATGCGCTCGTTCGAGCACACCTTGCCGGCCGACACCCCCGAGCACGAGGTGCTGACCCTGATCCACGGGTTGAACAACGACCCCGAGGTCCACGGTATCCTGGTGCAATTGCCGCTGCCCAAACATATCGATTCCCAGAAGGTGATCGAGGCCATCGACCCCGCCAAGGATGTGGACGGCTTTCACCCCATCAATGTCGGCCGGCTGGCCTCGGGCGGTGACGCCCTGGTGCCCTGTACTCCCCTGGGGTCGCTGATGCTGCTCAAGGACCGTCTCGGCAAGCTGGCCGGACTCGACGCGGTGGTGGTGGGACGCAGCAACATCGTCGGCAAGCCCATGGCCCAGCTGCTGATCCGCGAAAGCTGCACCGTCACCGTCGCCCATTCCCAGACCCGCGACCTGCCGGGAGTGGTGCGGCGCGCCGACATCGTGATCGCCGCCGTCGGCAAGCCCGAGATGGTGCGCGGCGACTGGCTGAAGCCGGGCTGCACCGTCATCGACGTCGGCATCAACCGCATCGAGTTGCCCGACGGCGGCAAAAAGCTGGTGGGGGACGTCAATTTCGCCGAGGCGGTCAAGGTCGCCGGCGCCATCACCCCGGTGCCGGGCGGTGTCGGGCCGATGACCATCGCCTGCCTGCTGCGCAACACCCTGGTGGCCTGCGCCCGGCAACACCGCTTGCCGTTGAAGGACATCTAGCCGGTGGCCCCGACCGGAAGCTTCGGCCATTTGGTCTTCGCTCTGGTCGTCTTCCTGGCGGCGCATTCGGCCTTCACCCAACCGCCGCTCCGCCGCCACGTCGAGGCGCGCTGCGGCAAGATCGGCTTCCAGCTGGGCTATTCGCTGCTGTCGGCGGTGCTACTGGCGTGGGTGGTCGCCGCCGCGCTGGATTCGCCCACCGTGGTGTTGTGGGAGCAGCAGCCCTGGATGCGCTGGGCGCCGTCACTGGCGATGCCGGTCGCCTGCGTGCTGTGGGTGGCGGGACTGACCACCCCCAATCCGTTTTCCATCGGCCCCGGCAACCGGGGATTCGATCCCGCCCACCCCGGTGTGCTGCGCCTCACCCGCCATCCGGTGGTGTGGGGGCTGGCGCTGTGGAGCGGTGGCCATGTCATCCCCAACGGCCATCTCGCCGGACTGGTGCTGTTCGTACCGTTGCTGATCCTGTCGCTGCTGGGACCACGCATCCTCGACGGGCGCCGCCGCCGCTCCCTGGGCGAGGCCGAGTGGCGGTGGCTTGCCGCCGCCACGGCGGGACCGGTCGCCTGGGGCGCCATGATGGCCGAACTGGGGCCTTGGCGGCCGTTGGGCGGTCTGGCATTGGTGCTGGCACTGATGGCTTTGCATCCCCTGGTCATCGGTCTTAGTCCGATTCCCTGAAGCGGCCCTTTACGCCGACGCGATTTCCGCGCTAGCCTTCCTCTCCAATCCCTGTTGGGGAGCACCCGTCATGTCCGGCCCCTCGTCCTCCGCGTCGATCGATCTGCTGGGCGATCTGGTCGCCAGCGCCCGCAAGGCCGGCGCCGACGCCGCCGATGCGGTGCTGATCGATTCGGTGTCGCTGTCGGTGGGCCTGCGCCTGGGCGAAATGGAACGCCTGGAGCGCTCGGAGTCGGGTGACATCGGCCTGCGGGTCCTGATCGGCCGGCGTCAGGCGTTCGTCTCGTCCTCCGACCGCTCGCCGACTGCCCTGGCCGAACTGGTCGAACGCGCCGTCACCATGGCCCAGATCGTTCCCGAAGACCCCTATTGCGGTTTGGCCGACCCGGCCGAACTGGCTCACGACTTTCCCGAACTTGACGTCTGCGACCCGGTCGAGCCCACCGCCGAGCGGCTGATCGACATGGTCCGGCGGGGCGAGGACGCCGCCCGCGCCGTTACCGGCGTTACCAATTCGGAGGGTGCTTCCGCCGGCTGGGGCCGCTCGGGCGTCGCCATCGTCGCCTCCAACGGTTTCGCCTACGGCTATGCGGTGACCAATTCGTCGTTTTCGGTCCGCGTGCTGGCCGGTGACGCCGTCAATGGCATGGAGCGGGACTACGACTACACCACCGCCGTGCACTTCGCCGATCTGCGCACGCCCGAGGAGGTCGGCCGCGACGCCGGCAGCCGCGCCGTCCGCCGGCTGGGGGCGCGCAAGGTCGCCACCCGGCAGGTGCCGGTGATCTATGACCCCAGGGTGGCCCGCGGCCTGATATCCAGCCTGACCGGGGCGATCAACGGCGCCAGCGTGGCGCGCGGCACCACCTTCCTCAAGGACCGCCTGGGTCAGGCGATCTTTCCCAAGGGGATCCGCATCATCGACGACCCCCACCGGCAGCGGGGCCTGCGCTCGCGCCCCTGCGACGGCGAGGGTGTGGCCACCAGCCGCCGCGCCGTGGTCGAGGATGGGGTGCTGACCACCTGGCTGTTGGATTTGCGCTCGGCACGGCAATTGGGCATGCACTCCACCGGTCATGCCAGCCGGGGCACCACGTCGCCGCCGTCACCCTCGCCCAGCAACTTTTATCTCGAGGCCGGGGCGGTCACTCCGGCCGAGCTGATTCACGATATTCCCGACGGTTTCTACATCACCGACCTGTTCGGCCAGGGCATCAACGGCGTTACCGGCGACTATTCGCGCGGTGCCGCCGGCTTTTGGATTTCCGGCGGCGAGATGTCCTTCCCGGTAGCCGAGGTGACGGTGGCCGGCAATCTCAAGGACATGTTCCTCAACCTGACCCCGGCCAGCGATCTGGTGCTGCGCCACGGCGTCGATTGCCCGACGCTGCGCCTCGATGGCCTTACCGTGGCGGGGCGGTAGCCGGATCCCGCTCCCACCTCAGTGATCGTGGTCGTGACCTTCCAGGTCATCATCGGCATGACGATGCTCGTGCGGCTTCCACGCGTGCTTGGGCTGGTCGTGCCCGTGATCGTGCCCCTCGCCGGCGGCATGGCCATGGGGATGGCTGTGCTGGTGGAGGTGCTCGTGGGCGTGGTTGTGGCCATGGGGATGGCTGTGCTCGACCTCGCCGTGGGCATGGGGATGGGCGTGAACGTGGCTGTGATCATGGGCATGGGCATGCTTGTGTTCGTGCCCGCGCTCCTCGCCGTGGCCGTGGTGATGGCCCTGTCCGTGTTGATGCCCGCCATGCATGGCCATCCTCCCGCTTGGGGTTGCTGCGGCAAGTCTACTCCCGACCGGATGTCGGGGTGAAGGGGGATGGCGATTTTCAAACTGCGTAAAATTTTACGCAAAGGTATAGCAAAGTAATAATGCATTATTGCTGTAATGAATGCCGTTATTATTGGCGGCATATGCAATAGATATTGAAGTTGTTTACATCCTATTGCACTATGTATCCTATATGGTCAATTTTGACCTGGGATCAACCGCCATGTCTGAGCCACGGACAGCCAAAGCGACCACCGCCCGGAAACCCCGGCTCCAGGCCTCCACCGACCCTGGAATCGAGGCGGTCCGCGGCGCCCTGGAAAGTTCGGTGATCGACGTCTTTCGCCGCGAGATCGCCGAACTGCGGGCGCTGCCCCGTCCCGCCGCCTATGACGCGGTGATGAACGATCCCCGGCTGCTCGACCAGTGCCTGCGCCTGTTCCGCGCCCGGCCCGACCTGTTCCGCGAAACGGTGACCGATGGCGAGCGTCGGCCGGTGACCGCCGACAATCAGGTGCTGTCGTGCGGTCGCACCCTGGCCGAGGCGGTGGCGCTGGTGGTGCGGGCGTCGGCGCGGCGCTATTTCCGCGCCCGGCTCGACTTTCGCAGCCGGTTCAAGCCGCCGGTGGTCAAAACCCCGCTGCTGAAGCGGCTGGCCATCGCCCTTCATCTCGCCAGTCCGCCCGTGGTCAAGCGCACCCCCAAGGCGCCGTCACGGGCCGAGGCGTTGTATCAGGCCATCCGCGACCATCTCCAGTTCGACTGGCAAGTCCTGCTGATTCCCCATTACGCCCCGATGGCGCCCGCCCTGGTGGCCCATCTCGGCCCCCGGCTGCTGGAAATCCGCGAAGCCGCCGAGCTTCAGGCCCTGGCCGCCCCGGGTGCCGCCCCGCGCGACGGCCGCCCGCCGTTGCTGCTCGACGACACCAAGCGCCTGCTGGTGCCCGGTCGCGACACCATCGACGCCGAAATCCTGTGGCGGGTGGTCCAGCAGATGGATCTGGCGCGGCTGTTCCCCAAGACCGAAGTCAATCGCATCCGCCGCGCCGTGGCCCAGGTCTCCGCCGCCGACGCCGAAGTGGTGCGGGCGCTGCTGCCGGTGCTGGGCGGCGATATCCGCCGCTTCGCCGCCTTCATGATGGTGGCCTACACCATGCTGGGCGAACAGCGCTTCAAGCAGAGCTTCTGCCACGACGGCCAGGTTTACGCCGCCCAAAAGCTGGCCGAGCGTCTGGCGGCCATGCCGGTGCCGCCACCCAGCCTGGAGGAAATGCGCAAGGTCTATGAATCGGCGCTGGGATCGGCCTATGTCGGAGTCGAGACCACACCGAGCGAAAACCTCGGCGCCGATCTGGTCAAGTCCCGGCCGGTGCTGGCGCGGGCGTTGGAAGCGCTGGGCGCCAGCAAGGCGCCGCCGCCGGTCTCAATCTCGGGCTAACCGTCCGTCTTCAAGGCGGATTTCGGCGGTGGCGAGGCGTTCCAGCACCTCGCGGTCATGCGACACGATCACCATCGCCTGATCCAGCCCGGCGAGGATATCAAGCAGGCGCGACCGTGTCGGCTGGTCAAGCGCGTTGGTCGGTTCATCCAGCAGCAGCGCCTCGGGCCGCATCGCCAGCACCGCCGCCAGCGACACCAGCCGCCGTTCGCCGCCGGACAGCTTGTGGGTAACGCGGTTCTCCAGCTTTTCCAGCCCCAGCGATGCCAGGGTGTCATGGACGATGGCCCGCGCCTCGGCCCGGCTCTTGCCCTGGTTGAGCGGTCCGAACGCCACGTCCTCGGCGACGGTCGGACAGAACAACTGGTCATCGGCGTCCTGGAACAGCAAGCCAGCCCGGCCCCGAACCTCGACGAAATCGGCCTCGCTCCGTCGTTCGCGGCCAAAGGCGATCACCCGTCCCGCCGAGGGCGCCACCAGCCCGACCATCAGATGCAGCAGGGTGGTCTTGCCGGCGCCGTTGGTACCGTTCAGCGCCAGCCGCTGGCCGGCGGCCAGGGTGAAATCGACACCCCGCAGCACCGGCCGCGCCGCGTCGTAGGCGAACGACACCGCCTCGAGACGGATCAGTTCCGTCATATCAGCCCGGCAAGCGCGACCACCGTCACGGTGGCGGCGCCAACCCCCCAGTCCAGCGCCCCCGGCGCCCCCCCGCGACCGCCGTCATCATCGCCGTCCAACGCATGAAAGCGACCGGTAAAGCCCCGGCAGCGCATGGCGGCATCGATCCGTTCGGCCCGTTCCAGTGAGCGCACCATCAACATGCCGAACAGATAGCCCAGTGAACGCCAACAATGCAGGCTGGTGGTGGGGCGGAACGCCCGCGCCCGCATGGCCAGCCGCAGGCGACGGTATTCGCGCTCCAGCACCTCGATATAGCGCACGGTGAACAGCAGCAGGTGGACCAGCCGTTCCGGTGCCCCCAGCCGTGCCAGCGCCCGGCCCAGCGCCACGATCTCCATCGACCCCACCAACGCCAGCAGCGCCACCGCGACGGCGTTGGCCTTGAGCGCGATCGCCACGGCGCGCGCCAACCCTTCCGCCGACACCACCAGGCCGAACAGCTCGGCCACCGGTCGTCCCGGCACCGTCACCGGCAGCAGCACCAGCACCGCCAGCATGAATCCTTCCAGCCCCAGCATCCGCCGCATGGTGGCACCAAGCGGCAGCCGCGCCAGCACCGCCAGCGTCAGCGCCACGCCCAGCGCCGCCGCCAGCGCCGTTATCTCGTCGATCGCCACCGTCGCCAGCGCGAACAACAGCGCCAGGATCACCCGGGTGCGGGGATCAAGCCGCGCCATCAGCGACCGCGCGGTTCGCGGCGTGGCGGTATCGAGAATGCTCACCGGCTCCTCCTTCGGGCCGACACCCAGGCGTAAATACCGAACAGACCGAAAATGGTGCCGACACCGCCGATCAGATCGTGCAGCCGCACCTTGTCCTCGTAGGCATCCAACTGTTGTCGCAGTGGCCGGATCTGCCGCGCCACCGCCGCCTCGATGGCATCGGTGGCGGCCACCGGCATGTCGGCGGCGGCGGAAGGGGCCGCCGGGGGCGACATCACCATGCCCGACAGCGGCGAAGCCGGCAGCGACCTGGGCAATTCGGCCGCCGCGACCGTGGTGCTGGCGACATGGCCGTCACCACCGTCGACCGACAAAGTATGATCCATGCGGGAAAGGGCCTCGATGCGAAACCCACCGTCTTCGCCGGTGTTGAAGGTAGCGATTTCGGCACCGTCCGGCGCCAGCACCCTGCCGGTCAGGCCGCGCGCCGCATCTCCGCCGGAGAAATAGGCGGTGCCGACGATGACCGCTCCCTCGGCGGCGGCGAACAGCTTCAGCTTGTGGGCCTCGGCCGGCGCGGCCAACAACAGGGTGGCGGCAAGGGCGAGACGGATCATGCCGGCCGCGCCGCGCCGGAGGTCAACATCTCGGGCTTGACCCGCGCCAGCAGCGCCACGGCGGCGGCGGTGAACACCGCCTCGACCGCCATCACCGGCAGATGGGTCAGCACCACCACACGGGCGGCGGTGGCGAATTCACGGCCCGAGGCCGCCAGCACGCCGCCCACCATCACCGCGGTCAACAGCACGGCGCCGCCGCCGGCCACCGCCCCCAGCACGGCGGCGCGACGGGGATCACCCCCCGTCCACGCCAGCCGGAACACCATGCCGGCGGCCAGCGCCGGTACCGCCATGTCCATGGTGTTGACCCCCAGGACCACCACGCCGCCAAAGCCGAACAGCACGGCCTGAAGCAACAGCGCCACCAGCATGGCGGGAAAGGCCGCCGACCCCAGCACGATGCCGGCCAGACCGTTGAGCAGCAGATGGACCGACGCCGGCCCCGCCGGCAGATGCACCAGCGAGGCGATGAACAGCACCGCCGACAGCACCGCCACCCTGGGCACCCGCACCGGGTCCAGCCGCCGCAACCCGAACGCCACCCCGGCGGCCGAAACGACGGCACCGGCCAGCAGCACGGGAGTGGACAGCACGCCGTCGGGAATGTGGGCCACGGTCGGTAATTCTCCTACTTCATGTCGGCGGCGCGGACCCAGATGGTCGCGCCCTGTTCCAGCTTCGCCGGCCTGCCGTCCGGCCCTTTCATCGGCCTGTCACCGTCGAGCACGGCGTTGAAGCCCCACCAGCCGGCACGCGGCAGGGTCGCGGCGAACATGCCGGCGGCATCGGCCTTGATCACTCCGGTGATGAACGGATCGGACGGCGGCGTCACCGAGCCGTCGTTGCGCCACTCCACCTCGACGGTGGCGAAGGGCACCGGCTTGCCCGCCTTGCGTACGATTCCCCGGAACAACCCGTTGGTCCACAGGCCATAGGGCCGGGCCAGCGGCTCGATCTCCACCGGCAACCCCACCAGCCGGTCCCAGCCGGCACCGGCACCGAAATCCACCACCACCTTGGCGTAATGAACGATCCACTTGCCCTCGGCCGGCTCCCAATAGGGTGCCGGCTCGACGAAAAAGACATAGTCGCCCGGCGCCGTCACGGTGTAGTCGGCCTCGAAGGCAGCCTTGCCCGCCACCCGACGGGGCTTCAGCGCCGGTTTCAGATCGGTGGCCTTGCCAGCGGCCATGACGCCGAAGCGAACCGGCGCGGCCATGTCCATCACCGGTCCGCGCTCCATGGGATGGGTGAACAAAAGGCCCAGGCGCACGGTGCGTTCACCGTGATCGGGGACGATATCGGCCGAGGGAATCAGCTCGAGAAGGTGCGCCCGTGCCGGCGCGGCGGCGAGGACCAGAAGAATGACGGCGGCCAGACAGCGCATGATGGCGATGAGTCCCCGGATTATGCGACCGCGTGGAAGAGTGCGCTCGCTGAAAATTATGCGACTGCGTTGCTCTCCGGGGACGAGGATACGTAAACACGCCGTCGTCTCCAAGGTGAAAGTGCGTCCCCCTCGCGTCGGGCGGCAATCCGGGCTAGACTCGGTGCTTCCCGCTTTCCACCACGAGGGTAGACGCCATGGCCCATCCGACCCAACTGCCCGCCTGGGCGGCGCTTGAGGCGCGGGCGCGCGCCGTGGGCGCCAGGCCCATGCGCGAGATGTTCGCCGCCGACCCCAACCGGTTCCACACCTTCTCGCTCCGGCTGGGCGAGCTGCTGCTGGATTACTCCAAGAACCGCATCGACGGCGACACCATGGGGCTGCTGGAGGCGCTGGCGGTTCAGGCCGGCGTAGCCCAGGCGCGCGACGCCATGTTCGCCGGCGACAGGATCAACGGCACCGAACGGCGTTCGGTGCTGCATGTGGCGCTGCGCAACCGCTCGGACCGGACGATGACGGTGGACGGAGCCGACGTCATGCCCGAGGTGCGGGCGGTGCTGGCCCGAATGAGAGCGTTTTCCGAGCGGGTGCGTTCAGGCGACTGGCGGGGCGCCACCGGCAAGGCCATCGCCACCGTGGTCAATATCGGCATCGGCGGGTCGGACCTGGGACCGGTGATGGTCACCGAGGCACTGAAGCCCTACCAGCGCGACGGACTGGCGGTACGCTTCATCTCCAACGTCGATGGCAGTCACGCCGCCGAGGTGCTGAAGCTGTGCGATCCCGAGACCACCCTGTTCATCGTGGCGTCGAAGACCTTCACCACCCAGGAGACCCTGACCAACGCCCAGACCTGCCGCGACTGGCTGGTGGGGCGGCTGGGGGCGGCGGCGATTCCCCGGCACTTCGTAGCGCTGTCCACCAACGCCAAGGCGGTGGCGGCGTTCGGCATCGACACCGCCAACATGTTCGAGTTCTGGGATTGGGTGGGCGGACGCTATTCGCTGTGGTCGGCCATCGGCCTGTCCATCGCCGTGGCGATCGGCTTCGATCACTTCGAGCAATTGCTCGACGGCGCCTTCGCCATGGACGAGCACTTCCGCACCGCGCCGCTGGCGGCCAACATGCCGGTGATCCTGGCGCTGCTGGGGGTGTGGAACGGCAACTTCCTCGGTGCCGCCGCTCATGCCGTGCTGCCCTACGACCAGTACCTCCATCGCCTGCCGGCCTACCTGCAACAGCTTGACATGGAAAGCAACGGCAAGGGCACCGCCAGGGACGGCAGCCCGGTGGACTGGCAGACCGGCCCGGTCATCTTCGGCGAGCCCGGCACCAACGGCCAGCACGCCTTCTATCAGTTGATCCACCAGGGGACCCGGCTGATCCCCTGCGACTTCCTCGCCGCCGCCGAGAGCCATAACCCGCTGGGACAGCATCACCTGCTGTTGCTGTCCAACGTGCTGGCCCAGGCCGAGGCGCTGATGCGGGGCAAGACCGGGGCCGAGGTCCGGACCGAGCTGACCGAAGCCGGCATGGCCGAAGCCGAGATCGCCGCCCTGCTGCCCCACCGGGTGTTTCCCGGCAACCGCCCCAGCAACATGCTGCTCTATCGCCGGCTCGACCCCGGCACCCTGGGGATGCTGATCGCGCTCTACGAGCACAAGGTATTCGTCCAAGGCGTGATCTGGGACGTGTTCAGCTTCGATCAGTGGGGGGTTGAACTGGGCAAGGTTCTGGCCAAGGCCATCCTGCCGGAATTGTCGGGCGCCACTCCGGTCGGCGGCCACGACAGCTCGACCGCCGGGCTGATCGGAACGATCAGGGAGATGCGCGGATAAGCATCATGTCCATCCGCCTGCTGCCTCCCACCCTGGTCAACCGCATCGCCGCCGGCGAGGTGATCGAGCGTCCCGCCGCCGCCGTCAAGGAGCTGGTGGAAAACGCCATCGACGCCGGGGCCGGACGCATCGACGTGGTGCTGGCCGAGGGCGGTCAGGCGCTGATCGGCGTCACCGACGACGGCGGCGGCATGAGCCCCGACGAGATGATGCTGGCGGTGGAACGCCACGCCACCTCCAAGCTGCCCGGCGACGACCTGCTACGCATCGACTTCCTGGGTTTTCGCGGCGAGGCGCTGCCCTCCATCGGTTCGGTGGCGCGTCTCACCCTGACCAGCCGGCCCCGCGGCGCCGACAGCGCCTGGAGCCTGACGGTGGAAGGTGGCGCCAAGGGCAAGCCGCTGCCCGCCGCCCACCCTTGCGGCACCCGCGTCGAGGTCCGCGACCTGTTCTACGCCACCCCGGCCCGGCTCAAATTCCTCAAGGCGGCCCGCACCGAGCTGGCCCACGCCGTCGATGTGATCGAACGCCTCGCCATGGCCCACCCGGCCATCGCCTTCACCCTGAGCGATGGCGGCCGCAAGGTCGTGGATCTGGCGGCCAAACGGGGCGAGCCGGTCGCCGCCCGGCTGGCCCGGGTCGCCGCGGTGGTGGGTCGCGATTTCGAGGCCAATGCCCTGGCGCTGGACGCCGAACGCGACGGCGTCCGCCTCACCGGCTGGGCCGGGCTGCCCACCTACAACCGCGCCACCGCCGCCGGCCAGTACCTGTTCGTCAACGGCCGCCCGGTGCGCGACCGGCTGGTGGTGGGCGCGGTGCGCGGCGCCTACATGGACGTGCTGGCCCGCGATCGCCACCCGGTGGTGGCGCTGTTCCTGGAACTGTCCCCCGACGAGGTCGACGTCAACGTCCACCCCGCCAAGGCCGAGGTCCGCTTCCGTGATTCCGGCGGAGTGCGCGGCCTGATCGTTGGCGCAATCCGCCACGCCCTGGCCGGCGCCGGCCACCGGACCAGCTCAACCGTCGCCACCGCCGCGCTGGGGGCGTTGGGTAGCGGCGCGTCGGGCGGCGCGTTTCATTATTCGCCGCCTCGCCCATCGCCGCCGCTGCTGCGGATGGGAGCGGCGGCACAGGCCCCGTTCGGGCTGGCCGAAGCCATTCCCGGCATGGACTTGCCGCCCGCCGCCCCGATGCTGGACGTTCCGTCCGAGACCGACACGGTCGAGTCCTACCCCCTGGGGGCAGCGCGGGGCCAGCTGCACGATACCTACATCGTTTCCCAGACCGCCACCGGCCTGGTCATCGTCGATCAGCACGCCGCCCATGAACGTCTGGTGTTCGAGCGCATGCGCCAGGCCCTGGCCGAGGGCGGGGCGGCACGCCAGGGTCTGCTGCTGCCCGAGGTGGTGGACCTGGGCGAGGCCGCCGCCGGTCGCATCGCCGACCGCGCCGCCGAGCTGGCCACGCTGGGTCTGGTGGTCGAGCCGTTCGGCGCCGGTGCCGTGGTGGTACGCGAGGTCCCCGCCCTGCTGGGTGACGCCGATGTTCAGGGGCTGGTGCGCGATCTCGCCGACGAGCTGGCGGAATGGGGTGAAGCCACCGCGCTGGAAGACCGTCTGCTGGAAATCTGCGCCACCATGGCCTGCCACGGCTCGGTGCGGGCGGGACGACGGCTCAATCTCGCCGAGATGAACGCCCTGCTGCGCCGGATGGAAGCGACGCCACTGTCCGGCCAATGCAACCACGGCCGCCCGACCCATGTCACCTTGCATCTCTCCGACATCGAAAAGCTGTTCGGACGGCGATAACTCAGCCCTTCAGCCGGCGCCGCAGCAGAATCTCGGTTTCCCCCACCGCCACCAGATCGGCCAAGGCCGCCGCCTCGGCAAAACCATGGGCGGTGTAGAACCGCCGGGCGCCGGCGTTGAAGGCCGAGACGCAGGCCCACAGATTGGCCGAACCGGCGGCACGGGCGGCGGCCCACTCCAGCAGGGTGCCTCCCAATCCCCGCCCCTGATGGCCGGGAAACACCGCCAGCAGTTCGATGGACGGACCGCGCAGCCACGGCGAACGCAAGGCGATGACGGCGGCGATATCGCCATCGGCCTCGACCACGAAACGGGCCAGCGCCGGGTCGTCGCGCCCGAGATAGTCTTCCAGGGCGAGGGCGCCGTAGCCCAGCGCCGCCCAGGGATCGATGCCGGCCAGGGCCAAGGCCAGGGCACGACGATCGGATGGCGCCAGCGGGCGGGGGGTCACGGCAGCGCCTCGTCCAGGCGGACGAAGCGGTAGCCGCGCTGGCGCAGCTCGGCCAGGATGGCGGGCAACGCCGTTCCGGTGGCGGGAGCACGGCCGTTGATGTGAAAGATCAGGATCGCGCCCGGCCGGATGCGCGACAGCACCCATTCGGTCAGGTGCGCGGACGTCAGGCCGGGCGACGGATCGCCCGAGGCGAAGCTCCAATGTACCACCTTGTGACCGGTGGCCTCGACCGTCGCCAGGGCGGCCCCGTCATGGTTGCCGGCAGGAAAGCGGAAGAAACGCGGCCGGCGGCCGGTGATGTCCTCGACCGACCGGTCGGTATCTCCGATCTGGCGGCGGATGGCGGCGGCATCCAGGCGTTCCATGTGCTGGGGGTGGTCGAAGGAATGGTTCTCGACCTCGACCAGGGGTGAGCGCGCCAGCCGCGCCAGCTCGTCGGCATTGCGGCGGGCGAACAGGCCGGTGACGAACACGGTGAAGGGGACCTTTTCCGCCTCCAGCACGGCAAGCACCGACGAATCGAACCAGGCCGGCGCCCTTGGCCCCTCGCAGGCGTCGAAGGTCAGCGCCACCAGCTTGTCCCGGCCGGGCAGACGCTCGATCACCTCGGCCCGCGCCGGCAGAGCCAGCAGCAGCAGCGCGAGAAGGCTAGAAATCCAGGTCGGCATAATGCCGGGGCGGCGGAACGCCGGGCAGATGATCGGCCAGCAGGGCGCGGAAGCTGGGCCGCGACTTGACCCGGACGTACCAGTCCTTGGCGCCGGGGTGGTTTTCCCACGGCACGTCGCCGACATAATCGACACAGGACAGCTGGGCGGCGGCGGCGATGTCGGCCAGGGTGAAGACCGGGCCGGCCAGCCAGGCCCGCCGTTCGGTCAGCCAGACGACATAGTCGAGATGTTCGTGGATATTGGCATAGCCTGCGCGAATCCGCCGGGAATCCGGCTCGCCATGAGCGGTGGACAGGCGCTTGAACACCTTTTCCCCCACCAGATTGTCGGTAACCTCGGCATGGAACTTGCCGCCGAACCATCCGACCAGACGACGGACCTCGGCCCGTGCCAGCGGATCAGCCGGCAACAGCGGCGGTTCGCGGTGAACCTCGTCCAGGTATTCGGCGATGGCGGCGGCATCGGCCAGGGCGGTGCCCCCCTCCTCCACCAGTACCGGCACCTCGCCGGCGGAATTGAGGGCGATGAAATCCGAGCGCCTTTCCCAGAACTTCTCGATCTGGAGGTCGAATTCCAGCTTCTTCTCGGCAAGCACGACGCGCACCAGACGCGAGAACGGGCATAGCGGATGATGATAAAGCGTTCTCATGCCCCCCTTTTACCGCGTTTCGCCGCGCGCGACCAGGGGGTGGCGGACGCGAAAAAGGGCGACGGGATATCCCGTCGCCCTTCCTCCGATCCCCGTTGGCCGGGGAAAGTCCCGTCCTAGTGCACCGTCTCGCCGTGCAGGGCGAGGTCGAGACCCTCGCGCTCTTCCTCGGCGGTAACGCGCAGGCCGATGGTCAGGTCGATCAGCTTGAGCAGGATGAACGACACCACCGCCGTGTACACCAAGGTGATGGCGACACCGTAGATCTGGGTCATCACCTGTCCGGAGTTGCCCTCCAGCAGACCGGCGGTGCCGCCGATCTTCTCGACCGCGAACACGCCGGTCAGGATGGCACCGGCGATGCCGCCGAGGCAGTGCACCCCGAAGACGTCGAGCGAGTCGTCGTACTTGAGGATATGCTTGAGGCTGGTGGCGCCCCAGTAGCACAGCACGCCGGCGACCAGGCCGATGGCCAGGGCGCCCTTGGGATCGACGAAGCCCGACGCCGGAGTGATGGCGACCAGGCCGGCGACGGCACCGGAGATGATGCCCAGCACCGACGGCTTCTTGCGCAGGATCCACTCGGCGAACATCCAAGACAGCGCGGCGGCGCCGGTGGCGATCTGGGTGACCGCCATGGCCATGCCCGCCCGGCCGTCGGCCGCCACGGCGGAACCGGCGTTGAAGCCGAACCAACCCACCCACAGCAGCGAGGCGCCGATCACCGACAGGCTGAGATTATGCGGCGCCATGTTGTCGGTGCCGTAACCCTTGCGCGGGCCGAGTACGAGGCAGGCCACCAGACCGGCGATACCGGCATTGATGTGCACCACGGTACCGCCGGCGAAATCAAGCACGCCCATCTTGCCGAGAAAGCCGATGGCGGCACCCTTTTCGTCGGTTGCCCACACCCAGTGGGCGATGGGGCAATAGACCACCACCAGCCACAGCGTCATGAACACCAGCATGGAGGAAAACTTCATGCGGTCGGCGAAGGCGCCGGTGATCAAGGCGGGAGTGATGATGGCGAAGGTCATCTGGAACATCATGAACACCGATTCGGGAATCGGGTTGGGCAGCGCCAGCGCGCCCTTTTCCATGCCGTTCAGCAAGAAGCGGTCAAGACCGCCGATGAAGGCGCCCTCGCCGGTGAAGGCGAGGCTGTAGCCGATCACCACCCACAGCACCGTCACCAGGGCGGTGATGGCGAAGCTTTGCATCATGGTGCCGAGCAGGTTCTTCTTGCGAACCATGCCGGCGTAGAACAGGGCCAGACCGGGAATGGTCATCAACAGCACCAGAGCGGTGGAGGTGAGCATCCAGGCGGTGGCGCCGGTATCGAGCGTGACCGGGGCGGCGGCGGCGGCCGGCGCGGCGGCTTCCTCGGCCCATGCGGCCGTGGCGAGAAGCGTCAGGCCGAGCGCGGGGCCTACGCCTGAAAGGATGGACTTCAAACGATTGCTCATGTTTACCCCCGAAGCGGCTCAGCGAGAGGACGTGCCAACCTGACGCGGGACCATTCCCTGCCCTGGTGGCTCGAGATATCAGTAACAAGAACCGTGCCAACCGGGCCGACCTTAGGGATTCCGCGCCCCTTGTCCGGCTTGTCCGCCAGGATGCGACGATACGGGCAAATCCGTATGATGCACATTTGGGCAGCCGCATCGGTACGTGGCGAAAATATGTGCATGTTGTCGGAGACGTCATAAATGCGGCTTTGGCCGCCATCGGCGCGACCGCAAAGAGAGCCACCGGACGCGCAGAAGCCCGGGAGGCGTCACCCCCCGGGCTTTCCAGGCTTGCACCAATGGTACGGGCGTCAGAGAGCCTCGGCGTTGCTTTCGCCGGTGCGGATACGGAACGCCTGCTGGATGTCGGTGACGAAGATCTTGCCGTCGCCGATCTTGCCGGTACGGGCGGCGGTCTGGATCGCCTCCACCACGCGATCGGCCAGATCGTCGTTGACGGCGACCTCGATCTTCACCTTGGGCAGGAAATTCACCACGTATTCGGCGCCTCGGTAGATTTCGGTCTGCCCTTTCTGGCGGCCGAAGCCCTTGACCTCGCTCACGGTCAGGCCCTGCACTCCCAGCGGAGTCAGCGCCTCGCGAACCTCGTCCAACTTGAAGGGCTTGATGATGGCCATGATCAGCTTCATCTCTGGTCCCCATGCAATTCCAAGGATCCCCCTTCCCGGTGCGGAAGCCGCCGGTATGTCGGCGGGCCGGGAGAGAGACCACAGTTGATCGGTCGCAAGCCGTCTTGCGATGTTTCCGCGACAACTCCCTTTCAAGCGGCGTGCCGGAATTGGACAAAGCCCGTGATCACGGCATTTTTGCGGCATTTTTCCCAAGTGCTCATCGAACACCGATGGTGTTCTGCCCGATTTGTGGGCTGTCGGCGCCCGGCTCTGCCTGTTTCGTGCGCTATCGCGACTGGCAGCCGCCGGCCTTGGGCGGCACCGGCTTGGAATGAGCCGGATCACGCGACAGGCCCGCCACCTCCAGCGCGGCCAGATAGGCGGTCCACAGTTCGTTCTGCCGCTCGCCAAGTGCGTAGAGGTAATCCCAGGTGTAGAGTCCCGAATCGTGCAGGTCGTCAAACACCAGCTTGACGGCATAGTTGCCCACCGGTTCGACCCCGATGATGCCGACGTGCATTCGGCCCGCCACCAGTTGTCGTTCGCCGGGACTGTGGCCCTGGACCTCGGCCGAGGGGCTTTCCACCCGCAGAAGTTCGGCCGGCAGCACGAACGTCCGGCCGTCGGAAAAGCTGACGGTCAGGGTACGCGCCGCCTTATCGACCCGGATTTCTTCCGGCCAGGGATGCCCGATTTGCCCGCTCATTTCGGCGCGTCGTGGTCGAGGTTGCGGGCCTCGTCGGCCAGCATCACCGGAATACCGTCGCGAATGGGATAGGCCAGCCCGGCCTTGTCGTCGATCAGTTCCTGGGCGGCGGCGTCATAACGCAAAGGCGCATGGGTGCCGGGAGCCACCAGGATCTCCAACAGCTTGGGATCAAAGCCGGAAACGCGCTCGGACATGGTTTCCACCATTCAATCAGTTGGTGGGCCGATTCACCTGACGCTCGGGAACCAAGCGCCAGGATCGGACCACTAGTGGATCGAGGAACTGGAGCTTTCCGCCAGCAGTTCCTTCTGGATCATCGCGGTCATCAGACGGCAGCGCTCCATATGACCGGGCGCTTCCAGCAGCGCCTGCTTCTCGCCGGGCGAGAACGGACAGGCCATGGCCAGCCGGGTGGTCAGCTCGCTGTCGTCGGCCTTTTCCAATTGGGCAAGGTCCGCGGCCATGCCAAGGCCGCCCAGATAACTGCGCACGATCGCCAGCAGCGGTCGCCGCTCCACCGGACCGCCACCGCCGCCGTCAAGGTCGGTCAGATAGGGGCGGTAGTCGGCGCGAACCCGGCGATAGCCGGCGCGGCCCTCGACCTCGCCGGCCAGACGGAAGCGACAGATGCCGGCGGCGGTGACCAGATAGCGGCCGTCGCCGGTCTCGCCGAAAGCGGTGATGCGCCCCAGGCAGCCGACGTCATAGAAGCCCTCGACCGCTCCGCCCAGATCATCGCGCGGCTGCACCAGGGCGAACAGCCGGCCGGCGCCCAGGGCATCGTCGATCAGTGCCAGGTAGCGCGGCTCGAACACCATCAGCGGCATGGTGCCGCCGGGAAGCAGAATGGCGCCCGACACCGCGAACACCGGCACCTCCAGCGGCAGCTCGTCGGCGCCCAGGCGGCGCTGGCTGGCCACGATCCCACCCATCAGGAGAACAGCAAGGTGGACAGGCGCCGCCGGCCGGACGCCGTCAGCGGGTGGGTTGGGCCAAAGGCCTCGAACAGTTTGACCAGCTGCTTGCGGGCGGCATCATCGTTCCAGGCGCGGTCGCGCCGGAACAGCTCCAGCAACTCGTCCACCGCCGCCTCGGGTTCATTGGCGGCGTAATAGGCCATTGCGAGATCGAAACGAGCTTGATGATCGTCGGCATTGCCGGCCAGCCGGCGGCGCAGCTCGGCGGCCTCGCCGACGCCGCTGGCGTGGCGGGCCAAGTCCAGCGCGGTACGCACCGCCGCCACATCGGGATGCCTGGCGGCCTCGGGCGACAGCCGTGCCAGCATGGCCTCGGCCTGATCCGCCTGACCCACCGCCAGCAGGCAACGCAGCAGACCGGCCATGGCGGCGGCGTTCTCGGGGTCTTCCTGAAGCACCTGCTGGAAGATACCGGCGGCGGTTTGGGCGTCACCCTCGGCGAGAATGGTCTTGGCCTCGGCAATGTAATCGTCAAGCGACGGGCCGGCGGCGGCTGATCCGGCGGTCAGGCGTTGGATGAACGCCTTGATCTGGCTGTCGGGCTGGGCGCCGCTGAAGGCGTCCACCGGACGGCCGTCCTTGAAGGCATAGATGGTGGGAACCGTCTGGATCCGCAGCTGCATGGCGAGATCCTGGTTCTTGTCGACATCGACCCTGACCAGGCGCACCGCGCCTCGCGTTTCGCGCACCGCCTTTTCCAGCGTCGCGCTCAGTTGCTTGCAGGCGCCGTGCCCGATCATGGTGAAATCGACGATCACCGGAAGCTTGCGCGACGCCTCGATGACGTCGGCGACGAAAGTGGCGGTGGTGGTCTCCTTGATCGGATCGGCGCCGCCCGCCGTGCCGCCGTGGGTGCCGGCACCGGAATTGAAGATCAGATCCATGATGCTGCTCGCTCGTGGGTAATCGCTCGACCCGCAATAGATGGACCGTAGGCGCCATCCTTGGCAAGAGCAAACCCCGTGCCCGGCCACCGCTACCGCCTTGACCGCCAGGGCACCAAAAAATGCTTGCTTCAAGGCGGTCTTTTCGTATTATCCGGGCCTCCGGGCACCCGAGGGTGGTCGGAGGCGCCGATAGAGCGGGCGTAGCTCAGGGGTAGAGCACAACCTTGCCAAGGTTGGGGTCGAGGGTTCGAATCCCTTCGCCCGCTCCAATTTCCCAAGGGAAATCAGGATATTAGCGAGAGCCCCCCAAGGGGCTTTCTCGCTTCCTATTGTCTAAACCGACAAGATCGCCCATCTGTGAACCTGCCAAAAGAACAGGGGGCAATCAATGACGGAATGCGAAAATCTCCCGCCCTGCGGCGGTGGATGTGCCGATGGATCGGAATTCTCGTTCGTCATGGCGTTCCAGCCGGTGGTCGATATCGACGCCCGACGGATCTACGCCTACGAAGCACTGGTTCGCGGAAGCAATGGGGAATCCGCCGCTTCGGTATTGGCCCAAGTCACCGAAGCCAACCGCTATGCCTTCGATCAGGCCTGCCGCGTGACCGCAATCCGCACCGCGGCCCGGTTGGGGCTCGACCGGCGGCTGAATATCAATTTCCTGCCCAACGCCGTCTATCATCCCGAAGCCTGCCTTCGTCTTACCCTGGCGGCAGCGCACGAGCATGCTTTTCCACTCGATCTCATCACCTTCGAGTTTACCGAGGACGAGAAGATTATCGATCGCGACCATCTGAAAAGCATCATCCGGACTTACCATCGTCATGGCTTCCAGACGGCCTTGGACGATTTCGGCGCCGGTTATGCCGGGCTGTCGCTGCTGGCCGATTTCCAGCCCGACACCATCAAGATCGACCGCTGTCTCGTGGCCAATGTGGATATCGACCGGCCGCGCCAGGCGGTTGTCGCGGGGTTGTTGAAAACGGCGAAGATGCTGGGGATATCGGTTGTCGCCGAGGGGGTCGAACGTCGGGAAGAGCTGACGGCTCTGCGCGACATGGGCATTCGGCTGTTCCAGGGATTCCTCTTCGCCCGCCCCGTCATCTCCCGGCTGATTCGTGACGATGATATCAACTGGTAGCGTTATCGCCCGATACCACGCCTTGCCCGATCTCCCCGGTTAGTCGGGACGTTGCTTGTCATCGGTGAACAGATTAGGCTTCCTGCCAAGATTCAGCTTGAAAGAGCACCGGAAAATCCGGGTCATGGCGGGGGGCTTCCATGAATAAGGTTAGGGTATTCGCCGGTACCGTTTTGATCGTTATTGGCTTGGTCGGGTCGCATGCCGCCGCGCAAACCTGTCCGCCGGGGCCGAATTACAACTCCTGTCTTCAACGTCAGCAACAAGAGCAGCAACGCCAGCAGCAGATGCGGCAACAGCAGGAACAGCAGCGCCAGCAGCAGATGCGGCAGCAGCAGGAACAGCAGCGCCAGCAGCAGATGCGGCAGCAGCAGGAACAGCAGCGCCAGCAGCAGATGCGGCAGCAGCAGGAGCAGCAGCGCCAGCAGCAGATGCGGCAGCAGCAGGAGCAGCAGCGCCAGCAGCAGATGCGGCAGCAGCAGAACCAGCAACGCCAACAGCAGATGCGGCAGCAGCAAGAGCAGCAGCGCCAACAGCAGATGCGGCAGCAGCAGAACCAGCAACGCCAGCCCGGATCGCAGACGGGACAACACCAGACCGGGCACCAGCCAGACCGGCATCCGGCGGAATCGCGGCCAGAGCGATACCAGCCGGAACCGTCGGCAGGACAACACCAGCCGGATCGCTATCCGTCGGACCAGCCGACCAGGCCACAGCAACCGGATCTGCGCCGGCCGGAGCCGCAGCCGAACCTGTACCGGCCCGAACCGGCGCCGAGCCCGCGTCAGCCAACGGCACAGCCACACCCGCCGACGGCGCCACAACCGGTCCAGCACCAGCCACAGGGACCGGTAACGGGACCGCAGGCCGCGCATGGCGGGGGTCGTCCCGCCGTCACCATCGGCGCCAACACCCAGGTCACTCCCAATCCCGGCCGGAACGGCTACAGCGCCACCCGATCGAGTCCCGACGGGTCGCGAACGGTGGTGCAGACACGCCGCCTTGCCGATGGCAGGCAGCACATCGACGGCTATCGCGAGCGCCGCGATGCCGAACGTCACACCGTGACCCGGACCTATCTCGATGGCCGCAGCACCACGGTCGGCCCCGATTTCGTCACCCGGTCGCAACCGCACCGCCTGACCGAGACCGTTCACCGCGACGGCCGGCGGGAAGGCTTTCTGCCGGACGGCCGCCGGGCCTACCACGACGAATTCGTGATGCGCGACCGCGAACGGCTGATCCGGCGAACCGTGGTGGGTGCCGTGGTGGCCGGAGCGGTGGTGGCTCTTACCGTACCGCTGATACAGACCTTTCACCTGGTACCGGTCCGTGGGGTCGAGGTCGTCGCCTACGAGCCGGCGATATTCGCCCCCGGCATCTATGCCAGCTATTTCTCGCCGCTGCCGTTGCCGCTGATGGTGTCGTCACGCTGCGTCATGTGTCCGCCGCCGGTGGTGGCCTGGGCAACGCCGGTCGATAGCTACGCCGATGCCGAGACTCTTATGGGCGACTTGCAGATCGCCACCGCGCTTCAGGACGGAATGCCGGTCGAAACTTCGGTCGAGGTTACCCAGGCGGCGGCGGGCGATCCTGAAGTGAGGTCCCTGGCGAGCGAGGTCGAAGGCCTGCGCCAGGAAGTGGCGATCGCCTCCGCCAGCAACCCGGAGCTTCAGGCCCAGTTGGACGAACCACGGGCACCGGCGGCGGTGCCCGTGGCCAAAATCGACGTCCAGCGCGTGCCGGTTCCCGAGGACGCGCGCAGGCAGGTGCGGCGTCAGGTCAAGGACGAGGTCGTCAGCCATCAGAAAGAGAAAATGACCACCATCGCCGATGTCGTCACCTCGGCTCAGGCGCCGAATCACATCTTCCAGGTCGCGGAGCAGATCGAGGCCACCACAACCGGCAACGAGACCTGTTCGCTGTCCACCGGCGATCTGATCAAGTTCAATGGCGCCCCCGATACCGGCGACGTGGCGTTTCCCATGCAGGTGGTGACCGGCAAGGCCGGCAGCTGCCCGGCCGGCAGCGTCGTCCAGGTCGGGCTGTCCGACCTGCAGCAGATGCTCAACGGCTTTTCCCAGCGGGTGGAGCAAAACCTGCGGCGGGTGCACGACAGCACCGCCAGCGTGGGAAATCCGTTGATCAAGGGATGATCCGCATATCGTTACGATAACGGAATCGTCCTTGGAATCGCCTATTCCAGCGCGGTCGCGGCCAGCTTGCGGCACTGGCTCTCAAGACCGTCCTGGAACACCACCAGAGCGTTGACATTGGCCGCCGCCTGCCGCGAATACTGTCTACCGGCGCGGCCGACGGCATCGACGATGTCGCTTGGACAGCCGGAAAGCTTCACCCGTTCTTCCTCCCGCTTCTGCTGAAGCGGTGGCAGGTTCACGTCGGGCCGCCCTTCCGCACCTGCCAGGACACAAGACGAGATGAAATAATCCGTCGTCACCGTCCGTGACCGACAGCGGCTGCGGTCGGCCTCGGCCTGGCGGCTTTCATCCTCGCGTCGACGGGCTGCCGCCACCTCGTCCACACCCTTCTGCTCGATCGCCGGTTTGCCGTCTTCGGCCACCTTGCTTTCCCGCGGCTTCACCGGCTCGGATCCGATCTCGGACCCGGCGATCACCGCCGGATGCAGCTCGACCTTGGTGCCGTCACGGCGCAAACCCTCCAATATGCCGCGGGCGACGGATCCGGCGACCAGCAGGGCGCCACACTCGCCTCGCTTGATCTTGACGAAAGCCGCGTCGGCATCGCCGACCGTTCGCACCGCCGGCGAGGTCCGGACGGCATCCGCCCAGTCCGCCCGGCGACGTCCGAAGACCTCGACCAGACGGTCGGCCCGTTCGCCGGCAATCACGCACAGCGACTGAGCGGGGGCGGTTCCATAGACCAGGACGAAGATGTCGTCATTGGATGCCAATCTGCGTTCAAGCGCGGTGACCTCGTCCTTGCGCTTGTCCTCGGCCAAGCCGAAATCCGCCGTGGTCACCGTCAGGAAGGGTACGAACGCCTTGCTTCTCACCGCGGTCATATACCCGATCTGGACATCGGGCGGCGCCGCATCCAGTTGGTTCGACGACATCACCATGAAGTCACGGCCGTTCAACTGGCGGGGTGAGCAGCTTCGTTCGCGGTAGGGCGACTGGATCTTCTGCTCCATCCGCGCCCGGACGAAAGTCCCGAAGGCATGGCCCGATGCCAGGGGACCGGCGGTGGCAAGGCAGAGATCCGGCGGTTGGCGGAAGCGTGGCGCGCCATCGAGACCGCGCGTCATATTGGCGGTATCCCCGGCGGCGATCAGCAGCGTGACCGAATCCTGCGCCAGCAGCGGCCGGATCGCCGGATCGGCCCGCAGCGTGGCCACGGTTTCCCTCATTCTGCGATCGGCTTCCTTCACCTTGCGTTCGGCGGCCTCCTGCTGGCGGCCGATTTCCTGGCGGGCCAGGGCTTCCCGACGCATCTCCTCGTCCCGGCGGCGACGCTCCTGGTCGGCGACCTGGCGTTTTTGCGCCTCGGTGGTAAGGATCAGCTGGCAATTCTTGACATAGGTCCCCAACCGCGGGTCCGACGGCAGGATGCCCTGATCGGCAAGCTGTTGCGGCGGCATCGGCAGCCGCCCGGCCAGACAGTTCATCATGGCGGGATCAAGATTCGCCCATTCGACCTGGGCCTGTTCCCGGCTGGCGCCCCGGGTGGCGCCTTGCAGCACCCCCTGCACCACGCCCCCGACCAACACGTCCACCAGGGGCTTATACTGGGCATTGGCAACGGCGGGCAGCAGCAAGGCCGCGGCCACGCAAACATCGGTCGGACGAAGACGCATGGTGCAACCCTATCCGTTGGAATTTCGGGTATTGCGCTCGATCCGCAACAGAACGAGAAGGATGGTCAAGGCGGCAAAAACCCCGAAGGCCGCCGCCGCCATCATCATCCGGCCGCTGGCGGCAGCCTTGCCGGCGGCAACCGACATGGTCTCTTGCTGTACCCGCGATGTTTCCGCCCGAAGATTGGCGAAGAAGGTGTCGGTGTACCACTGGATGAAGCTGGTGTACTCCACCCGGGAATCGTCGGCGTCGGGCAGCTTGACCAGCCGTTGCGCATCGTCGGCCAGATCGCCGCAGGCCTGAGCCAGGCCGTCGACGAATTTCCATTGCAGGCTTTCCCGGTCGGGATAGGCATCCCGCACCAGGGTCATCCGGCCCTTGATGTATTGTTGGATAGCCTCCATCGCCGGGGCGGGCTGTCTCATCGCCTTGGCATACGAGGCCAGGTTGCCATAGATTTTCTCGATAATCGGTTGAATCCGCTTCTCGAATTCCAGTTCGGCCTGGGCCTTGGCGGCCTGGCGTTCCTTTTGAAGAATGGCATTATTGGCTGCCTGGGTCGGCGGCACGGTTCTTTTCTGAGTTTCCAGCTGCTCCCGGAGAGCCTGATAGCGTGGGGTATCCGGCGATATGCTGGCGTTCGGAGAGCGGGTGAATTCGTATGCCGCACTGGCAAGCATCGCCACGGTGGCAAAGACCGTCACGACGGCGCAAATCAAAATGAACCAACGGGTAATGGCGAAAAAATTACGCTCTATGCGTGTAGCGGTAGAATTATCCTTATGCATTTCCGTATCGGTGCTACCGCTCATACTCATTCTCCATACCCTGCCGGTACTCCTCGAGGTTCCGCCGAATCGGCTTTAAGCGTCGAGATCCGGGGTTCCACTGGCCAACACTATGACCAGCCCTTTTTGGCAAGTCCAGATTGGATGTCGGAAATTCCGATTACTTGCGGCCGACGGCAATCAAGCACGGAACCGGATGGTCACTTTCCATCCGGCCCGAGAGGTTGCGCAACGGATCAAGGGTGAAACCGGCCAAGGCAAAGCTCTCGCGCAGATATGCGGCGCGGTGGCGGTAGCGGCCGCTTGGCGACAGGACAAAGGGCGCGCCCGCCTCATCTTCCAGGCTTTCCACCGAAACCGCGAGGACGCCGCCGGGACGCAGGGCGGCAAAGGCCGCCCGGCACAACGGGACGATATCACCGATATAGATCAGTACGTCCGCGGCCAGCACCAGATCGAAGCCGGCGGGGTTGGCCGCCATGAACGAGACCACGTCGTCTTGCGCCAGGGTATCGTACAGGCCCTTGGCTCCGGCTTTGGCCAGCATGTTGGCCGACAGATCGACACCGACCAGACGGCGCGCCCGCGGCTTGAGGTGAAGTCCGCACAGGCCGGTACCGCAGCCAGCATCGAGAATATCGAGATCCGCCGCCCCACCGCCGTTCATTCCCGCCGCCAGGGCCAGTTGCTGTGGGATGTCGTAGTGAAGCTTGCCCAGAACATCCTCGAATTCATCGGCGAACTGATCGAACAGAACGGTGGTATAGTTTGCCTCCATCTCGGCCGAATAATCGGTACCGGCGATACCGCCGACGCCACGGCGTAGGACGCCGTCTTCGGGAAAGGTGGCCAGCAGCCTCAGCGCCAGGACCAGGGCCTGATCCGGCGCCACCAGATTTAACCGGTAGATCGCATTGAGCAGATCGAGATGGACCTTGGTGTTGCCGGGGTCCAGCAACAGAACCTGCTGGAATTGATGCACCGCCTCGTCCAGCCGCTCCTGTTGCAGCAGGGAGGTTCCCAGGTTTCGCCGGGCCTCGATATGATCGGGCCTGATTTCCAGGGCGCGGCGACAACTGGCCTCGGCCTCGGCCAGCCGCCCGAGCCGGTGGAGGACGGCGCCTAGATTGCTGTGCGCCTCGGCGTAATCGGGATCGATCGCCAACGCCCGGCGACAGCTGGCCTCGGCCTCGGCCAGGCGGCCGAGCAGATGAAGGGCGGCACCAAGGTTGTTATGCGCCTCGGCAAGGCCGGAATCGAGATCGAGGGCGCGCAGACAGCTGGCCTCGGCCTCGTCCAGACGACCGAGCTCTCGCAGGATGCTGCCCAGGTTGCTATGCGCCATGGCAAGGCCGGGATCAATCGCCACCGCTTGACGAAGGCTTGCGACCGCGTCGTCCAACCGGCCCAGATCGTGCTGCGCGCTGCTCAGGTTGGAGTGATACAACGCCACCATGGGGCTGATGGTCGCCGCCTTGCCGATCAGATCGACAGCAACGTCATGACGGCCAGCCTGATGGGCGATCATCCCGAGCAGGTGCAGGCCGTCGGCACTGCCGGGATCGACAGCCAGCGCCCGACGATAGAGTCTTTCGGCCTCGTCCAGACGCCCGGCCTGATGATGCCGCAGACCCTCGGTCAACAGGTCCTGGGTGCCGGTCGCCGTCATCTGGGTCGGAGCCGGCTTCCGTTTCTTTTCCGCGCGACGATGCTTGCGATTCATCGGTTTCCCGCCTTGGTCGGAAGATTCGCCATACTCCGCCGAAACCGGCGGCAGGGTCAATCGGCCGGTCCAATAACCGGGGTTTTCCCCTTGGGAACTGAAGGCGATTTATTAAGCCCGAACGATGTTCACATATTGAAAACCGTGAATTTTCGGCGTCGCCATGATCCTAGAAACAAAGCGGTTCCTGGGCAATGTAGCCGGTCCAGTTCCATTTGGTCCGCGCTGGCGCCGGCGGATAGGCCCAGACCTTGAGCGGCCGCCATCCCCCGGCGTCCTCGGACCATGCCAGCAACGCCGCGCCCCCCGGCGGCAGATCCAAGGCCGACCGGTCGGTACACGACAACAAGGCCAGCCGCCAGCCGTCCGCCGCTGCCTTGGCCAACACCGCCGCATCCGCGGACTCGACCACGGCGAGGTCAAGCGCGGCGCGACGCGGCGGGGCGAAACGCAGCAGCGACCCCAGCGCCATGCCGATGGTGGTGTTGTCTCCCGGCAACACCAACAGCACCCGGTCCGCCGCGCCCAGCTCGGCCGCCGCCGAACGGGCGAGAAAGCGCAGGCGGGGCTGCGGCCAGTCCTGGTCGAAACGCAACAGGCGGGAAAAGGCCGGCGGCGCCGCCAACATGACCGCGATCACCACGCTTCCCGCCACCCGCCACCGACGCGACGACGCGCCGCCACGCGATGGCACCAGATCGCGTGCAGCCAGCACCAGGGCGAGAACGATCAACAGCGACAGCTGGGTATTATAGCGAAAATAGGAATGCGCCAGGATTCCCATCAGGCCACGAAAATGACCGACATATATAAGAACAAGAACACAAGTATAAGCGATAAATACCGCTACCGTCATGGTAACAATACGCCGCGTGTTATCACCAAGCATACGTCTATAAAATATAAATAATATAAATACCAATATAACGCTTGAGAAATAATATGGTTTCTCGAATGCTATTTTACTCATACTTGATAGTATCAGCGGCACAACATCCCATTGCCATTCCGATAAGGGCAGTGATTTCAGCTCGCCGTCGGGAAAGCGAGTCAAGACATAGCCCCGCCACACCAGATAAAGGCCCGCCGCCGGCGCCATCGCCGCGCCGAAGACCCGCACGCCGCTACGCCAGCCGATGCGGCTGTCGGTAATGGCGGTGGCGAGCATGGCCACGGCCATCGCCGCGAACAGGCCGATCGCCTGCTGCTTGATGCCGACCAGGGCCACCAACACCAGAGCCAGCGCCGGCAGTGCCGCCGGCCAGCGTCGCCCCGCCGCCGAATCGGCCATGACCCGGGCGGCCAGCCAGCCGGCAAACATCAGGGAGATGGCCAACGGTCCCTCGCCATAGCCGGCAAAGGAAATGCGCGGCACGAACCCGGGATTGACCACCGTCGCCAGGGCAAGACCCAGCGCCGTCGCCCGCCAGCCCGGCCGGGCATCGTCAGCGACGATGCGGGCGAACAGCAGAGCCGCGGCCAGATGTAGAAACACCGTAAACAGCGACAGGCCGTTGGCGGCAAAACCACCGCCGGCCAGCGAGCCGAGAAAGGGGGCGAATTCGGTGTGGTAGGGCGCCACCGGCGCGTCGGAATGGACCGGCGGCCCCAACGCGGTGGGAAAGGCGGCGTGATCCGCCAGATAGGCGGCGTTGGGCAGCATCAGGGCAAGGATGTCGAGCTGGGATGCCTCGATATCAGCCATCACCCACAGCAGCGGCCCAGCCAGCGCGATCATGCGACCGACCGCGACGAGATCGTCTTGGCCGCCGTCCCGCCACCGTCGCGATACCAAGGCGGCGACACCGGCGAGAACGAAAGCGGCCGCGGCCAAGCGCATGGAGAGGTCGGTCAGCACCCCCCACAGGGTGAGGACAAGACACAACACCCCCCAACCGGCCATCACATGCAGACCCGGCCCATCGCATGCCGACGCGTGCCGCCCGCCGACGGCCGCCCGCCCGACCAGGGCCATGGCCACCATGGCCAGCGCCGTCTGATAGAAGCCGGTCAGGGCCTCCACCGCGTCAGGCCCCGCAGCACTTCTTGTATTTCTTGCCCGAGCCGCAGGGACAGGGATCGTTGCGCCCGGCCTTGACCGCGACCCGACGCTGCTCCGGCTTGGGTCCACCGACCTGACCATCGACGTAGTACCAACGGCCGTCGTGGCGGCGGAAAGTCGAGCGTTCGCGATGGGCCTCGTTGCGTCCTTCGATGCGGAAGCGGGCGGTGAAATCGACCCAACCCTCGTCATCGTCGGAACCGCCGGCGGCGCCGTGGATTTCCAGGCCCTGCCATTGCGAGTCGCGGGCCCATTTCTCGGTTTCCGCCCGGTTGAAGTCGTCGCGGTGACCAGGTGCCAGGGTATCGCGCAAATAGTCGACGGCAGCGATGGTAAAGGCGCTGTAGCGCGACCGCATCAGGGCTTCCGGCGTCGGGGGAAAGGCGGCACCGGTGATGAAAGGCTCGCAGCAGCCGGCATAGGCCAGCCCGGAACCGCAGGGACAGGATGTCATGGGATGTCTCAGAACTCGATAAGGTTGGAAAACACGAAGATGCCGACCACGGCGGCAAGATAGAAGGCGCCGCCAACGCCCAGCAAGAACAGGACGTTGCCGGCGGTGCGCAACGGATGCATATAGCGGTCGCGGCGGATACGATCGAGGGCACGACGCTCGAACCCACCGACGATGGTGACGAAATAACGGCCGCCGACGAAGGGAAAGGTGATGCGGATGTTGATGGGGTGCTTGCGCCAGCTCACCGGCTTGGCGGCATTCCACAACGCCGCCCGCTGTTCCGGTGTGAATGATTCGACCACCGCCTCGGGAATATTGGCCAGCAGTTCGTCGAGTGGCCCGGTTGCTTCCGCCATGGCTGTCCTCCCCGTCCCAGCGGCTTTCTGCGACCGCCTCCCCGGTTATTGTACAAAGGCCGGGGGCGGCTTCATAGTCCGTTGATTCGGGGGCAAATCAGTCGTCGAGGGTCGCATTTCCCCGTGCCGGCGCCCGCGACAGCCGCGCCAGCACGTCGTCGAGCTGTTCCAGCGAGCCATAGGCGATGGTCAATTCACCGCCCTTGCCGAACGACCGCACCGTCACCTTGCACCCCAGCTGGTTGGTAAGATCACGCTCCAACGCCGCGATATCGGGATCCCGGGCGGCATCCTTGGCCGGACGACCGCCAAGGCTGGGTTTGGCCTTGCCTTCGTCGTTGACCAGCTTTTCCGTCTGCCGCACGTTAAGCGCACGCGCCACCACATCGCGGGACAGCCGCAGCGGGTCGGCGGCGGTCAGCAGGGCGCGGGCATGACCCGCCGTCAGCTCGCCCTTTTCCAGCATGGTCTTGACCGGATCGGGCAGCGCCAGCAGGCGGATCATGTTGGCGACGTGCGAGCGGCTTTTGCCCACCGCCTTGGCCAATTCCTCCTGGGTGTGGGAGAAATCCTCCATCAGCCGGCGATAGCCGTCGGCTTCCTCCAGCGGCGACAGATCCTGGCGTTGCAGGTTCTCGACCAGGGCGACTTCCAGCGCCTCGCGGTCGGAGAGGTCGCGGACGATGACCGGAACCTCATGCAGCTTGGCGCCCTGGGCGGCGCGCCAGCGGCGTTCGCCGGCGATGATCTCATAGCGGCCGGGCTGGCCGGGCAGCGGCCGAACCAGCAGCGGCTGCAAGATACCCTTTTCACGCACCGACTCGACCAGATCGGCAATGCGGTCCTCGTCGAACGTGCGGCGCGGCTGGAACTTGCCCGGTTGCAGGTGCTCGACCGCCAGGGTCCGCAGCCCCTTGATCGCCGCCGCTCCCTCGGGACCGGCCGCCGCCGCGCTGGTCACTGCGGCGATGGCGCTGGCCGCCTGATCCCCCAGCAGGGCGGACAGGCCGCGCCCCAGACCCTTCTTTTTTTCTTCGGCCACTTTTCTCAAGCCCTCAATTCACGCTCGCGCTTCAACACTTCCGAGGCCAGATGGATATAGGCCTCGGACCCCAGGCACTTCATGTCGTAGAGTAACACCGGCTTGCCATGGCTCGGCGCCTCCGACACCCGCACGTTGCGCGGGATCACCGTCTTGTAGACCTTGTCACCGAAGAAGTCGCGCACGTCGGCGGCGACCTGATCGGACAGGGTGGTGCGCTTGTCGAACATGGTCAGCACGATGCCTTGCAGCTCTAGTGCCGGATTGAATGCCTGGCGCACCCGCTCGATGGTCTTGACCAGATGGCTGACACCTTCCAGGGCGAAGAACTCGCATTGCAGCGGCACCATCACCGCATTGGCCGCCACCAGGGCGTTCAGCGTCAGCAGGTTCAGCGACGGCGGGCAGTCGATCAGCACATAATCATAGGCGGCCAGGGTGCCGGCCAGGGATTCGCGCAGGCGATGCTCGCGCCGTTCCATCTCCACCAGCTCGATTTCGGCACCCGACAGGTCGACTCCCGACGGCACCAGATCCAGGCCGGGAATGCCGGTGGCAATCACCGCCTCGCCCAGCCCGGCCTCGCCGATCAGCACATGATAGGAATTGACCTCGCGCGCCCCCCGGTCGATGCCCAGGCCGGTGCTGGCATTGCCCTGGGGATCGAGATCGATGATCAGCACGCTTTTCCTGGTCGCCGCCATGGCGGTGGCAAGATTGATCGCCGTCGTCGTCTTGCCGACGCCGCCCTTCTGGTTGGCTACCGCGATGACGCGGGCCACCCTTGCGGGCGCGGTGCTAACGCTCTGTTCGGCCACGGGCCACCTCTCGGATTTGCAGGACGATACCGCCGGGGTCGGTCAGGGATGGCACCCGGTCAAGCGCGATATTCCATTCTTTCGCGGTTGCGGTCAATTCGTCTTCCGCCCCCCTACCCTTCAGGAAGAGGCAGACCCCCCCCGGCCCAAGATGCGGCACCGCCCAAACGAGCAGCCGCGACAACGGCGCCAGCGCGCGCGCCGTCACCACATCGGCGGCCAGCGGCGGCACCTGCTCGATCCGTTTGTTGATCACCGTCACCGCTGTACCGGTAATCCGGGCGGCTTCGCGCAGAAAGGCGCATTTGCGCCCGTCGCTCTCGATCAGGTGAACGTCGGGCGCTCCCATCACCGCCAGCACCAATCCGGGAAAGCCGGCGCCGCTGCCAAGATCAACCAAGCGCCTCGCCGTCGGCGGGATCAGCGGCAGCAACTGGGCGGAGTCGAGGACATGACGCGACCACGGATCAGCCAGGGTATCGGAGCCGACCAGATTGATGGTGGGCTGCCACTTTGCCAACAACTCGACATAGGCGGTCAGCCGCGCCACTGTTTCACGTGAAACACCATATCTTGTCCAAAACTCGTCTTGGTCCACAATTGCCCCTCAACTTAATGCGGCATGTTTCACGTGAAACACAATATCTAGACACCCCGCTTCACATGCCCCAGCAGCGCCGTCACCGCCGCAGGGGTCACCCCGGGGATGCGCGCCGCCGCCGCCAGTGTTTCCGGCCGCGCTGCCTTGAACTTCTGCCGCACCTCGGCCGACAGCGAGCCGATAGCGTCGTAGTCGAGGTCGGCCGGCAACACCATCCCCTCCTCGCGGCGGTAGGCCCGGATATCGGCCTCCTGCCGCTCGAGATAGCCGGCATAGCTCGCCTCGATAGCCAGCTGCCCGGCGATGTCCGGCCCCAGACCAGCCAACTCCGGCCATACCGCCGCCAGAAGCCCGATGTCGAGATCGGGATAAGCCAGCAGGTCCCAGCCCGAACGCACCACCCCATCGCGATTGATCTCCAGCCCGTGACGGCGAAGGGCGTCGGGCGAGGCGCGCAAGGTCTGCAGCATGGCGCGGCCGGCGGTGAGGGCCTCGCGTCTGGCGGCAAAGCGACGGGATCGCTCGGGGCCGACGCACCCCACCGCCTCACCCTTGGCGGTCAGGCGCAAATCGGCATTATCGGCGCGCAGAGCTAACCGGTACTCGGCGCGCGACGTGAACATGCGATAGGGCTCGGTGGTGCCCAGACTGGTCAGGTCATCGATCATCACCCCGATATAGGCGTCGGCACGATCGAGGATCAGCGGCACCGAACCGCCACAGGCGCGGGCGGCGTTGACACCAGCGACCAGCCCTTGCGCCGCCGCCTCCTCGTAGCCGGTGGTGCCGTTGATCTGACCGGCCAGAAACAGCCCGGCCACCGCCCGGGTCTCCAGCGAGCGGTGCAGCGCCCGGGGATCGACGAAATCATATTCGATGGCATAGCCCGGCCGGATCAGGGCACAGCGTTCAAGACCGGGAATGGTGGCGATCATTGCCCGCTGCACCTCTTCGGGCAGAGAGGTCGAGATGCCGTTGGGATAGACGGTGTCGTCGTCGAGGCCTTCGGGCTCCAGGAAGATCTGGTGGCGGTCGCGGTCGGCGAAGCGCACCACTTTGTCCTCGATGCTGGGGCAATAGCGCGGTCCGGTACTCTGAATCTGGCCGGAATACATCGGCGCCCGGAGCAGGTTGGCGCGGATGATGGCATGGGTTTCCGGCGTGGTGGCAGTGATGCCGCAGGCGATCTGCGGCACTCGAATCCGGTCGGTAAGAAACGAGAACGGCACCGGCGGATCGTCGCCCGGCTGCATCTCCAGTCCGGCCCAGTCGATGGTTCGCCCGTCCAGCCTGGCCGGGGTGCCGGTCTTCAGGCGCCCCAGCGGCAGGCCAAGGCGCTCCAGCGCCGCCGACAGTCCCAGCGACGGCGCCTCTCCCACCCGCCCCGCCGGCCAGCTGCGCTCGCCGAGATGGATCAGCCCGCGCAGGAAGGTGCCGGTGGTGATCACCACCGCGCCACAAGCGATGACGCTGCCGTCGCCCAGCGTCACCCCGGTCACCCGTCCATCGCCCACCGTCAGGTCCTCGACCGACCCTTCGCGCAGCTCAAGCCCGGCGGTATCGTCCAGCGCCTCGCGCATAGCCCGGCGATAGAGTTTGCGGTCGGCTTGGGCGCGCGGCCCCCGCACCGCCGGCCCCTTGCTGGCGTTGAGGATGCGGAACTGAATACCGGCGCGGTCGATCACCCGGCCCATCACGCCGTCAAGCGCATCGATCTCGCGCACCAACTGACCCTTGGCGAGACCGCCGATGGCGGGGTTGCACGACATCTCGCCGACGGTATCCAGCCGCTGAGTCACCAGCAGAGTCCGGGCACCGACGCGAGCCGCCGCCGCCGCCGCCTCGCAACCGGCATGGCCACCGCCGATCACCACCACATCACAACAACTAGTTTGTTTCACGTGAAACACACCGTATCTAGTAGGCTCTATTTCCCGATGCAGAACTCACGAAAGATCGCATCCAGCACCTCGTCCACCTCGACCCGGCCAGTGACGCGGCCCAGGGCCCGGGCCGCCAGACGCAGATCCTCCGCCGCCAGCTCGATGCCGCCGCGAGGATCGAACCGCCGCAGCGCCGCCTCGGCCTCCCCCACCGCCGCCCGATGGCGCGCCCGGGTCAACACCGGGGCGGTGCCGACGGCGAAGCGGCGTTCGACCTCGGCGGTCAGGGCCTCGACCAACCGTTCCACCCCGTCGCCGCTCCGCGCCGACAGCGCCAGCGCCGGCCGCCCGGCGATGGCCGGCGGCAACGCGGTGGTCACCGTGTCCAACTTGTTGAGCACCACCAGGGTGGCGTCGTCTATCACCTCCAGGGTGGCGGCGTCCAGACCGGCGCCATCGAACACCGCCAGCTTGAGGTCGGCGGACTCGGCACGGGCCAAAGCCCGCCGTACCCCTTCCGCCTCGATCTCGCCGGCGGCGTCGCGCAGCCCGGCGGTATCGGCCACCACCACCGGCCAGCCGCCAAGGTCGAGATGAATTTCGATGACGTCGCGGGTAGTGCCGGCCTCGGCCGAGACGATGGCGGCATCGCGGCGGGCAAGGCGGTTGAGCAGACTGGACTTGCCGACATTGGGGGCGCCGACGATGGCGATGTGGATGCCGTCGCGGGTGCGCTCGCCGCGATGACCGTCGGCGAGATCGGCGGCGAGATCGGCGGCCAGGGCCGCGACCTCGGCGACGATCCCCGTCGGCAGCCCCGCGGGGATGTCTTCATCGGCGAAGTCGATCACCGCCTCCAGATGGGCCAGCGCGGTCACCAGCCGCGACCGCCACGACTCGACCACGGCGGCGAGACCGCCTTCCATCTGGCGCAGCGCCTGGCGTCGCTGCGCCGCCGTCTCGGCATCCACCAGATCGGCGATCGCCTCGGCACGGGTCAGGTCCATCTTGCCGTTGCCAAAGGCGCGACGGCTGAACTCACCCGGCTCGGCCGGACGCAGGCCGAACCGCCCCAGCGCCGCCGCCAGCGCCGCCGCAACCGCCCGACCGCCGTGTAGATGCAGTTCGGCCACATCCTCGCCGGTAAAGCTGGCCGGAGCGGGAAACCACAGCGCCAGACCGTCGTCGATCACTTCGCCATCGGCATCGGCGAAGACGCGGCGGACGGCGCGGCGCGGCGGCGGCGGCGAACGGCCGGTCAGCGCCGCCAGCGCCGCGCCGGTCCGGGGGCCTGAAAGGCGATATACCGCCACCCCTGCCCGTCCGGCAGCGCTGGCCAATGCATAAATGGTATCGGTCATGGAAAGACGACTTCAGCCGCCGCGGCCGAGCAGCAGCCGCTCGACCCGACCACCCTTGGCGATATGGACGTCGAGAATATCGTCGATGTCGGCGGTGGTGCGAAAGCCGTACCACACCCCCTCGGGATAGATCACCATCACCGGTCCCAGATCACAGCGGTCAAGGCAACCGGCCGAGTTGATGCGCACCCCCTTGAGGCCCAGCGCCTTGGCGCGGTCCTTGAGATGCTCGCGCAGCGCCTCGGACCCCCGTCCGGCGCACGAGCCGCGCGGATTGTCGTCGGGACGCCGGTTGGTACAGATGAAGGCATGCAGCCGAAAGTGAAGCGGCGGATCGGTCCGCGCGGTCACGGCTTCTTCTCCCGCATCTGACCGCTGGTGGCGAACTGCGACCAGAACATCTTCTGCAATTGCTCCATGCCCTGCACCCCGGCCGGCAGCCAGACCTTAAGCATGGTCTCGGGCTCCATGGCATGAAGGTTGGTCGCCATCTGATCTTGAACCTGCTTCATCAGCACGTCCTGCATCGGCTTGACGTCGGGCAGGCCGAGGAAGGTCCGCGCCTCCTCGGGAGTACAGTCCACGTTGACGGTGATCTTCATCCTGGCCTCGCCCGCCTTGCGCAGTGGAACCCGCCACCCAAACTATGCCTAAGACGCCGGCCGCGCAATCAGGAGCCTTTATCCATGTCCACCAACCGACTGGCCCACGAGACCAGCCCCTATCTGCGGCAACACGCCGCCAACCCGGTACATTGGTGGGCCTGGGGACCCGAGGCCCTGGCCGCGGCCCGCGCCAGCGGCAAGCCGATCCTGCTGTCGGTGGGCTATTCCGCCTGCCACTGGTGCCATGTCATGGCCCATGAAAGTTTCGAGGACCCGGGCATTGCCGGGCTGATGAACGAGCTGTTCGTCAACATCAAGGTCGATCGCGAGGAGCGCCCCGACCTCGACGCCCTTTACCAGCACGCCCTGGCGATGATGGGCCAGCACGGCGGCTGGCCGCTTACCATGTTCCTCACCCCCGACGCCGAACCGTTCTGGGGCGGCACCTACTTTCCGCCCACGGCGCGATGGGGGCGCGCCGCCTTCCCCGACGTGCTGGAGGGCATCGCCCATACCTTCCGCGCCGATCCCGGCAAGATCGCCCACAATGTCGAACGGATGCGCCAGGCATTGGACTCTCTTGGTCGTTCGCCCGGCGCCATGGCTCTCGATCTGGCGGTGCTCGACCGCGGCGCCGGGGATGCGGTTCGGCTGATCGATTTCGAGGACGGCGGTACCATCGGCGCGCCCAAATTCCCTCAGCCCGGCCTGTTCCGCTTCCTGTGGCGGGCCTTCCGGCGCACCGGCGACCAGCGGCTACGCCAGGCGGTGACGGTGACCCTGGACCACATCTGCCAGGGCGGCATCTACGACCATCTCGGCGGCGGCTTCATGCGCTATTCCACCGACCAACGCTGGCTGGTGCCGCATTTCGAGAAGATGCTTTACGACAATGCCCAACTGGTTTCGCTGCTGTGCGAGGTGTGGAGGCATGAACGCTCGGCGCTTTATCGCGATCGGGTCGCCGAGACCGTCGGTTGGCTGCTGCGCGACATGATTGCCGAGGATGGCGCCTTCGCCGCCGCCCTGGATGCCGACAGCGACGGCGAGGAGGGGGTGTTCTACACCTGGAGCGAAGCCGAGATCGCCGCCCTGCTGGATAAGCCCACCGCCGGGCGTTTCAACCTGCTCTACGACGTTTGCCCCGGCGGCAACTGGGAAGGTCGCACTATCGTGCACCGCAACCATCCCCTTGGCGGCGGCGACGACGACGGGTTGGCCGAGGCCAAGGCGGCGCTGCTGGCCCATCGTGACCGGCGGGTGCGACCCGGCCGCGATCACAAGGTGTTGGCCGACTGGAACGGCATGATGATCACCGCCCTGACCGAGGCCGCCGCCACCTTCGACCGTCCCGACTGGCTGGCGGCGGCAACCCGTGCCTTCACCGTGGTGGTCGACCGGATGAGCCGCGCGGACGGACGCCTGGCCCATACCCTGTGCGACGGTCGCGCCGGTGCCGCCGGCGTGCTGGACGACTACGCCCACATGAGCCGGGCCGCCATCGCCCTGGCCGAGGCCACCGGCGAGGCATCCCATCTCGATCGCGCCCGCGCCTGGCTGGAAGCGGCGCATCGTCATCACTGGGATAGCGTCTCGGGCGGCTATTTTCTCTCGGCCGATGACACCACCGACGTCATCGTCCGTACCAAGCCCGGCTTCGACTCGGCGGTGCCGTCGGGCAACGGCGCCATGGCCGAGTCCATGGCGCTGATGTGGCGAGCCACCGCCGAAGCCAAATGGGCCGATCGCGCCGACGCCACCATCGCCGCCTTTTCCGCCGCCGTTCCCGACCAGTTGCCCAACATGACGGCCTTGCTGGACGCCTTCGAGATCATGGCCACCACCCAACTCATCTGCGATGCCGAAGGTTGCGCGCCCCGGCGGTGAAGGCTAGCATTCCCTTCATCATGCCGCAGATCGCCTTCACCAGCCCCATCGGCCCCCTTGCCCTGTTCGAGCAGGACGGTGCCATTGTCGCCCTCGATTGGGGCTGGCTGCCCGAAAACGAGGAATCGCCGCTGCTGCTGACGGCCCGGACCCAGCTGGAAGAGTATTTCGCCGGCACCCGCCGCCACTTCGAGCTGCCGCTTGCGCCTTCGGGCACCGTCTTCCAGCGCAAGGTTTGGGCGGCGTTGGAGCGTATCCCCTTTGGCGCCACCCGCTCCTATGGCGACCTTGCCCGCCAGCTGGGTACCGCTCCCCGGCCGGTGGGCGGCGCCTGCGGCCGCAATCCCATTCCGGTGATCATTCCCTGTCACCGGGTGCTGGCCGGCGGCGGTGGTCTGGGCGGCTATTCCGGTATCGACGGCATCGAAACCAAGGAATTCCTGCTACGCCTTGAAGGCATCCCCCTTCCCTAGGAGACTTCCCATGAAGACCCATGCAGTGCGCGTCCACCAGCCCGGCGGTCCCGAAAACATGGTGTGGGAGGAAATCGACCTCGCCCCGCCCGCCGCCGGCGAGGTGTTGATCCGCCATGCCGCCGTCGGACTCAACTTCATCGATGTCTACCATCGTACCGGCCTTTATCCGCTGCCGACGCCGTTCACCCTCGGCCTGGAAGGCGCCGGCACCGTCGAGGCGGTCGGCACCGACGTCACCGAGTTCAAGGCCGGCGACCGGGTGGCCTACGCCAACCCGCCGGTGGGCGCCTATGCCGAGCGCCGGGTGATGCCGGCCCATCGACTGGTGCGGATTCCCGACGGCATCGGCGAGCAGCAGGCCGCCGCCATGATGTTGCAGGGCATGACGGCGCAATACCTGCTGCGGCGAACCTACCGGGTGCAGCCGGGCGACACCATCCTGATCCATGCCGCCGCTGGCGGGGTCGGGTTGCTGGTGTGCCAATGGGCCAAGCATTTGGGCGCCACCGTGATCGGTACCGTGGGGTCCGAGGACAAGGCGGCGCTGGCCCGCGCCCACGGTTGCGACCACACCATCCTCTACAAGGCCGAGGATTTCGTGGCCCGGGTAAAGGAGATCACCGCCGGTGCCGGAGTGCCGGTGGTCTATGATTCGGTGGGCAAGGATACCTTCCTCAAATCCCTCGACTGCCTGCGGCCGCTCGGGATGATGGTGCTGTTCGGCCAAAGCTCGGGCAAGGTCGAGCCGTTCGACACCGGTCTGCTGGCGGCCAAGGGATCGCTGTTCCTGACGCGGCCCAGCCTGATGGCCTACACCGCCAAACGCGCCGATCTGGTCGCCGGCGCCGAGGAACTGTTCGAGGTGGTGGGCAAGGGCGTGGTCCGGGTCGAGGTCAACCAGACCTACCCCCTGAAGAACGCCGCCCAGGCCCATCGCGACCTGGAAGCCAGAAAGACCACCGGATCCACCATACTGCTACCGTAGCGGCCTCGGCGAAAAGGTATTACATTTGAATGGTCGAGGCCGCCGGACGCAGCCTCGGGGAGGCGAATGTGGGCGAATCGAAGATCGGCAAGTGGGTGGTGATGACGATCAGCCTGGTCTGGATGGCCTGGGCGGTCTGGGATCAGTTCGCCAACATCCCCGAGGGCGAGATCGAGCATCACTCCTCGGCCAGTGTCCAGGATCGCATGCGCGACTGCTCGGGCACCTTCAAGCAGCGCTACGAGTGCAAGGACGCCATCGTCATCGCCAGCGGCCGTTCCACCTTCTTCAATCTGGCGGAGCGCATCGCCATCGTCACCGTGCCGCCCATGTTGCTGGCAGCCGCGTTTCATCTGCTGACACGCCGACGTGACGACGATGGCCCCAACGACGAGCTGCTTCAGCAGCACCATCGCCGTCACCACCGCCGACGCGGGTGATTGCGCAACTAACTAGAGTTTCCCGTATTTAAGCTGAATCGGAAAATCGGGAAACTCTTGAGCCAGAGCGGCGTTTGAGACATGAAAAAGCTCAGCTTTTTCGTACAACCAGAATCCTAGAGTGCTTCAGCTTGAAGCTGAAGCACTCTAATGGTTCCTACGAGTTCATCGCCTCGAAGAAGTCCGAGTTGTTCTTCGAGTGCTTGAGCTTGTCCACCAGGAATTCCATGGCGTCGATCACGCCCATGGGCATCAGGATGCGGCGCAGCACCCACATCTTGGACAGAATACCCTTATCGACCAGCAACTCTTCCTTACGGGTACCCGACTTGGTGATGTCGATGGCCGGGAAGGTGCGCTTGTCCGACAGTTTGCGATCCAGGATGATCTCGGAATTGCCGGTACCCTTGAATTCCTCGAAGATCACCTCGTCCATGCGCGACCCGGTGTCGATCAGCGCGGTGGCGATGATGGAGAGCGAACCACCCTCCTCGATGTTGCGCGCCGCGCCGAAGAACCGCTTGGGCCGCTGCAACGCGTTGGCATCGACGCCACCGGTCAACACCTTGCCCGAACTGGGCACCACGGTGTTGTAAGCCCGCGCCAGACGGGTGATGGAATCAAGCAGGATGACCACGTCACGCTTGTGCTCGACCAGACGCTTGGCCTTTTCCAACACCATCTCGGTGACCTGGACGTGACGGCTGGCCGGTTCGTCGAAGGTCGAGCTGATGACCTCGCCCTTGACCGAGCGGGCCATGTCGGTCACTTCCTCCGGTCGCTCATCGATCAGCAGCACGATGAGATAGACCTCGGGATGATTGGCGGAAATGGCGTGGGCCATGTTTTGCAGCATCACCGTCTTGCCGGTGCGCGGCGGTGCCACGATCAGCGCGCGCTGACCCTTGCCGATGGGCGCGACCAGATCGATCACCCTGGTGGTGAGATCCTTCTTGGTGGGGTCGTCCAGCTCCAGGCGCAGCTTCTCATCGGGATAAAGCGGTGTCAGGTTGTCGAAGTTGATGCGATGCCGCACGTTGTCCGGCGGCTCGAAATTGATGGCATTGACCTTGAGCAGGGCAAAATAGCGTTCGCCGTCCTTGGGCGAACGGATCTGACCCTCGACGGTATCGCCGGTGCGCAGGCCGAAGCGCCGCATCTGGCTGGGACTGACGTAGATGTCGTCGGGACCGGGCAGATAATTCGCCTCGGGACTGCGCAGGAAACCGAACCCGTCTTGCAGGATCTCCAGAACGCCATCGCCGTAGATCGGGGTGTCGTTGTCCGCCAGCTGTTTCAAAATCGCGAACATCATGTCCTGCTTGCGCAGCGTACTCGCGTTCTCGATCTCAAGTTCCTCGGCGAAGGCCAACAGTTCGGCCGGCGTTTTTTTCTTCAGTTCCTGGAGATGCATGGAAGAATGTCCGTTCTAGGGAGGCCCGGCGCGAGGGAATCGGCTTGAAAAATGCGGGTCCGACCAAGCGGACCTGGTGCCGATAAGATACGGATGCGAACGATCCGACGCGGGAAGGTGGATGATGCGGGGGCGAGCGGCTTTTCCGCCCGGTATGATTTCGCCCAAGCTTTAGCCAAAGCCGCCCCGTCTGTCAAACGGGATTGTAATCGTCTACCAGGGCTTGACCACCACCACCACTACGATGCCGATCATCAACAGGGTCGGAATCTCGTTGAGCACCCGATAGAATTTCGAGCTGTGGGGATTGTGGTCGGTGGCGAATTCATCCTTGCAGTGGACAAGAAACAGATGGGCGGCGGTCATCGCCACCACCAGGACCAGCTTGAAATGGAACCAGGGAAAACTGAACATCCCGGCGGAAAAAGCCATGATCAAGCCAAGGACCCAGGTCACCACCAGGGCCGGGTTCATGATCGCCTTGATCAGGCGCCGTTCCATCACCTTGAAGGTGGCCGAGGCCTCGGAATCCGGCGCGACGCCACAATGATAGACGAACAGGCGCGGCAGATAGAGCAGCCCCGCCATCCACGAAATCACCGCGATGACATGAACCGCCTTGATCCACAGATAGGCTTCACCACTCAGCATCGGCAGACTCGTTCCGTTCGGGGTCCGGCTTGGCGTACCAATTCGGCCAGCCCCGTGATGAAAGCAGGATGGCACCCCAGCGCCGGTACCCGCACATAGGCGGGAACTCCCAGCGTTTGGGCACGATGGCGGTACTCGATATCCAACTCGACCAGGGTTTCGGAATGCTCGGAAACGAACGCCACCGGCACCACCACCACCGGCACGCCGTCATGGCCGGCACGCTCCAATTCCGCCTCGGTGCCAGGGCCGATCCATTCCAGCGGTCCGACCCGGCTCTGATAACACACCACCCAGTCGAGTCCGGCAATGTCCAAGGCCTTGACCACCGCCGCCACCGTCGCTTCCACCTGGGTGGGATAGGGATCGCCCTTGTCGACGATCCGCTTGGGCAGACCGTGAGCGGAAAACAGTATCCGCGGCTTTCCCGTCGCCGCCGCCTCGTCGTAACCTCGCCGCACCAGATCCGCCAAGGCTTCGACCAAGCCGGGCTGATCGGGATAGCAGCAGATTTCGCGGGTCGGCAGGTCCAGGCCCTGAAGAGCGGCCTGACGCTTCCACTCGGTCATCGACGATCCGGTGGTGGTGGTCGAGAACTGGGGATAAAGCGGCAGCAGCACGACTTCATCGGCACCCCACCGCTTGATCGCGGTGATCGCTTCGACGGTGAAGGGATGCCAATAGCGCATGGCGGGGAAACAGCGAAAGGTCTCGCCAAGCCGATGTTCCAGCGCCTCGGCCTGGGCCTTGGTCTCGGGCAGCAACGGCGAGCCGCCGCCGATTTGGGCATAGATCTCCCGCGCCACCGGTGCCCGCTTGTGGGAAATGTATTTCGCCAACGCCCAACGGATGGGAAAGGGGGCGCCGATGATGGCCTTGTCGTTGAACAGATTGAACAGAAACGGCTCGACCGCCGCCGGCGAATCCGGCCCGCCGAGATTGAACAGCACGACCGCGGTCTTGATGCTCACCCCGTCCACCCCTTCAGCCGCGCCGCCAGTCGCGCCACGTTGTCGGGCGGAGTCGGCGGCACGATGCCGTGACCAAGATTGAAGATGAAGCGGCCACGGCCCAACACCTTGAGAATCCGATCAATTCCGGCGTCCATCGCTTCGCCGCCGGCCACCACCAGCAGCGGATCGAGATTGCCCTGCACGGTACAACGCGGCTGCAATTCGGCCGCCGCCCAATCCAGCGGTACCGAGGGATCCAACGAAACACCGTCAATGCCGGTCTCGATCACGAACCGCTTGTAGAGAATGCCGGCCTGACGGGGAAAGCCGATCACCGGCACACCCGGCCGTTCGGCGCGGATACGTTCGACCAGCGTACGGGTCGGACCGATTACCCAGCGATCGAACTGGTCCTCGGGCAGCGCCCCGGCCCAAGTGTCGAAGAGCTGAATCGCTTCGGCGCCGTTGTCGATCTGACGGATCAGATAGTCGCCGGTGGCCTGGACCAGCAACCCCATCAGCCGGGCGAACAGCTCCGGCTGGGCGAACATCATGCCCTTGGCCTGAGCGAAGTCCTTGGACCCATGACCCTCGATCATGTAGGTCGCCACCGTCCACGGCGCGCCGGCGAAACCGATCAGGGCGGTGGTGGCCGGGATCGCCTTGGACAGGTTGGAAACGGTTTTGTAAACCGGAGCGAGATGGTCGTGAAAGCCCGAGGCGTCAAGACCGTCTAGATCTCTTGCCGAGCGAATCGGCGTCAAGACCGGACCTTCGCCTTCCTTGAACGCGACCTGCTGGCCCAAGGCATCTGGAACCACCAGGATGTCGCTGAACAGGATGGCGGCGTCGAAACCGTAGCGTCGTAACGGCTGCAACGTGACCTCGGTGGCGAAGTCGGGATTGTAGCACAGGTCGAGAAAGCTGCCGGCCTGGGCGCGGGTGGCGCGGTATTCCGGCAGATAGCGCCCGGCCTGGCGCATCAACCAGAAAGGCGGTGGGGTGAGGGTCTCGCCGGCGAGGGCACGGAGGAACGGCTTGGAGGAATGGGTCAAGGGATGGCCTTTCGGCGGCTTGGTGTTGGGCCTGTATTACAGTCTTTAGGGATTGGAGAAAAGGTGGCTGTGGTAGGTTGATGCCTGTGAATGATGGGGATTAGTCATAGTCCATGGCCTGTCCCCAGGGCTTTCCCGTTTTTGCCCACAATGTTCGCCCACCTGTGGAAAATAAGGGGTGGTCCTGGTCAGGGTGTTGATTCAGCGTGATTTATCCTGATTTCCCTGGCCGGAGAACCCTGGGGAAATCGGGTGTGAAACCGGAAAATTCACGCTATTCTCGCCGACCAGGGGTCTGGTTTTCGACAGACGGGCGATTCGGCTGGTGGACTCGACGGCAGTGGGGAGCGAATTTCCGCCGTTGCCCGGACCCCCCCGGTTATCCCCGCAATTAGGGATCGTCCACAGCCATGCAGAGCTTTCACCTCCATTTGGTTTCCGACGCCACCGGCGAGACCGTCACCTCGGTGGTCCGCGCCTGTCTGGTGCAGTTCGAGGGGGTGCTTGCCCATCAGCACAATTGGTGGCTGGTCCGCACCCAGGGACAGGTCGAGCGGGTCATTGCCGGTATCGAGGAAAATCCCGGCATCGTGTTGTTCACCCTGGTGGATGGCGCGGTTCGGGCATTGCTGGAAGAGGCCTGTCGTCGCCGTAAGATTCCCTGCATTCCGCTGCTCGACCCGGTGATGGCCGGGCTTTCCGCCTTTCTCGATGTGGAGGTCAAGGCGTTGCCGGGGCGGCAGTATCAGTTGGATGCCGAATATTTCGCCCGCATCGATGCCATGCAATTCACTCTCGCCCATGATGACGGCCAGTTGATGGAAGCGGTGGACGAGGCCGACGTGGTGCTGGTCGGGGTGTCGCGCACCTCCAAGACCCCCACTTGCATGTATCTCGCCAACCGTGGTCTCAAATGCGCCAACTACCCGCTGGTGCCCGGCGTGCCGCTGCCGCCGACGCTGGAACGGGCGAAGCGGCCGTTGGTGGTGGGGCTGACCAAGGACCCCAAGAGCCTGTCCGACATTCGCCGCGCCAGGCTGCGCATGCTGAACCAGGCGGAAGAGACCGACTACGCCCAGTTCGAGAAGGTCAAGGAGGAGGTGCAGGCCGCCCGGCGCATCTTCACCCGCCTGGGCTGGCCGGTGGTGGATGTGACCCGGCGCTCCATCGAGGAGGCCTCCGCCGCCATCATGCAGCTGCATGCCCAGCATATGGAGCGTCAGGCGGTGCCGGTGCCCGGAGCGATCCCGCCATGATCGTGCTCGCCTCGGCCAGCGCCGCCCGCCGCGCCATGCTGGAGGCGGCCGGGGTCGTCCTTGCCGTCGATGTCGCCGCCGTCGACGAAGAGGCGGTGAAGCGGGCGCTGCGCCAAGAGACCGCCAATCCCGCCCGTGTCGCCGAAACCCTGGCCGAGCTCAAGGCGGTGCGGGTATCGGGCCGTCACCCCGGCGCCCTGGTGATCGGTGCCGACCAGATGCTCGATTGCGATGGCCGGTGGTTCGACAAGCCGACAACCATCGACGAGGCCCGCGACCAGCTTCAGGCGCTGCGCCACCGCGCCCACCGGCTGACCAGCGCGGTGGTGGCGGTGCGCGACGGACGGCGGCTGTGGTATCATGCCGAACACGCCGAGCTGATCATGCGCGATTTCTCCGACCAATTCCTCGAACACTATCTCGATGCGGTGGGTACCACGGCGCTGGAGACGGTGGGGGCCTATCGGCTGGAGGGGCTGGGGGCGCAATTGTTCCTGTCGGTGGACGGCGATTTCTTCACCGTGCTGGGTCTGCCGCTGCTGCCGTTGCTCGACTTTCTGCGCGAAAATGGCGAACTGATCCAATAAACATAAATATCATCAATAAAAACAACAAGTTACTGCGTATATAAGATAGTTTATATAAACCATGAAATGTGAGCGTGAAATGTGAGTATGTGATGTGAGTGAAACTGAACACTCACCTGTGATTTTGCGATCCCGTGAGGTGACCCGGAGGTCACCTCGAATTTCGGATCGTCCGTCACCAACTCCGTCGTTCGCGGGCACTCACGCGGCGGCCTGGTCATTGGCCGGGCTGGTGTTGTCATTAGCCCCCGGCAGCGGTGTCATGACCTCCAGCACGAATTCCGCCATGGTGTTGTTCTTGATGTCGCGGACGCCCTTGATCAGTTCCCGCTTGCTCGGGCGGTGGCCGAGCTTGGCCTGCAAGGTTTCGGCCTTGACGATCACCGCCTCCAGCGTGCTGAGGTTGTAGCCGTCCAGCAGGCGCCGCGCGTCGGTCAGATGCAGCGCCGCCACCCGCATGGCCCAGCCCACGTCCTCGGCATCGATCCGGTCATCAGCCTTGCCGAGCAGGACGTGGTAGACGGCGGCCATCTTGAAGGCGCGCCACATGACGCGCCGGAAGAAGCTCGCCGGGATGGCATGGTGCTGCTCGAACAGATGGGTGAAGCCGGTTTCGTATGCCGCCTCGCCCTCGGGCGTCACCGTGTAGAGGGGATGGAGCGGCAAGGCCGCGATGGCCTGCCACGCCGCCTGCAAGGGGGCCAGGTTGCCCGGCTCCTCGGTGCGGTAGATGGGGAAGCGTTGCGGCGGGCGGGCCGGGTCGGCATCGCCGATGACGATCCCGAACCTCTGCATGAAGCCGTCCAGCATGCTCTCGGCCGAGACGATGCTGGTGAAGGTCTCGAAGACCGTAGTGCCCAGGATGACCAGCGCCGGCTCCTCCACTTCGATGGAGCCCTTGGCGGTGCGCCGTGCCAACGGCTTGCCGTCATGGGCACGCAGCAGATATTCCCGCATCTCCTCGGCATAGGTCTGGGTTTCGATGCGGCGCAGGAACTGGCCCCATTCGTCCTGCTGCCACAGGCCGCGATTATGGACGGCCAGTTCCTCAATGAAACGGGCCGATGAGGTGGTCTCGGGGAACAGGCGCACCGGCATGATGCGGGCCAGCACCGAGGCGGTCTTGGTCTTGCCGGCCCCGCTGGGGGCCAGCAGGGTCGTCCACAGATCGGGGCGCAGCCGGGTGCCTGCCACCTCGATCTGGACACCCCGGTCCAACAGATGGGCGGCCAGCATGTGCATCACCGTGAAGGCCGGAAGCTCGAGGGGGAAGTCCGTCGTGCGCTCGAACAGGTTGACGGCCTGATCCAGCAGGCTTCCCGGCGGCATGATGCTGAGGCCGCGCCAAGAGGTCGAGGCTGGCTTGGCGGCCATCAGGCCGCGCAGAGCCTCGGTCTGTTCCGATCCCAGCCGTCCCTCATGGATCAGGTCCAGCAGGCTCAACTGCTCCGGCTGTGATGTCAACGGCTTCGCCTTCCTTGCTCGAGCTTTCCTCGGCATGGTCTGTCTCCCCTCCGTGGCGCGGACGGTGCTGCCCGCCGACGTTACCTATGCCCCAGTCGGCAGGGATCAAGCGATGCGGGGGATTTTTCTCGCCGCCGAGGCCACCCCCCCGTCGGCGTCGGCACGATCCCCCGGAACCCTTGGAAGTCCGCGCCTCTCAGGCCGTTCCGGGGCCGTCTACAGGGCGTCGGCAACCCATCGGCACTCGGGTGCTCGGTGGGCGGTGGGAAACGGGCTGGCCGCCGCGACCGCCAAGGGTCTGGCGGAGGTCGGCCCGTTATCCACGGCCATGGGGGTGGGCGGGGACGACCGCCCGATCCCACCCCTCGTTTCAACAACAGACGCGCACGGCGGCGTGACGGCTTTTTCGGGGTCCAGGGGCTCGCCCCGGCCTCACGGTCGGCTTTCCCAACGGGAAACCCGACGGCGTAGGTGCCGCCTTTTAGGCGAGCTGGCTCTTTTATTGCCTTTTCCCCATTGACCTTCCCTTTTTTCGCTCGATGTCGACGGCGGGGCGATTTCGTGGGGAGGGCGTCATGGCGGACAACGACAACAATGGCGGTGGCGGCGGGCCTATGTGCATCCTT
>CAIUSV010000050.1 GCA_903901915.1 uncultured Rhodospirillaceae bacterium | reverse complement strand
GTGCGGGTTCCGGTTCGACTTCGGCGGCCTCGACGTCGATCTCGATCACCGGCTCCGCCACCGCCTCGACCTGTGCGAGTTCCGGCTCGACTTCGGCGTCCTCGACTTCGATCTCGATCACCGGCTCCGCCACCGCCTCGACCTGTGCGAGTTCCGGCTCGACTTCGGCGTCCTCGACTTCGATCTCGACCGACGTCTCCCCATTAATCGAGGCAATCTCTTCCGCCAGTTCAACCAGCCGAGCCAAGCTGGTTGCCACGGTTTCCGGCTCGATGGAAGCCTCAACCTCGGAATCCAGATCCGGCTGAACATCAATCACCAGATCAGACACCGCAAGCACAGAATCCGACAGCGTCAGCGAAGGAGCTGCGACGCTCTCCTCAGAGGCTTCTGCATTCTCGGCCAGCGTGGCTGTTCGCCAGATCGGCTGGGACCAACGGTTGACCAGATCGGCAACCGGCACAGGGTCCTGGGAACGAATGGGGGCGGAAGGAGGTTGGGCCGTCTCGACCCGCCCCCCTTGATTGGCTGACCACGGCGAACTTTCAAGCAAGCTAGCCCAAATATCGCCCTGCGCCGGCTTGGGCGCCGCTGCAAGGTTCGGCGAGGGATGGACCGTCACCGAAATAATCTCCGGCCCCGACGAAATCTTTTGATCGCCGTCGCCGGGAAGGTCCGTGGTGCGATCACGCCGGTTATTTGCCATTATCCCGCTCCACCCTCAAAGAACAATCCAGAACTCTTGGCCATTGCGATGGACCTTGAGCAAAATCTGCTGCCCAGCGGCTGTCGCCGCCTTGATGGCGGCAGCGAGACGAGCGGGACTTGTCACCGGCCGATTATTGACCTCGATGATAAGGTCATTGGCTTGAAGCCCCGCCACTGCGGCGCGCGATCCGGCCAGCACCTCGGCCACCTGGGCTCCTTTGGATCCCCCGGTAACAGGAGTAGCGCCCGGCATGCCGACCACCGGCTGCGGAGCCATAAAGGTCTCGATCTCCATCCCCAGCCAATTGAACTCAGTCGGCGCCTTCGGAATAATCGGCAGGGCACCGGGAACCATGGGAACGGCCCCCGCCATGGCCGGAGCCGTGGGAGTCTGAACCACAGCCGCCGCTGCCAGACCCGACGGACCGGCGACAAGGGACATGTTGCTCACATCACCGTCACGCAGCACTCCGATACGCACCGAACGGCCGTTGGGCATTTCGGCCATGATGGCGGCCACTTCCTCGGGCTGATGCACGGGACGGCCATCGACCTTAAGGATAAGGTCGCCAGGACGCAGTCCCGCAGCTGCGGCAGGAGTATTGGGAGTAACACCGGTCACGAACACCCCGCGACCGGCAGGCAGGCCAGCTTGCAACCCCTGACGCTGGTTCACCGGGGTCAAAGCCGCACCAAGGAGCGAGGCCCGGCTACCACCACTTCCGGCAACAGCCCCCTGCCCGCCGCTCGGCCCCTGGATATTGATGGCCAAGCTTCCTGGCGGCTGGGAAAAGCGATAGGCGCCTCCGGCGCCCGGCGCGGCGATGGGAGCCGCGCCGGCGGAGCCGATGATCTGATGGCAGCTGGCGCAGTTCATGTTCTGCCGGCCATCCGTGTGAGGGTTGGCGGCATTGGCCTGAATCGCCGGTGCAGGCTGCTGCGGCGCGGCAATAGACATCATCGGCTGGCCAAAGGCGATCGGACCGGCTGCCGCGCCACCAACGATCTGGTGGCATGTGTTGCAGGTCATGTTTTGCCGACCATCGGTGTGAGGCGACACGGCATTGGCGGGAATCGGCGGCGGCGGCAGGGGAGCAGCCACGGGCATCATCGGCGCCTGGAAACCATTACCGGCCGGAATGATGTCGTGACAATTGCTGCAATCCATGTTCTGGCGGCCATCCACATGCGGCGACGGAGTCCCCGCGGCAATCACCGGACCCGCCGCGCCGACACCGACCCCCATGGGCCGCTGCATGGCCACCAGTCCCATGGTCGGCCCCTCGGCGGTGGATGTCGGCAACCAGCCCACTTCGTCCAGTGCGAAAAGGCGGGCCTGATTGCTGGGCACCGCAAAGCCGATGCCGGCAAACGCACCATTAGGGGTATAGATCGCCGTATTGATGCCGACGACCGTGCCGTTGGCCCCCACCAGCGGACCGCCGGAATTACCCTGATTGATCGCCGCGTCGGTCTGCAGCAGGTTGGAGTGCGTCACTCCTTCGATGACCATGGATTTGCGCTTGGCGGAAATGATGCC
>CAIUSV010000049.1 GCA_903901915.1 uncultured Rhodospirillaceae bacterium | reverse complement strand
CCAGGGAGCGGAGCGACCGCCCGGCGCCTGAGGGCTGAACCAATAAGCGACCGAAGGGAGCGCGGCGCCAGTGCGGCGCCCGGAGCGAAGCGGAGGAGCCCAGGGAGCGGAGCGACCGCCCGGCGCCTGAGGGCTGAACCAATAAGCGACCGCAGGGAGCACGGCGCCAGTGCGGCGCCCGAAGCGAAGCGGAGGAGCCTGGCCCACGGATGTGGGCGCCCGGCGTTTGAGGGCCAGGAATCATGAGCATCTCGGCACCGTTCATCCGCCGCCCGGTGGCGACCACCCTGCTGATGGCGGCGGTGTTGCTGGCCGGGCTGGTGGCGTTTCCTCAACTACCGGTGGCGCCGCTGCCCCAGGTGGACTTTCCCACCATCGTCGTCACCACCACCCTGCCCGGCGCCGACCCTCAGACCATGGCGTCGTCGGTGACCCAGCCGCTGGAGCGGCAGTTCTCGCAGATTCCCGGCGTCACCCAACTGACCTCGACCAGCGTGCTGGGGTCGTCGTCGATCACCTTGCAATTCGACCTGGAGCGCAGCATCGACGCCGCCGCCCAGGACGTCCAGGCCGCCATCAACGCCGCCAGCGGCCAGTTGCCCAAGATTCTGCCGGGGCCGCCGATCTATCGCAAGGTCAACCCGGCCGATACCCCGATCCTGATTATCGCCGTCACCTCCGACACCCTGCCGCTGACTGTGGTCGATGATTACGCCGACACGGTCCTGGCGCAGCAGATCAGCCGCATATCCGGCGTCGGCCAGGTCTCCCTGGGGGGCGAGCAGAAGCCGGCGGTGCGGGTGCAGATCGATCCCGCCAAGATCGCGGCGCTGGGCATCGGGCTGGAGGAGTTGCGCGGCATCATCGCCAGCGTCACCGCCAATTCGCCCAAGGGCAGCCTCGACGGCGAACGGCGCAATCTCACCCTCTACGCCAACGACCAGTTGACCACCGCCGCGCCGTGGAACGACGTCATCATCGCCTACAAGAACGGCGGCCCGGTGCGCATCGGCGATATCGGCCAAGCCATCGACGGCCCCGAGAACGCCCGGCTGGCGGCGTGGGAAAACGGCCGCCGGGCGATTTATCTGGTGGTCTACAAGCTGCCCGGCGCCAACGTCATCGAGACGGTGGACCGGGTCAAGGCGGCGCTGCCACTGTTGCAGGCGTCGATTCCGCCGGCGGTACAGGTCAAGGTGATGATCGACCGCACCACCACCATCCGCGCCTCGGTCGAGGACGTGGAATTCACCCTGGCGCTGACCATCGGGCTGGTGGTGATGGTGATCTTCATCTTCCTGCGCAATCTGTGGGCCACCATCATCCCCGGCATCACCGTACCGCTGGCCCTGGCCGGCACCGCCGGGCTGATGTATCTGGCCCATTACAGCCTGGACAACCTGTCGCTGATGGCGCTGACCATCGCCGTCGGCTTCGTGGTCGATGATGCCATCGTCATGCTGGAAAACATCTACCGCCACCTCGAAGACGGCATGTCGCCCATGGAGGCCGCCTTTGCCGGCGCCGCCGAGATCGGCTTCACCATCATTTCCATCAGCGTCTCGCTGATCGCGGTGTTCATTCCGCTGCTGCTGATGTCGGGGGTGGTGGGACGGTTGCTGCGCGAATTCGCCATGACCGTCTCGATGGCGATTCTGGTATCGATCGTGGTGTCGCTGACCCTGACGCCGATGATGTGCGCCCGGGTGCTGAAGGACGAACACACCACCGGCCACGGCCCGATCTACTGGGCGTTCGAGCGCGGCTTCGAGGCGCTGATCGGCGCCTATGCCAAGGGTCTCGACTGGGTGCTGCGCCACCAGCGCCTGACTCTGGCCAGTTTCGCCGCCACCGTGGTGGCGACGGGAGTGCTGTTTTCCGCCATCCCCAAGGGCTTCTTCCCACAGCAAGATACCGGCGTGCTGTTCGGCGTCTCGGATGCGGCCCAGGACATTTCCTTCGCCGAGATGACCCAGCGGCAGGAAGCGCTGGGCCGGGTGCTGTCGGCCGATCCCGACGTCGCCAACTGGACCGCCAGCATCGGGGCAGCCAGCGGCCAGACCCTGAACAACGGCCGTTTCTTCATGGCGCTGAAGCCGCGCGACCAGCGCCACTCCAGCGCCCAGGAGGTGATCGCCCGCCTGCGCCGCCAGACGGCGGGCATTCCCGGCGCGGTGCTTTACCTCCAGGCGCCGCAGGATCTCAACGTCGGCGGCCGCCTCGCCCGCACCCAGTACCAGTACACCCTTCAAGATGCCGATCTGGACGAACTGAACCATTGGGCGCCCAACATGCTGGCCCGGATGAAGGCGCTGCCCGAGCTGCAGGACGTCGCCTCGGACCAGCAGACCGACGGCGCCACCCTCAACGTGGTCATCGACCGCGATCAGGCGGCGCGCTTCGGCATTCAGCCGCAGGTGATCGACGACACCCTCTACGACGCCTTCGGCCAACGCCAGGTGGCGCAGTATTTCACCCAGCTCAACAGCTACCATGTGGTGATGGAAGTGCTGCCCGAGATGCAGGGCCGCGCCGACACCCTGGACAAGATCTACCTGCGCTCGCCCGCCACCGGCGGACAGGTGCCGCTGTCGGCCATCGCCCGCATCGACGCCGCCCCCGTCGCCCTGCTGGCGGTCAACCACCAGGGCCAGTTCCCCTCGGTGACGCTGTCGTTCAACCTGCGCCCCGGCGTCGCCCTGGGCCAGGCGGTGGATGCGATCCGGCGGACCGAGGCCGAGATGGGCAAGCCGATCTCGCTGGTCGCCACCTTCCAGGGCACGGCCCAGGTGTTTCAGCAGTCGCTGGCGTCACAGCCCTATCTCATCCTCGCCGCCCTGGTGTCGGTCTACCTGATCCTCGGCATGTTGTATGAAAGCTTCGTCCACCCGCTGACCATCCTGTCCACCCTGCCGTCGGCGGGGGCAGGGGCATTGCTGTTTCTGATGGCGTTCGGCCACGACATGACGTTGATCGCGCTGATCGGCATCCTGCTGCTGATCGGCATCGTCAAGAAGAACGGCATCATGATCGTCGATTTCGCCATCGCCGCTCAGCGCGAACGCGGCATGGCCCCCGAGGCGGCGATCCGCGAGGCGTCGCTGAAACGCTTCCGGCCGATCATGATGACCACCTTCGCCGCCATGCTGGGCGGCTTGCCGCTGATGCTGGGGACCGGCACCGGCTCGGAACTGCGCCAGCCGCTGGGCGTCGCCATGGTCGGCGGCCTGATGGTCAGCCAGATGCTGACCCTGTTCACCACCCCGGTGATCTATCTGGCGTTCGAGCGCCTGCGCCACCTGGGCGGTGGCAGGCAGGCGCAGCGCGACGAGATCAAGCTGGTGGCGGAATAGCTCGGCCCGGCTTGACGGCCACCATGAACAGCCGGCGAAACGGCAGCAGGGTCTTGCCGTCGGCGCGCGGCGGATAGGCGGCGGCGATACGACGGGAATACTCCGCCAGGAAGCCATCGCGCCATTCGCCCTCGACCACCGCCAGCAACGGCCGGAGCGCGGTGCCCATGGTCCACGCCACCACCGGGTTGTCGCCCTCCAGGACATGCAGGTACTCGGTCTCCCAGATGTCCAGGCCGACGGCCAGCGGCGCCAGTAGGTCGTAGTAGGACGACGGATCGGCCACGGGAAAGCGACCGGCCAGCGGCGCCAACACGTCGCGCCACGGCCCCGCCGCCGCCGCCTCGGCCATGATGGTGTGCGAGGCGGCGTAATGGTTATGCGGCATCTGCACCGCCAGCACGCCGCCCGCCGCCACTTGGTCGAACAGACGAGGGAACAGGGTGGCGTGGTCGCCCAGCCAGTGCAGCGCCGCGTTGGAGAACAGCACATCGACCAGCTGACCCGCCGTCCATGTCGCCATGTCGGCCAGGGTATAGGCCACCCCGCCGCCGCCGTCGCGCGCCGCCGCCAGCATCTCGGGCGAGGAATCGACCCCGGCGACCTCGGCGTCGGGCCAGCGGGCCTTGATCAGGCGGGTAACGTTGCCGGTGCCGCACCCGAGATCGATCACCCGGCCGGGGCGGTCGATCTCGACACGGGCCAGCAGATCCAGCGCCGGACGCAGGCGCGGCTGGGCGAAGGTGGAATAGAGCGCGGGGTCCCAAGCCATGGTCGACATTTCTCCTGCATTGACTCTGTCGTGTCTCCAGCTTATACACGACCGCTCGATTTCAAGCCCGTTTGTCTGGAGTACCTTCCGTGAAGCGCACCTATCAGCCGAGCAAGCTCGTCCGCGCCCGCCGCCACGGCTTCCGCGCCCGCATGGCCACCGTTGGCGGCCGCCGCGTCATCGCCAACCGCCGCCGCCAGGGCCGCAAGAAGCTGTCCGCCTGACGGTTCGTATCGGGCCATGTCGGCGCGGATCGATCGGCTGAAAAAACGTGCCGATTTTCTGCGCCTGGCGGCCCTGAGACGGAAGTGGGCGGCGCCCGGCCTGATCTTGCAGGCCGGTCCCGGCGGCAACGCAGCCGACAGTCGGGCCGACTCGTTGAGGGTCGGCTTTACCGTTTCCAAGAAGGTGGGAAACGCCGTCTGCCGCAATCGGGCACGACGGCGTCTGAAAGCGGCGGTGGCCGAGATTTTTCCAGCCCGCGCCGCCTTCGGTCTCGATTACGTGGTGATCGGCCGTCGCGAGACTCTGGAGCGGCCATATTCTCTTCTCTTGCAGGATTTGCTGGCGGCGCTAAAACGTGTCGGCGGGCTGCGGCCGGACTCCTCCGGCGTACCCGACGAGACCCGAGGAAACGCATGAACCCCATCGGCCTGGCGATGCGCGGACTGATCCGCGGCTATCAGGTGCTGGTTTCGCCGGTGCTGCCGGCGAGCTGCCGGTTCATGCCGTCTTGCTCGACCTACGCCATCGACGCCATCGCGGCGCATGGCCCGCTGGCCGGGTCGATGCTGGCCGCCCGGCGGATCTGCCGCTGCCACCCCTGGAATGACGGCGGCTATGACCCCGTCCCCCAGCCGATTCATCGAAAGACCGGGCCGTCCGACAGGACCGGGCCGTCCCGCATGCCGGATAGGATGTCATGAACGATCAGCGCAACCTTTTCATCGCCATCGCCATATCGGTCCTGATCATGATCGGCTGGCAGTACTTCCTGCCCCCCAAGCCGGCGGCGACTCCCCCGGCCCAGACCTCGGGCCAAGCCCCCTCGGCGGCAAGCGCCCAGGCTCCGGCGGCATCGGGACCGGCGCCCGCCCAGGGTCCCGCCAGCGCCGCTGCCGCCGCGTCGGCGACGTCGCGTCCGGACGCCCTGGCCAAAAGCCGGCGCATCGCCATCAATACCCCGTCGCTGCACGGCTCCATCGCCCTGACCGGGGCGCGCATCGACGATCTGACCCTGGCCAAGTACCGCGAGACCCCCGATGGCGCCAGCCCGGAGATCGACCTGCTGTCGCCGGCCGGCTCGCCCGAGCCCTATTGGGCCGAGTTCGGCTGGGTCCCCGGCGACACCGCCGTCAAGGTGCCCGCCCCCGACACGGTGTGGTCGGTGCTATCGGGCGGCCCGCTGACCCCGTCGTCGTCGCTGGTGCTGACCTGGGACAACGGCGAGGGTCTCAGGTTCGTGCGGACCTACACCATCGACGAGAACTACATGTTCGCGGTGACGCAACGGGTGGAAAATTACGGGCCCAAGGCGGTGGCGCTGCACCCCTACGCCCTGTTGGCCCGCACCGGCACCCCCAAGGTCGCCGGCATGTACATCCTGCACGAGGGGCCGTTGGGCGTGTTCGACCGCACCTTGAAGGAAGTCAAGTACGACGACCTGAAGAAGGAGGGGACCGCCCGCTACAAATCCGAGGGCGGCTGGGCCGGCATCACCGACAAGTACTGGCTGACCGCCCTGGTGCCGCCGGCCAAGACCGAGGTCGCCGGGCGCTTCATCCATCAGCGGGTGGACAGTTCCGACCGCTATCAGGTCGATTATCTGGCGCCGGCCCGCACCATCGAACCCGGCAAGTCCGACGAAGCCGATTTCCACCTGTTCGCCGGCGCCAAGCAGGTCAGCCTGCTGGACGCCTATGCCGAGAAGCTGGGAATCGACCGTTTCGATCTGGCCATCGATTTCGGCTGGTTCTACTTCCTGACCAAGCCGTTCTTCTATCTGCTGCAGATCCTGCACAGCACGCTGGGCAACATGGGCCTCGCCATCCTGGCGCTGACCGTGTTGATCAAGCTGGCCATGTTCCCGCTGGCCAACAAGTCCTACGTCTCCATGAGCAAGATGAAGAAGCTTCAGCCCGAGATCCAGGCGCTGCAGGCCCGCTATGGCGACGACAAGATGCGCCTGCAACAAGAGATGATGGCGCTCTACAAGGGTCAGAAGGTCAATCCGGTCTCGGGCTGCCTGCCGGTCATGGTGCAGATTCCGGTGTTCTTCGCTCTGTACAAGGTGCTGTTCGTCACCATCGAGATGCGGCACGCGCCGTTCTATGGCTGGATTCACGATCTGTCGGCCCAGGACCCCACCAACATCTTCACCCTGTTCGGCGCCATCCCGTGGGATCCGCCCAGCATGTTCCAACTGGGCATCTGGCCGATCATCATGGGCGTCACCATGTTCCTGCAGCAGAAGCTGAACCCGCAGCCGGCCGACCCGGTGCAGGCGAAGATGTTCCAGTTCCTGCCTTTCGTCTTCACCTTCCTGCTGGCCAACTTCGCCTCCGGTCTGGTGATCTACTGGGCGTGGAGCAATTCGCTGTCGATCCTGCAACAGTGGGTGATCATGCGCCGGGCGGAGGCCAAGCCCTGACGGAGTCTCCCGACGGCGACGCGGCGGCCGCTGGCCTGATCGAGGCCGGCCGCCTGCTGTTCGCCCGTGAATGCACCTTCCTGCGGGGCGTCGCCGCGCTGGACGGGCTGCCGCCCGCCGGTCTGCCCGAAATCGCCTTCGCCGGGCGCTCCAACGTCGGCAAGTCAAGCCTGATCAACGCGCTGACCGGGCGCAACACCCTGGCGCGCACCTCCAACACGCCGGGGCGGACCCAGGAGTTGAACTTCTTCGACCTGGGCCGCCGGCTGATGCTGGTGGACATGCCGGGCTACGGCTTCGCCCAGGCTCCCAAGGGCATGGTCGAGCGCTGGACCCGCCTGGTCAACGGCTACCTCAAGGGCCGCGCCGTACTGCGCCGCGCCGTGGTGCTGGTGGATTCCCGCCACGGCCTCAAGGACAGCGACCGCGACATGATGAAGATGCTCGATCAGGCCGCCGTGGTCTATCAGGTCGTGCTGACCAAGGCGGACAAGATCAAGGCCGCCGAACTCGACGCCGTACGCGCCAGCACCCTGGAAGAGATCAAAAGCCGCGTCGCCGCCCACCCCACCCTGATCGTCACCAGCTCGCAAGAGGGACTCGGCATCGCCGAGCTGCGCGCCGAGCTGACCACCCTTGCCGAAGGAGAGCCGCGGCCATGACCTCCCCCGACACCCGAGCCGACGACCGTCAATCCTGGCTGGACCGCGCCAAGACCCTGTCCGAGGCCCTGCCGTTCATGCGCCAGTTCTCCGACCAGACCCTGGTGATCAAGTTCGGCGGCCACGCCATGGAATCCGACGACTTGGCGCGGCTGTTCGCCCGCGACGTGGTCCTGTTGCGCCAAGTCGGCATCAACCCGGTGGTGGTCCACGGCGGCGGCCCGCAGATCGATCACATGCTCAAGCGCCTGAGCATCGAGACCCCCAGGGTCGATGGCCTGCGCTACACCGACGAGGCCACCGTCGAGGTGGTCGAGATGATCCTGGCCGGCAAGATCAACAAGCAGATCGTCTCGGCCATCAACGAGGCCGGGGGCTTCGCCGTCGGCCTGTCGGGCAAGGACGGTCACCTGATCCGGGCACGCAAGCTGCGCCGCACCAAGAAGGACCCCGATTCCAACATCGAACGGGTGCTGGACCTGGGCTTCGTCGGCGAGCCGGCCGAGATCACGCCCCATATCCTGACCTTCTTCCGCCAATCGGACATCATCCCGGTGATCGCCCCGGTGGGCATGGGACCGGCCGGCGAGACCTACAACATCAACGCCGATACCGCCGCCGGCGCCATCGCCGCCGCTACCGGCGCCCGGCGCCTGTTGATGCTGACCGACGTGGCCGGCGTGCTCGACAAGTCGGGCAACCTGATCCCGGAGATGACCGCCTCGCAGGTCAAGGGCTACATCGCCGACGGCACCATTTCCGGCGGCATGATCCCCAAGGTCGAGACCTGCCTGGAGGCGGTGGACAAGGGGGTCGATGCCGCCGTCATCCTGGACGGCCGCGTCCCCCACGCCGTGCTGCTGGAACTGTTCACCCCGCACGGTGTCGGCACCCTGATCAAGGCCGGCTGACCGCTCCTTCCCTCTCTTGCTCGCGGACCTCGGGCGCACCCATCCATGGGTGCGCCGCCCTTGGTCATGGCCGGACGACTCGGGCAAGGCCCGCTCCGGGCCAAGGAGAGGGTTGCGTCGTCAAATAGGGCTCGCGGCACACTATTCTTTAGTTATATACCCAGCAGCGGTGTCGAGGCGGCGACGGAGCGGTTGTGACGAGATGTGTTCAATACCCGTGCCGTCAGCCAAGCGATTGTTCAGAATATATAGTTTGAATTTATGGCCGTGAGCCGTCCTCTTTGTCGTTAGTTTTTCCCTTTTTTCGGGCGTTCTTTCTCTCTTGCGTTTGTAAAACTACTAGGTCAAGTATTGGGCGGTTCACGAAAACGAGGGAAAAATGGCGCGTAGAAAGGCCAACCGCGGTCGCACCCCTGCCGGTGCACCCAATCCGGTGGATGTTCATGTGGGGTCGCGCATGCGGCTTCGCCGGACGCTGCTGGGATTGAGCCAGGAGAGGCTGGGCGAGCAGATCGGCCTGACGTTTCAGCAGGTGCAGAAGTACGAACGTGGCGCCAACCGCGTCAGCTGTTCGCGGCTGTTCGACCTGTCGCGCGTGCTCGACGTACCTGTGTCCTATTTCTTTGATGATATGACCGACGAGGTCAGGGCCTTGAGTCCGGTCCAGATGGTGCGCGAACCCCCGGTCGAGGAACCCCCCGCCGCCGAAGCCGATCCCCGGCTGCGGCGCGAGACCCTGGAGCTGGTGCGCAACTACTACAGCATCACCGATCCAGACGTGCGGCGACGCATCTACGACCTGGCCAAGGCACTGAGCAATCGCGACGAGGAGGAGTGACGCGGCCCTCTCGGGCCACGCCACCGCCGATGCTCAGTCGTCGCCCATCTTCAGGGCGGCGAGGAAGGCGCTTTGTGGAATTTCCACCTTGCCGAACTGGCGCATGCGCTTTTTGCCTTCCTTCTGCTTTTCCAGCAGCTTGCGCTTGCGGGTGGCGTCGCCGCCATAGCATTTGGCGGTAACGTCCTTGCGCAGGGCGCTGATGCTTTCGCGCGCCACGATACGGCCGCCGATGGCGGCCTGAATGGCGATCTGGAACATCTGACGGGGAATCAGCTCCTTGAGGCGCTGGCAGATGCCGCGGCCACGGGCCTCGGCATTGGCCTTGTGGACCACGAAGGACAAGGCGTCCACCGGTTCGGCGTTGACCAGGATGGTAACCTTGACCAGATCGCTTTGGCTGTAGGAATCGACCTCGTAGTCGAAGCTGGCGTAACCGCGGCTGATGGATTTGAGGCGGTCGTAGAAGTCGAACACCACCTCGTTCAGCGGCAGTTTGTAGACCGCCATGGCGCGCGAGCCGGCATAGGTGAGATCGACCTGCTGCCCGCGCCGCTCGGTGCATAGCGTCAGCACCGGCCCCAGGTATTCATCCGGCACCATGATGGTGGCCTTGATCCACGGCTCTTCCATATGGTCGATGCGGGCCTGGTCGGGCATGTCGGCGGGGTTGTGCAGTTCCTGCATCTCGCCGTTGGTGAGGTGGACACGATAGACCACGCTGGGGGCGGTGGTGATGAGGTCCAGGTTGAACTCGCGCTCCAGCCGCTCCTGGATGATCTCCAGGTGCAACAGCCCGAGGAAACCGCAGCGGAAGCCGAAGCCCAGCGCCGCCGAGGTCTCCGGCTCGTACTGAAAGCTGGCGTCGTTGAGACGCAGCTTGGCCAGCGAGTCGCGCAGATCCTCGTAATCGGCGGCATCGATGGGGAACAGGCCGCACCACACCACCGGCACGCTGGGCTTGAACCCCGGCAACGGCCCGGCGGCGGGCTTCTTGTCGTCGGTAACGGTGTCGCCGACCTTGGTATCCGCCACCGCCTTGATGCCGGCGGTGAAGAACCCCATCTCGCCCGGCTTCAGTTCGCCGCACTGGATGATCTTGGGGGTGAAGTAGCCGACGGTGTCCACCTGATAGGCGATGCCGGTGGCCATCATGCGGATCTTCTGGCCCTTCCTCAGAATGCCGTTCTTGATTCGCACCAGGATGATGACGCCGAGATAGGCGTCGTACCACGAATCCACCAGCAGCGCCTGCAGCGGCTCGCTCTCCTCGCCCTCCGGCGCCGGCAGACGGGTAACCAGGGCTTCGAGCACGTCGCCGATGCCCAACCCGGTCTTGGCCGAGATCATCACCGCGTCGGAGGTATCGAGACCGATGACATCCTCGATCTGCTGCTTGACCCGCTCGGGCTCGGCGGCGGGCAGGTCGATCTTGTTGAGGATCGGCACCACCTCGTGGCCGGCGTCGAGCGCGTGATAGACGTTGGCCAGGGTCTGGGCCTCGACGCCCTGGCTGGCGTCCACCACCAGCAGCGAGCCCTCGCAGGCGGCCAGCGACCGCGAGACCTCGTAGGCGAAATCGACGTGGCCGGGGGTGTCCATCAGATTGAGCTGATAGGTGTTGCCGTCCTTGGCCTTGTATTCCAGCCGCACCGTCTGCGCCTTGATGGTGATGCCGCGTTCGCGCTCGATATCCATGGAATCGAGGATCTGATCCTTCATGTCGCGGGCGTCGATGGCGCCGCACGCCTGGATCAGCCGGTCGGCCAGGGTCGATTTGCCGTGATCGATATGGGCAACGATGGAGAAGTTACGGATGTGACTGAGCTTGGTCATCGGGGATTCGCGATGTTGAGGGGCTGGCGGACCATAATGCGGGGCGACCGGTTTGGGAAGCGCCGCCTACTTGCCCTCGGGCTCGTCGAGCCAGTGAGGATCGGCGACCTTACGGCTTTTATGGGTTTCGATCAGGCGGCGCACATGGCTGAGGTTCTTGGACGCCACCTTGGCCGGCCCCTTGGCGCCATGGGCCTGGAAGACCTCCAGCGCCGCCGCCAACACCTCCTGCGCCTCCTCCAGATGGCTGGCGCCGTTGGTATGGCGGTCCAGCATGAACAGCGCCGACCCCAACGTGTTCTGGGTAGTCGCCCAGGCCAGGGGGCCGCGTTCGCGGGTACGGATATCCAGCACGGCGCGGCAGGCGTCGATGGCGCGCTTCAGCACCTCGGCGCTTTTCAACTGATCGCCATAGACCTCCAGCACCTGGGCGACGTTGTGCATGACCTCGGCCCAGCGCTGCGGCGTCTCGGTGCGGGAATAGACCTGCATGGCCGCCTGGAGCGCCTGCACCGCTTCGCGCAGCAGTTCGGTCTGGCCGGTCAGCAGGTCGAGACGATACAGCGCCACCCCCAACCGGACCTGGGCGGCGGCCCATTCCTGCGGCATCAGGGCGCGCGGCAGCACCTCGGCGGCCGATCGCCATTCCTTGATGGCTTCCTCCCACAGCGGCGCCGGCTCCGTGTCGCGCTCGGCACGGGCGGCGAAGACGGCAGCGAGATGCTTGTGCAACAGGCCGGCTTCCCAGCTCGGATCGGTACGGCCCAGCCGCCGTTGTGCCTGGCGATAGGCGTTGACCGCCTTGTCGAACCACGGAACCATCTGGTCGGCGGGACCGGCCAGCGCCGTGGCGGTGGCGACATGGCCGAAGACCAGTTGGATCGACCGCTGCTGCGGCATGGTCATCTGCACCGGCGGCCGCGACGCCAGAACCTCGGCGGTGGTGGCGGCGGCGGGAAGCAGGCGCTTGATCGCCACCTTCTGCGCATCGGACGCGGGATCGATGGCGGTCAGGATGGCGGCGAACAGCAGATTCGCCACCGGCTCGCCGAACTCGGCCGGCAGTTCGATCCGGGTGGTGGCGCCGAAGGCGGCGGTGCGTTCCTCATCGGCATTGACGGTGGCCAACCGCAGGCGGTAGCCATCCCTGCCGACATCGCCCCAGATCAGCAGATCGGCATTTTCCTCGGCCACGGCGTGACGGGTATTGAGCACCACCGAGGATACCAGCGAGGGGTCCTCCAGGGTGTCGAGTTGGAACACCCGCCCCAGCGCCTTGACCTTCAGCGCCGGACGCTCGGTCAGGGTCCGGTTGAGGAAGGTGGCGGCGGCACCGTCGGCATCACCGCCCAGGGCCGCCACCACCACGGTAAAGGGCGGCGGCTCGACGCCGGTAGCCGACTGTACCGGCGCGGGTGGCGCCACCGGCTTGGGCTTCAACAGATTGGTCAGGATGTCCAGCAGACCCGCCCAGCGATTGCCCCCGGCATCGCCGTGGGGCGGCGGTGCGGCGGCGGCGGCCGTCGGCGCCGGGACGGCGGGAGCAGCCACCGGCACGGGCAAGTCACCGCCCCGCTGAGCCATCAGCTCGCGCGCGCGCTTCAGCCGCTCCGCCTGCTTGTCCTTATCGTCCGCCATGCCTCAACCGTATACGGGAGAGTGGCGGGAACGGCAAGAAACATGGCCCCTCATCCACCGACCAGCGCCAGCCATTCCTGCTCGGAGAGGATGGCGACGCCGAGGCGTTCGGCCTCGGCGGCCTTGGAACCGGCATCGGCACCGACCACCACATAGTCGGTTTTTTTCGACACGCTGCCCACCACCTTGGCGCCCAACGCCTCGGCACGGGCCTTGGCCTCGGGCCGGGTCATGGTGGTCAGGGTACCGGTGAACACCACCGCCTTGCCGGCGATGGCCGAGGCCGAGGCATCGATGCGTTTGGCCGCCTCCACCCCGCCTCCCAGCGCAGCCATGGCGGCGACCAGGGCATCGAGAGCGGCGCGGTTATGGTCCTCGGCGAAAAAGTCCAGCAAGTCCTTGGCCACCGCCGGGCCGATGTCCTCGATGGAGGTCAGCTCGGCCGACGCCTCGTCCGAGCCGCTTTGCATCGCCTCTCGCCACTGTTCCAGGGTGCCGTAGTGACGGCCGAGGCGCTTGGCGGTGGCCTCGCCGATCTGGCGGATGCCCAGAGCGTAGATGAAGCGTTCCAGACCGATGGTGGCGCGGGCGCGGATGGACTCGAACAGCTTGGCGGTCGAACGCCGCCCCCAGCCGTCGAAGTTCTCCAGCTTCTGGAGCCGGTCGCGGTCGACCTCCTCCAGACGGAAAATGTCGGCGGGCTGACGGACATAGCCCTTGTCCCACAGGAATTCGATGTTCTTGTCGCCAAGCCCCTCGATGTCGAAGGCATTGCGCGAGACCAAGTGACGCAGCCGTTCCTTGGCCTGGGCCTCGCAGGTCAGGCCCCCGGTGCAGCGGCGGATGACCTCGCCCTCGGGCCGCACCGCGTGGGCGCCGCATACCGGGCAGGTGTCGCGGAAGGTATAGTCCTCCGGACCGCGCGGCGTACCCGGCGCCACGCCGACGACCTGGGGGATGACGTCGCCGGCGCGCTGGACGATGACGGTGTCGCCCACGCGTACGCCCTTGCGGGTAATTTCGTCCTCGTTGTGAAGCGTGGCGCGCGCCACCACCACACCGCCGACGTTGACCGGGGTGAGATGGGCCACCGGAGTCAGCGCCCCGGTGCGGCCGACCTGGATCTCGATGCGCTCCAGCAGGGTGACGGCCTGCTCGGCGGGGAATTTGTGGGCGATGGCCCAACGGGGGCTGCGGCTGACCATGCCGAGGCGGCGTTGCAGCTCGATGTCGTCCACCTTATAGACGATACCGTCGATATCGTAAGGCAGCACGGCGCGGCGGGACGCCATCTCGTCGTGGAACTCCAGCACCTCGTCCACCGAGGCGCAGCGCCGCGACAGCGGGTTGACCTTGAAGCCCCAGGCGGCGAGGCGCTCCAGGAAGCCCCAGTGGCTGGCCGCCGGCGGCTCCGAGGCCTCGCCCATGGCGTAGGCGAACAGGCTGAGCGGCCGCCCGGCGGTGACGCGGGGGTCAAGCTGGCGCAACGACCCGGCGGCGGCGTTGCGCGGATTGGCGAAGGGCTTGTCGCCGGCCTCTTCCTGGCGGGCATTGAGCGCCAGGAAATCGGCCTTGGTCATATAGACCTCACCCCTGATTTCGATCACCGCCGGGGCCTCGCCCGCCAGCCGGCGCGGCAGGTCGGCCAGGGTGAGCAGATTGGCGGTGACGTCCTCGCCCTCGGCACCATCGCCCCTGGTGGCGGCCTGGACGAATTCACCGCCCTCGTAGCGCAGATTGATGGACAGGCCGTCGATCTTGGGCTCGGCGACGAAGGCCAGAACCGCATCGGGACCAAGGCCGAGGAAGCGCCGGACCTTGGCGTCGAACTCGGCGACGTCCTCGGGGGCGAAGGCATTGTCCAGCGACAGCATCGGCACCCGGTGCGCCACCTTGCCGAAGCCTTCGGCCGGGGCGGCGCCGACCTTGGCGGCAAGCGGGCTTTTCGCCGCCAGTTCGGGAAAGGCGGTCTCGATCTCGGCCAGACGCCGCCGGGCGGCGTCATAGACGTCGTCGGTCACCTCGGGGGCGTCGGCGCCGTGATAGGCCCGGTCCCAGCGGATGATCCGCTCCACCAGTTCGCCGTGCTCGATGCGGGCCTCGAACGGAGTAAGGGAGGCGACGGGAATCATCAGCCCGCCATCAAGGCATCGGCCGCCGCCCTGGCCTGATCGGTGATGGTCTCGCCCGACAGCATGCGGGCGATCTCCTCGCGACGGTCGTCGGCGGGCAGGGATTCGACGCCGGTGACGGTGGCGCCGGCGGCGGCACGCTTGGCGACGCGGTAGTGATGGGCGCCCCGCGCCGCCACCTGGGGCGAATGAGTCACCACCAGCACCTGTAGCCCGTCGGCGAGACGGGCGAGACGGTCGCCCACCGCCGCCGCCACGGCACCGCCGATGCCGGAATCGACCTCGTCGAACACGATGGTGGGAATGGGCGAGATCCACGCCAGCACCACCTTCAGCGCCAGCATGAAGCGCGACAGCTCGCCACCCGAGGCGATCTTGCCCAAGGGTCCGGGCGGAGCACCGGGATTGGTGGCGACCTCGAACCCGACCGAATCAAGCCCGTGGGCGCCCCAGCCGGCCTCGTCGAGACCATCGACACGGGTCCGGAAGGTGGCTTTCTCCAGCTTCAACGGCGGCAGTTCTCCGGCCACCGCCCGGTCCAGCCTTTGGGCGGCGTCGCGCCGTGCCTTGGACAGGGCACGGGCCTTTTCCACAAAAGCGGCGCGAGTGGTCTGCTCCTCGCGGGCGAGGCGGGCGAGATCGCCGCCGCCGCCTTCCAGTTGGGCCAGTTGGCGCCCCAGCCGCTCCTTCAGCGCCACCAGATCATCGACGGCGACGCCGTGGCGGCGGGCGGCGGCGCGCAGGGCGAAAAGCCGTTCCTCCACCTTTTCCAGGTGGCGGGGATCGAGATCGATGTCGGCCGAGGCGCGCTCCAGCAGGCCGGTGGCCTCGGCGGCCTCGACGGCGGCGCGGTCCAGAGCGGCGATGACCCCGTCCAACTTGCCTTCCGCCCGTTCCGCCACCCGTTCCAGGGCACGCTGGGCCGTCCGTAACGCCGCTTCGACCTCGCCGCGCCCGGTCAGTGCCGCCTGGGCGGCATTCATGGCCTCCAACAATTTTTCGCCATGCATCATCACCGCGCGCGACTGGGCCAGGGCGGCGTCCTCGCCGGGCTTGGGATCGAGATCGCTCAGATCCCCGAACATCTGGCGCAGGCTCTCTTCCTCGGCACGGGCCTTGGACAGGGCCGCCTCGGCCGCCTCGCGGGCGGCACGAGCGGCGCGCCAACCCTCCCAGGCGGCGGCAACGGCGGCACGATCGGCGGCAAGGCCGCCGAAATCATCCAGCACCCCGATATGGGTCGCACTATCCAACAGGCCGTGGCTCTCGAACTGGCCGTGAATCTCCACCAGCTCGTCGCCGATGCGGCGCAGCAGACCGATACTGACCGGCTGGTCGTTGACATAGGCCCGCGAACGGCCGTCGCCGGTCAGCACCCGGCGCAGCACAAGCGGCGCATCGGCGGCATCCATGTCCTGTTCGGCCAGCAGGCGGCGGGCGGGATGAACGGCGGGGGGATCGAATTCGGCGGTAACCGATGCCTGGGCCGCGCCGTGGCGCACCAGACCGGACTCGGCCCGCGCCCCCAGCGCCAGCCCCAGCGAATCCAGCAGGATGGATTTGCCGGCACCGGTCTCGCCGGTGAACACCGACAGGCCGCCGGTGAAGGACAGATCCAGCCGCTCGATCAGAACAACGTCACGGATCGACAGCGAGACCAGCATGGCCTACCAGAACTTGGCCCAGTTGAACCAACCCCCGCTGGTCTTGGCGGGATCGTCCTTCTTTGCCGGCGGCGGCGGCGCGGCCGGCTTGTCGTCACCGGACCAGAAGGTTAGGGAATCGACCCAGCTTTTCTCGCGCTCCCTGCGGCGCGACGGGTCGGTCAGCCCATGCTCGACGATGGCGTAACTGTCCTGGTACCAGTCGCTGCCGGGATAATTGTGCCCCAGCACGGCGGCGGCGCGCTGCGCCTCGGCGTCCAGGCCCAACGTGGTGTAGATCTCGACCATGCGATGCAACGCCTCGGGCACATGGGTGGTGGTCTGGTACTGCTCGGCCACCAGTTTGAAGCGATTGACCGCCGCCAGATACTGCTTGACGACCAGATAGTAGCGGCCGATGGCCATCTCCTTGCCGGCCATGTGGTCGCGGGCCAGATCGATCTTCAGCCGGGCATCACGGGCATAGGTGCTGGTGGGGAAGCGATCCATCACTTCCTGCAGGCTTTTCAGCGCCAGCGCCGTCATCTTCTGATCACGGGCGACATCGGTTATCTGCTCGTAATAGCACAGGGCCTTGAGGTAATAGGCGTAGGCTGCATCCTTGTTTCCGGGGTGGAGTTGGATGAAGCGCTCAAGCCCGATAATGGCCTCGTCATATTTATTACGCTCGTAAAGCGCATAGCCCCCCATCAACTGCGCCTTGGTCGCCCACACCGAATAGGGATGCTGGCGATCGACCTCGTCGAAAAGCTGCGCCGCCTTGTAGTACTGGTTGTCGTCCAGCATATCCATGGCGTTGTTGTAAAGGTCTTCGACCGACCGCTCGGTATACTCGTCCCTCTTGTCGGCGCAGGCGCCGAGCGCGACCAGAACGGTAACGGCCAGCACCTTCAGCGGCGGGGAACGGAAGATTTGGGCGGACAGGATCATGGAGACTCGTCGGGGTGAGGCCATTCCGAAAGGAGGCGAACTATAGCACGCCCGAGGGCAAGGGGAAGAGTCGCGTGGCGGCGCGACCGCCCCCCCGATTGCGCCACCAAGCAAAAAAACCTCTCCGCCGGAGCGGAGAGGGTGGTTGGGGTCGTGAACCCGTGCGATCAGCCGTTGGCGACCATCCGCAGCGGTGCGGCCGTGAACGGTGCGGCGGCCGAACCCGGCTGAACGGTGGTCAGCGTCCAGGCGGTCTGGTCGGCGAACAGGGCGCGCAGCAGCTGGTTGTTGAGCGCATGACCGGAGCGAACGCCGTGAAAATGTCCGATGAGCGGGGCGCCGGCCAAATAGAGGTCGCCCACCGCGTCCAGCACCTTGTGGCGCACGAACTCGTCGCCGTAGCGCAGGCCGTCGTCGTTGAGTACGCGGGTCCCGGTGGAGTCGATCACCACCGCGTTATCGAGTGAACCACCGCGTGCCAGACCATGGGCCCGCAACGCCGCCACGTCCTGCTCGAACCCGAAGGTGCGGGCGCGTGAGATTTCCGACTTGAAGGTCCCGCGCGACAGGTTGACGAAGAACTCCTGGCGCGAGATGGCGGAACTGGCAAAATCGATCTCGAAGCGGACCGAGAAACCCGAGGACGGGGTCAGCGAGGCGATCCGGTCGCCGTCCTGGACCGTCACCCGCTTCAACACCTTGATGGCCTGACGGGGAGTGGCCTGCTCGACCACACCGGCACATTCGATCAGGAACAGGAAGGGGGCGGCCGAACCGTCCATCACCGGCACTTCCGGCCCGTTGATCTCGATCAGGCAGTTGTCGATTTGCATCCCGGCCAGGGCGGCCATCAGGTGCTCGACGGTACCGACGACGACGCCATCGTCATTGCGCAGGCAGGAATTCATCCGGGTGTCGTGCACCGCGGACCAATGGGCGGGAACGATGGCGCCACCGCCGCTGATATCGACGCGGCGAAACCGGATGCCGGTACCGGCCTCGGCCGGATGCAGAACCATGGTAACCTTGGCGCCGGAATGCAGGCCGACACCGGTGCAGCCGATGCTGGTCTTGAGGGTGCGGCAGCGAACGGCGGAATTGTCGATGGCGAGAGGGCTGGGTCCGGGAAGCATGGCGGCGACGATCTGGTTCAACGCGAAACCCCTTTGCTCTTGCCCGTCGGCGCCGGAAGTCCTCATGGCGCCTCGCGAGCCTCGCTTTTCACGCTGTTAGGTCTACCAGCCCGCCGTCCAGCCCTCAAATCAATCATTATTGCCAAATGTTACACCGCGGCGGCGCCCGTGAAACAAAGTCGCCCTATGGCTGGGCGGGCGGTCTGTCGCCCCGGCGGCGCGAGTAGCGCGGGCCGGACGGGGCGGGCTCGCTGGCGGCGACGATGGCGGCGACCAGGGCTTCCGGCTCGAACGGCTTGCGCAGCATGGTGGTGGCGCCGAACTGCCGGGCCTGCTCCTCGTCCAGGGTGCCGTCATAGCCGGTGCACAGGATGCAGGGCAGATCCGGCCGGATGGCCTTGACCCGGGCGATCAGATCCTGGCCACGCATGTCGGGCATGACCTGATCGGTGACCACGACCGTCCAGGCCGCCGGCTCGGCGGCCAATGCCTGCAACCCCGCCTGGGGGCTGGACTGGCAAAGGACGCTCCAGCCCCGCCGCTCCAGCATCACCGCCAGCATGTCGCCGAAATCGTGGTCGTCGTCCACGATCAGCACCCGCCCCGCCGTCGCCGGCGGAAGGGCGGTCTGGAGGGCGGGAACGGCGGCCTCGGCGACCGCCTCGGCCAGCGGCAGCAAGACAACGAACTCGCAGCCCTCTCCGGGGCGGGAATGAACGATGATGGCGCCGCCGTGCTCCATGACGATGCCCTGAACCACCGACAGCCCAAGCCCGGTGCCCTTGCCGACATCCTTGGTGGTGAAGAACGGATCGAAGATCTTCGACAACGCCGCGACGGGAATGCCCGATCCGTCGTCCTTGACCGACATGGCCACGCAGGCGACGCCGGACTGGCAGCGCCCGACCATGGCGGCGAAACTGCCGTCATCCTCGCTCCACACCCCGGCATCGTCGCTTCCGCCCGGCGGCCCGGCAGCGGCGCATTCCACCAGGGGGTGGCCGGTGGGCAGGACATCGACCCCGATGGTGACGGCGCCGTTACGGCCCTCGAGGGCATCGCGGGCATTGAAGCACAGGTTCATCAGCACTTGGCCCAACTGGTCGCGGCTGGCCTCGACCACGGCACCGGAGGAGCGGATATCGACGGTGATGCGGATCGAGGACGGAATGGCGATATGCAGCAGCGGCTCGCATTCCGAGACCAGATCGGGCATGGCGAAAAGCGACCGCTCGGCCTTGGCGCGGCGGGCGAAGATCAGAATCTGTTCCACCAGCTTCTTACCACGCTGACTGGCCGACAGGATGCGCTGGGCATGGCCGTGGGCGGGATGGTCGGGCGGGGTGTCCTCGGCGACGAACTGGGCAAAGCCCAGGATGGCGCCCATGATGTTGTTGAAGTCGTGGGCGATGCCACCGGCCAGCCGACCCAGCGATTCCAGCTTGCGGGCTTCCTGGATCTGCTGCTCCAGCCGGCGGCGCTCGTCAAGCTGGCGATCGAGTTCGCCCATCAGCGTCATTTCCTCGCTGACGTCGAGGACCAGCCCCTCATAGACGACGCCGCCGTCACGGCGCTCGATGGCGGTCAGCCAGTAATCCTCGTGGACGATATGACCGTCGGCGTGGGCGGCGCGGATCCGGAAGCGGCTGCGGTCGCCGGTCATCAGTTCGGCCAGCCCCTGGGCCAGCAACGGCCGGTCGGCGGGATGGACGGTGGCCAGCTGTTCCTCGGCCGATTTCGCCACCCAGTCGGCGGCGGAAATACCAATCATCTTTTCCGATCCGCGGCTGAGATACAGCAGATCGAACCGCCCGTCGGGGCCGAGGAAGCCACGCAGCACCATACCGGGCAGATTGTCCACCAGGGTCTCGAACCGCCGGCCGTATTCCCACAACTCCTGTTCCAGCGCCCGCTGGCGGGTGATGTCCAGCGACACGCCGACATAGCCCAGGAAGGCGCCGTCGGCGGCGAAGCGGGGAACACCGACGGTATGGACCCAGGTCACCTGACCATCGGGCGTCACCAGCCGGCATTCCTGGGTCACCGGGGCGCGACGGGGAAGGGCATCGGCCCATTGGGCGCGCACGCGCTCGGCGTCATCGGGATGGATGACATCGGCCCAGCCGAAGCCGCCGATATCTTGCTGGGTACGGCCGGCGAACTTCAGCCAGCAATCGTTGGTGTAGCTGTTGCCGCCGTCGGGCAAGGTCTCGAACACCCCCACCGGCAAGACCGACACCAGATCCTCGAAGCGCTGGCGTTCGGCCTCCAGTTCAAGCTCGACCCGCTTCTGGCGGGTGATGTCCTGCACCGTGCCGACCGACCGGATCGGGCGGTCCTGGTCGTCGTAGAAGGTCTCGCAGCGTTCGTTGACATATTTGATCCGGCCATCGGTCATCCGCAGCCGATGAACGATGTCATAGGGGACCCGGCTCGCCACCGATTCGGTATAGGCATGATCGACCAGCGTCCGGTCATCGGGGTGGATGGCGTCAAGGAATGCCTCGTAGGAGGCGCCGAATTTCCCGGGATCGATCTCGAAGATACGGAAGATCTCGTCGGACCAGATCAGCGCCCGGGTCGTCAGGTCGAGTTCCCAGTTGCCGAGACGGGCGATGCGCTGCGCCTCCTTCAGACCGGCCTCGCTGCGGCGCAACGCCTCTTCCTGGCGCTTGTGTTCGGTCATGTCGCGCGCCAGGGCAAGCACGGTGGCGACCTGCCCACCGGCATCGAACTCGGGCACCAGCAGCATGGAGTAGTTGCGGCGCAGGCCGTCGCCGTCGGTGTAATCGACGTCGATCCGCCCGGTTTCACCGCCGGCGAACACGGCACGGAGGGCCGCCATCAACCTCCGGCTTTGCGGAGAGGCGAGAACACTGCCGTCGTCGGGAGTGGCGCCGATCAACTCCTCCACCGGCCGGCCGAGAATCCGGCCGACCACCGGGTTGACGTAAAGACGGCGGCAGTCGCGATCATAGCGATAGATGGGATCGGGGGAGTTTTCCGCCAGGGTGCGGAACTCCTGCTCGCGGGTCCGCAGCAACTCGTCCAGGCGCCTGCTTTCGGTGATGTCGCGGCCGATGGCCAGAACGCTGGTGACGGCGCCGTCACCATCGCGTTCGGCGGTCAGATGGATCGAATGGACGCGCGCCCCGCCATCGGCGGGGAATTCCATTTCAAAAAGGGCGCTTTCTCCGCTCGCCGCGACGTGGCGAATGGCCGCTTCATAGGCGGTGAAATCGAAATCCGTACAGCTTTGCGACGGGGTCTTGCCGATCGGGTCCCCCTGGGAGAAAGTCCCCATGGTCCGCACGACCCGCTGGTTGAGATAAAGGACCCGCCCCTCCGGGTCGTAGCGGACGATGTGGATCGGCGCGTTTTCCGCCAGGGAGTGGAATTCCCGTTCGCGGGCGGCCAGGGCATCTTCCATCCGGCGGCGCGCGGTGATATCGCGCCCGAAGCCCAGCGCCCCGGTGATGTTGCCCTGCCCGTCCCGCTCCGCCACCAGACGGACGTGATGAGTCCGCGGCTCGCCGGCGGGATTGAAAAGCGCCAGTTCCGCCTCGCCCGGTTCGCCGGTGCGCAAGACCCGTCGCAACAGGTCCTGATAGGCCCGCACCTGGGGCGCGCCCTCCGGGGCGGCTTCCACCGGGCCCATCAGCCTCGGCCGGGACTCGTCCACCGTCGCCTTGTAATTGCGGTTGGCGTAGGCGATGCGGCAGTCGGTGTCGTAACGGATGATGTTATCCGGTGAATTCTCCGCCAGGGTGCGGAACTCAAGCTCGCGGACAGCCAGGGCCTTCTCCATCCGCCTGCGCTCGCCGATGTCGGTCCAGATCGCGGCGAAATGGGGCTTGCCGGCGATATCGATCCGGCCGACGTTGGCCTGAACCTCCTGGACCGAGCCGTCACGGCGCCGGTGGCGGCTTTCCAGGATGCTGCTGCCGGTCGCCGCGATCTCGCGATTGCGCTGGTCGATATGATCCGCCGACACGTCGGCGATGTCGGGCAGCGACAGGCGGGCGAACTCTTCGCGGCTATAGCCGAGACCGGCGCAGGCGGCGTCGTTGAACTCGACGAAGCGCAGGGTTTCGCAATCGATCAGGACGATGCCGCTGGGGGCCTGGGCGGCGATGGCGGCAAACAGGTCCTCGCGCTGGCGGAGCGCGGCGCGGGTCTCCTCCTCCTCGGTGACGTCGAGGACGAGGCCCTCGGCGAACAGGGTGTCGCCCTGGCGTTCCACCACCCGTTCATGCGCCTCGAACCACCGCAGCTGACCGTCGGGGCGGAGAAAGCGGAAGCGCATCACCAGTTCGCCGAAGCCATCCAGCTTGTCCCAACGGGTGCCGAAAATGGCACGGTCGTCGGGATGGACCATCTCCAGCCACTCGGCGGTCGATAACGACATGCAGCGCGCCGCCGGCAGGCCGTATTGCCGCTCGAACCCATCACTGAGATAGCTCAGTTCGCGCCTGGTCGGCAGCACCCGCATGCGGTAGACCACCCCGGGCAGATTGGCCAGCAGCGCTTCGAGATGAAGCGAAACCTCCTTCTGGTCCGCCACCGCCTCGGCCACCCGCCGGTGCAGCAGGCGGTTCCACCCCAACAGGACGACCAGCACCACCAGGGTGCCGGCGGCAACCATGACCGCCTGCCTGACCCGTTCGGGGGCCACCGGCTGATCGGGGAAATTGCCCAGCCAGCGCTGCCGGACGGCGTCGACCTCGGCCGCCGGAATGCGGTCGAAACCGTCTTGGATCTGATCGCGCAACGCGGTGTCGCCCTTGCGCACCGCCCAGTGGAAATGGGCGGTATAAAGCGGCGCGGTGTAATGGAAGCGATCGATCATCCCGGCCTTGGCCAGATAGGTGAAGCCGGTGATCCGGCCGGTGCAGAACACCTCGGCCTCGTGATTGACGACGCCTTGGACCATGGACTCCAGATCGGGATAATCGCGCAGGTTGGCGATGCCGTGTTCCGCCAGCCAGTCTCGACAAGCGCCCTGCCGGCTGACGGCGACGGCGAAGCCGCGCAGGCTTTCCACCCCGTTGATGCCGCTGAGATTGGCATTGAAGAAGGCGTGGACGGTGGCGTCGAAGAACGGCGTCGCCGACAGCTCCAGCCGCTCGGCGCGGTCCTGGCGGAACACCACCGGGTCGGCGACATCGGCCCGTCCTTCCATGACCAGTTCCAGGGTCTTGCCCCAGGGCACGGTGACGAAGTTGACGGCGATGCCGGTGGCTTGCGACCACAGCCGCCACATCTCCGGACGCATCCCCTGGGGCTGGCCCTGTGCCTCGACGGCGGAATGGGGGGGGAAGTCGGTGGCGATGGCGACGGTGATGGATTTGCGCGTCGGCGGTGCCGACTGGGCATCCGCCGCCCCGGCCGCCAGGGCCACGAGCAGCAGGGCGCCCGCCCATCGCACCAAGGCTCCAAACATACGGAATGTCCCCCCCGCCCGAGACGCTCGCCGGATTTTGATCGCGAAACCGCGGGATTGTATATGCGGACCGCGCGGACTGACCAGCCCTCAATAAGTGTAGGGGTATCTTGGACTCAAGAAGGGGGAGGCGGCCCGTCCCGCCGGGCGCGTTGCGGAAGGGAGCCCACCCGGACTGGCGTATCCATCATCCCCTGAGCCGCGCCATCAACCGGTAAAGGCCGTAGCCGACCGCCGCCAGGGCAACCACCGGAGCAACCGCGGTGGTCACGGCACCCGCCCCCGTCGTCACGGCCACCGTGGCCGCGCCGGTGATTCCGACGGCGGTTCCGGCCATGAATGCCTTCGCTACCGAATGGTTGCTCATTTTCCTCTCCCCAATCGAGGCGTCGATATTGACCGTGGTCAATCATCCGCGACATGGGGCGCGGGCGCAGTCCCCGTTTGGGGACGAGCCGGCGATCGAGGGCAGGAAAGTCTCAGTCTTCGCGGTGGGTGCGTTCCAGGCGCTCGTGACGCTCCTGGGCCTCGATGGAGAGCGTGGCGATGGGGCGCGCTTCGAGACGCCGGATGCTGATGGGTTCGCCAGTCTCCTCGCAGAAACCGTAGCTGCCGTCCTGAATGCGCAGCATGGCGGCGTCGATCTTGGCGATCAGCTTGCGCTCGCGGTCGCGGGTGCGCAACTCAAGGGCACGGTCGGCCTCGGCGGAGGCGCGATCGGCGATATCGGGTTCCTGCAAGCCGCCTTCCTGAAGATGCTGCAAGGTTTCGTCGGACTCGCGCAGGAGTTCGGCACGCCACCGCAGCAGCTTCATACGGAAATACTCCTTCATGGTTTCGTTCATGAAGGTCTCATTCTCGGACGGACGGTAATCCTTGGGCAACGTGACGGTCATCCGATCCCTCGAAATCTCGGACTGTCTTAAGTCGCTGCGCAATATATGGATCGGGACGCACCCCCGCAAGCGCCGTCTTCGACCGATGGCAAATGGATCAGGCTCGGGGCGACAACTTGGCCAGTTCGACCTCGACCCGCAGCTCGATTTCGTCGAGCAGGGCGCCCAACCGGGGATCGCCGCAGGTCTCGCGGCGCGAGCGGACCGTCTGGGCCAGCGCCATCATCTTGTCCCTGGGAATTTCGCCCATCAGCAGGCCATGGCGCAGGTCTTCCAGCCCGTCAAGCAGTTCCTCGCCGCGCGACACCAGGCGGCGCCGCGCCTCGCGCTCGACCGAGCCATCGACCTGCTGCACCAGCAACAGGGCATCGACGCCGGTCATGCCGGTGGGCGCCTCGACGGCATGCGCCTCCTCCATCGAATCCATGGAATCGATGAGCGCCCGCTTGAACTCGCCCTTGCCTTCGCTTTTTTCGGTCCTGCGGGCACCGCCTACGGTGCCCTTGGAGCCGATCCCGGAAATCTTCATGGGGTCCCGGCCTGAATATGGCGCGCCATCCTACGCCCAGGGCGTCGGACAACGATAGGCGCTATTTCGCCAGACCCGGCCGGCAGGGTCAACTGGGCAGGTTTTGCCGGGTGGCGGACGCCCCTCACCAGCCGCCACGCTTCAGCCACGCCTCGATCATTCCCAGACGGTCGGCGCCCCAGAAGCCCTCGCCGTCGACGACGAAGAACGGCGCGCCGAACACCCCGACGGCGATGGCGGCATCGGTCTCGTCCTTCAGGCGCTGCTTCCACACCGGGTCCTGGATGGCGGCTTCCAGCGCGCCCGCGTCGATCCCCAGCCGTCCGGCCAGCTCGGTCGCCACCGCCACCTCGGAAATATCGCGGTTCTCGGCGAAATAGGCGTTAAACACCGCCCCGGCATAGCGCCGGGCAAGCGCCTTGTCCTGCCCGTTCAGCCACCAGAACGCCCGCGACGGCGCCAAAGCCGGCACCGGAAAGCGATCGGGAAAGCGATAGGGTACCGCCAGCATCCGCGCCATGCGCTCCCAGTCATGGCGGGAGTAGTCGCCCTTGAGCGGCTGGTCCACCAGCGGCCGGTTGCCCGACGCCTTGAACGCCGTGCCGATCATGATCGGCTTCCACTCGACCTCGCGGCCGAAGCGGGCGCCGATCTCGTCGATCTGGATACTGGCGAAATAGCTGTAGGGTGACGAGAAGTCGAAGTAGAACCGGATCGCTTCGCCCATCTTTCCTCCTTGCCGGCTACCAGGCCAGCCGTTCGCCGTCGTAGTGAATGAAGCCGCCGCTGTCGGCGGCGGTAAGGCCCGCCAGCACCCGGCGCATGCCCGCCACCGCCTCGGGCGGTTCCAACGGTGCGTCGGGACCGCCCATGTCGGTACGGACCCAACCGGGCGACAGCGCCACCGTCAAGATGCCGCGTGCCGCCAGGTCCACCGACAGCCCCTTGATCACCATGTTGAGCGCCGCCTTGGCGGCCCGATAGGCATAGGCGCCGCCGCTGGTGTTGTCCGACATCGCCCCCATCTTGGACGACACCGCGGCGAAGATGCCGCCCTCGACAATACGGTCGGCGAAGGATTCGGCCATCTTGAGCGGGGCCAGGGCATCGACGCGCATCACCCGCAGGAAGCCGTCGCCATCCACCGCGCCGAACTGCTGCCGCTCGCCATAGATGCCGGCATTGTGGAGCAGAAGATCAAGCCGGGTGTCACCCATCGACGCCGCCAGCCGGGCGATCGAGGCCGGATCGCCGACATCGCAGACATAGACCTCGGCCCCGGCCTCCGACACCACCCTGCCCCCGGCCGGATCGCGCACGGTGGCCAGCACCCGCCAGCCGCCGGCGGCGTACTGACGGACGAATTCGAGGCCAAGGCCCCGGCTGGCGCCGACGATCAGGACGGTGGGCATGGGAGGGCTCCTACCGCTTCAGCGCCGTGACCTCGATCTCGACCTTCATGCGGGGATCGACCAGACCGCAGACGATGGTGGTGTTGGCCGGGCGGATCCCCTTGAATGCCTTGCCCAGGACCGGGGCGATGGCCTCGAAGAACCCCGCCTCGGTAATGTAGGCCTTGACCCGGACCACATCGCCCAACGAGCTGCCGGCCTGTTCCAGCGCCGCGGCGATGGTGGCGATGCACTGTTCGGCCTGGGCGACGACGCCGTCGGCGATCTGGCCGTCCTTGAAGCCGGAGGTGCCGGACACGAATACCCAGGGGTCCTGCTGGACGGCGCGGGAATAGCCGGCAACCTCCTCGAACGAGGAACCGGAGGAAATCAGGCGACGGGTCATGGTCAATCCTCTGTCTGATGAAATCGCAAGACACGCTTCATAGCGCATCTGGCCCACGCGGCAAAACCTCAACCGTTCAGGATGCGGTCGAGAAACGGCGCCCGGCCGTCGCGATCCTCGACTTCCAGCACCCACAGATCATAGTCGTTGTCGCGCTGGCGGGCGATGTAGGCGTCGGCACGGTCCTCGGCCACCGGTTCGGGTCCGGTGGCGCGCAACCATGCCGGCTGGCCGAGCCCGTCCCTGACCTGACTGAACACCTCGCAGCCGGCGGCGCCGCGATTGAGCTTGACCAGCACCGCCCCGGCATCGTCGTCGCCCTTGCGCACCACCACCGCCGGGATGCCGAGGACGCTGCACTGGCGGATCGCGGCGTGAACCCACAGCCGCGCTTTCAGACGGGGTTCGCTCAAGGCCCCAGCTCGGGGCCGGAGGGCTTGTGGTCGGGCACCTCGGGCACGATATGGTCCATGGCCATGCGCTGGCGCGCGGTTTCCCCGATCATCTCCAGCAGGGCATGGTCGTGGGCGACGAACTTGTGGAAATCCCGGGCATCGAGAATCAGCAGTTGCAGGCGGGTCAGCGCCTTGACCGTGGCGGTGCGCCGACACCGCTCGACCAGGGCGATCTCGCCGAAGAAGTCGCCGTTCTTCAAGATGAAGGTACCGCCCTTGCCCTTGACCTCGACCTGACCGTTGACGATGAAATACATGCATTCGCCGGTATCGCCTTCGCGCATCAGCACTTCGCCCTTGATGGCGCGGCTGAGTTTCAAAAGGCCGGCGATCTCGGCGATCTGGTTGGCCTGCAACCGGGTGAAGAACGGTACCTTGGCCACCAGATGCCAAGTAGAGACGAAATTCTGCCGCCGCATCTCCTCGGCGAAACCGGTGGCCAGAATCGATGCCGGCAGGGCGAACATGCACAGCCCCATCACCGCCACCACGCTTCCCAGCATCTTGCCCACCGCCGTGATCGGGGTGACGTCGCCATAGCCGACGGTGGACAGGGTGACGATGGCCCACCACATGGCGTTGGGCACCGAAATGAAACCGGGATTGACGCTGCGCTCGGCGAAGTAGAGCAGGGTCGAGGCCGAGATGGCCAGCAGCAGCATGATGAACAGCGCCGCGGTCAACGGCCGCAATTCGTGCAGCACCACCACCCCCAGGGTTTCCAACGCCGGGGAATAGCGCGCCAGCTTGAGAAAGCGCAGGATGCCGAACAATGTCTCGACATCATGGGGCAGGTTGAACGCCTGGCCCACCAGGAACGGCACCACCGCCAGGAAATCGAACACGCCATAGGGGCTGATGGCATAGCGCCACATGGCGCCGAGCGCCGATTCGTCCTCGGCCCGCCCGAGACGGGCGATCAAAAGCCGTAGAACATAGTCGAGACCCAGAACCGTCAGCAGCACGGCACCGAGGGCGTTGACCGCCGGCAGGTAGTCGCCCCAGGCGTCCGGGACCGTGTCGATGATGGACAAGGCGGTGGACACCACGGTGCACAATACCAAGGTGGTACGATAGACCACCGCCCGCCGGGGTGGAAACGGTGTATCGACAGTCAGTCCCTTCAACCACTCGGTCATCGGCGTTCCCCTTGGCGAGCGATACTATAGCCTTGCCCACCGCTAGGCGGAACCCGGGTTTTCGCCCTTGCCGGGCGGAGCGAACTCGGCCACCACGGGGGCATGGTAGCTTTCCGGCGTGCCCTGCACCGCCAGCGGCGACATCAGTTCGTCTCCCAGGGTCTCGTTATGGACCTCGGACCCGCGGTACCAGCCCAGCAACGGGCGCGACACCAAGATATGATCGAGCATGGTGGGATGGCCATGGTGGATGACCGAGAACCGCAGGGTTTCGGGTAGGGTGCGTTCCAACGGCACCAGCATCCGCGAGGCAAGATGGCCGTTGCCGGTATCCTCCTCGTCGCCGCGGACGATGCGCAGGCTGGCTTCACGGTCGGTGGCGTTGAAGTCGCCGCACACCGCGATCAGGGCGTCCGGCTCGGCGTCCAGGATGCCGTCGACCAGCAGACGGGCCTCGAGGGCCTGGCCCGCCTGCTTGACGCTGGCGAGGAAGAAACCCTCGGCCCAGCCTCCCACCGACAGCCAGCGGCCGAACCTTTCCTTCTGTCCCGACAGCCACACCGCCCGAGGCGCCCGCAGATGGACGTTGATCACATGCAGGGCCCGCCCGTCGGGCAGAAGCAGCACCGCGAGCAGGAGGGGGCGGTCCCATTCGACCGCTTCGGCAGTTTCCGGGCGGGGTGTCGCCAGCGTCGGCCGCCACCGGCAAGGCTCCACCAGATCGTGCCAGACCTGACGGTGCGAAATGACCGGAAACCGGGACACGATGGCCAGATTATGCTTGTCCGCCGGACGCTGGCCGCCGCGATTGAGACTGACCACCCGATGCCAGTGCTCGTACTCGGTGCCGGCCAGCACCCGGTCCAGCGCGGTGAACAGGCGCGGCCCCCCCTTGATGGTGGGGTGGGCATTGACCTCCTGAAGGCACAGCACATCGGCGCGCAAACGCTGGAACTGCGGCCGGAGCACGGCGACGCGGTCGTCGAAATCGATGGCGCCCTGGGGACGGTCGTCGAGATTTTCCAGGTTGAAGGTGGCAATTCGCAACCGCATCACGCAGGAATTCCCCCGGACGACGCCCACTCCCAAACAGAAGTCTATACTGCCCCTGAATGACCCGGCAATGCTTGTACCCCATCGCGGCTGGCGTATAGTGGCGGCGGGGAGAGGTCTGTCGGGGGGCGGGGGCTGGTGGGTACCTGGGCGGCGTGGAACGAATCGTATGGCGTCGGCGATGCCGCGCTGGATTCGGATCACCGCATTCTTTTCGATCTGCTGGCGCAATTGCACGACACCGTGGACACCGGCCAAAGCCGGGATGTGGTCGGCAGCGTGATCGCCGTACTTGCCGAATATGCCGGCCACCATTTCAGGCGCGAAGAACAGGCGATGGCGGCGGCCGGCTATCCCGGCCTGGACGGTCACCGCGACGAACATCGCCGGATGGCCGGGCAGGTGACGGCCATCAGCGCAGGTTACCGGGCGGGCGAGCGGGACGCCCTCGGCTCCGATGTTCTGGCTTTTTTGAAGAAGTGGTTGACCGAACATATCCTGGTTGCGGATAAATCCTATGAACCGTGGGTAGGGCGGGCGAACGGCAGGGTGGAATTGTCGCCGCAGGCGAGAAGGGACGACAGTCAATCATGATGACCGAGCGCAAGTTGTTCACCGCCGAAATCAAGCGCTTGCAGCAACGCAGCGAAGGCGGTCCGTCCGCCTCCAACAGCGAAGTGCTCAAGGCGATCCGGGAACTTCGGGACGAGGTCAAGGCGGTCGCCACGCTTGTCCGCGGCGATCAGCCGCCGCCGGCCGAACCGTCCATCGAAGACTCCATGCCGCAAAAGGCCGCCGAAGTCGCCATGCTCAAGACCGAGCTGCGCGCCCTGGCGGTCTGCATCGAACACACCAAGGCCGAGATCGCCGCCTTGAAGCCGCGCGAGACCGAGGAAGACCGCCTGGTCACCGTCGCCTTCGAGCTGGATGCCATCGTGTCGTCCACCGAACGCGCCACCGAACAGATTCTCGAAGCGGCGGAAAAAATCGAAGCCATCAGCACCGAAATCCAGGCCCACGCCGCCGACGGCTATGTCAGTCGCCTGGTCGCCGATATCACCGACACCATCGGCAGCATCTTCGAGGCCTGCAACTTCCAGGACATTACCGGCCAGCGCATCACCAAGGTGGTCAAAACCCTGAAGTATGTGGAAGAGCGCATCATGTCCATGATCGAGATCTGGGGGCCGGAGAACATCGCCGATGTCTCGCCCAAGATCTTCGACGAACACCGCGACGACGATTCCAAGCTGCTCAACGGCCCGGCGCTGGAAAACCAAGGAATCAGTCAGGCCGAAATCGACAGCCTGTTCGGCTGAAGAACAACGGGCAAGTAACCATCGGGCATTCACCCGATCTGTTCTTGCCCCACCAATCCCCCCACCGTCAGGGAGGGGGAGACAGCGTCGCTCCTTGTTGCTACAGTGCACCCTTGCCAGACGGCTGGACGGCCGCCCTCCGGGAAACCGGGGGGAGGAAAGTCCGGGCTCCACGGAAACACGGTGCCGGATAACGTCCGGCGGGGGCGACCCTAGGGAAAGTGCCACAGAAAGCAAACCGCCCGTCCCCTCCTCACCGAGGCGGCGGGTAAGGGTGAAAGGGTGCGGTAAGAGCGCACCGCGCGCCCGGCAACGGGAGCGGCACGGTAAACCCCACCGGGAGCAAGACCAAATAGGGGCGGCACTGTCCTTCCTCGGAAGGACGAAACGCGCTTCCGCGTAGCCGCCCGGGTCGGTCGCGAGAGGCGCCCGGTAACGGGCGTCCCAGAGGAATGGCCGTCCATCTCCTTCGGGAGGGGACAAAACCCGGCTTACAGGCCGTCTGGCACCTTTCCCATGCACTCCCAATTCGCCAATCCGGCGCGGCAACGGCGATGTTCTTGGTATGGTCCAGGAACAAACTCACCTGCCCCGACGGGCCATCCGAAGAAAGATCGCGAAGAATCAAGATATTGCGTCAATTTCCTATAGTACTTTGGTAAAAACTTCGCGAGATTGAGGCAATCACTCTCCGCCCCACGGTTTTACTATCCGAATCCATTGACTCCCATATTTACCCATGTTATCCCACTAAAACCCACCAATCGGCGCCCTGGGTGTATTGCGTCGAATGGGTGGGAAACGGGTTCGGGCAATTCGGAACAAGGCGGGCAAGGGTGGCGCTGTTCCTCTCCACATTTGTCAACAGGGTAGACAAGAAGGGTCGGGCGTCGGTGCCGGCGACCTTTCGTGCCGCCCTGGCCGGCCAGTCGTTCCCCGGTATCGTCGCCTACCGCTCGTTCACCGGCGCCTGCATCGAAGGCTGCGGCATGGACTTCATGGAGCGCCTGTCCGACGGCGCCCAGACCCTGGACGCCTTCAGCCCGGAACAGGAAAACCTGTCGTCCCTGATCTTCGCCGACGCCCGCCAGTTGCCCTGGGACCCCGAGGGACGCATCGTCCTGCCCGAGGACATCCTGGCCCATGCCGGAATCACCGAGACGGTGGCCTTCGTCGGCAAGGGCCAGACCTTCCAGATCTGGGAACCCGAGGCCTACAAGGTCGTCGAGGCCGAGATCCGCGCCCGCGCCCTCCAGTCCCGTCCGACCCTGCCGCTGCGTCCCAAACCGCCGGTGGGGGGCTGAATCATGACCACCTCGCCCCATGTTCCCGTCCTGCTCGCCGAAGTTCTCGCGGCGCTGGCTCCTCGCGGCGGCGGCATCTATGTCGACGGCACCTTCGGCGCCGGCGGCTACTCCATGGCGGTGCTGGAAACCCCCGGTTGCTCGGTCTACGCCATCGACCGCGACCCCTCGGCGGTGGCGCGCGGCCGCGCCATGGAGCAAGACCGCGGCGGACGCTTTACCATGATCGACGGCCGTTTCGGCGACATGGACGCGTTGTTGCGTGACCGCGGTGTCAACCAGGTAGACGGCGTCGCCCTGGACATCGGCGTGTCGTCCATGCAGATCGACGATGCCGGACGCGGCTTCTCGTTCGCCAAGGACGGTCCGCTCGACATGCGCATGGAGCAGGCCGGTCCCGGCGCAGCCGAACTGGTCAACCAGACCGGCGAGACCGAATTGGCCGACATCATCTATCGCTATGGCGAAGAGCGTCTGTCGCGCCGGGTCGCCAAAGCCATCGTGACGGCACGCAAGGAAAAGCGGTTCGAGCGCACCGGCGAGCTGGCCACCGTGGTGCGCCGGGTGGTGCCGCGCCATCCCGACGGCATCGATCCGGCGACGCGCACCTTTCAGGCGCTGCGCATCGCCGTCAACGACGAACTGGGCGAACTGGAACGCGGCCTTGCCGCCGCCGAACGCCTGCTTGCCCCGGGCGGGCGGCTGGCGGTGGTGACCTTCCACTCGCTGGAGGACCGGGTCGTCAAGAGCTTCCTGCGCGACCGCAGCGGCGAGGCCGCCCGGCCGTCCCGCCACCAGCCCCACGCCGGTCGCGGCCCGGCACCGACCTTCACCCTGCTCCACCGCCGCGCCGTGCGTCCCGGCGCCGACGAGGAGGCGCGCAATCCCCGCGCCCGCTCGGCCCGCCTGCGCGCCGCCACCCGCACCGAGGCCCCGGCCTGGGAGGGGCAACCATGAGGCGCGGCATCCTGGGAACCGTCCTGTGGGCCTGCCTGGCTGCCGTCATCGGTGTCGGCCTGTTCTTCGTCAAGCACGAGGTCAAGGACCAGGAACGGCGGCTGGCGGCACTGACCGGGGAGATCCAGCGCAATCAGGAAACCATCCATGTGCTGCGCGCCGAATGGAGCTACCTCAACGATCCCATCCGCCTGCGCGCCCTGTCGGAAAAACATCTCGGCATGCATCCGGTGTCGCCGGCCCAGGTGGCGACCCTGGATGGCGTGCTGAAGAACGGCCTGCCCGCCGGTGGCTCCCAGGTGGCGTTCGCCGCCCGTCCGCAACGCCCGTCGCCGCCCGTCACCGCGGCCCGCCCGGTCGATCCGACGCCGCCGCCGGCCCCCACCAAGCTGGCGGCCAATCAACCCAAGCCCAAACCCGCCGACACCGGCAAGCCGGCGCCACGACCGACGCCACCCAAGACCACCACCACCATGGCCAAGGCTACCCCGCCGCCTCCGGTCACCACGCCACCACCATCGGCGAAGCTGGCGACCGCTCCGGCCACCACCCCAGTCCGGGGCGGCCGGAGCATCGTCATTCGTTCCCCGGCCCTGGCCCAGGGGGAGGCCGACCAATGAGCGACCGAAGGAAGCGCGGGCACGTCGAGCGTCCCGGAGCGAGGCGAAGGAGCCCAGGGAGCGGAGCGACCGCCCGGCGCCGGAGGGCCGCCCCATGAGCCTGTTCGCCGCCCGCCGTCCCCAGCCCGGCTTTCACGCCGGAGACGACCTCCAGGCCGGTGCCGCGTTGCGGCTCGACGGCGTTCGGGTCCAGGCGTTGGAGACCGGACGTACCCGCCTGCTGGTCACCGCCCTGGTGTTCGTGCTTGCCTTCGGCGGCATCTCGGTTCGCATGCTCAACGTCGCGGTGTTCAGCCCGGCCAAGCCGGGACCGGCGATCCAGGCCCGCGCCGACGGGTTGGAGATGGAGCGCGCCGACATCTCCGACCGTTCGGGAGTGTTGCTGGCATCGTCGCTTCCTACCATGTCGCTGTTCGCCCATCCCGACGACCTCAGGGCAGCCAAGGTCGATGTGGAACAGGCCGCCGCCAAGCTGACGGCGGTCCTTCCCGACCTCGATCTGGAAGAGACCGCCGAGCGGCTGGGATCGGGCCGCCAGTTCGTCTACCTCAAGCGCAACCTGACGCCGCGCCAGCAATACGACGTCAACGCGCTGGGCATCCCCGGACTTCAGTTCGAGAAGGGCGAGCGCCGGGTCTATCCCCACGGCAACCTGCTGTCGCATGTGGTCGGCATGACCGACGTGGACAACAAGGGGGTCGCCGGCATCGAGCGGCGGTTCGACAACGCCCTGAAGGAAAGCCGCGAACCGCTGGGACTGTCGGTCGATATCCGGATCCAGACCATCGTGCGCAACGAACTGGCCCGTTCGGTCGAGGAATTCTCCGCCATCGGCGGCACCGGCATGGTGATGGACGTGCGGACCGGCGAGTTGCTGGCCATGGTCAGCCTGCCCGATTTCGACCCCAACGACCCGCCGCCGGCCACCGACCCGGCCATGTTCAACCGCGCCACCAAGGGCGCCTACGAGATGGGCTCGACCTTCAAGCTGTTCAACACCGCCATGGCACTGGACTCGGGCCGCATCACCCTCAACTCCAGTTTCGATGCCACCCGGCCGCTGGTCTATGCCAACCACACCATCCACGACGATCACGCCCTCAATCGTTGGCTGACGGTGCCCGAGATCCTGATCCATTCGTCCAACATCGGCTCGGCCCGCATGGCGCTGGAGGCCGGCACCGAGACTCAGCGCGCCTTCATGGCCAAGATCGGCATGCTGGCGCCGCCGGCGGTGGAACTGCCCGAGGTGGGAGCGCCGCTGGTACCCAATCCCTGGCGCGAGATCAACACCGTCACCATCGCCTTCGGTCACGGCCTGTCGGTGACGCCGCTGCAATTGCTGTCGGGCGTCGCCACCCTGGTCAACGGCGGCGAATATCACTCTCCCACCCTGCTGGCCCGCGCCCCCGACGACGCCTCCCCCGCCATCCGCATCATCAAGCCCAAGACCTCGGAACAAATCCGCGCCCTGATGCGCATGGTGGTCACCGAAGGTACCGGCAAGAAGGCCGACGTCCCCGGCTACGAGGTCGGCGGCAAGACCGGCACCGCCGAGAAGGTCGGCCACGGCGGCTATCGCAAGAAGGCGGTGCTGTCGTCGTTCGTAGCGGTGTTTCCCTGCGATGCCCCGCGCTATGCCGTGCTGATGATGATCGACGAGCCGCAGGCGACCAAGGAGACCTATGGCTTCATCACGGCGGGATGGACGGCGGCACCGGCCGCCGGGCGGGTGATCGCCCAGATCGCGCCGCTGATGGGCCTGATGCCGAAGACTCTGCCGCCGTCCCCTTCCCCCGGCGGCAAGGGCATCGTCAACACCGGGGGGGGCAAGGAACTTGCGGCGGTTGACTGAGCTGATGGGAACGCCCCTCGCCAACGATGTCGAGATCACCGGCCTGACCGCCGATTCACGGGCGGTCGGGCGCGGCTTCCTGTTCGCCGCCCTGCCTGGAAGCCGGGCCGACGGCCGCGCCTTCGTGCCCGCCGCCCTGGCCGCCGGCGCCAGCGCCATCCTGGCGCCCGAGGGTAGCCGCCTGGACCTGCCCGCCGGCATCGCCCTGGTCACCGACGCCAACCCGCGCCGGCGCTTCGCCAAGATGGCCGCCGCCTTCCACGGCCTTCAACCGGCGACCATGGTGGCGGTCACCGGCACCAACGGCAAGACCTCGACCGCCAGCTTCTACCGCCAGATCATGGCCGCGCTGGGCGAGAAGGCCGCCGCCATCGGTACCTTGGGCATCATCGCCGAAGGCTGGGACAACACCGGCGGCCTGACCACCCCCGATCCCGCCCTGCTGCATCAGTCGCTGGCCCGGCTGGCAGCCATGGGCGTCGGCCACGCCTGCATGGAGGCGTCCAGCCACGGCCTCGACCAGTATCGCCTCGACGGCGTCCGGCTGCGGGCGGCCGCCTTCACCAACCTCACCCGCGACCACCTGGACTACCACCGCGACATGGAGGCCTACGCCGCCGCCAAGCTGCGCCTGTTCGACGAACTGCTGCCCGAGGACGGGACCGCCGTGGTCAACGCCGAGTCCAGCATGGCGGCGACGGTGGTCGAGACCTGCGTCCGGCGGGGCATAAAGGTGATCGGCTATGGCCGCGACGCCGCCGACATCCGGTTGATCGAGGCGGTTCCCTCGTCCGCCGGCCAGACCCTGCGACTGGAGGTATTGGGCGCCGCCGTCACCGTCAAGTTGCCGCTGGCCGGGCTGTTCCAGGCCTACAACGCCCTGGCCGCCCTGGGGCTGGCGCTGGCCGTCGGCGCCGACCGGGATAAGGTCGTCGCGGCGCTGGAACGGCTTGACGGCGTTCCCGGCCGCTTGCAAAAAGTGGCGACACGGGCCAACGGCGCCTCGGTCTATGTCGATTACGCCCATACCCCCGACGCCCTGCTGACGGTGCTGAAGGCGCTGAAGCCCCATGCCGCCCGCCGGCTGGTGGTGGTGTTCGGCTGCGGCGGCGATCGCGACCCCGGCAAGCGACCGCAGATGGGGGCCATCGCCTGCCGTCTGGCCGACGCCATGATCGTCACCGACGACAACCCGCGCGGCGAGGACCCCGCCGCCATCCGCGCCGCCGTGCGCGGCTCCTGCCCCGGCGGCATCGAAATCGCCGACCGCCGCGACGCCATCCGCACCGCCGTCGCCGGCCTGCAAAGGGGCGATCTGCTGGTAATCGCCGGCAAGGGGCACGAACGCGGCCAGATCGTCGGTTCGGCCGTGCTGCCGTTCGACGACGCCGTGGAAGCGCGCGACGCGGTCGCGCTGGCCGACGGGGGGGCGTCATGAGCGAGCATCGCGAGCGCGGGCGCATCGAGCGCCCCGGAGCGTCGACGGAGGAGCCAAGAGAGCGGAGCAAACGCCCCGCGCTTGAGGGCATCAGCACCAAGCCGCTGTGGACCTCCGCCGAAGCCGTCGCCGCCACCGCAGGCGTCGCCTCGGGGCCCGAATGGATGGCGGCCGGGGTCTCCATCGACAGCCGCACGGTGCAGCCGGAAGACCTGTTCATCGCCCTGGAAGGCCCCAACAACGACGGTCACGACCACGTTGCCGCCGCCCTGGCGGCGGGGGCCGCCGCCGCCCTGGTCCATCGCCGCCCGGCCGACGTCGCCGCCGACGCGCCGATCGTGCTGGTCAAGGACACCATGGCGGCGTTGCAGGATTTGGGTCGCGCCGCCCGCGCCCGCAGCACGGCGCGCATCGCCGCCGTCACCGGCAGCGTCGGCAAGACCGGCACCAAGGAGATGCTGCGTCTGGTGCTGTCGCAACAGGGGCCGACCCACGCCAGCGTCGGCAGCTTCAACAATCACTGGGGCGTGCCGCTCAGTCTGGCGCGCATGCCGCGCGACGTCCGCTTCGCCGTGTTCGAGCTGGGCATGAACCATGCCGGCGAACTGACGCCGCTTGCCCGGCTGGTGCGGCCCCATGTGGCGGCCATCACCACCGTCGAGGCGGTGCATATGGAGTTCTTCGGCTCCACCGACGAGATCGCCGACGCCAAGGCCGAGATCTTCGCCGGGCTGGAACCTGCCGGGACCGTCGTGCTGCCGCGCGACAACCCCCACTTCCGCCGGCTGGCGGCGGCGGCCGGGGCGGCGGCGGTGGGCTCCATCCTGTCGTTCGGCAATCACATCGAATCGTCGGCCAGACTGATGGATTGCCGCATCGATCCCGACGCCACCGCCGTGCTGACGCTGCTGCGCGACCGCGAGATGTCGTACCGCATCGGCATCCCCGGCCTGCATTGGGCGATGAATTCGCTGGCGGTGCTGTTGATCGTTCAGGCGCTGGGGGGTGACGCCGCCGCAGCCGCCGAGGCGCTGGCCGGCATGTCCGCCCCCAAGGGCCGGGGCGAGCGCCGAGCCATCGCCGTCGATGGCGGCACCCTGCTGCTGATCGACGAAAGCTACAACGCCTCGCCGGTCTCCATGCGCGCCGCCCTTGCCACCCTGGCCTCGGCCCGGCCGGAAGCGGGCGGTCGGCGCATCGCCGTGCTGGGCGACATGCTGGAACTGGGCGACCGCTCGGCGGCGCTGCACGCCACTTTGGCCGAGGCGGTGGAAAGCTGGGGTATCGATACCGTGTTCACCGCCGGCCCGCTGATGGAAAACCTGTTCCGGGCCCTGCCCGAGTCCCGCCGGGGCGGCCATGCCGCCAATTCCGAGGCGCTGGCGCCGCTGGTGGGACGGGCGGTCCGGGCCGGCGACGTGGTGATGGTCAAGGGCTCGGCCGGCAGCCGCATGGGCCGGGTGGTTCAATCGCTGACAGAGGGGTCGTAGGAAAGCGATGCTGTACAATCTCCTATACCCGCTGGCGGACCAGATCGGCGTCTTCAATCTATTCAAGTACCTGACCTTCAGGACCGGCGGCGCGGTACTGACGGCGCTGATCGTCTCGTTCCTGCTGGGACCGCGGGTCATCGCCTGGCTGCGCCAGTGGCAGAAGCAGGGCCAGCCCATCCGCGCCGACGGGCCGGAAAGCCATCTGCTGACCAAGAAGGGTACGCCCACCATGGGCGGCATCCTGATTCTGTTCGCGCTGTCGATCTCGACCCTGCTGTGGGCGGATCTGCGCTCGCAATACACCTGGATCGTCCTGTTGGTGACGTTGGGCTATGGCCTGATCGGCTTCTTCGACGACTATCTCAAGGTCTCGAAGAAGAATCCCAAGGGACTGCCGGGCAAGACCAAACTGGTGGCCGAAATCGCCATCGCCCTGCTGGCCGCCGCCTGGGTGATGGCGCTGCAGCGCGAGCCGCTGGCCGGCGCGCTGGCGCTGCCGTTCTTCAAGACCGTGCTGGTGCAACTGTCCTGGCTTTATCTGCCGTTCGCGGTGTTCATCATCGTCGGCGCCGGCAACGCGGTGAACCTGACCGACGGCCTCGACGGGCTGGCCATCGTGCCGGTGATGATCGCATCGGGGGTGTTCGCCATCATCGCCTATGTGGTCGGCCACGCCGTCTTCGCCAACTATCTTCAGCTCCACTACGTCAGCGGCTCGGGCGAGCTGGCGGTGTTCTGCGGCGCGCTGGTCGGCGCCGGGCTGGGCTTCCTGTGGTTCAACGCCCCGCCGGCCATGGTGTTCATGGGCGACACCGGCAGCCTCGCCATGGGCGGCGCCCTGGGGGCGATCTCGGTGGTGACCAAGCACGAACTGGTGCTGGGCATCGTCGGCGGCCTGTTCGTGCTGGAGACGGTCTCGGTGATCGTCCAGGTCGCCTCGTTCAAGCTGACCGGGAAAAGGGTGTTCCGCATGGCGCCGCTGCACCATCACTTTGAAAAAAAGGGCTGGGCCGAACCCACCGTGGTCATCCGCTTCTGGATCATCGCCACCATCCTGGCGCTGGCCGGTCTTGCCACCTTGAAGCTGCGGTGAGGCGATCATGATCCCGGTCTCTTTCCTCAAGGGTAAGCGCGTCGCGGTGATGGGTCTGGGCCGCTCCGGCACCGCCACCGCCAAGGCCCTGCTCGCCAGCGGCGCCGGGGTGATGGCGTGGGACGACAACGAGGGCGCCCGGCGCATCGCCGCCGAGGCCGGCATTCCCATCGGCGATCCCATGGCGATCAACCTGGCCAAGGCCGAACTGGTGGTATGGAGCCCCGGCATTCCCCACACCCACCCCCAGCCCCATCCGGTGGCCGAGAAGGCCGCCGCCGCCAAGGTACCGGTGGTGTGCGACATCGAACTGCTGGCCCGCGCCAAGCCCGACCAGCGCGTCCTGGCGGTGACCGGCACCAACGGCAAATCCACCACCACCACCCTGCTGGCCCATGTGCTGGATCACGCCGGCATCGCCGCCGCCGCCGGCGGCAACCTGGGGACCGCCGCGCTGGACCTGCCCGAACTGCCCGGCGACGGCCGCTATGTGCTGGAACTGTCGTCCTATCAGTTGGAACTGGTGCGAAGCCTGAAGGTCGGTGTCGCCATCCTGCTCAACATCACTCCCGACCATCTCGGCCGTCATGGCGGCATGGCGGGCTATATCGCCGCCAAGCGCCGCCTGTTCGATCTGGTCACCCCCGGCGGCGCGGTGGTGATCGGCGTCGATGACGGTCCCTGCCGCGCCATGGCGGCCGAACTGTCGCGCCTGGGGCTGCGGGTGGTGCCGGTGTCGGTGGACAAGGCGCTGGACAACGGCGTTTCCGCCCCCGACGGCGTGCTGCTGGACCAAGGGCGGCGGGTCTGCGACCTGAAGGATTTCCCCCGCCTGCCCGGCCGCCACAACTGGCAGAACGCCTGCGCCGCCTACGCCGCCGCCCGGGCCGAGGGCATCGACGCCAAGACCATCGTCAAGGCGCTGGAAAGTTACCCCGGCCTCGCCCACCGCCAGGAGTTGGTCGCCGTCAGCGACGGCATCGCCTGGATCAACGATTCCAAGGCCACCAACGCCGACGCGGTTGAAAAGGCGCTGGTGTGCTACGACCACGTCTACTGGATTCTCGGCGGTCAGGCCAAGGAAGGCGGCATCGCCGCGCTGGAGAAGAATTTCGGCCGCATCGAACACGCCTTCCTGATCGGCGAGGCGACGGACGCCTTCGCCGCCACCCTGGAGGGCAAGGTTCGCTACACCCGCTCGGGCACCCTGGCCAACGCGGTGGCGGCGGCGCGCAGCCTGGCGGTGTCCGACGCCATTCCCGGTGCGGTGGTGCTGTTGTCGCCGGCCTCGGCCTCGTGGGATCAGTTCAAATCGTTCGAGCATCGCGGCGACACCTTCCGCGATCTGGTCAAGGGGTTCGCCTGATGGCCGCGCCCATCCTTAGCCCCTGGGCCATCGAGGCCCCCGGAGTGGCCCGCGAGGGAACCGCCACGGAGGTACGCCCCGTGAGCGGAGCGAACGCCCGGCGCTTGAGGGCTGAACAATGACCATCACCTTCGGCCGCACCGATACCTCGACGCTGGGCCGCTGGTGGTGGACGGTGGACCGCTGGACCATCGCGGCGCTGTTTCTGCTGGTCGGCGTCGGCGCGCTGTTGACCATGGCGGCCAGCCCGGCGGTGGCCGAACGCATCGGCGTGCAGTCGTTTCACTTCGTCCGGCGCCAGTTCATGTTCCTGGTGCCGTCGCTGGCGATCATGCTGGCGGTGTCGTTGCTGACGCCGCGTAAGGTGCGGCGGCTGGCGGTGATCGGCCTGGTGGGGGCGGTGGCGCTGCTGGTGCTGGTGCCGCTGCTGGGGGCCGAAGTCAAGGGCGCCAAGCGCTGGCTGACCATCGTCGGGGTATCGATCCAGCCTTCCGAATTCGTCAAGCCGATGTTCGCGGTGGTGTCCGCCTGGATGTTCGCCTCGGCCCGGCTGGAGCCGGGCTTTCCCGGCCGCCTCGTCGCCTTCGCGCTTTTTGCCCTGGTCGCGCTTTTGTTGCTGATCCAGCCCGACGTCGGCCAGACCGCCATCCTGACCGCCATCTGGGGCACCCAGTTCTTCCTGGCCGGTCTGCCGCTGGTGTTCGTGCTGGGATTGGGGTTGGCGGCGCCCATGGGGGCGGTGGCGGCCTATTACATCTTCCCCCACGTCTCGTCGCGGGTGGACAAGTTCCTCGATCCGACCGGCAACGGCGGCTATCAGGTGACCACCGCCCTCAACGCCCTCAAGAACGGCGGCCTGTTCGGCAAGGGTCCCGGCGAAGGCCGGGTCAAGCTGGTGCTGCCCGACGCCCATACCGATTTCATCCTGGCGGTGGGCGGCGAGGAATTCGGTGTCCTGCTCTGCCTGTTCGTGGTGGCGCTGTTCGCCTTCGTGGTGCTGCGCGGCTTCTCGCGCATCCTCAAGGAGGACAATCTGTTCGTGGTGCTGGCCACCGCCGGGCTGCTGGTGCAGTTCGGCCTTCAGGCCATCGTCAACATGGCCTCGACACTGCGGCTGATGCCGGCCAAGGGCATGACGCTGCCATTCATCTCGTATGGCGGTTCGTCCATGGTGGCGCTGGCCTTGGGCATGGGCATGGTGCTGGCGCTGACCCGCACCCGCTATGGACGGGAGGGGCTGGACGCATGAGCCTCTCCACCCAGCCCTTGATCGCCCTGGCGGCGGGTGGCACCGGCGGCCATGTCTTCCCCGCCGAGGCTCTGGCCGCCGCGCTGCTGGAACGCGGCTACCGCCTGGCATTGGTGACCGACCGGCGCGGCGCCGCCTATGGCGGCACCCTGGGTCGGCTCGACACCCATCGCGTCGCCGCGGGCGGACTGGCCGGACGCGGCAAGCTGGCGACGCTGCGCGCCGCCGTCGAGCTGGGGCTTGGTATCTTCCAGGCGCGCGGCCTGCTCCGGCGCATCGCCCCCGCCGTGGTGGTTGGCTTCGGCGGCTACGCCTCGGTACCGGGGGTGGTCGCGGCGGTGATGGCCGGCATTCCCACCGCCATCCACGAACAGAACGCGGTTCTGGGCCGCGCCAACCGGCTGATGGCCGGCCGGGTCGGGCGCATCGCCACCTCGTTCGCCGAGGTCAGCCATGTGGAACCCCGTCTGACCCCCAAACTGGTGCATACCGGCATGCCGGTGCGCGCCGCCATCGCCGCTCTGCGCGACGTGCCTTATCCCGCCCTGGACGGCGACGGCGCCATCGACCTGCTGGTGCTGGGCGGCAGCCAGGGGGCGCGGGTGCTGTCCGAGGTGGTGCCGGCGGCGCTGACGCGCCTGCCCGAACCCCTGCGCCGACGGATCCGCATCGCCCAGCAGTGCCGCCCCGAGGATTTGGACGCGGTGCGCGCCGTCTATGACGGCTCCGGCATCGCCGCCACCCTGGACAGCTTCTTCGCCGATGTCCCCGAACGCCTTGCTGCCGCCCATCTGGTGATCGGCCGGGCCGGTGCCTCGACGGTGGCCGAGCTGACCGCGCTGGGCCGTCCCGCCATCCTGGTGCCCTATCCCCACGCCATCGACGACCATCAGACCGCCAACGCCCATGCGGTCGAGGATGGCGGCGGCGCCTGGCTGATGCCCCAAGACGCATTCACCGCCGATACGCTGGCGGCGCGGCTGGACTCCCTGTTCGCCCATCCCGAAACCCTGAGCCGCACCGCGCTCTGCGCCGCCCGCGCCGGTCGCGCCGATGCGGCGGGACGTCTGGCCGATCTGGTGGTCGGCCTGATCCCCGCCGAGAAGAGGACCTGACGCCATGCGGACCATGCCGCTTTCCATCGGCACCATCCATTTCGTCGGCATCGGCGGCATCGGCATGTCCGGTATCGCCGAGATCCTGCATAACCTGGGCTATACGGTCCAGGGCAGTGACATCGCCGACAACCACAACGTCGAGCGCCTGCGCAAGAAGGGCATCCGGATTCATATCGGCCATGCCGCCGAGGCGTTGGGCAACGCCCGCGTCGTGGTGGTGTCGTCGGCGGTCAAGCCCGACAACCCGGAAGTGCTGGCGGCGCGATCCAAGCTGGTGCCGGTGGTGCGCCGGGCCGAGATGCTGGCCGAGCTGATGCGGCTGAAGAACGCCATCGCCATCGGCGGCACCCACGGCAAGACCACCACCACCAGCATGATCGCCGCGCTGATGGATGCCGCCCACATGGACCCCACCGTCATCAACGGCGGCATCATCAACGCCTACGGCACCAACGCCCGCCTGGGCGCCAGCGACTGGATGGTGGTCGAAGCCGACGAATCCGACGGCAGTTTCATCAAACTGCCGTCGACCGCCGTGGTGGTGACCAACATCGACCCCGAACACATGGACCATTACGGCACTTTCGACCGTCTCCGCGAGGCCTTCCGTACCTTCGTCGAGAACATCCCGTTCTATGGCTTCGCCGCCCTGTGCATCGACCATCCCGAGGTCCAGGCGCTGATCGCCAAGGTGCCCGACCGCAAGATCGTCACCTATGGTTTTTCCCCCCAGGCGCAGGTCCGCGCCGCCAATCTCCGCTTCGGCGCCGACGGCGCCCGCTATGACGTGGTGGTCACCGACCGGGTCACCGAGCAGACGCGGACGATCGACGACCTGCATCTGCCCATGTACGGCGAGCACAACGTGTTGAATTCGCTGGCCGCGGTGGCGGTGGCCATCGAACTGGGCCTGGCCAACGACGTGGTCCGCAAGGCGTTGGGATCGTTCTCCGGGGTCAAGCGCCGCTTCACCCGCACCGGCCAGGTCGGCGGCGTGACGGTGATCGACGATTACGGCCACCACCCGGTGGAGATCGCCGCCGTGTTGAGAGCGGCGCGCAGCGCCACCGCCGGTTCGGTGATCGCGGTGGTTCAGCCCCATCGTTACACCCGCCTGTCCAACCTGTTCGCCGAATTCTGCACCTGCTTCAACGACGCCGACACGGTGATCGTCGCCGATGTCTATGCCGCCGGCGAAGCCCCGATCCCCGGCATCGACAAGGCCGGTCTGGTCAAGGGCCTGCAGGACCACGGTCATCGCCACGCGGTGCCGCTGCCCGATCCCGGACAGTTGGCCGCGCTGGTCAAATCCATCGCCAAGCCCGGCGACATGGTGGTCTGCCTGGGCGCCGGCAACATCACCGGCTGGGCCCACGCCCTGCCGGGCGAACTGGCGGCGATAGGCGCGGACGGGAAGGACAAGACATGATGGCGGCACGTCGCATCACTCATGACTGGCGGGATTCGCTGCCCAAGGTACGGGGACGGATGAGCTTCGACGCCGCCATGGCGCCGTTCACCTGGTTTCGGGTCGGCGGTACCGCCGAGGTGCTGTTCCGCCCCGCCGATCAGGAAGACCTGCTGGCTTTTCTCGCCGGGTTGCCGGCCGAGGTGCCGCTGACGGTGATCGGGGTTGGCTCCAACCTGCTGGTGCGCGACGGCGGCATCCCCGGCGTGGTCATCAAGCCGACCGGCCCGTTCGCCGCCATCGAGGCGACGGGAACCGCCATCATCGCCGGCGCCGGGGCGCTTGACCTTACCGTGGCGCGAGTGGCGCGGGACCATGGCATCGCCGGCCTGGAATTCCTGTCGGGCATTCCCGGCACCATCGGCGGTGCGCTGCGCATGAACGCCGGTGCCTTTGGCGCCGAGATGAAGGACATCGTCGTCGCCGCCGAGGTGATGGACCGCTCCGGCCATGTCCGCGGCGTCGACCCGGCCGAACTGGGCTTCGGCTACCGCCAATGCGCGCTGCCCCACGACCTGATCTTCCTGTCCGCCACCCTTGAGGGCCGACCGGGCGACGCCAAGGCCATCGCCGCGCGCATGGCCGAGATCCGCGCCACCCGCGAAGACTCCCAACCGACCCGGGTGCGCACCGGCGGATCGACCTTCGCCAATCCGCCGGGCCACAGCGCCTGGAAGCTGATCGACGCCGCCGGCTGCCGGGGCCTGCGCCGGGGTGGCGCCCAGGTGTCGGAGAAGCATTGCAACTTCCTGCTCAACCTGGGCGGCGCCACCGCCGCCGACATCGAGGATCTGGGCGAGGACGTCCGCCGCCGGGTGCATGAGACCAGCGGCATCGACCTCCATTGGGAAATCCGCCGCATCGGGGTGAGAACATGAGCGAGCGAGCCGAAGCCAAGCGCGTCACCGTCCTGATGGGAGGCGCCTCGGCCGAGCGGGAGGTGTCGTTGCGATCGGGAGCCGCCGCCGCCAAGGCGCTGGAGGAGGCAGGCTATGCCGTTGCCCTGGTCGATGTCGGCCGTGATCCGGCGGCGTTGGTGCAATTCGTCACCGAAAGCCGCCCCGACGTGGTGTTCAACGCCCTGCACGGCCGCTTCGGCGAGGACGGCTGCGTCCAGGGGGTGCTGAACCTGCTGGGGCTGCCCTACACCCATTCCGGCCTGCTGGCCTCGGCGGCGGCCATGGACAAGGCGTTTTCCCGCCGCCTGTTCGCCGATGCCGGCATTCCGGTGGCGGCCGGAGCGGTGGTGCGCCGGGGCGAGCCGTCGCCGCTGCCGCTGCCCTACGTGGTCAAGCCGCTCAACGAGGGGTCGTCGGTGGGGGTCTACATCCTGAAAGCCGGCGACAACCGCACCCCGCTGGCCGACTGGCCGTTCGAGTCCGACGAGGTGTTGGTCGAGGAGTTCGTCCCCGGCCGCGAGCTGACGGTGGCGGTGATGGGCGACCGGGCGCTGGGGGTGCTGGAAATCACCTCCGAACGCGGCTTCTACGACTACGAGGCCAAGTATGCCCCCGGCGGATCGCGCCATGTCATGCCGGCGCCGCTGCCGCCCGAGGACTACGCCGAGGCTTGCCGGCTGGCGGTGGCCGCCCACCGGGCGTTGGGCTGCCGGGGAGTGTCGCGCGCCGATCTGCGCTACGACGACACCGTCGTCGGCGCCAAGCCCCGGCTGGTGATGCTGGAGGTCAACACCCAGCCGGGGATGACCGCCACCTCGCTGGTTCCCGAAATCGCCGCCCATGCCGGGATCGGCTTTCCCGAGCTGGTGCGCCGGATGGTGGAGGAGGCCAGATGCGACGGCTGAGCGCCACCGATATCATCATCACCGCCGACGACCGCCCCGGGGTGGCGCGGCCGCGCCGCGACGGCCCGGCCGAACGGCCGCGCTCGACCGCGCCGCGCGCCAAGCCCAAGCGCAAGCCGTCGCGCCTGCGCTTGGACTTCACTCCGTTGCAGAAGATGGCGGCCGGCGGCGTGCTGGCCACCGCCATTCTGGTGAGCGGTGCCGTGCTGTGGTACTCGGGCGCGCCGCAGCGCCTCGCCCGCGCCGCCACCGCCGCCGTTCTCGACGGTACCGCCCAGGCGGGCCTGCGCATCGCCGACATCACCGTGGCCGGACGCCGCCGCACCCCCACCGACCAGATCGTGACGGCATTGGCCGCCCGCTATGGCGACGCCATCCTGGGGCTGGACATCGACGCCGCCAAGGCCCGGCTGGAGGCGCTGCCCAGCGTGCGCGCCGCCGCCGTCGAACGCCGCCTGCCCGGCGCCATCCATCTGTCGCTGTCCGAGCGCCAGCCGGTGGCGCTGTGGCAGACCGAGGGGCGCTTCGTCCTGGTCGATCGCGACGGCCACCAGATCCCCGGCGCCATCGAGGGCTTCGAGGACCTGCCGTTGGTGGTGGGTGACGGCGCGCCCCAGCGCACCGATGAACTGTTCGCCCTGCTGGCCACCGAACCCGACCTAGCCGCCCGGGTCAAGGCCGCCACCCGCGTCGGCAACCGCCGCTGGAATCTCAAGCTCGACGACGTCGAGCGCGGCCTGGAGGCGCGGCTGCCCGAACTCGATACCGAGGCCGCCTGGCATCGCCTCGCCGAGCTGGAAGGGAATCGCGGCCTCACCGCCCGGCAGATCACCATGATCGATCTTAGGGTGCCTGATCGTCTGGTGCTGAAGACCGAACGCGATTCCGGCCAGACCGCCGCCACCGTCCCCGCCACCGGACCGAGGAAGGAGGACTGAAATGGCGCCTCGCAACGGACTGATCGCCGGGTTGGACGTGGGCACCGCCAAGGTGTGCTGCTTCATCGCCCGCGTCCAGGACGACGGCGCCCCCCGTATCGTCGGCATCGGCCACCAGTTGGCGCGCGGCATGCGCAACGGCGCCGTGGTCGACATGGAGGAGCTGGAAACCTCGATCCGCGCCGCAGTGGACGCCGCCGAGGAGATGGCCGGCGAGCGGGTGCGGACGGTGGCCATCAACGTCTCGGGCGGACATCCCGGCTCGGCCAACGTCAAGGTCGAAGTCGCCATGAACGGCCATCCGGTCAACGAGGCCGACATCCGCCGCATGCTCGACCACGGCCGCGCCCACCATGAAAGCGCCGACCGCGAGCTGATCCACGCCATTCCGGTGGATTACACCATCGACGGCAACGAAGGCATCAAGGACCCGCGCGGCATGTACGGCGACCGCCTGGGCGTCGCCATCCATGTGATTTCGGCAGGGGTGGGGCCGGTGCGCAATCTCGTCACCGTGGTCAACCGCTGCCATCTGGACATCGAAGCCCGCGTCGTCAGCCCCTATGCCGCCGGACTGGCCTGCCTGGTGGATGACGAGCGTGAACTGGGCGTCACCTGCATCGACATGGGCGGCGGCACCACCTCGATCGCGGTATTCCTGGGGGGGCAGCTGGTTCACACCGACGTCATTCCGGTGGGTGGCGCCCATGTCACCAGCGACATCGCCCGCGGCCTGTCCACGCCGCTGGTCCATGCCGAGCGCATGAAGACGCTGTACGGCTCCGCCATTCCCAGCCCGTCGGACGACCGCGAGATCTTGAAGGTGCCCCTGGTCGGCGAGGACGAGGACGGCGCTTCCAACCAGGTGCCGCGCTCCATGCTGGTGCAGATCATCCAGCCCCGCATCGAGGAGACTTTTGAACTGGTGCGCTCCCACCTGGAGCAGAGCGGCTTCGACAAGCTGGCGGGGCGGCGGGTGGTGCTCACCGGCGGCGCCAGCCAGATGCAGGGCGCGCGCGATCTCGCCGGACTGGTGCTGGACAAGCAGGTCAGGCTGGGGCGCCCGGTCGGCCTGCAAGGACTGCCCGAGGCCACCAACGGCCCCGCCTTTTCCACCTGCGCCGGCCTGATCCGCTATGCCCTGATCCACGTTCCCGCGCCGACGCGCGGGCGGCGGTCGGGGCGAAGCGGCGACGAGGGCGGCGGCAGCCTCGGCCGGCTGGGAAGCTGGCTGAAACGTAATTTCTGATTTTTCAAGGTTTCAACAAGGGTCCGCCGGTCAGGCGGCCCGACACAGCGCGGAGGACCTTCACATGCTGACTTTCCTGCCAGGAGCCAACCAGGAGCTCAAGCCTCGAATCACCGTCGTCGGCGTCGGTGGTGCCGGCGGCAATGCCGTCAACAACATGATCCTGTCCCGCCTTGAAGGCGTCGAATTCATCGTCGCCAACACCGATTCGCAATCGCTGGGCCAAAGCCGTACCGAACGGCGCATCCAGCTGGGCAATCAGGTCACCCAGGGGCTGGGCGCCGGTTCGCGTCCCGATGTCGGCCGCGCCGCCGCCGAGGAAAGCCTTGACGAGATTCTGACCCAGATCGGCTCGGCCAACATGGTGTTCATCACCGCCGGCATGGGCGGCGGCACCGGCACCGGCGCCGCCCCGGTCATCGCCCGCGCCGCCCGCGAACAGGGCATCCTGACCGTCGGCGTGGTGACCAAGCCGTTCCACTTCGAGGGCGCGCACCGCATGCGCACCGCCGAGGCCGGCATCGAGGAACTGCAGCAGTTCGTCGATACCCTGATCATCATCCCCAATCAGAACCTGTTCCGCGTCGCCACCGAGCGCACCACCTTCGCCGACGCCTTCAAGATGGCCGACGACGTGCTCTATTCCGGCGTGCGCGGCGTTACCGACCTGATGATCATGCCCGGCCTGATCAACCTGGACTTCGCCGATATCCGTACCGTGATGAGCGAGATGGGCAAGGCGATGATGGGCACCGGCGAGGCCGAGGGCGACAAGCGCGCCACCGACGCCGCCGAGGCCGCCATCTCCAATCCGCTGCTGGACGACACCTCGATGAAGGGCGCCAAGGGGGTGCTGATCAACATCACCGGCGGCATGGACATGACCCTGTTCGAGGTGGACGAGGCCGCCAACCGTATCCGCGACGAGGTCGATCCCGAGGCCAACATCATCTTCGGCTCGACCTTCGACGAGAAGCTGAACGGCAAGATGCGGGTTTCCGTGGTCGCCACCGGTATCGCCCATGAAGCCGCTACCCAGGCGAGGCCCACCGTGATCTCGCTGGTCGGCAATCAGCCGCCCGCCGCCCGCCCCACCGTGGCACCGCCGGCAGCGGCCCAGGCACCGGCACCCCAAGCCGCGCCGCCACAGCCCGCCTTCCGGCCACAGCCCGCGGCCACCGTCGCCCCGGCGCAGCCCCAACTCCAGCCCCAGATGCCGGCGGCGGCGATGCAGCCCCGCCCACATGCGGCTCCGCATCACCAGGCCCACCATCAAGGCGCCGCCGCCACCGCCCAGCGGACAATGCGCGAGCCCGAGTTGGACATCCGCCAGCCCGAGCCCCAGATGCGCCCCGAACCTCAGATGCGACCCGAACCCCAGATGCGGACCGAGCAGCAGGAACGGATCGAACCCGAGGTGCGGGCCGAGCCGTCGTTGGGCCATCCCCAGCAGCAACGCTATGCCGCGTCCGACCGGCACGACATGAGCGCCATGCACCGTGCCGTCAGCGACATCGCCGATACCGGCCCGGCCCTGGCGGCACAGCCCCAGCCGGAAACCCGGCGGGTCGGCGGACTGATCGACCGGCTGGTCAATCGCGGCCGCTCCTCGGCCCCGACGCCTGCCGCCCGCACTCCCGAACCGCCGGCGCCGCGCATGGAAGCCCGCCGCGAAACCACGGCGCCCCGGGCAGGCGAAGACCTGGACATCCCCGCCTTCCTGCGCCGTCAGGCCAACTGACGCATTGATCGAGACCGCGGGGGTTCGCCCCCGCCCGCGCTGACTTTAAAGGCCCGACCGGTTTTTCCGGTTGGGCCTATTTTTTTGCGCGGCGAAACATGGCACCCTGCACCGGATTTGCGAAGGGGAACGACCATGACCGAACTGGTTCAAAGCCATGTGGACGGCGGCGTGCAGCTAATCCGCATGAACCGGCCCGACAAGAAGAACGCGCTGATCGCCGAGATGTACGACGGTCTGGCCGAAGCCGTCGCCGGGGCCGAGGCCGACGACGGGGTCGGCGTCCTGCTGTTCGCCGGCAGCCGAACCGATTTTTCCGCAGGCAATGATCTTGGCGATTTCCTGACCTGGGACCGGCTGACCGGCTCGCCGGCGGATCGCTTCATCCGTGCCGTCGCCGGAGCCAGGAAGCCGGTGGTGGCGGCGGTGCGGGGAGCGGCCATCGGCATCGGCGCCACCATGCTGCCCCATTGCGATCTGGTCTACGCCGCGCCGGCGACCCGCTTTCACATGCCGTTCATCAATCTCGGCATCGTACCCGAGGCCGGCTCCAGCATGACCATGCCGCTGCTGGCCGGGCATCGCCGCGCCGCCGAGATGCTGATGCTGGGCGAGCCGTTCGGCGTCGAGACCGCGCTGGCGGTGGGGCTGATCAACGCCGTAATCGCCGATGACGAGGTCGAACCCGTCGCCCTGGCGGCGGCGGCCAAGCTGGCGGCCAAGCCGCGCGACACCCTGCTGAAGATCAAGGCGCTGATGCGCACGCCGGCCGAACCCATGGCGGCACGGCTCGACCGCGAGGCCGCCCTGTTCGATCAGTGCCTGAAGCGCCCCGAACTCAAGGAGGCGGTGGCCGCCTTCCGCGACAAGCGCCCCCCCGACTTCTCCAAGTGCCGCTGATCGGTCACGATCAGCGGGATCTTGGAATCAGCCGCCGGTGACGGGCGGGAAGAACGCCACCTCGTCCCCCGGCTTGACCGGGGTGTCGAGGCCGCCATAGTCCTGGTTGACGGCGACACGGACCACGTCCAGCGTCGCGAATGCGGCGGCATGGCCGGGCGAACGGCCCCTGAGGTGGGCGATCAGGTCGGCGACGGTATCAACCCCGGGCGGCGGGTCGATGGTTTCCTCGCCGACGCCGGTTTTGCTTCTCAGCCAGGCGAAGTACAGCACCTTCATCGCATCATCTCGGCATAGGGTAGGAAATCGACGATGTCGCCGGGAGCGATGTCGCCCACATCCTCGGCAATCTCCAGCAGCCCGTCCGACCACACCATGGAGGTCAGAACCCCGGAGCTGTCCGAGGGAAATTTTTCCGCCACCAACCGTCCATCCACCCAAGCCAGCCGGGCGCGGGGAAATTCGCGTCGGCCGGGCCGGTGCCGGAAGGCGAAACCGGCTTGCACCGGAAAACGCGGCGGCGGCGAGACGCTGGCGCCCATCAGGCGCAACGCCATCGGCCGCGCGATCAGCATGAAGGTGACCATCACCGCCACCGGATTGCCGGGCAGGCCGACAAAGGGAACGCCGGCGACCTCGCCCAACGCCACCGGCTTGCCGGGCTTGATCGCCAACCGCCAGAAATGAAGCGAGCCCAGGGCGGCGACGGCGGCCTTGACGTGATCCTCCTCGCCGAGCGAGACGCCACCCGAGGTCAGGATCATGTCGTGGTCCTGCGTCGCCTCGCGCAGGGCGGCGCGGATGACGTCCTGGCGGTCGGGCAGGATGCCCAGGTCGGAGACCTCGGCGCCCAGGGTCCGCAGCAGGGCGCCGGCGGTGATGCGGTTGGTGTCGAAGATGCAGCCCGGCGGCAGTGCCGTTCCCGGTTCGCGCACCTCGTCGCCGGTGGAGAATACCGCCACCCGCAGGGGCCGGCGCACCGCCAGTTCGGCACGGCCGACGGCGGCGGCGATCCCCAGTTCCTGCGGTCGCAGACGGGTACCGGCAACCAGCACCATGCTGCCCAGGGCTACATCCTCGCCGGCCTTGCGGGTGTTGTCGCCCCGCTTCAGCGTCGTCGGCAAGACGACGCAGTCAGCTTCGGCGCGGCAGTCCTCTTGCATCGCCACGGTATCGGCCCCGGACGGCAGCGGGGCGCCGGTGAAGATGCGCACGGCACCGCCCGCGGGCAGGTCGCCGTCGAAAGGATGGCCGGCGGCCACCCGTCCCACCACCGGCAAGCGACCGTCGGACGGCAGGTCGGCGAGGCGGAATGCCCACCCGTCCATGGCCGAGTTGTCGTGACCCGGCACGTTGACCGGCGCGGTCACATCCTCGGCCAGGATGCGAAACAGCGCCTGGCGCACCGGCACGGTTTCGATTCCCGTTACCGGCGTCAGCCGGGCATCCAGTTCGGCCAACGCCCGATCGATGGGCATCAACGCATCGCCGGCGGCAAAGCGCCCGCGTTCAGCCGACACCTCGCTCAAAGCCCGCTCCTTTCCACGATCAGGCGACCGATGGCCGCGATGTCGTCCAGCGCCATCACCGGCAGCGGACAGTCGGGCACCGCGCCGTCGCTGGCGACCGCCGTCACCAGCGGATCTTCCGGGAAACACGGCGGTTTCGCCACCTGGGCACGCCATACCTCGATGCGGGGATGGTCCCAACGGCGAAAGCCCTCGACCAGCACCAGATCGACCGGGGTCATGCGCGCCAGCAACTGGTCCATGGTGAGTTCCGGCTGATCGCGGTACTCGTGCATCAACGCCCAACGCCGCGCCGAGGCAATCATCACCTCGCGGGCGCCGGCCTGCCGGTGCTCGTACGAATCCTTGCCCGGCTTGTCCACGTCAAAGCCCTCATGCGCCTGCTTGACCGTGGATATGGTAAGCCCCCGCGCCCTCAACCAGGGGAGCAGGCGGATCAAAAGAGTGGTCTTGCCGCTGCCCGAGCGTCCGGTGACACCGAACAGCCTCACGGCGGGGGACTCGGCGGCGGCACCGGGTTGGCGCGAATGTGGCGGATACCCGATTGCAGATAATCCCAGCCGGTCACCAGGGTCAGCAGCGCGGCAACCCACAATCCGGCCTCGCCGATCAGGCGGGTCGGCATGAAGGTGGCGGCATCACCAACCAGCAGCACCGGAATGGCGATCATCTGGATGCCGGTCTTCCACTTGGCCAGCCGGCTGACCGGAAGGCCGACCCGAACCTCGGCGAGGAACTCGCGCAGACCGGACACCAGGATCTCGCGCAGCACGATCACCAGCGCCGGCAGAAACGACACCGGGCCGAGCCGGTCGAACGCCACCATCATGAACAGCACCGCCACCACCAGCAGCTTGTCGGCGATGGGGTCGAGGAAACGGCCGAAGGTGGAAACCTGATTGCGCGACCGAGCCACATAGCCGTCGAACCAATCGGTGATGGCGGCGGCGATGAACAGGGCACACGACAGCCAGCGCGCGGACGAACCATCGATATAGAACAGCCCGACCACCATCGGAATCACCACGATGCGCGAGAGCGTCAGCAGATTGGGCAGACTTGTCAGCATGGCCGGGATACTAGCTTGGATTTTCCACCCTGTCACGGACCCGAGGGTCGGACCAGTCCGATGGCCTCGACCAGGGTACGCAGCTCCTGGCGGGCGGCGACGTGGCTCAGGTTGAACTCGAAGCCCAGGATGTTATGGCGCAGGTCCAGCAGCGTCAGCCCCTCCAGGAACATCGAGCGATAGATCACCCGCTCGCCCAGACCGGGAATGACGCGAAAACCCACCCGCTTGGCCAATTCGGCCAACAGCTTTTCCATATCGCGCTTGTTGCGGGCGTCCAGGTTCGACAGCCGGTTGCGCAGCACGATCCAGTCCACCACCGCCTTCTCGCCCCGCATGGCGCGGGCCTTCTTGGTCTCCCACACCATCTCGGCATAATGGCTGGGGCGTCGGATCTTCATGGTGCCGGGCTCGACCTGGGCCAGCACGTCCAGATCGATCAGGCTGTCGTTGAGCGGTGTCACCAGGGTGTCGGCGAAGGAATGACCGAGCAGCGACAGGTAGTGGTCGGAACCGGGGGTATCGATCACCACCACGTCATGGCGGGCGGCAAGGCGCTCGAAGGTCTCGACCAGTCGGGCTTCGTCGGCGCCCCGGTCATGGGTGGGCGGCAGCGCCACATGCTCGGGCAGCTTCAGGCCCAGTTCGGCCAGATCCTTGCGGGCCTCGCGGTTACGGATGTAGCGGGTCAGCGTCGCCTGGCGGGCATCGATGTCGATGCTGCCCACCGACAGGCCCTGTTCGAGCAGACTGACGATCAGGTGCATGGACACCGTCGATTTGCCGGTGCCTCCCTTCTCGTTGCCGACAACGATGATGTGGGCGCGCCGGGTCATCGGATTTCCTTTTCGATCCAGACCTTGGTGTCGTGAAAGACCGCGCCGCCGGCGGGCGGAGCGGCGTCGGCGCTGGTCAGGTGATTGATACCGCGCCCCTCGGCGAAGCACTCGTCCGGCCAGATCCCCTCGACCGCGACCACGCCCCTGGCGATACCGTCGTCGGGACGCAGATGGACCACCACCGAGCCCTTGGCGTTGCCGAGACGCACGCCATCGCCCTCGGCCAGCCCCATGGCGGCGCAATGCTCGGGGTGCAGCAGGGCGGTGGGGCGGACCGCCAGCCGGCGCGAGGACGGCGTCTCGGTGAAGCTGGTGTTGAGGAAGTGGTGCGACGGCGGCGTGATCAGGCGGAACGGATGGGCGGCATCGGCCTCGTCGATCACCGCGAAATGATCGGGCAGCGGCGGCAGCGCCGGATTCCCCCACTCGGGGGCAAAGCGGAAGCGACCGTCGTCGAAGCCGAAGCCGGACAGGAAGTGGGCGTCCTCGAACGGCTTGGCCATATCGAGCCAACCCTTGGCATGCAACGTCTCGGCGTCGGGCAGGTCCGAGGCGGCCAGCACCTGGTCGATCATCTCCCACTCGTCCATGTCGAAGCCGGGATGAACCGCCCCCAGCCGGCGGGCCAGGTCGCAAACCACCCGATGGTTGGAGCGGGCCTCGCCGACCGGCGGAATCACCGGCTTGGCGACCTGGAGAAAGGTGTGGCCGTAGCTGCTGTAAAGGTCGGCATGTTCCATGCTGGTGGTCGCGGGCAGCACGATGTCGGCGAAGCGGGCGGTGGCGGTGAGAAACTGTTCGTGCACCGCCAGAAACAGGTCGTCACGAGCCAACCCCCGCCGCACCAAGCCGCTGTCGGGGGCCACCGCCGCCGGATTGGAGTTCTGCACCAGCATGGCGGCGACCTGGGGGCCGGTGCCGAGGTCGCGGGGGTCGCCGGCCAGCACCGGGCCGATACGGCTCATATCGAGGATGCGCGCCCCGGACTCGGGGCCATCGAGGCCGTCCAGCAAGGTCCGGCTCAGAGGGAATAGGCCGCTGGTGCTTTGCACCGCGCCGCCGCCCCGGTGCCGCCATGCCCCGGTCACCGCCGGCAGGCAACTGACCGCGTGCAGGTTGGCGGCGCCATTGCGCGAGCGGGTGAAGCCGTATCCCAGGCGGAGATAACTGTTGCGGACACCGCCGTAAAGCCGGGCGAAAGCCTCGATTTCGGACGGTTCCAGCCCGGTGATGGCGGCCGCCCAGGCGGGAGTGCGGGACTCCAGGTGGCGTTCCAGCCGCTCGGGGCAATCGGTGTAGCGCGCCAGATAGTCGCGGTCGGCCAGACCGTCGCGAAACAGCACATGCATCACCGCGCACGCCAGGGCGCCATCGGTGCCGGGACGCGGCATCAGATGCAGATCGGCCTTGTCGGCGGTGGCGGTGCGGCACGGGTCGATCACCACCAGTTTGGCGCCGCGCCCCTTGCGCGCCCGGCCGATCAGTCCCATCAGGTGAACCTGGGTGGCGGCCGGGTTGGAGCCCCAGACCACGATCAGGTCGGAGTCCGGGATCTCGCGCGGATCGACGCCCCACTTGAACCCGACCCCCGCCGCCCAGCCTGCCCCGGCGGTCCCGGCGCAGATGGTCTTCAGCTGACCGCTGTAGCCCATCACCCGCCGCAGCCGGTTGAGCCCCGACAGTTGCACATGGCCCATGGTGCCGGCATAGCAATAGGGCCACACCGCCTCCGGCCCCAGGCGGGCGGCGGCGGCCGACAGCCGTTCGGCGACCTCGTCCAGCGCCGCATCCCACGAGACCGGCTCGAAACGCCCCTCGCCCTTGGCGCCGATCCGGCGCAACGGCCGGGTCAGCCGGTCGGGATGATGGACCCGCTCGGCATAACGGGCGACCTTGGCGCAGACGATGCCGTCGGTATAGGGCATGGCACCGCCGCGAACCCGACCGATGCGCTCGCCGGACGGACGTTCCACCGTCAGGGCGCAGGCGCTGGCGCAGTCGTGGGGACAGACCGAGGGAAGGCTTGCGATGGTCAAGGGGGACGTCCTGTGATTGGCGGCACCGTAGCTCGGAGGCATTCCGGACCGGGTCTCGAACCGGCGGCACGCTAGCACGGCGGAGCCGATAATGCCAACGGGCGGGCTGCCGAACTCCCTATACCATGGCGGCCAACGGCACCACCGCCACCCCGGCGGCCGCCAGCCCTCCCCGCAGGGATCGCGCCAGGGCGACGGCATCGGGATCGTCGCCGTGGACCGAGACCGACTGGACGCGGCAGGCGATCTCCTTGCCGTTGATCGACCGCAAGGTTCCGGCCTTCACCATCCGCAACACGTTGGCGGCGGCTTCGGCGGCATCGCCGATCATCGCCCGGGGATGCGAGCGCGGCACCAGATTAGCGTCGTCGTCATAGGCGCGGTCGGCATAGACCTCTTCGGCGACGGTCAGGCCCAGCGCCCGCCCGGCGGCGACCATGGCCGACCCGGCGGGCGCCAGCAGGACCAGCCCGCCACCGGCCGCCCCGGCCGACCGCGCCACCGCCCGCGCCACCGCCAGTGCGGCATCGTGGTCCACCGCCGCCAGATTGTTCAGGGCGCCGTGCGGCTTGACGTGACCGACCCGGCCGCCGCAGGCGCCGGCGATGCCGGCCAGGGCACCGACCTGATAGACGATGATCGCCTCGATTTCCTCGGCCGACAGGGTCATGGGGCGGCGGCCGAAGCCCTGAAGGTCGGGATAGCCGGGATGGGCACCGATGCCGACCCCCTTGGCCAGGGCGGCACGGACGGTGCGGGTCATCACCAGGGGGTCGCCGGCATGGAAGCCGCAGGCGATGTTGGCCGTGGCGACCAGATCAAGCATGGCCTCGTCATCACCCATGGGCCACGCCCCGAAGGCTTCGCCCAGGTCGGAATTCAGGTTGATTTGAAGGGTCATGGCACTATCATCCGTCATCGTTTTTCAGGGCATCGACCATGCCCGACACCAGATCGGCGCGATACAGCGCCGTCAGGTCAAGCCCGGCGTCGACCGCGCGCAAGCCGCCGACCTGCCGCGCGATCTCCAGTTCCAGCCTCCGGCGCAAGGCTTCGGCCTGTTCCACCGACACCGCGGCGAAGCTCAGCCGGGTTCCCGGCACCATGCGACCGACTCGGGGCAGGTCGGCCGAAACCACCGTGGCGATCTTGGCATAGCCGCCGGTGGTCTGGTGATCGGCCAGCAGAATGATCGGGTTGCCGTTTCCGGGAACCTGGATACAGCCGCTGACCACGCCGTCGGAAACGATGTCGGCACCGCGGCGGTGGCCGAGCGGCGGGCCTTCCAGCCGCAACCCCATGCGGTCGGCCTCGCGGGTGACGACATAGTCCGCCGACAGCAGGGTCGCCATCGCCTCGTCGGTGAAACCGTCGGCCTGCGGCCCCGGCACCACCCGGACCGGGCCACCGCCGTAATCCATCGGTCCCGGCAGGGCCAGAGCGCCGCCATCCACGGCGGCACCCGCGCACAACGGCAAAAGAGCGCCGGCCGTCACCGGACCGCCGCCCAGCGGCCCCAGCCCGGCACGGACATAGGTGGAGAGGCTGCCCATCAGCGGGGCCAGATCGAAGCCGCCCGCCACCGCCAGATAAGCCACCGAGGCGCCCGACACCGCGCCGATCGCCAGGACATCGCCGCGTTCAAGCCGGTGGGACCGGTCCGGCGCCAACGTCTCCGGTTCGCCGCCGCTCGCGCCGGTCCGCCACAGCCGCGCCGGGCCGCACACGGCGATGCGCGCCGCTTGCACCGTCACGCGTAGCGTCGGGCCGAAATAGCTGATTTCCAGGCAGGCCTCGCCCGGCCGGTTGCCGACCAGGGCATTGGCCAGACGCAGGCCGACGAAATCCAGCGCCCCGGCCACCGGCACCCCCAGCGCCTGGAAGCCGAAACGGCCAAGATCCTGCACCGTGGTATGCAGGCCGGGTTGAAGGACTTCAAGGCCGGCGGGCATTCAGCAATCCCCCACCAGCAGGCGCGCGGGCGCCATCCGGCCGGGATCGCGGCACGCCGCCTCGTACTCGTCGCGGCCGACGGGAACGAAGGCGACACGATCGCCCGCCGCCAGCAGCGACGGCGGATCGCGCCCCAGGTCGAACATCACCGCCGGCGTACGCCCCAACAGATGCCAGCCGCCGGGGCTGTCCCAGGGATAGACCGCGCCCATGGCGTCGGCGATGGCCACCGAGCCGGCGGGAACCTTGACCCTGGGAGTATCGCGGCGTGGCAGCCGCAAAGCCGGCGGGGTATCGCCCAGATAGGCGAATCCCGGCATGAAACCCAGCATGTAGACGAAATAGCCGGTACCGGCGTGCAGCGCGATCACCTCGGCCCGCGACAGACCGGTCGCGCGGCGGATTTCGGCCAGATCGGGACCGAGATCGTCGTCGTAGCACACCGGAATGCGCCAGCTTCGCCCCGTCGCCGCCGGGGCTTCGTCGCATCCGGCCGCCAGGGCCATCACCTCGGCCTCGATCACCGCCCGACAGGTGGCCAGCGGATCATAGGACACCAGCAGCGAGCGGAAGGTGGGAACCACCTCGACCAGACCGGCCGGCGGGCGATGGCGGATGGCGGCGGCCAGGGCGGTCACCCGGGCGTTGGTGGCGCGGTCGATGCCGTCGCCGAACTCGACATTGAAGGCGGTATCGCCCAAATCGGTCAGGCGAAGCGGCGGGCTCAGCGCCACAGCCATCCCCGATCCAGCGCCGACCAGGACGGACAGCCGATCTGAATCAGGGTGCGCCGGAGGTCGGCCGCCAGCAGTTCGACCGCCCGCGCCGCCCCGGCGGCGCCACCGGCCGCCGCGCCGTAATAGAACGCACGGCCGCCGAACACGAAATCGGCGCCCATCACCCGCGCCCTCACCATGTCCTCGCCCGAACGGATACCGCCATCCATCACCACCACGGCATCGCCGCCGACTTCGGCACGGATGGCGGCCAGGGCATCGATGGCGGCGGGGGCGGCATCAAGCTGGCGGCCACCATGGTTGGACACCCACACGCCGTCGGCGCCGGCATCCAGGGCGCGGGCGGCGTCCTCGGGAGCGAGCAGGCCCTTGACCAGCAGCTTGCCCTGCCACATCTGGCGCAGGCCGCGAATGTCGTCCCAGGTCAGGTCGTCCTTGATCTGCGAGGTGATGAAGCCGGCCAGGGTCTGGCCATCGACCTCGCCGACATAGGGCGCCAGATTGGGAAAACCGGGCGACCCCGCCCGCAGGGTGGCCAGCGCCCAGGCGGGATGAGTCGCCACGTCGAGCACGAAACGGACGCCGGGCCGGAATGGCAGGACGAACCGGTTGCGCACGTCGCGGCGGCGGTCGCCGGCCAGCGGCACATCCACCGTCACCGCCAGCACCCGGATGCCGGCCTCCCAGGCGCGGCGCAGCAGGTCGCGGTTGATGTCGGGCCGGCGCGAGTAATAAAGCTGGAACCAGGCGTTGCCGGCCGCGGCCGCGGCCATGGCCTCGATGGTGGTGGAAGCCACCGTGCTGATCACCACCGGAACACCGGTGGCCCGGGCCTGGGCGGCAATGGCCAGATCGGCGCCCGGCCACAGCAGGTTGCCCATGCCCACCGGGGCGGTGCCGAACGGCTGGGCATAGCGGTGGCCAAACAGGACGGCCGAGGTATCGGGTTGCACGCCGGTGCAAAAGCGCGGCTTCAGCGTCACCGCCTCCAGGCGCTCGCGGTTGCGCCGCAGGCCGCCCTCGTCGCCCGAACCACCGTCGAGAAAGCCCCAGGCGAAGGCGGGAACACGGCGATGCGCCTGTTTCGCCAGATCACCGATGCAACTCGCCCGCTCGACGCACATGGGATGCCCCCTGCTTTTTGTTCAACCCTCCATCGGCGGGCAGTAAAGCACGGAAGCGGGCATCCGGTCAGCCATCCTCGCCACCACCGCCCCGGCCACCGCAGCGGTCGTCGTAGAAGCGCGTCTCCACCGGCCACGGCCCGGCGCCCGAGCGGACATCCAGCGCCCGGCGCTCGGCCGGAGCCAGCTTCTGGAAAAAGCGCAGGCCGGTGGCCACCTCCAGCGCCGAAACGGTGGTGGCATACGCCGACAGGTCGTAGCTGGCCTGGGGGGTGCCGGCGCATTTGCGATACAGACCGCGCTGGTCCTCGTCGGCCTGGGGAAAGAGAAAGGCGCGGGCCTCGACCCGGCCGCCCACCTCGATGGCCAGGATCTTGAACAGGGCATGGGGAATCGCCACCGGCACCGTTCCCGGCGCGCCGATGAAATCGATCTCGCGGCCGGGCTCGAACACCGGGCCGGCGATGGTCCAGACCTTGCCGTACTTGTTGGCGGCGGCGATGGCGTAATTCTCCAGCGCCAGCCAGTCGCCCTGGTTCATGTCGGCGTATTGCGGCAGGGCGTTGACGAAGACGTGGGTGTTGCAGCCCTCCTGCCACGAGATGCGGTTGGCATGGGCGCGGGCCGCCATGTGGCCGCGATTCCACACGGCGGCGAAACCGCGATAGGACGGATCGATGCCGTGGCGCGATACCTCGGGCTTGTCGGCCCACAGAAAGGCGGTCTCGCGCAGTTCGTACCACTTGCCCGGCCGCTTGGCTCCCTGGGGATGGATCGGCCGCCCGCCCGGCCCCAACAGGGCATGCATCTCGTAGGCGACCCATTTCGGCACCCCCCTGTAGGGCGAGTCGGCGCGGTCGTCGGCGGCAGTCTCGTAGGAACTGGCGAAAGGACCGTAACGGAACATCAGGCTTTTGGGCTCGGTGTCGAAGCGGTCGTGGTCGTAACCCGCCGGCACCGCCGAATCGTATGGCAGTTCCATTGCGTCGCCTTGGCCCTTGCAGGCCAGGGGTTGCGCCACGGCAGCGCCCGTCATCGCCAGCGCGATAATCGTGGAGGCAACACTTATTAATAGCTTTTTTGCATATTCATTTATCATATCGCACCAGGGTATAGGCCATAAAACATGCCTAAAGTTGCCGATTATCCGAATAAAAAACAACGGTTAGGATGCGGCATCCCCCAAACCCCGATGATGATCGCCGCCCAACCCGGCATGGCGATGGCGGCTTTCGGGCGAAATCGGGGCAGGGGTCTTACGCCCGGACGGCTTCTCGGCTACAAAGGCGGACATGAGCCTGTTCCGCTCCATCGCCACCGTCGGCGGCTTCACCATGGCTTCGCGCGTGACCGGCCTGCTGCGCGAAATGATGATCGCCCACTTCCTGGGGGCGGGATCGGTGGCCGACGCCTTTTTCGTCGCCTTCCGTTTTCCCAATCTGTTCCGCTCGCTGTTCGCCGAAGGCGCGTTCAACGCCGCCTTCGTGCCGCTGTTCACCGGCCGGCTGACCACCGAGGGCCGGGAAGAGGCCCGGTTGTTCGCCGAGCGCGCCCTGGCGGTGCTGGCGGTGACGCTGGCGGTGTTCGTGGCGGCGATGGAACTGGCGATGCCGTGGGCGATCTACGGCCTGGCTCCCGGCTTCGAGGCGACACCGGGCAAGATGACGCTGGCGGTCGAATTCTCGCGCATCTGCTTTCCCTATCTGCTGTTCATCTCGCTGACCTCGCTGCAGGCCGGGGTGCTGAACTCGCTGGGTCGCTTCGCCGCCGCCGCCGGCACGCCGGTGCTGCTCAATCTGGTGTCCATGGCCGGACTGTGGGCGCTGGTCCCCTTCACCCCCACCGCCGGCCACGCCATGGCCTGGGGCACCTTCGCCGCCGGCATCGCCCAGTTCGCCTGGCTGGTGTTCTCGGTGCGCAAGGCGGGCATGGGGCTGCGCTGGGTGCGGCCGAAGCTGACGCCGGAGGTGCGGCTGCTGTTCCGGCGCATCGTTCCCGGGGCGGTGGGCGCCGGGGTCTATCAGCTCAATCTGGTGATCAACACCATGATCGCCTCGACGGTGGCCGACGGCGCCGTCAGCTACCTGAACTACGCCGACCGGGTGAACCAGTTGCCGCTGGGGGTGGTGGGCATCGCCATCGGCACCGCCCTGCTGCCGTTGCTGTCGCGCCAGTTGAAGGCCGGCGAGGCCGAGGCGGCGATGGCCAGCCAGAACCGGGCGATGGAGGTCGGGTTGCTGCTGACGCTGCCGGCGGCGGCGGCGCTGATGGTCATCGCCCAGCCGGTGATCCGGGTGCTGTTCGAGCGCGGCAGCTTCGGCCCCGCCGAGACCGCCGCCACCGCGAGCGCCCTGGTGGCGTTCGCCGCCGGCCTGCCGGCCTATGTCCTGGTCAAGGTGCTGACACCGGGCTTCTTCGCCCGCGAGGATACCGCCACCCCGGTGCGGGTGGCCGGCGCCACCATGGCGCTCAACATCGGCCTCAACCTCGCCCTGGCGGGGCCGCTGGCCCATGTCGGCATGGCGCTGTCCACCGCCATCGCCGCCTGGTTCAACGTCGCCGTCCTGGCGGTGTTGCTGCGCCGCCGCGGCTTCTTCACCACCGATTCCCGCCTGCGCGCCAAGGCGCCGCGCCTGATCGCCGCCACCCTGGTGATGGCGGCGGCGCTGTGGGGCGCCCAGACCCTGCTGTGGCCGCTGGCCCAGGGCCAGTTGATGGCGGTGGCGATGCTGGCGGCCATGGTGGCGACGGGCCTGGTCGCCTTCGCCGTCGCCGCCCATGTGCTGGGCGCGGCGAAATTCGCCGAGATCAAAGGAATGCTGCGGCGTTCTTGACCATGGCGGCGGGCGGGTATACGAGAGGCGTTCGGTTCCTTCCCGGAGTGACGATCAGCCATGAAGCGCATTTTTTCCGGCGTCCAGCCCACCGGAAATCTTCATCTCGGCAACTATCTGGGAGCCATCCGCAACTGGGTACGGCTCCAGCACGAGTACGAGTGCATCTTCTGCATCGTCGACATGCACGCCATCACCCTGTGGCAGGACCCCAAGGAACTGGTCCGGAATACCCGCGAGGTGACCGCCGGCATGATCGCCGCCGGCGTCGACGCCTCGAAGCACATCGTCTTCAACCAGTCCACCGTACCGGCGCACGCCCAACTGGCCTGGATCTTCAACTGCGTCGCGCGCATGGGCTGGCTCAACCGCATGACCCAGTTCAAGGACAAGGCGGGCAAGCATAAGGAGAACGCCTCGGTCGGGCTGTTCGCCTATCCCAACCTGATGAGCGCCGACATCCTGGCCTACCGCGCCACCCATGTGCCGGTGGGCGAGGACCAGAAGCAGCACCTGGAACTGGCGCGCGACACCGCCCAGAAATTCAACGGCGACTACGGCGTCGAGTTCTTCCCGCTGCCCGAACCGCTGATCTTCGGCACCGCCGCCCGTATCATGAGCCTGCGCGACGGCACCAAGAAGATGAGCAAGTCCGATGAATCCGACTATTCGCGCATCAACATGCAAGACGATGCCGACGCCATCGCGCTGAAGATCCGCAAGGCCAAGACCGACCTCGAGCCGCTGCCCGCCACCCTCGACGGGCTGGAAGGCCGGCCCGAGGCGTCGAACCTGTTGGGCATCTACGCCGCGCTGTCGGACAAGGAGAAGGCCGAGGTGGTCTCCCAGTTCGCCGGCCGGCAATTCTCGGAATTCAAGAAGGACCTGGTCGATCTGGCGGTGTCGGTGCTGGGGCCGATCAATGCCGAGATGAAGCGGCTGATGGCCGACCCCGGCCATATCGACGCGGTGCTGCGCTCGGGCGCCGACCGCGCCGACGCCATCGCCCGACCGATCCTCAAGGAGGTCTATGACATCGTCGGGTTCCTCCGGCCGTGACCCGCCCGACCGTCGAAACCGCGCTGAACGTCCTGGCCGCCGCGCTGTCGGCGCTGGCGGCGGTGTTGCGCCACCCGTCGCGCCGTTTCGTCCTGTGGGCGCTGGCGGTGGTGGTGCTGCTGGTCTTCCCGGTGGCGATGCTGATCATCGCCAAGATCGACGACAACCCCGAGTTCGGTCCCGGCACCGTGGCGGCGGGCAAGTCGCGCGGCGTCGCCGCAGCGGCGGCGCTGATCGGGCGCGAACTGGACGTCAACAAGTGGCGGGCCAACGATCCGTTCTTCCTGCCCGGCGGCTGGCTCCGCGACATGCCGGCGTTCCAGCTCGGGCTGGTCGGCGGTTTGGCGCGCCTCAGCGCCGCCCTGGCGGGGGATAAGGGGGCCGGTTCGGGCGTCAACGGCCCCGACATCGACCTCAACCACGCCGCCGGCCTGCTGAAATATCCCGGCACGGTGTGGAAGTTCGACACCCGGACCTCGTGGCTGCCCACCGCCTCGGCCGAGAAGCAGTACCGCAACGCCCAACGCTCGCTTGATCGCTACAACGACCACGTCGCCGCCGGCAGCTCCGGCTTCGATCGCGGCGCGCCGGCGCTGGCGGCGGTGCTGGAGGCGCTGTTGCGCGACCTCGACGACGTCACCGGCGCCATCGACCACCATCTCGCCGAGGGCCGCTCGGTTCTGCTGGATTTCACCGTCGATGGGGTGTTCTACGGCAACAAGGGCCGGCTTTACGCCCAGTCCATCGTGCTGCGCGAATTGGGCCGCGACTTCGACAAGGTGTTGGCCGACCGCCATCAGGCCGAAGCCTGGGGCCGCATGGTCGAGCAACTGGCCGCCGCCGCCCGCCTGCGGCCGTGGATGGTGTGGAGCGCCGTTCCGGACTCGTCGTTCCTGCCCAACCATCTGGCGTCGCAGGGCTATCTGGCGCTACGGGCACGGATGCAGGCGGCCGAACTGCTGACGGCGCTGCGCTGATGGTGGCGGGACGGCGCCGCGGCAGCCTTCTGCCGGCGGTCGCCGTCGTCGCGCTGTCGCTGCTGTGCGGTCGGGCGGCCTGGGCGGTCGAGCCGCTGGTGGCCGATCTGTCCAGTCATCTTATCGCCATCACCACCGGCTTCGCCGGCACCGACCTGCTGCTGTTCGGCGCCATCGAGGAACTGGACGGCGGCAAGGCCGGCGACGTGGTAGTGGTGGTGCGCGGCCCGAAGCGGAGCGAGACGCTGCGGCACAAGGCGCGCAGCGGCGGCATCTGGGTCAATTCCGGCGCCGCGTTGATCGATGACGCCCCCTCGTTCTACCGGGTGGCGGCGACCCGGCCGCTGGATGAAGTGGCACCACCCGCGATCCTGCGACGCCATCAGATCGGCCTGGACCATCTCGACCTCGCCGTGCGGGTCAAGGAGCCGGGTGGCGATTCCGGCGCCTTTCGCCGGGCGCTGCTGCGGCTGATGCAACAGCGCGGCCTTTACGGCGACCATGTCTACGACATCGGCATGTTGAGCCACCGGCTGTTCCGTACCGACGTCCACTTTCCCGCCAACGTGCCGGTGGGAACCTACGCGGTCGAGGTCTACCTGATCGCCAACGGCAAGGTAATCAGCTTCCGCACCACGCCGTTGACCGTCCGCAAGGCGGGGGTCGGCGCCGCTATATACGATTTCGCCCATAGCCACGCCGCCATCTACGGTATCATCGCCATCCTGCTCGCCGCCGCCGGCGGCTGGACCGCCGCCGTGGCGTTCAGGAAAGTCTGAGGGAGTCCACGCCATGCCACCTGCCCGCGTCTTTCTGGTGGTGGTCGACGACTCGCCCGAGATGCGGGCGGCGCTTCGCTTCGCCTGCCGGCGGGCGCGGTCCTCGGGCGGCCGGGTAGCGCTGCTTCGGGTGATCGAGCCGGCCGAACCGCAGCACTTCGCCACCATCGGCGAACTAATGCGGGCCGAGGCCCGCCAGGACGCCGAGGACCTGCTCGATCGTCTGGCGGGCGAGGTCAATGCCGTTTCCGGCCATCTGCCGGTACTCTATGTCCGCGAAGGCAAGCCGCGCGAGGAACTGCTGGGCGTGATCGCCGAAGAACCCTCGATTTCGGTTCTGGTGCTGGCCGCCGATCCCGGCCCCGGTGGTCCGGGACCGCTGGTCACCGCCCTCACCGGCAAGTATGTCGGCCGGCTGCGGGTGCCGGTAACCATCGTCCCCGGCAGCCTGACCGATGGGCAGATCGACGCCATTACCTAGGAGCCCCGCGTTGTCGGCCCCCTCGACGGGCATGGTCGCCGCGCCCCGTTTGCCGTTGCCCGGAAAGCGACGTCACAACCGCTTGACTCGGGCGGGGGCGATGTCCATCTACTTGAGCTGAGTTCAAGCGCTCGACCATAAGGACCGCCATGTTCATCCAGACCGAACCGACTCCCAATCCCGCGACCCTCAAGTTCCTGCCCGGCATCGACGTCATGGGCCGGGGGACCGCCGATTTCACCGACGCCACCGGCGCCGCCCGCTCGCCACTCGCCACCCGGCTGTTCGCCATCGACGGCGTCACCGGCGTGTTTCTCGGCTCGGATTTCATCACCGTGGCCAAGACCGACGGCAGCGACTGGCAGGTGGTCAAGCCCCAGGTGCTGGCCGCCATCATGGACCATTTCGCCTCCGGCCAGCCGGTGGTCGATCTGGGCGCCGAGGACCAGGCTTCCACCGGCAGCGACGACGGCATCGTCATGCAGATCAAGGAACTGATCGAAACCCGGGTGCGCCCGGCGGTGGCCCAGGACGGCGGCGACATCATCTTCCGCAGCTTCGAGGACGGCATCGTCTATCTGCACCTCCAGGGCGCCTGTTCCGGCTGCCCCAGCTCCAGCGCCACCCTGAAGCACGGCATCGAGAACATGCTGAAATATTACGTCCCCGAGGTAATGGCGGTGCAGTCGGTCGATTAACCCACTGAAATCGCTTTAATTTCCAACGCACCCTGGGTAACCGCCCCAGGGTGCGTTTTCTTTTTGTTCTCGTCGGGGGGCGTTTTTGGTTGCAATGGGCGGGGCGAGCCGGTACCTTGTCCACAGGATATTGCACTGCAACAAAAGTGAGGTGGGCCGCATGGCAGCCGGGTCGATCGGATCCAGACTATTCCGCGCCGTCAGTCTTGTCGCCGTCATCGGCGGGGTGGGCGGGCTCTATACGATGGCTCTGAAGGGCGCCCGTCCGCCGGTTCAGGTTTCCCCGCGCCCGGCACCGTCGGTGGCGGAAACCTCGGCCCTGAGTCGCGCCGACACCGCCAGCGCCGCCCGGCTCGATCGCGCCTTCCAGCGCATGGGCTATCGCCTGGACAACGTCCGCGACGGTGTCGTCGAGGTGCCGCCGCTGTTCCTGACCCAGGTGCCCGGCGATCTCGACGAACTTCCCGACATCGACACCAAAAAGGCGGTGTTCCTGCGCGTCATGCTGCCGCTGGTGCTGGCGGTGGACGAGGAGATCGCCGCCGACCGCGCCCGCCTGCTCGACATCGCCGCCCGCAAGATGGCCGGGCAATTGCTGCCCGTCCGCGACGACGTCTGGCTGTCCGGACTGGCCAAGCGCTACGAGGTCGAGGACGGCAACCTGCGCAAACTGCTGATCCGCGTCGATGTGGTGCCGCCGTCACTGGCGCTGGCCCAATCGGCCGAGGAATCGGGCTGGGGCACCTCCAAGCTGGTGCGCCGCAGCCAGAACCTGTTCGGCCACACCGTCGAAGTCGGCGCCGACGAAACCGCCATGCGCAATTTCGGCACGCTGTACGAGGCGGTGCGGGCCTATGTCCACAACCTCAATACCCACAAGGCCTACGACGAACTGCGCCGCGCCCGTGCCCAGGCCCGCGCCCGCGGCCTCGCCCCCGACGGCCACGCCCTGGCCGCGTCGCTGCGAAGCTATTCCGAGCGGGGCGACGCTTATGTCAGCACCATTCGCTCGCTGATCCGGCGTAACGATCTGAACGGCCTCGACCGCGCCCGCCTGGGCCGTGCCCTGCCGGGCCAAATGGCGATGGCCAATTAGAGTTTCCCGCATTTAAGCTGAAACGGAAAATCGGGAAACTCTTGAGCCGGAGCGGCGTTTGAGCCATGAAAAAGCGCAGCTTTTTCGTACAACCAGAATTCTAGAGTTCAGCTTGAAGCTGATACTCTAGATGTGAAGTCTCAGGAGGTTGCCCACTCGATCTGAAGCGAGGAAGCTGAAGTTGCGAGACTTTGGCTATCCAGGGAGAGATCGAATGGGCATCCACCAGAATGCCGTTCTGACGCCGACCGGTCGAGAGATTCTGGT
>CAIUSV010000048.1 GCA_903901915.1 uncultured Rhodospirillaceae bacterium | reverse complement strand
TGCCAGTCGGCATTGGGGGTGAAGGTATAGCTGCCGCCATCGGCCGACAGCGTCACCGTGCCGGCGGCATGGCCGTTGGCGTCGGTCACCGTCAGCACGCCGTTGTCGGCGCCGACCAGAGTGGTGGTGACGGCATCGCCATCGCTATCGCCGGTGGTGATGGCGCCGGTGATGGATCCGTGGCCGGAGGTGCTGCTGGCGTCAAGGGTCGGTCCGGCATTGGTCTCGGTCAGGTTGATGGTCTGGGTGGCCATACCGCCGTGGCCGTCGCTGGCCTGGACCTGGAACGAAACCTTCTCGCCGCCCTGCCAGTCGGCATTGGGGGTGAAGGTATAGCTGCCGCCATCGGCCGACAGCGTCACCGTGCCGGCGGCATGGCCGTTGGCGTCGGTTACCGTCAGCACGCCGTTGTCGGCGCCGACCAGGGAGGTGGTGACGGCATCGCCATCGCTATCGCCGGTGGTGATGGCGCCGGTGATGGATCCGTGGCCGGATTTGCCGCTGGCGTCAAGGGTCGGAGCGGTATCGACCTCGGTCAGGTTGATGGTCTGGAAGGCGGTACCGCCGCGACCATCACTGGCTTCGATCTGGAATGAAACCTTCTCGCCGCCCTGCCAGTTGTCCAGCGGGGTGAAGGTGTAGGAATGGCCGTCCGCCGATAGCGTCACCGTGCCGGCGGGGTTGCCGTTGGCGTCGGTCACCGTCAGTACGCCCCTGTCGGCGCCGACCAGACTGATGGACACGCCATCGCCGTCAGGGTCACTGAAGCCGATGGTGCCGCTGATGATGCCGTGACCCGAATTGGTGCCATCGACCGTCAGTGTCGGGTCGTGATTGACCGCCTGGGTCTGGTCCAGAGTGATGCTCGAAGTTCCGGCGGCTGTCGGCGCGGCGGCGGCGGCCTGGACGCCATAGCCCGATACCGATCCGGTCGGCGCGGCGGCGCCGACCGGCTGGCCGAGCGCCGGTTCCTGCGGCTTGAAGGTCTCGTCGGGCTGCGCCAGGTTGGGCAGTTCCTGCACGTTCAGCGGTGTGGCCCCGGTGGCGGTGACGCTGACATTGGCCAGGCTTTCATCGATGGGGGCGGGAGAGGTGCCCAGTTCCGGCGGCGCCACGGTACCGTTTCGGGTGCTTTCGATCGCCACGTCGAGCGCGATGTTGACGCCGCTGGTGACGGCACCCAGCGACTGCACCTGCGGCGCGCCGGTCGAGCCCTGCTGCACGTTGGCCAGATTACCCAGCGAGGTGTCCGAAACATCGGTCGGCCGCGCGATGTTGAGGCGCGCATCGCCCAGGCTTTGATTCTCGATGTTGTGCAGTACCGTCAGATCGTCGAGCGCCTGCTGCGCGTTCGCCGAACCGGCGGGCTGATCACTGTTCGAGGGGGTGTTGATGTCGTCGGCCATCGCTTGAGCTCTCCCGGGCAAAAAAAATCCCCGGCCTCAATGAGGTCCAGGGACTTGCATATTCAATATCATCGGCGCTGGTCGGAGTCCACACCAATAATCGACCGGGTTCGGCGAAATTTGCCCGCGATGGCTGCGGGAGGCGCGCGCGCCGGCGGCGGGACGACGCGAAGACGTGAAGACGTTAGCAAAATTTTTGGGATGCGGTTATTCTCGGCGTCTGGGGTCTGGGACTGGGCTGATCCTGAGGTGTTGGTGCGCCGGAGCTGAACAGATGCTTGATTGGTGGAATAGCCGTGGCCTTCAGACCCGCTACATCGTCTTCGCCAGCATGGCTACGGTATTTCTTGCGGTACTGACTGTTCTCGCTTTCGACTGGTACGAAGCGCGGCAGATGGAAGCCAGGATGCGGCGTTTTTCCGAGAACGAGCTGCAATCGCTTCATGCCCTGGTGCTGAGTTCCATGGACAAGCGCCGTGACGACACCGCCAACGTGGCGGTGACGGTATTCAACGACTGGTTTACCAGTCGCAACAAGGATTATCCCGGCAAGCTGTGGAGCGTGTGGCCCGACAAGGTCATCGACTTCATGAAGTCGAAGGACCCGTCGCGGCCGCCGAAGGTGGCGCAGGACGCCATCGACGAGGAAGCGCTGCGCACCGGCCAGCCGGTCGGCCGGTTCGTCGGGAACAGCTATCGCTTCAGCCTGCCCATCGTACTGGGGGTAAGCTCCGGCACCGAGGCCGCCAGTTGCGCCGCCTGCCACACCCGCCTGATGGACCAGGAGAAGGGCGACGTTCTGGGCGTGTTTTCGTCCAGTCTGTCGGTCGAGGCCGACAAGGCTGATCTGCGCCGGGTGCAGGGGGTCATTATCCTGATTTCCGTCGTGGTCGGCCTGGCGATCATCGCCGGGGTTCATTTCTCGTTCGGCCGCATGGTCAGCGATCCCCTGATCCGGATGACCGGGGCGATGACCGGGCTGGCGTCGGGCGACATGGCGGTGGCGGTACCGCATGTGGATCGCCAGGACGAGGTCGGCCGTATGGCCGGGGCGCTGGAGGTGTTCAAGGAGAACATGATCCGATCCGAACGGATCGCCGCCGCCCAGCGGGACGAGCAGGCCGCCAAGGCCCGGCACGGCCAGCATGTCGATCAGCTCTGCCAGGAATTCGATCACGGCGTCACCGGGATCATCGGTGTGGTTTCCGGTGCCGCGTCCGAAATGGAAGCCATGGCGCAGGCCATGACCGCCAACGCGGCGCAGACCAATCGCGAGGCGGCGACCGTCGCCCAGGCGGCCGAGCAATCCACCGTCAGCGCCCAGGCGGTGGCCAGCGCCGCCGAGGAGCTTTCCGCCTCGATCGCCGAGATCGGGCGTCAGGTCGCGCAATCGTCCGAGACGTCGTCCGCCGCCGCCGCCGAGGCCAGCCGCACCAACCAGACCGTCCAGGGGCTGGCGGAAAGTTCGGCGCGCATCGGCGACGTGGTGCAGTTGATCAACGACATCGCCGCCCAGACCAACCTGCTGGCGCTCAACGCCACCATCGAGGCGGCACGGGCCGGAGAGGCCGGCAAGGGCTTCGCCGTGGTCGCCAACGAGGTCAAGGGGCTGGCCAACCAGACCTCCAAGGCGACAGAAGAGATCAGCGCCCAGATCGGCGCGGTGCAGCAGGCAACCGCCGAGGCGGTGTCGGCCATCGCCGGTATCGTCAGGCGCATCGAGGAAATCAATCAGATCGCCGGCGCCATCGCCTCGGCGGTGGAGGAGCAGGGGGCGGCCACCGCCGAAATCGCCCGGAACGTGCAGGTGGCGGCGGCCGGTGCCCAGGAGGTTTCGCACAATATCGGCGGCGTTACCCAGGCCGCCGGCGAGACGGGAACTGTCGCCGGCCAAGTGTTGTCGTCGGCGCAGTCGCTGTCGCGTGAGACTGCCCAGTTGAAAGCCATGGTCGAGCGATTCCTGCAAGGCGTCCGCGTGACCTGAGCCATAGTCATGGTGTTTTCTGCTGCGCGGGATCGGACTCAAGCCATATGTCGTTCTGGCTGGCGATGCAGGAACACTATGATAGCCTTAAAATATCCCTGCCTAGTTGAATTGCTAGGTGGGGATATGTGGCTTGATCGATGTAACTTATGGAAACTATTCTACCACAGTTAACCTGGGACTTTGATGGTGCCGGAACAGTGGTCGTTTACAATCGACAGGAATTATTGACGGAACGCGAACGGGACGTTCTGCAATTGATCGCGTGTGGCAAAAGCAGTAAGGAAATTGCCCGTCATCTCAACATTTCCGTCGGCGGGGTCAATTTTCATATCCTCAACACCATGAAGAAACTTGACGCCTCCACCCGGGCTCACGCGGTCGCGCGCGCCATCTTCAAGGGTCTTCTGGTCGACACTCTGGATATCGAGACGGCCTGACCCGCGGGACGCCGCGGGGTTTCAATAATTGGTCAGGGCGCAGGACTGGCCCTTGGTCCTGAGGGCGCGGCACAGTTGTTCGGCCTCGGCCGAGGGCAACGGGCCGGCGAGCAATCGGTAGGTCGTGCCGAGATCGGGAATATCTGTCTTCACCGTCTTGAACGCCAGCGCCTCCAATTCGGGATATTCCTTCTTGAGCGCTGCCACCGCCTTGTCGGTCATGGTGTCCGAGGCCATGGACAGCAGGTGAAGGCCGATGGGGCCCTTGCCGGTGGCGGGGATGGCGCCGCCCGGCGTGTCGCCGGGCTTGAGGCCGGCGCTTGCGTTCTTCTTTTTCGGCTTCTTCTTTGGCGGCGGCGGTGGTGGTGCCGGCGGCGGCGGCGGTGCGTTGGCCAGACGCTGCTCGCCCTGATCGATGGCGGTCATCTCCCGCTGGTATTCGTCGGCGCTGACTAGATCAAGCCCGGCCAGGGTGCCGATCCGCCGCCGCCCGGTCGCCAGTGCGTCCGCATCGGGGCGAGCCGCGGCGGCCCGGATTTTGGGTGCCGCCGGCAGCAGCGATTCCATCAGGAAGCCGCGTTCGGCGGCAATCGACGAGGCGGGGCCATCGGGCGTCGCCGCCAATCGCGCCAACTGGTTGGCGATGTCGTCGAGCGGCAACCGCCGCGCCAGGCCGGCGGCCGGCGGCGGCGCCGCATAGGGCAGCAGTGCGCCGAGATTGGCGCCCCGGCGTTGGGTGGCGTCCTCCGGTGTGGCCAGCCCGCGGTTGACCAGATCGCGCAGCAGCAGAAAGCGTTGGGCTTCGGGATCGTCGGCGATGGCGGCGGGTACTTCCACCGTGATGGTTGGCGGGGCGGGAGGACGTCCGGCACCGTCCTGGGCCACCGGCGCCGGCCATGCCGCCGCCGGTGGCGCCACGCCGACCAGGCGGTCGCTGTCGCATGCGGCCGTGCCGGCGATCGCGCCCATGATCACCGCCAGCCGCGCCACGCGCCGTCCAAGCTGCTGCATGCCAAGGCCCCCCCAGGAGTTACCATCCCGTTGCCCGAGCCTAGGCATTGATGCGCCGATGTCAACGACCTCGGTTGAAACACGGCGATGGAATCGTGCTAAACTTCCCTTCCAATCTCCCGAATGCCGTTGGAGAATGTCCACGATGACCAAGTCTGCCGTCGACCGCTATAATATGGTCGCTATCATCCTTCATTGGGCCATGGCGTTTGCCATCATCGGCTTATGGGGTGTTGGGCATGTCATCGATTTGATTCCCAAGGGGCCGGGGCGCACCGAGGTGGTGATGCTGCACAAGGCGGTGGGAGTAATCGTTCTGGTGCTGGCGGTGGCCCGGCTGGTTTGGCGGCTGACCCGGCCGCGGCCGTCGCTGCCGGTGACCATGCCGCCCTTCGAGCAGTGGTTGGCGCATGCCGGTCACGCCGCGCTCTATGTGTTGATGCTGCTTATTCCGATTGATGGCGTCCTGATGTCGCAAAGCGGCGGGCGCCCGGTTTCGGTGTTCGGTCTGGTGCTGCCGGTCTTCGTCGCCAAGAACGAAGCGCTCCGCGATATCTTCAAGGCGGGGCACGAGGTGCTGGGTTGGGTGCTGGCGGTGGTTCTCGCCGGCCACGTCATCGCGGCGCTCCGCCATCACTTCGTCCTCAAGGACGATATTCTGCGGCGCATGCTGCCCAGTCGCCGCTGACGGCAACGCTATCCCACCTCGACCCGATTGCGACCGGCATGCTTGGCGCGATAGAGCGCCTTGTCGGCCAGATGCAGCAGCTCTTGTCGCCCATGGTCGCTGTCGCCGATGGGGACGGTGATGGCGGCTCCGATGCTGGCGGTGACCTTGCCCTCGGGGCTGTCCTGGTGCCGCACCCCGAGGCCGGCTACCGTTTTCCGAAGCATTTCCGCCAGGACGCGGGCGTGTTCGGCATCGGTGTTGGGCAGGATCAACACGAATTCCTCGCCGCCATAACGGGCGGCCAGATCGCCGGGACGCTGGGCGCCGCTCCGCAGGGTGGTGGCGATGCTTTTCAGGCAGTCGTCGCCGGCCTGGTGGCCGTAACGGTCGTTGAATTTCTTGAAATGATCGACGTCGAGCATGACGAGGGCCAGCGGTTGCCGGCTGCGGGCGGCGCGTGTCCATTCGGCGGCCAGAGCTTCGTCGAACCGTCGCCGGTTGGCCAGTCCGGTCAGGCTGTCGGTGGCGGAGAGGGCTTCAAGCCGGGAGTTGACCTCTTCCAGTTCCGCCGTGCGCTCGCGGACCCGTTCGGCCAGCGCCGCCTGTTCCTCCGCCACCACGGCGGCCACGGCGCTCTTACGGGCATGGAGGGCGCCGACGAGAAGTATCGCCGCGGCGATAAGCAAGGTCGCCGCCGTGGCGATCGTCATCAGATGCCAGCGATACCGGCTGATCAGGTCGGGAGGAGGGCGGTTGACGACAATCGCGCCGGGCGGCAGCCGCTCCTCTTCATATCCCCATCGCGCCATCTGCTGCCGGTCGTAGACGGTGCGCATGGCCTCGATGCGCGTGATTCTGCCCGGCGGTGGGGTAATGCCCCGCCGGGTCGCCATGATGGCCTCGCCGACGGCATGACCGGTCAGTTCCAGGCTCGACATGGTGCCGCCGACGATACCGCTGCCGACCAGTGACTCCCCCAGGGTGAACACCGGGGCGGTGGCCGACGGAGCGAAGCGGCGCACGATTTCGTACGGCGTCAGCGCGGCTCCGTGCCCGTCCGAGAACATCAGCAGGTAGTAGATCATCGTGCCGGGCGGCAAGGCGGCCGTACGCGAGATCACCTCTTCGATCGGCCGGTCGAGAATGGTCTCAATCGGTATATGCGGCGCCACCACGGAGTGCGCCCGGCGAAAGCGCTCCAGGCGCTCGTTCGTGCCGGGAATTCTGGCTCCGCCGACCACGACGATCCGCTCGGCCCGACTGATGCGCAGGGCTTCGCGCAACGACGCCTGGTAATCCGTCTCGGCCACGAGAACGATGTCGTTCTCGTCATCGGTAGGTGGATTTGCGGCAAGGTTATCGGAATGATCGATAAAGATGATGGACTTTCCCCGTAGGAAAGGCCGGTTGGCGGCGACTACGCGGGCCGCCGGCGGCTCCAGGGCGATAACCGCGTCGAACGTCCGGCCGGCGTACTTGCCTCGGAGCATGTCGGTAACGCCGGCAGCCTCCGGTTGGAGGCGTCCACTGTCGAGAAATTCAAAAAAGACGTCGCTGCGGCCGGTGTTGAAGCTTAGCACCTGATCGAGGCCGCGCTCGAACGCTGCCTGCGCTGGCAAGTTCTTATTATAGGACGAGATCATCAGGACCGAAAGTCGGTCGGCCGGTTCATTACCTGCCAGAATCGGCGACGATGGCAATAAAACGCACAACACCGCCAACCCGGCGGTCAACCATCGATACCCCATTGCACCATTCGCTTTCCCGGCCAGCCGCATCCGACCGTAAACGACGGTAGTCCGGGCGCCATCGCGCGAGGAATCGTACGGGAGACATAGGCGGGAAGTAATCCCGCCGTCGGGGTCGAAGCCGATCCCGCCGGGGCGCGGAGTCCGCGCCCCGGTTGCCGGCTCAGGCCGACTTCAGGTCGCCGCGCAGCACCCGGCCGCTGTGGATCGCCCTGGCCATGCCGACCAGCATGTCGACCACGTCCTCGAAATCTTCCATGCGGTCGGTGTTGATGGTGATGTCGAACTCGCTGGCGTCGGACAGGCGCGAATGGAACACCTCCCACACGAACTTGCCGCGGCGGTGATTGACCTCTTCGGCGCGGGCCAGCAGTTCGGCCTCGGTGCCGTGCCCGGCGGCGGCCATGCGCTTGGCGCAGACCGAGGCGGTGCTGGCGATGCGGACGCGCAGGGCGCATTCCTCGGCCAGGATGACGTGAGCGCCGCGACCGACGATGACGCCACCCAGACGGCCCAGGCTCATCACCACCTTGACCAGGGTATCGCGGTAGGCGTCCGGGCTGATGTCCTTGCCCGAGAACAGCCGGTACAGCCACATGTCCTTGGCGCGGCCGAAACCCTCGTCCAGCAGCCTGACGATGGCGGGATCGTCTTGAAGCCGGCTTGCCACTTCGCGCAGCAGTTCCTCGTCGTAAATCGGCAGGCCGAGACGCTGGCACAGGCGGGTGGCGATGATGTCTCCGCCCGAGCCGAAGTCACGCGAAATGGTGATGACGGGCTGGCGAGGCCGCAGATGCTCGCCCTGGCGTGGCACCGTTGCCACTTCGGCCAGTGCGGAGATGACATTGAGGATATTTGATGACATGGAGGCCTCCTACCGGAATCCATACCCATGCCGTGATGATACTCCGCCCAAGGCTCCCCGACCATCCCCAACGGAGGAGGGTGTTCGGGAGGCGGCGGCAAACATGTCGCTGTTCGCCCGCGCGGGGGATGTTTATAATCCCCCGCGATGTCGGGAATTACGCGATACATACTGCGCCAGATGGTGGTGGGGATGCTTTTCGTCTCCATCGCCTTGACGTGCGTCCTGTGGCTGACGCAATCGCTGCGTTTTGTCGAGATGATCGTCAACAAGGGGTTGAGCATCGGGTCGTTTCTCAAGCTGACCATGCTGCTGATGCCGGGCTTTCTGGTGGTGATCGTCCCCATTTCGCTTTTCGCCGTGGTGCTTTTCACCTACAACAAGCTCATCTCCGATCGCGAGATGGTGGTGTTGCGCGCGGCCGGTCTCAGCCACATGGCGCTCGCGCGACCCGCCCTGGTGCTTGGTTCGGCGACATCGCTGTTCGGCTATCTGCTGAGTTGCTGGATCATTCCCGCTACGGTGCGCGATTTTCACGAGATGCAGTGGACGATTCGCAACGACATCACCAACGTGCTGTTGCAGGAGGGGGTTTTCAACAAGTTCGGCGAGGGGCTTACCATTTATGTCCGATCGCGCACCCCCGCTGGTGAACTGCTGGGGGTGCTGGTGCACGACCGCCGCAACCCCGCCCGGGCGATTACCCTGATGGCGGAGAAGGGCGCCCTGGTCTATACCGAGACCGGGCCGCGGGTGCTGATGATCAACGGCAACCGTCAGGAGGTGACGCCCGGCACCGGCAAGCTGTCACTGCTGTATTTCGACAGCTACACCGTCGATTTCGCCACCGCCACCGGTGCCAAGCCCGATCGTTTCCGTGATGCCCGCGAACGGTCGCTGCTGGAACTGCTGCAGGTCGGCGGCGGTGACGTCGGCCCCCAGGAATACCGGCGGTTCAAGGTCGAACTGCACTCGCGCCTGACCGCGCCGCTGTACAATTTGGGATTCGCGTTGCTGGCGGCCGCTATTTTGCTGACCGCCGGCTTCGACCGGCGTGGTCAGTCGGTCCAGGTGTTATCGGCCACCGGGTTGATGGTGGTGGTGCAGGCCACCGCGCTGGGAGTTTCCAACGTCGCCACCGGTAACCTCGCCTGGTTGCCGATGCTCTATCTCGTCGCCATCCTTCCCATCGCCTTCGGCCTGTGGGTGCTGGCTCGGCCGCCGTGGCCGCGCCGTAGCGCGCGGGTCCTGGCGGCCGATACCGCCTGAGGAGGGATGCGCGACGTGTTTGGGACCCGCAACCTGCTGATTCTGAGTTTGTTGGCCAGTGCGATGGCTTCGGTGGGGGCCGTCCGTGCCGATCCGCTGGGTGACACCTCGTATCCCGAGGTCGGCGGTTGGGGACAGGCTTGGGGCGACGATGCCGTCTCCGGGTCACCGTCGGCGACGCCACGGCGCCGGCCCGCGGCGGTGTCTCCCGGCTATGTGCCGCCCCCCGCTGCCGCCGCCTTGCCGTCCGCACCCGTTCAGTCTGGTCCTGCGGCGGCTTCGGCCGCCCCGTCGCGGGCGATCGCCGCGCCGGTGGACGGTAACGGCGCCCAATCCTATCCCGAGGTTGGCGGTTGGGGGCAGGCCTGGGGCGAGGACGAAGCCGTTCCGGCTCCGCCGGCGCGGGACCGCCGCGCGCTCTATTCCGCCGCTCCACAGACTGCTCCGGCTTCGACGCCGTCAACTCCGGCACCGGCGGCGGCCGCTTCGGCCGCGCCGGCGCGGCCGGTGGTGGCGACGGCCGTTCCCCCCGCGACTCAGGCGGTACGGGCGAGGGGGGCCAGCTCGCCCATCATCGGCGGTGATGACGGTGGTGACGCGGTCGGTCTCGGCCGCCCGCCGCGGATCGTTCCCCGGGCGGCGTTGCGGGCCGGGCGCAAGGATGAAGGCGACGCTCCGCCGGTTCGCATGGTCGCCGACGAGGTCATCTACGACCGTGAATTTGGCATCGTCACCGCCAAGGGGCGGGTGGAGATGCAGCAGAGCAGCCGCACCATCGCCGCCGACACCCTCAGCTACAACCTGAAGCTGGACGTGATGGGGGCGGCCGGCAACGTGGTGATGACCGAACCCAGCGGCGAGGTCATATTTGCCGACTATTTCGAGCTGACCGGTGATTTCAAGAACGGTGTCGCGCAGCAGATCCGCGCCATCCTGGCCGACAACTCGCGACTTGCCGCCCAGGCCGCCCAGCGCGTCGGCGGCGACCGTACCGATTTCGACCGCGCCGTCTATACGGCCTGCGAGCCTTGTGCCGACGATCCGGAACGGACGCCCATCTGGCAGGCCAAGGCCATGCGGATCACCCACAATCAGGCCGAAGCCCAGATCGAGTACCGTGACGCCTGGATCGAACTGGCCGGGATTCCCATCGTCTACACCCCCTACATGTCGCATCCCGATCCCACGGTGAAGCGCAAGAGCGGCTTTCTGATGCCGACCTTCGGCATGAACAGCTCCCTGGGGCCGTCGGTCTACACGCCTTACTATCTGGTGATGTCCGACCAGGAAGATGTGACCTTGGTGCCGCGCTTCATGTTTCCGCAGAGCACCACGGTCCGCGATCCTTCCGTGAACTCGACGCTGGGCGATGCCGCCACATCGGTGATGCAGCGGGTTCAGCTTTCCGGCGAGCATCGCTGGCGCGGCGTCTATGGCGAGTCCAAGTCCCAAGCAAGCATCACCTCGGACCAGAAGACCGGTGACCTGCGCGGCCATATCGAATCGAAGGGACTGGTCGATCTCGATTCGACCTGGCGGGCGGGGTGGCAGGCCCAGTACCAGTCGGATCTGAGCTACCGCTCACTTTACCGGGTGCGGATGGAGCAGGACCGGCCGTGGCTGCTGACCCGGCCCTATGTCGAAGGGTTCGGGCGGCGCAACTATGCCATGGCCGAGACCATGTCGTTCCAGGGCCAGCGGGTGATCGAGGACAACAGCAAGTCGCCGGTGGTGCTGCCCCACGCCGTCTACCGCAGCGTCAGCGATACCGGCTGGGCCGGCAGCTATTGGACCTTTGACAACGATCTGCTGTCCTATCTCCGCACCCAGGGCGTCGAGGCGCAACGCGTCTCTCATCGTACCGCGTGGAATCTGCCGCTTTCCACCCCCGACGGTCAGGTCATGCTGCTGACCACCAGTGCCCGCGGCGACGGCTATCATGCGCGGCGGCTGGCCGAGGTCAGCAGCGGCGAGGCGACCACCGCCCGGGCGATCCCCGAGGCGTCGTTGAACTGGCGCTATCCCTTCAGCCGGGTGGGGTCGGCCATGTCCCAGGTGATCGAGCCCATCGCCATGGTGGCGGTCAGTCCGGTCGGCGGCAACAGCATCAAGATCCCCAACGAGGACTCGCTGGATTTCGAGCTGGACGAGACCAATGTGATGCGTCCCGACCGGCTGGTGGGCCTTGACCGGGTGGAGGGCGGCACCAGGGGTGGTTACGGCTTGCGCTGGACCGGCTATCCCGTCCGCGGCGGCATGGTCGGTATCCAGGCGGCCCAGGGCTGGCGGCTTCACACCGATTCCACCTTCGGACCCGCCAGCGGGTTCAAGGATACCTTCTCGGATTATGTCGGCCGGATCGACGTTGCGCCGTCGGCGCTGATCGCCTTCAGCGACCGTGTCCGTCTGGACAGGACCACGTTGCAGGCGCGCCGTAACGAAGCCAGCATGTCGTTCGGGCCGCCGGCCCTGAGTTTTTCCACCGGCTATGCCTTCCTGTCGTCCAATTCCAGCGGTGTCGGCACGATCTATCCCCGGCGGCAGTATATCGTTTACGGCCTGACCTCGGCCCTGTCCCAGTATTGGAGGGCGTCATATACGTTGAGTCAGGATCTGGCCGCGGGCGGCGGGACGCTGTCGTGGAATGGAGGCATGGTATATAATGACGAGTGCTTTGCCGTTGCCGCGCAGATGACCAGATACTACACCACCCTTCCGGGGTTGTTGTCCGGGTACAATCTTATGATGACGGTTACTCTGAAGTCGTTGGGAGAGGCGCCGTTCAGCGTCTTCTGATCGGGGATGGCGGGTTGCTGGCGTCGCGACGGCATTCCGTCATTGCGCCGGTGGCGGAAACGTCGGATTTTCATCGCCAACCCCACGGTTGGGCAAAGAGGATTGCTATGATGCAGGGTCGTTTCGCCGCAATCATCGTCGCCTGCGGCCTGCTATGCGCCGTGGCGGGCGTCGCGCGGGCGCAGGAGGTCGAGCGCATCGCCGCCGTGGTCAACGACGAGATGATCTCGATGCATGATCTCGAAGCCCGGCTCAAGCTGGCGATCGTGATCGCCAACATGCCCGACAACCTGGAAAATCGTCGACGTGTCTTGCCCCAGGTACTTCGCAAGATGGTGGACGAACGCTTGCAGCTTCAGGAGGCCGCGCGGGTCAAGGTTGCCGTCGCTCCCGAGGAGCTCAAGCGCAGCATCGCCGGAATCGAACAGCAGAACCGGATGCCGCCGGGGGGATTGCTGGCCGGATTGGCCAAGGCCGGGGTGGACGCCGACGTGGTGCGCGACCAGATCAAGGCCGACCTGACCTGGCTGAAGCTGACCTCACGCATGTTGCAGCCGACCATCCGTGTCGGCGAGGAGGAAATCACCGACCGGCTGGACAGCATCAGGCTGCAACTGGGGCAGCCGGAATATCTGCTGGCCGAAATATTCCTGTCCGTCGATCAGCCCAAGCAGGAGGACGAGGCCCGTCGCCTGGGCGAGCGGCTGCTTGACCAGCTGCGCGCCGGGGCGCCGTTCTCGTCGCTGGCGCGCCAGTTCTCGCAAAGCGCCGGTGCCGGGTCGGGGGGAGTCATGGGATGGATGGTCGAAAGCTTTCTCGACGACGACATTCGCGGCACGGTGGTGCGGCTGGACAAGGGCGCGGTCAGTCCGCTGATCAGAACCGGTAATGGCTTTACCATCGTCACCGTCCTCGACAAGCGAATCGTCGGATCGGTCACCCCCGAGGAGACCGTGTCGTTGATGCAGGTCGAATTTCCCAACCCGGCCAACGGCAACCATTCGCGCGAGCAGCTGGCGGCCAAGGCCGCCGACCTGACCCGGCCGCTCAAGGACTGCCAGGAAATGGAGGACCTGATCCGCAAGGTGAAGTCCGACAAGTCGGGACGTTTCGACAACGTGTTGCTTTCCAGCCTCCAACCCCACGTCCAGAAGGGGATCGCCGGTCTGGCGATCAACAAGGCGAGCGCACCGCAAGATATCGGTGGCGGCCTGATGGTCTACATGGTGTGCGCGCGCTCGTCCTCGATCCAACAGGGGGGGCTGCCCAGCCGCGACGTCATCCGCCGAGGCATCGAGGATGAAAAGCTTGATCTTGCCGCCAAGCGCTACATCCGCGATCTGCGCCGCGCCGCCTTCGTCGATTTCAGGCTTTAGCCCGGATTTCGTCCCGTCACACCCTAACGGAGGCTGACATGCCGCCGCCGCTTGCGCTGACCATGGGCGAACCCGCCGGTATCGGCGGTGACATCGCCTTGGCGGCGTGGACGCGCCGGGGCGAGGGGCTGCCGCCGTTCCTGGTCATCGACGATCCCGAACGCCTGCGCCTTTTGGCCGGGCGATTGGGCCTGACGGTGCCGATCCACCCCATCGCCGCGGCGGCGGAGGCCGCGGCGATATTTTCCGGCGCCTTGCCGGTGCTGCCCCAGGGGCTCGCCCGCCCGGTCGCCCCCGGCCGTCCCGATTCCGCCAATGCCGATTCGGTCCGGGCATCCATCGAGCGGGCGGTGGCCCTGGCCCGATCCGGCGAGGTGGGCGGGCTTGTCACCAATCCCATCCACAAGCAGGTCATGTACGACGGCGGCTTTCGCTTTCCCGGCCATACCGAATTCCTCGCCAGCCTGACCGGCGAGCCGGCGCGGCGCGAGGTGATGATGCTGACCTGTCCCGGCCTCCGGGTGGTGCCGGTCACCATCCACGTCGCCCTGGCCGAGGCGGTGGCCACGCTGCGCCGCCGCGATATCGTCGAGGTCGGAGTCGTCACCGCCCGCGCCCTGACCGAGGATTTCGCCATTGCCCGGCCGAGGCTGGCGCTGGCGGCGCTTAATCCCCACGGCGGTGAAGGCGGCGCCATGGGGCGCGAGGAGATCGATACCGTCGGCCCGGCGGCCGACGAGTTGCGCCGTGCCGGTATCGAGGTGCTTGGTCCGCTGCCGGCCGACACGCTGTTTCATGCCCGCGCCCGCCAAGGCTATGACGCGGTGTTGTGCATGTATCATGATCAGGCGTTGATACCGCTCAAGACCATCGACTTCGATCATGGCGTCAACGTCACCTTGGGGCTGCCGTTCGTGCGCACCTCGCCCGATCATGGCACCGCCTTCGATCTTGCCGGCAGCGGCCGCGCCAGCGCCGACAGTCTGATCGCCGCCCTGAAGCTGGCGGCGGTCATTGCCGCCAACCGCGCCGCCCGCCAAGTGGTCGGCCGATGACCGGGTTGCCGCCGCTGCGCGAGGTGATCGCCCGCCACGGTCTCGGCGCTCGCAAGTCGCTGGGTCAGCATTTCCTGTTTGATCTCAATCTTACCGGTCGGATCGCACGGGCCGCCGGCGATCTTTCCGTCGGAACGGTGATCGAGATCGGTCCCGGTCCCGGTGGCCTTACCCGCGCCCTGCTCGACGCCGGTGCCCGGCGGGTGATCGCCATCGAGCGTGACGATCGCGCCATCGCCATCCAGATGGAAATTGCCGATGCCTATCCCGGCCGGTTGGAGATCATCGCCGCCGACGCCATGGCGGTGGACGCCGCCGGTCTCGGCGAGGCGCCGCGCAAGATCGTCGCCAACCTGCCCTACAACATATCGACCGCGCTGCTGCTGGCGTGGCTGCGTCGGGTCTCGGCGTTCGAGCGTCTGGTTCTGATGTTCCAGAAGGAGGTCGTCGATCGTCTGGCCGCGGCGCCGCGCTCCCCCGATTACGGGCGGCTATCGGTGATTACCCAGTGGCTGTGCGACGTCAGGCCGCTGTTCAACATCGACCGCCGCGCCTTCACGCCGCCCCCGTCGGTGACGTCGACGGTGGTGGAGCTGGTGCCACGGGTCCAGCCGCTGGCTCCGGCCCGCTTCGAGACCCTGGAACGGGTTACCGCCGCCGGGTTCGGCCAACGCCGCAAGATGCTGCGCTCAAGTCTGAAGCCGCTGGGGGATGCCGAGGCGCTGTTGGATGCGGCCGGAATACCGGGGACCGCCCGGGCCGAGGAAATTCCGGTGGAGGGGTTCTGTGCCCTGGCCCGCGCGCTCGACGACAGGCGGTGACAATGGGCGTATGGCAATGTTAACCGCCTTGAAATAGGCTGGCGCCATGCAGGATCCAACCGGCGATAGTGTCACGGACATCGCGGCGACAGATCCCCCGGCACCCTCGCCGGAGGGGTTTGCCGAGCTGCTCGACCGAGTGCTGGCGGAATTGCCGCCAGAGGACGTGATCGTTCCGGCGGCCCCTCCGCCCCGTCTCAGTCTGTTGCAGAAGATTCTGGGACGGCGGGCCCGTCGGGTCGCCGCCAGGGAAGATGGGCAGCCCGGGCCGACGCCTGCACCTCTGCCCGAGCCGGAACCGCAACCCGAGCCCGAGCCCGAGCCCGAGCCCGAGCCGGAACCTCTGCCCCAGCCGGCGCGGGATTTTGAAGCCGGACGGGAACCAGAGGTCGAGGCGAAACCCGAGCCCGAGCCCGAGCCCGAGCCTGAAGCCGACCCGGAACCTCGGGTTTCTGAGGTCGAGGCCATTCCGGCGTTGTTGACGGCGCCGGCGCGGGGATCGGAGCGGGAGTCCCGTCCCGGGCTGTTGGCGCGTCTGTTCGGCCGTGGGGCGATGGCGGACGTTTCCGTGACGGTGGTGGAGCCTTCCGTTCCGGCAGACCAGCCCCCTTCCGTCGCGGTCGCGGCGTTCGAGCGGCTGGTGCCTGGCGATATCGATGATGTCGCCGCCGAGTCCGAGGTGGCGGCCATCGAAGTGACGTCGTTGCCCGAGGATGACGCCGCCTCCGACGCCGTTTTGCTCCAACGGGTGCTTGACGCTCTCGCCCATTCTCCGTCATTACCGCCGCCGCCGCCGCCGCCGCCGCCATCCGAATTTCCCGTCGAGGATGATGGCGGTCCTAGGGGCGAGGTGTCTCGCGGTACCGACGAATGGCTGCTGGACGTGCTGACGGTGCTGTCCCGCCAATCGTATGACCGTGCGATTTCCCCACCGCCTTCCGGCGCGGAGGATGGTGACGGGGGCGTGTTCCCCGAGGTCCCGATAGCCGACGACCCGATGGCCGACGACCCGATAGCCGAGGGACCTGCGGCCGAGGATGACGAGGATGTTTTGGTGCTGGACGACAGCTTCGTCGTGCATTCACCTCTGCCCGTTCCATCGCCCGAGCCCGAGCCTGAGCCCGAGCCCGAGCCTGAGCCCGAGCCTGAGCCCGAGCCTGAGCCCGAGCCCGAGCCTGAGCCTGAGCCTGAGCCCACTCCATCGCCCGAGCGGCTTTCCGCTGCGATGACCATCGACGAGATGACCCGATTGATCGCGGCCGCGACGCCCGACGAGGCCGGAACCTTGGACTTGCCGTCCAATCTCGATGCCCTGGCGGAACTGTTGCGGAAGCCGCCCGATGATTTCGCCGCCCAGGATCTGCTGCACGCCTGCTGGCCTCGCGGCGGCGCCGCTGTCTCCAGCCGCGCCCTGTTGGCGGTGGCGACCAACCTGTCACGCAATTTCGGCCTGCCCGGCAAGCTTCCCATGGCCTCGAACAAGGCGTGGCGGATGCTCGATCCCGAGTTGTTTCAGGCGGCCCTGGCGCGACGGCTGGCCGCCATCGCCGATTTCGTCTTCGCCTGGCAGCGGTCGCAATATACCTTTCTGACCCTGGATCACGGCGAGATCGAACTGATCGAATATCTGTTCGAGGCGCTGCATCCCGCCGAAAACATCGAATTGCTGGCAATGGTGATGAACTTCAAGGTGCTGTCCGGTCGGCGCTTCGGCTTGCTGCGGCGCATTCCGCTGCGGAGCCGCCGCGTGGTGCAATCCCTGGGAGCGGCGGGGTGGGAGGCGTCATTGCTTCACTTGTCGCACGTCAAGGCGCTGTTGACCCGCATGGCCGATCCTGACGGCTTTCCGCCGCTGGTCGAGGCGGCCACCCATTCGCTGGCCGACATCGACAAGCTGATGCGTCAAGTCGCCAGCCCGCCGGCATCGCCGCCGGGCGGCTCGGGGCCGGTTGGTCTTCCGCTGGCCCGGTTGTGAAAGGTCAAGCCATGAGCGGTTGGGGGTGTGTCCACGATAATCAAGGCGTGTGCTCCAGGGTGGACAACCGTCCCTGCGATCCCGGCATGAAGGGGTGTGTTCTGGCCGGCCGTTTCCGCTTTACCAATCCGGAAAAAAACCGTCCGGCCCGTACCAGGACGGTGGCGGCGCACGAAGAGGGCTCCACTCCGGTTCCGCCCTACCCGAAATGGTAAGTTGGCCCTATACCGATGGCATTAGTTTGGCTGATATGTGATCATTGACGGCCGCCTTGATGATGGGGTTTATTCTCAAGGCTTAAGGTGTTCATTAGAAATGCCGAAAATATAATATTCGGGGCGTCAGGGAGATGAGGATGGCCGTGGTCAGTCAGGACGGCGGGACTGCCCCCGTTGGGGTCAGCGCCGATTCATTCGCGACCGAGGTATTGAAAAAGATCGACAGTCTCAGCCTTGAAGTTGCCGATGTTGCCGGCAGCCTGGAGGGCTTGGCGCGTTTCGTGAAGCACCAGGAGGAGCTGTTCGCCCACCTGAAGTCCATCGCGCATGCCATGGCCGAGACCATCGGTTCGATCGATTCCGTCGGCAAGGCGACGCGCGAACTTACGGTTCAGGCGGGGCAGCAATCCTCCGAATCGCTGCATACCATCGATCAGGCGTTGTCGGGGGTGAACAAGCTGGTCGGGGCGGTGCAGGGCATCGAGGAGCAGTTGGAAGGGCTGGAGGGGGCGCTGGGCGAGGTCAGCTCGATGTCGCGCAACATCCAGAAGATCGCCCGCCAGACCAATCTGCTGGCCTTGAACGCCACCATCGAGGCGGCGCGGGCCGGTGACGCCGGCAAGGGTTTCGCCGTGGTCGCCACCGAGGTCAAGACCCTGGCGCGGCAGACCGCTGATGTCACCACCGGCATCGATACCACCGTTCTCAAGCTGTCGGGGTCGGTCACCGAATTGATCGAGACGTCCACCGACACGCTGAAGATGGCCGATTCGGTCGGGTCGGGGGTCGGAGTCATCAATCAGGCGGTCTCGGTGTTCGGTCATGCCATCGACACCGTCGAGGGCAAGGTCGGCGACATGTCGCAGGCGGCTTCGGTCTCGCTGGCCCAGTGCAACGACGTCATCGGCGAGATCGACAAGTTCTTCGAGGGCATCGCCATGACCAGCGAAAGCCTGCGCGTCGCCGACGAACGTATCGCCTCGCTGGTGGGTAATTCAGAGGATCTGATGGGCTACATTGCGGCGTCGGGATTCCGCACCGCCGACACTCCGTTCATCGAGACGGTCCAGGAGACCGCCCGGAAGATCTCCGGGGTGTTCGAGGACGCGGTGAAGTCGGGCCGCATCTCGATGGCCGATCTGTTCGACGAGGACTACAAACCCATCGCCGGCACCAATCCACAGCAGCACACCGCTCGCTATTGTGCCTTCACCGACGAGGTGCTGCCCCAGTTCCAGGAACCCGCCCTGGAGATCGATTCCCGCGTGGCGTTCTGCGTCACCATCGACCGCAACTGCTATATCGCCACCCACAACAAGAAGGTGTCGCAGCCCCAGGGGGCCGACCCGGTGTGGAACAACGCCAATTGCCGCAACCGGCGGATGTTCACCGACCGGACCGGAATGAACGCCGCGCACAACACCAAGCCTTTCCTGCTCCAGACCTATCGCCGCGACATGGGCGGCGGCAAGTTCGTGATGATGAAGGACATTTCCGCCCCGATCGTGGTTCAGGGGCGGCACTGGGGCGGTCTTCGGCTGGGCTACCGGATCTGAGCTACGGCACCACCTTGCCCGGGTTCATGAGGCCGTCGGGATCCAGTGCGGCCTTGATCCGGCGCATCAGGTCGATATCGACCGCCGGCTTGTAGTGGGCCAGTTCCGCCACCTTGAGGCGGCCGATGCCGTGTTCGGCCGAAATCGAGCCCGCCATCTCGACGACGATGTCGTGGACGATGCGGTTCATCCGCCCCCATTCGGCCAGGAACCCCGCCTTGTCGGCGCCGGCCGGCTGCGACAGGTTGAAGTGGATGTTGCCGTCGCCAAGATGGCCGAACGCCACGACCCGCAGTCCCGGTAGCGCCGCTTCGACCGCGGCGGTACAGCGTCGGATCATCATCGGCACCGCCGAGGTCGCCACGGCGACGTCATGCTTGATCGAGCCGCCCTCGTGCTTCTGCGCCTCGGGGATGGCTTCGCGGATGCGCCACAATCCGGCGCGTTGCTCGCCGCTTTCGGCCAGCACGGCGTCGATGGCGGTTCCATCCTCCAGGGCCTCGGCCAACATGGCTTCCAGCGCCTCGCGCAGGCCGCCGGGGCGTGACGACGACAGTTCCAGCAACAGGTACCAGGAATGCGGCAGGGCGAAGGGATCGCGGACGCCGGGAACGTGGCGCGTCCCCATTTCCAGGCCGATGCGCGGGATCAGTTCGCAGGCGGTGACGCAGTCGCCACTGACCCGGCGGGCGCGGGCGAGCAGGGCCAGGGCGGCATCCACGTCGGCCAGCGCCACCAGCGCGGTCTGATGCTCGCACGGCTGGGGGAACAGCTTCAGCACGGCGGCGGTGACAATCCCCAAGGTGCCCTCGGCGCCGATGAACAGGTGGTTGAGGGCGTAGCCGGTATTGTCCTTGCGCAGCGACTTCAGCCCGTTCCAGATGCGGCCGTCGGGCAGCACCACTTCCAGCCCCAGCACCAGATCGCGGGTGGAGCCATAGCGCAGCACGTTGGTGCCGCCGGCATTGGTCGAGATGTTGCCGCCGATGCGGCACGATCCCTCGGCCCCCAGGCTGAGTGGCAACAGGCATCCGACCTCGGCCGCCGCCTGTTGCAGGGTGGCCAGCACGCAGCCGGCCTCGGCGGTCAGGGTGAAATCGACGGGATCGACCTTGCGGATGCGGTTAAGGCGTTCGGTCGATATCACCACGGCGCCGCCGTCCTCCGGCGGCACGCCGCCGCCGCACAGGCCGGTGTTGCCGCCCTGGGGCACCATGGCGATTCCGGCCTGGGCGCAGGCCTTGACCACCGCCGCCACCTGTTCGGTCGAACCCGGCCGCGCCACCGCCAGCGCGGCGCCTTTGAACAGGCCGCGCTCTTCCACCAGATAGGGGGCGAGGTCCGCGGTCTCGGTCAGCAGGTTGGCGGGGCCGACGATGGCGGCAAGTTGCTTCAGCAGGGTCATCCGCGTGGTCCTCTCGGCTGCGCCGCGCGGCGCAGCCGGTCGTTGATGGCCTGCCCGAGGCCGTGACCGGGAATCGCCATGACCGCGATGCCGCAGAATTCGGGGCGGTCGAGGGCACGCAGCATGGCGAACAGGTTGGCGGCGGCCTCGCCCAGGTCCCCGGCCGGCGACAGGTTGAGGTCGGCGCCGGTCGCCGTCGGACCGAACCCCAACAGCGCCTCGCCCGGCTGCGCGCCGGTCGCCCGCAGACGGACCGGTAAGCTGGGGGCGTAGTGGCTCTCCAACTGGCCGGGCGAGCGCGGCGCCTCGGGCGAATGGGCGGCGTGCGGCAGGGCAACTCCCAGCGCCGCCTCCAGCTCTTCCACCGCTACGCCACCGGGGCGCAGCAGGGCGGGGCGGTCGCCGGTCAGGTCCAGCACGGTCGATTCCACCCCGACCCGGCATGGCCCGCCGTCGAGAATCAGCGACACCCGCCGTCCCAGGCACTGGGCGACATGCTGGGCGGTGGTGGGGCTGACCCGGCCGGAGCGGTTGGCCGAGGGTGCCGCCAGCGGCCGCCCCGCCGCCGCGATCAGCGCCAGCGCCACCGGATGGTCGGGCATGCGCACCGCGATGGAATCGAGGCCGGCGCTGGCCAGCAGCGATACCGGCGAATCGGCGCGCCGCGGCAGCACCAGGGTCAGCGGTCCCGGCCAGAAGCGGGCGGCGAGGGCGCGGGCGGTGTCGGTCATCTCGACCAGTTTGGCGGCGGCGTCCGGCGATGCCACATGGGCGATCAGTGGGTTGAAGCTGGGGCGGCCCTTGGCGGCGAAGATGGCGGCGACGGCGCGGTCGCAGGTGGCGTCGCCACCCAGGCCATAGACGGTCTCGGTGGGGAAGGCCACCAATTGTCCGTCGGCCAACGCCGCCGCCGCCTGGGCGATGGCGGCCCCGGACGCGGACAGGGGGGTGGCGGGCAAGATGGTGGCGATCATGGTCGGACCTTAATGCCTTCCGCCCCCGGGGTGGAAGGCGGAAATCCATTTCCAGAGACCGTGGTGCGCGGAGGCGCCCGCCCGGCGAGTGAGGGCGGCGAACAAGCCAGGGTAGTGGACCGTGGCGGCCGGAATGCGTAAAGTGCCGTTCCCGCCTTCACAGTTGGACGTTCCCATGCTGTCAGCCGCCGCGATCCGCGCCGCCATCCCCGGCGTGCTTACCGAAGCCGCCTTTCCCGAACTGCCCAACTACTACCGGGGCAAGGTGCGGGAGAATTACGACCTGGCGGACGGGCGCCGCATCCTGATTTCCACCGACCGCCAGAGCGCCTTCGATCAGGTGCTGGCGGCGGTGCCGTTCAAGGGTCAGGTGCTGACCCAGACCGCCCGTTTCTGGTTCGAGGCCACCGCCGACATCTGCCCCAACCACGTCATCGAGTACCCCGATCCCAACGTGGTGGTAGGGCGTCGCCTCGACATGCTGCCCATCGAGATGGTGGTGCGCGACTATCTTACCGGTTCCACCGACACCTCGATCTGGTCGATGTACCGGGCGGGGGGGCGCCACATGTACGGTCTCGACTTCGCCGACGGCATGGTCAAGAACGATCGGCTGCCCGCCACCATCCTCACTCCCACCACCAAGGCGGCGGTGGGGGGCCACGATGCGCCGATCTCGCCGGCCGAAATCGTGGCGACCGGGCTGCTGACCCAGGCGCGGTGGGACGAACTGGCGCGTCTGTCGCTGGCGCTGTTCGCCCGCGGGCGTGAGATCGCCGCCCGCAACGGCCTGATCCTGGTCGATACCAAGTTCGAGTTCGGCGTTGACGGCGACGGCCGCATCACCCTGGCCGACGAGATCCTGACCCCGGATTCCAGCCGCTATTGGCAGGCCGTCAGCTATGCCGGGCGTCACGCTGGCGGCGACGAGCCGGAAAGCCTGGACAAGGAGTTCCTGCGGCTGTGGATCGCGGCGCGCTGCGATCCCTATACCCAGCCGATTCCGACCATTCCCGATGACACCCTGGTGGAGTTCAGCCGGAAATACATTTCCCTGTTCGAGACCGTCACCGGCCGCGCCTTCGATGCCCCGCCCGACGGCGAACCGGTGAAGGAGCGGATCCGGCGCAATCTGGCGCGGTATTTCTAGCTATCGCTTGACGCCGCAGGCCTTGTCGGCGGCGGCGAGGGCGTCGGAGAAACCCGACAGGGTGAAGCCGGCGGTGATGGCGGCGCCCTTGGCCGGGGTGGCATGCATGGTCGCCTCCTTGCCCTTGCGCAGGGAGGCGACGATGGCCTTGTCGGTGGCGGCGTCCTTGGCCCAGGCACGGTCGCCCTTGGTAAACAGGGCGTGCTTCATGGCGCCGACCTGCAATTCGACGTCGGACTCCTTCTTGAAGCCATAGGTGCCGTTGATGCTGACCTCGTCGGTTCCCTTGGCACCGGGGCGGTGGGTAACGATCAGGTAGGTGGCGGTCTTGCCCTTCTCGCCGCCCTGAACCTTGCCGGCGGCGATGGCGACATAACAGGTCTTGGCGCCGCCCTCGGTGTAGGCGAAGCTTTCCCATTCCCCGAACTTGCCCAGGCGTTTGGTGGAGTCGGCCGCCACCGCCGGAGTGGCGAGGGCGGCGGTCAGCAGGACGGCAAGGGCGGCGGATCGCATGGTGAGGAAGCCTCCGGCACTGAAAGGAAAGGGCCCCGCCGTCAGGCGAGGCCCTTGATCGTTGTCGTCGTCGCGTCCGTCTACGGCAGGACGATTTCGACGCGGCGGTTCTGCGGCTCGCGCACGCCGTCCTGGGTCTGGACCAGCGGCGTGGTCTTGCCCTTGCCGACGACAATGATCTGGTCGGCCGGAACGCCCAGCTTCACCAGTTGATCCTTGACGGCGTTGGCGCGCTTGAGCGACAGGGCCTGGTTGTACTTGTCGTTGCCGGCCAGATCGGTATGACCGGTCAGGTCGATGCGGGCGGCACCGGCCGACTTGGCGGCGCCGGCGGCCTGCTGGATGATGCGGGTCGCCTCGGGGGTGATGGCGGCCTTATCGAAGTCGAAGAACACGATGAAGTTCTTCTGCACGGCGGGAGCCGGCTTGACCACCGCCGGGGCGGCGGCCGGAGCCGGGGCGGCGGCCGGAGCCGGAGCCGGGGCGGGTGCCGCGGCGGGGGCACCGAACTTGTAGGTGAAGCCGATCATGATGGCGTGATCGTGGAATTCGCCGGTCAGGCCCTGGTTGCCGGGCTGGGCCTTGACGTCGTAGTCCAGCGTCGAGAAGTAGCGGTACTGGGTCTTCAGCTCGATGTTCTTGGTGACGTCGAAGCCGACGCCGACAAAACCCTGATAGGCGAACTGGAAGTCGTCGCCCTTATAGACGGCGCCGTTGTTCTGCTTGACCGAGCCGGTGTCCACGTAGGCGCCACCGACGCCCAGACCGACGAAGGGGTGCCACTGCGACTGGGGCAGGAACTCGTAGACGCCGTTGATCATCGGAGCCAGCGCGGTGGTGGTGCCGCTGCCGTTGATGCCGCCAACCTTGCCGACGCCGTTGCTGCGATAGCTCAACTCGCCCTCGACCCGCCACTGACCGAAGGCGTAGCCGACCTCGCCCTGAGTCATCCAGCCGAGGTCGTAGTTGCTCTTGTACGACAGGCCGCTGCCGCTGGTCTTGGAATCCTGAAGGAAGCCCGCCCCGGCATCGATGCCGGCGTACCACTGGGCCTGGGCGGCGGTGGGTGCCAGAACCGGCAGGGCGGCGATGGCGGCGGCGGCGAGAAACGTCTTGAAGCTGCGCATGGGGCGAAACCTTCCCGGTCAGATGGCGCTAAGAGGAATTGGTTGCCCCATTTTTACCGCGCTGCGGAATCAAGGGCAAGGCATCCCGAGGCGGAGAGACACCCTTCCTATCCAGCCGTGGCGAAATTGCCACAGTGTGGCGGGGCGCTCAGGACGGTGGCGCCGCCGTGTCCCCGATCGCCACGGTCTGCTCGGCCTGGGCCTTGAGGCGTCGGAACGACCGGGCCGCCGCCGGAATCGAGGCGATATAGGCGCAGCCTACCGCCGACAGCGTCAGCCACGGCTCGGTGACCATGAACGCCGCTACCACGCCCACCACCAGCAGGATCGGCAGCACCCATGGGTGGGGAATCCTTACCTTCTTGAAGGAATAGGTCGGCAGTCTGCTGACCATCAGGAACGACACACCCAGCAGGAACAGGGCGACCACCGCCGGCCGGTCGAAGAAGCCTTCGCCGAACTGGATGGTCAGAACCATCGGCATCAGCGTCAGGCCCGCCGCCGCCGGGGCGGGAACGCCGGTGAAGAAGTTGTAGGCGTAGGGCGGCAGGTCGGGTTCGCCGATCATGGTGTTGAAGCGGGCCAGCCTGAGGGCGCAGCACACCGAGAACAGCAGCACCAGGGCCCAGCCGAAACCGCCGGCACTTTTCATGGTCCAGAAATAGAGAACCATGGCGGGAGCGACACCGAAGCTGACGAAATCGGACAGCGAGTCCAGTTCGGCGCCGAATTTCGAGGTTCCCTGCAACAGCCGGGCGACCCGGCCGTCGAGGCCGTCGAGGACGGCGGCCAGTACGGTCGCCACCACCGCTTCCTTCCACATGTCGTGGACGGCGAAGCGGATCGAGGTCAACCCGGCACACAACGCCAGCAGGGTCAGGATGTTGGGGATCAGGCGGTTGATCGACAGGCCGGGAATGCGCGGCGGCCGCTTGCGGCGGAACATCATCGCACCTCTCCCTCGCGCGCGCCTTCGCCGGAGCCCAGGTCGGCCAATACGGTCTCGCCCGCCAGCATCGATTGGCCCAGCGCCACCAGCGGCGCGGCGCCCTCGGGCAGATAGACGTCGACGCGGGAGCCGAAACGGATCAGGCCGAAGCGCTCGCCTGCCCTGACTTCGCGATTTTCGTTCAGGTCACACTTGATGCGTCGGGCCACCAGGCCGGCGATCTGGACGAAGGCGAGTTCACGCCCGTCGGCCAGGGCAAGTCGAACCGACATGCGCTCGTTATCGGCGCTGGCCTTATCCAGCGAGGCGTCGAGGAACTTGCCCGGCCGATAAGCGGTCTTTATCACCCGGCCGCCGATCGGCACGCGGTTGACGTGGACACTGAACACGCTCATGAACACCGAGATGCACATGCGCGGCGTTTCCCCCATCTCCAGCTCGGGTGGCGGAGGCGCCAGCCCGATCATCTGCACCACCCCGTCGGCGGGGCTGATCACCAGCCCATCGCGCACCGGGGTCACCCGGTCGGGGTCGCGGAAGAACCAGGCGCACCAGCAGGTCAGCAACGCCCCCAGCCATCCCAGCGGCGCCCATGCCTGTCCCAGCAGCAGGGCGACCACGGCGAACAGTGCGATGAAGGGCCAGCCCTCGCGGTTGATGGGAAACCAGAGATACTTGGTCAATGGGATTTCCTGAGCCTGCACGCGCCACTCCCGGGATCGGACAACCGCCGCGAAATGCGGCAACCTGAAAGCTTATACCGCCAGACTATTGGAATTTCATCATGGCCGGCGACATGATAGTAATGTCTTTACGTCCCCATCGCGACGGTAACAATGTCAAAAACGAAAACCTTCTCTTTAGGCGGCAAGGCCCTGCCTATCGATATCCATACCGTCTGGGTCGATGGTGATGGTCAGCAGCTTTCGGTTGGCGACGGCGTCACCCGGTTCGATTTCGCCTGTCGCGGCATCCGCTTTGTCTGCCGGCTGGAACAGGCCGAGGGCCGCGCCCGCTTGGCCCTGCGGGGAGACCTGGGGCCGCTGCCGTTTTCGGCGGAATCGCCGGCCGCCCGTTTCGGGCTGATCCGCATCGCCGATGCCGCGTGCGAAGCCCTGGGGTCGGCGGTGTTTAGGATTGATGGCGGCCGTCTTATCCTCGGCTCGGATTTCGACATTCCGGTGCCGGTCACCGCGGTCGGGCTGATGTCGGCGGTGACGCTGTTCCTGGTGCCGCTGATGCCGTACATGGAAATCATCGCCATCTATCTGCGACCGCCGCTGGAACCCTGCAAGCCCGGAGAAAGCGCGGTCCGGCCCGAATGGCGCAAATCGGCGGTCAGCGGGCGGGGACGCTGAACACCTGGCCGGGATAGATGCGGTCGGGGTCGCGGATGCGGCCGCGGTTGGCCTCGTAGATCATGGTATAGGCGGTTCCGTGGCCATAGAGCCGGCGGGCGATGCGCCACAGTGAATTGCCGGGCGCCACCACCACCGCCGCCGCCCCCCGGACCAGGGCCTCGCCGGGGGTCCACGGGACTTCGACGCGGGCCAGCACCTTGCCCTTGTCGCCGATCAGGTCGGCGCGCAACAGATGCGGCCCATCGGCCGGTGTCGCCGCCGCCACCCGCCATGCGCCGTCGCTGTCGGCGTCGGCGCGGCCGATAAAGCGGTTGTCGAGATAAAGGAATACCTTGCCCGCCGCCGGAGCCTTGCCGCCGATGAACAGGCGGCCCTGGTCGTCGTGCTCGACCAGATCCAGCGACAGAGCGCCGCCGGCATCGCCGCCGGGGCCTTGCAGCAGCTTGCTGCCGCCCGCCCGGCCCGGCTTGATGGCCAACGCCGGTCCCTTGCCGCGCTCGGGCACCACCAGAACCACCGGCTCGCCGGACTCGACGGTGCCGCCGTCGGGGTTGACGGCGCGAAGCCGAAGCTCGCGGGCGCCGGGTGCCAGCGGCACTGGCGGAACGAACACCCACTCGCCGCGGGCATCGGCGGTGACCTGACCCAATTCGTTGCCGCCGTCGATGATGGACACCACCGCGCCGGGCTGGGCCCGGCCGGCAATCACCGAATCGCCCTCGGTATCGATGCGCACGACATCGAACGACGGTTCGCGGGCATCGATGGTCGCCGGCGTCGGCGCCGGAATCTGCAGGGCGGGCGCCGGAGGTTCCTCGCGCTCGTGCTGAAGAGCCAGCAGGGCGGCGATGGCGGCGACGGCGAGCCCGATGAGGGCGATGACGGTAGGCCGGGTCAACGGCTATCCTTCGGATGCGGCGACGTTGCAGGGGTGCATACCCTAGCAGGCTGGCGAAAGGCTGTCACGGCGGACAATGGGGCGTGTCGCTCTCCCGTCGTTTTGGCCCTTGCCGAAGCGGCCGGGCGGCGGGATCATGATGTCCGTCGGCCGGGCGGTCGGGGCGGAGTGGGACGATGAGGGCGAAAGCGACGACCAGGGGGACAGCGAAGCCGGTCGGCGGCCGTCGTGGGGTGCCATGACCGCGACCATCGGTGATGTCGAGCGTGGGGTGATAACCGAAATCCTGAAGCTTGCCATCGGCCGGGCCGCGGTGGCGCTGTCGCGGCTGGTCGACGGCGAGGTGGCGCTGTCATCGGCGCCGGTCGAATTCCTGTCCCCCGCCCAGGCGGCGGCACGCGTCGGCGAAGCCACCGGCCGGGGCGATTCCGTGGTGGTGCGTCAGCATTTCGAGACCGGCTTTTCCGGCGATATCCTGCTGATCTTTCCCGAACAGCGCAGTCTGGAACTGGTCCGCGCCATGATGCGCGATACGGTGCCGCTGGATTCGCTGACCGAATTGGAGCAGGAAGCGCTGTTGGAGGTGGGCAACATTGTCCTCAACGCTTGTCTGGGCGGTCTGAGCCGGAACCTCGGCGGAACCATCGAGGGCTCGTTACCGGTCTATGGCCGTGGCCGTGGTGTCCGCATTCTTGGTGCCCTGCCGGCCGATGCCCATCTGGTGATGATCCTGCGGGTGGATTTCGCGATGACCGGCACCGGGACGGAGGGCTACATTGTCATGATCATGGACGACGGCTCGGCACAGGCCTTCGCGACGGCGCTTGCCAATCGGGCCGGGCACGCGGCGATCGGCTGAGGATTGGGCATGGTGGACGATGGCCTGCTTCAGGGACTGACCGACGCCGGAGAGCTTGGCATCATCCTGTTCGATGACGGCGGGCGGATCTCGCTGTGGAACGCCTGGATGGGCAAGGCATCGGGGGTCGATGCCGACGCGGCGCGAGGGCGCACCCTGGCCGAGGTGTTCCCCGATCTGGCCGGCAGTCGCGTCGCTCAGGCGGTGGAGCAAGCGCTGGGCAGCGGCCTTTCCGCCATGTTGTCGTCCTCGCTCAACAAGGCGCTGTTCCCCTTGCGCCGCGAGGGCCGCAACCCCGACCGCCCCGATTCCATGCATCAGATCGTCGTGGTCAAGCCGTTGGATGCCAATGGTGCCCGGTCGTGCCTGATCCAGGTGTTCGACGTGACCGCCATGGCGTCACGCGAAGCCATCTTGCGGCAGCAGGCGCGCACCATGGAAGCGCTGGCCGAGAATTACCGGCTGTCGGAACTGCATAACCGCGCCATCGTCGATAATACCGCCGATGCCATCGTGACCTTCGGCGCGGACGGCGCCATCGGCACCTATAATCCTTCGGCCGAACGGATTTTCGGCTACGAACCCGCGGCCATCGTCGGCAAAAGCATCGCGACGCTGATCCCCGAACTGGGAGGAGCGGGCCGCTCCATCCTGACCGAGACTTTCCTGGGCCACCGTACCGAAGTGACCGGGCGACGCAAGGGCGGCGCCCTGTTCCCGCTGGAACTGTCGCTGTCGTCCATGGAAATCGGCGGGCAGACCCTGTTCGTCGCCATCGGCCACGACATCACCGCGCGCAAGGCCAACGAAGAGGAACTGCGCACCCAGAAGGAGTGGCTGGCCACCCTGATCAACGCCCTGCCCGATCTGGTCTGTTTCAAGGACGGCCAGGGGCGGTGGCTGGTGGCCAATCAGTTCTACCTCGACATGGTCGGTTTGCACGGCGTCGATTACGTCGGGCTCACGGCGCCGGAACTGGCGCTGGTGTCGCGCGGCCATCAGGAGTTCCTGATCAATACCCGCGAGACCGATGAACGCGCCTGGAGCGACCGGCGGCCACTGACCTACGAGAGATCCCTGGAAACCCGCGATGGCGGCGCCAAGGTCTTCGACATGATGAAGATCCCGCTGTTCAATCCCGACGGCGGCCGTCGCGGTCTGGTGCTGGTGGGGCGCGACATTACCGAGCGCAAGCTGGCCGCCGCCCGCATCCAGCATCTCGCCCATCACGACGCGCTGACCGAATTGCCCAACCGGGTGCTGTTCCAGGAACGGCTGCGTCAGGCGCTGGCCCAGACCAAACGGTCGGCCGGCAAGCTGGCGCTGCTGTTTCTCGATCTCGACAAGTTCAAGGACGTCAACGACACCCTGGGCCACCATGTCGGCGACCTGCTGCTGAAGGCGGTGGCCAAGCGGCTGGGGCGCTGCGTGCGCGAGACCGACACGGTGGCGCGTCTCGGCGGTGACGAGTTCGCCGTCATCTTGACCAACATCGAGGATGCCGAGGGCGCCGCCCGGGTGGCGGAGGCCATCATCACCAGCATTTCCGATCCGTTCGGGCTGGAGGATCATGAGGTGCTGACCAGCACGTCGGTCGGGATCACGCTGTACCCAAGCGACGCCGCCAACGCCGACCAGTTGCTGAAGAACGCCGACCTCGCCATGTTCCGGTCCAAGGCGGAGGGGCGCAACAACTATCACTTCTACGTCGCCGAGATGGACGCCGAGGTCCAGGCCCGCAAGGTGGTCGAACGCGACATGCGGCTGGCGCTGGGCACCCCCCAGCTTGAACTGCATTATCAGCCGCTGGTCGAACTGGCGTCCGGGCGCATCGTCGGTTGCGAGGCGCTGTTGCGCTGGCGCCATCCCACCCGCGGCTGGGTGCCGCCGGCCGAGTTCATTCCCATCATCGAACGGACCGACCTGATCGCGCCGTTGGGCCGCTGGATTTTGCATCGCGCCTGTCTCCAGGGTCGCGCCTGGGTGCGCGAGGGGCTGGAGCAGGTGAAGATCGCCGTCAACCTGTCGCCGGCCCAGTTCAAGCAGACCCAAAGCCTGGTTTCCATGGTGGGGGACATCCTGGACCAGACCGGCATGGCTCCCGACATGCTGCAACTGGAAATCACCGAAGGCATCGCCATGCAGAACGTCGATGCCACCATCGAGGTGTTGCAGGGCCTGCGCGCCATGGGGGTGCTGATTTCCATCGACGATTTCGGCACCGGCTATTCGTCGCTGAACTATCTGAAGCGCTTTCCCGTGGATAAGCTGAAAATCGATCGCTCGTTCGTGGTCGATATCGGTCTCCACCCGGATAATGCCGCGGTGGTCGAGGCCATCGTCAGACTGGGGCACTCGCTTGGCACCCGGGTCAACGTCGAGGGCGTGGAAACCCGTGAACAGCTTGACTTTCTCAAGGCGCACGAGGTTGACGAGGCCCAGGGCTATCTGTTCAGCCGGGCGGTGCCCGCCGCCGAGTTCGCCGCCCTGGTGCGCCAACGCGGCTCGTGGCGACTGTAACTCTTTTTTCTACTTCTCATCTCCCAGCCATGTGCTTGGCGCATACCGGCCTTTCGCACTATTTCGCATCTGCGAAATGAAGTGTAAACGGGTGCCACGCGATCATTCGCGAAACCCCGCGCCATGGTTTTCCGGTCGGGTCGAGGAGATGACGATGTTCGTTTCGACCATTGATGTGGTGTTGTCCGCCGTGGGCGTTCTGGCCCTGGTCGGCGCCGGCATTTCGATCAGCGCCTGGCGTCATGCGGTGCGCATGGAGCGCGAATTCGACAAGGCCTGATCCTTTTCCTTTCGGCCGTTCTCCTCCCCTTTCCGCGCATTCCCCCTGCCTGCCTCCGGCATTTGTCATCGCCGCCGGTTCACCGTACTGTGGTGCGGTGACGAGGGCTGTTGGAAAGGCGGCGCCATGGCGACCTTTCGACTACGCGACCTGCTGCTGGTCGCCGGTGGGGTGGCGGTTCTGGCCTGGGCGACGTTGCCGCCCGACAAGGTGGCGTTCGACGAGGAATGCCGGCCCAATGGCGGCCCTACCGCCTTCAGCGCCGTTCTCTATCCCGACACCTTCTGGCGGCGTCAACTGGATGCGGCGGTGGCCGAGCGTGACTACCTGCTGATCCAGCCGGCCCGCCGTGCCCGCATCGAGGCCGAGATGGAGCGCGAATCCCGCGAATCATCGGTGCTTGAGGATCGCATGATGCGCCTCTCGCGCGAGCAGTCGCGGGTCGACGATGCCGCCGAGCGCGAACGCCGGGAAGCGGCGCAGCAGAGTGCCCGGCTGAGGAAGCTGGCGTGGCTGATGCGATGCGAGGCGGATATTCGCCAGCGGCTGGAGCGGTAGGGTTCAGCCGGCGCGGACCATGCCGACGAAATCGCCCACTCTTTGATTCAGCGCCGCGGATTCCTCCGACAACCTGCGCGCGGCGTCCAGCACCGAGGCGGAAGCGCCGCCGGTCTCGGTGGCGGCCTGGGTGACGCTGGCGATGTTGCCGGTGACCTCCTGGGTGCCGCGAGCGGCCTCCTCGACGTTGCGGGCGATTTCCCGGGTCGCCGCGCCCTGTTGTTCCACCGCAGTGGCGATGGCGGACGATATTTCGTCGATGCGGCCGATGGTGGCGCTGACGTGGCGGATGGCCTCGGCGGCCCTCGATGTTTCGGACTGCACCGTGCTGATTTGCGTGGCGATTTCGTCGGTGGCCTTGGCGGTCTGGTTGGCCAGGGTCTTCACCTCGTTGGCGACGACGGCGAAGCCCTTGCCGGCGTCGCCGGCCCGCGCCGCCTCGATGGTGGCGTTGAGTGCCAGCAGGTTGGTCTGGCTGGCGATGTCATTGATCAGTTGCACCACCACACCGATGCGGCCCGCCGCATCGGCCAGTCCGCGCACGATGGCATCGGTTTGGGCCGCCTCCTCGACGGCACTGCGGGCTATGGTGGCTGACTCGCTGACTTGGCGGCCGATTTCCGATACTGAACTAGACAGTTCCTCGGTGGCGGCGGCGACGGTCTGGACGTTGGCGGCGGCCTGCTCCGACGCCGCGGCGACGGCGCTGGCCTGGGCGGTGACCTGGATGGCCAGGGTCGACATAGTCTGGGCCGTGCCCTCCAGTTCGTTGGAAGCGCCGGCGACATTGCCGACCACCCGGCCGACATTGGATTCAAATTCGCCGGCCAGACGGTGCATGTTGGTCTTATGGCGCTGTTGCGCCTGAACTTTGGCTTCGGACGCTTCCGCCTCGCCGCGGGCCTTGTCGATGGCGTTCTGGCGGAACACCATGACGGTCCGAGCGATGTCGCCGACCTCATCTCGGCGGGTGGCGCCGGTGATGTCGACGGTGACGTCGCCTTCCGCCAACCGCCGCATCACCGCGATGATGTTGTCCACCGGAGCGGTGATGGCTCGTTGGATCAGCAGCAGCACGACGATGATGGCGGCCGTCAGGGCCAGCGACACGCTGATGACCAGCAGTTTGTAGGAACTCTCGCTATCGGAGGCGGCGGCCTCGGTATCCTTGCTCAACTTGTCCGAGGCGGTCACCACCTCGTCGATGGCGGCGCGGTGCAGTTCGTAGGCTCCGGTCATGTCCTTGAAGGCGGCGCGGGCGGCGTCATGGTCGCCTCGTGACAACGCGGGCAGGAAGGCGTTGTCGGAGATTTCGTAGAACCTGAGCGCCGGGGCGTAGGACCTTACCAGCAGGCCATCGGCGACCGATCCCGGCAGTTCGGCGGCGGACCAGAACTTGTGGCGGTCGAAATAGTCCTTCTTCAACTGGCCCATCTTGTCGGTAACGGCGGCGGCCTCGGACGCGTCGGCATCCAGCGCCTTGGCCGCCACCAGATAGGATTCCAGGATGTATTCCGGCGGCGGCAGGATGTCGGCGACCAGATCCTTGACCAGGACGATGCTGGCGTATACCGGTCCGTTGACCTTCAGGGTGTTGAAGGCGAACCACCAAAGAGAGATAATTCCTAAAATTGTTGCTATTGTTACAAACATCAAAGCGATCAACTTTGAATGAATAGTCGATAACATCGCAGCCTCCCGGCTCGATCAGGCGATTGTGCCGCCGATATAAATGACATTTTGTTGAAATCATAATCGAGCGAGGCTGGAAAATATACCGGAATGTGCAATTAAAATAAGCAGTGCCGAGCCTGTGCTGAAATATTGTGCGATGCGAAATGGACAAAAAAGGGGCGCGCCGTGTCGGGCGCGCCCTGGTTGGAGCGGGAACAAGGCCGGGCGTCAGTCGCCGGCAAGCGTCTCCTTGCGCATCTCCACCACCTTCTCGGCCACCCGGCCGGAAATCTCCTGAAGGTGGTCGAAGGTCCACGAGAAGGTGCCGACGCCCATGGTCAGCGAGCGCAGCTCGACGATAAGGTCGTCCATCTCGGCCTGGGGCAGATAGGCGTTGACGGCGTCCCAGCCGCGCCAGCCTTCCTTGGCGTCATAGCCGAGGATCTGGCCCCGCCGCCCCGAGACGATACGTTGCGCCTTGGCGGTGCAGTCGCTGGGCACCGAGATTTCCACCAGCAGGATCGGTTCCAGCAATACCGGGTCGCATTGCGGCATGCCCTCGCTCATGGCGATGCGGGCGGCGGTCTTGAACGCCATGTCCGAGCTGTCCACCGTGTGGTAGCTGCCCTGGGTCAGCGTCACCGCCAGATCGACCACCGGAAAGCCGAACGGTCCCTGTCGCAGGAAGTCGACGACGCCCTCCTCGACCGCCGGGATGTATTGGCGCGGCACCACGCCGCCCACCACCTTGTCGACGAACTGGAAGCCGGTGCCGCGCGGCTGCGGCGCAATGTCCAGGTGGACGTCGCCGAACTGGCCGTGGCCGCCCGACTGCTTCTTGTGGCGGCCATGCACCGAGATCGCCTTGCGGATGGTCTCCTTGTAGGGGACGGTGGGCTTGGCGGTGGTCACTTGCATGTTGAACCGGCTTTTCAGGCGCTCGATGGCGACCTGAAGGTGGATTTCACCCTGGCCGCGCAGCACCAGTTCGCCGAATTCACTGTGGTCGAGGGTCAGTGACGGGTCCTCTTCCGAGAGCTTGGCCAAAGCTCCGGCCAGCTTGACGTCGTCGCCCTTCTTCTCCGCCGTCAGGGCGAAGGCGAACAATGGCGTCAATCGCGCCGGCCACGCCGCCATGCCGGCGTCGGCCGTTCCCATGACGTCGCCGGTATGGATGGGGTCAAGGCGGCCGAACGCCGCCACATCGCCCGGACCGGCCTTGGCCACCTTGGTGGCGGTGCCGGCGGTCATGGTGTAGATGCCGCCGATGCGGTTGCCGTCGATGCTTTGGTTGTCGGCGAATTCGCCGCGCCAGACGCGGGCGAAGCTGAGTTTGCCGGTGTGGGCGGCATGCACGGTCTTGAACACCTGTGCCAACGGCGCCCCGCTCGCGGCGATGCCCAGGCGGGCGGCGGTGGCGGCGGGGGCGGGGCCTTCGTGGCGCAGCGCCTTGAGCAGGCGGTGGATACCGCCGTCGTTCTCGGCCGACCCGAAGAATACCGGTACGATCAGGTCGCTGGCGAGATCGCGGCCGAGATCCTGATAGACCTCGTCGGTGGGGGGCTGGATGTCCTCCAGCAGTTCCTCCATCAAGCGGTCGTCGAAATCGGCGAGATGCTCCAACAGCTCCTGGCGGGCCTGTCCCTCCTCGCCCCTGAGGGCGTCGGGGATCTTGATCATGGCCGAACTCTGGCCGGGCCGGTATTTCCAGGCGCGCTCGCTGACCAGATCGACATAGCCGGTGACGGCGTCGCCTTCGCGGATGGGGATTTCGCGCAGGATCAACGGCCGGTCCGATACCGCCTGCAACGCCTCCAGGGTCTCGCGCAGGCGGGTGCCGGCGGTGTCGATCTTGTTGATGAACAGCAGGTGGGGAATCTTGCGCTCATCGAGGAACTTCAGCACCGGCGCCACCATCACCGCGCGGGCGGGATCGGGTTCGCACACCACTACCGCCACGTCCACCGCCATCAGGGCGTTGAACGAGTCCTGGCGGAATTCCACCGAGCCGGGGCAGTCGATGAAGGTCCACGCTTCGCCCAGATATTCGGCGGAGGCGATGTTGGGTTCGACGCTCATCAGCCGGGCGCGGGCCTCGGGGCTGGAATCGCCGACGGTGTTGCCATCCTTGATGCGGCCTTGGCGGGGAATGGCGCCGCAGGCGAACAGCAGGGCCTCGAGCAGGCTGGTCTTGCCGCTGGCGAAAGGCCCGACGAGGGCGGCGGCTCGCGGTGGCGCAGGCGACTTGGCGGTCATGAACCCTCCGAAACAATGCGGGTTGGCGCGGTGCCTATGGTTCCAGGTGAATCCCCCGCTGGCAACAGGAAATGGCGACGGTGCACCCCCCGGTTCGTCGGCGGCGCTGCCCAAGATTTAGGCCCGATTGCCTGAAATTCGGGCACGATCGGGGGCGGATTTGTGTGGATTTCCGCTCTTTTCCGGGTGGCCGAAGTGGCACGAGGCGTGCTAAATGAGTCGCGGTTTTGACGCGGGTTCAATGCCAATCCAGCAAACGGCGGATTCATGAAGAAGATCGAAGCGATCATCAAACCCTTCAAGCTCGACGAAGTGAAGGAGGCCCTTCACGAGGTCGGCCTGCAGGGACTCACTGTGACCGAGGCCAAGGGTTTCGGCCGGCAGAAGGGACACACCGAGCTTTACCGCGGCGCCGAGTACGTGGTCGATTTCCTGCCGAAGGTCAAGATCGAGCTGATCATCGAGGACAATCTGGTGGAGCGTGCCGTCGAGGCCATCCAGCAGGCGGCCCACACCGGGCGGATCGGCGACGGCAAGATCTTCATCTCGGCGGTGGAGGAAGCCATTCGCATCCGTACCGGCGAGCGGGGCAGCGACGCCATCTGATCCTTGAGCCCCCCCGGGGAGGGGACCGCGCCTGCGGTGCCGCAGCGGGGGGTGTTTTGCGGGTTTCTCCAATATCTCTCACAACTGTCAGGAATTTGACCATGTCCGACGCAGTCAAGAAGGTCCTTGATCTGATCAAGGAAAACGACGTCAAGTACGTCGATTTCCGTTTCACCGATCCCCGCGGCAAGTGGCAGCACACCGCGCAGCATGTCTCGACCATCGACGAGGATCTGCTGACCGAGGGTGTCTATTTCGACGGGTCGTCGATCGCCGGCTGGAAGAGCATCAACGAGTCGGACATGATCCTGCAACCCGACCTGTCCAGCGCCGTGCTGGACCCGTTCGCGGCCCAGACCCAGCTGATCCTGTTCTGTGACATCGTCGAGCCCGCCACCGGCCAGCTCTACGACCGCGATCCCCGCTCCATCGCCAAGCGCGCCGAGGCGTACGTCAAGTCGTCGGGCGTGGGCGACACCACCTATTTCGGTCCCGAGGCCGAGTTCTTCGTGTTCGACGACGTCAAGTACGAAGTCGGCATGAACACCGCCATGTATCGCCTCGACTCCGAGGAAGGCCCCTATGTCACCGCCAAGGATTTCCCCGAGGGCAACCTCGGCCATCGTCCCGGCGTCAAGGGCGGCTATTTCCCGGTTCCGCCGGTGGACAGCCAGGTCGATATGCGCGCCGAGATGCTGACCGTGATGGGCGAGATGGGCCTGCCCATCGAGAAGCACCACCACGAGGTCGCTCCCAGCCAGTCCGAGCTGGGCTGCAAATTCGGCCCGATGGTGCAGGCGGCCGACTGGATCCAGATCTACAAGTACGTCGTCCACAACGTCGCCGCCTCCTACGGCAAGTCGGCCACCTTCATGCCGAAGCCGATCTATGGCGACAACGGGTCGGGCATGCACGTTCACCAGTCGATCTGGAAGGCGGGCAAGCCGCTGTTCGCCGGTTCGGGCTATGCCGATCTCAGCGACACCGCGCTGTACTACATCGGTGGTATCATCAAGCACGCCAAGGCGATCAACGCGTTCACCAACTCGCTGACCAACAGCTACAAGCGCCTGATCCCCGGCTTCGAGGCTCCGGTGCTGCTGGCCTATTCCGCCCGCAACCGGTCGGCGTCCTGCCGTATCCCCTTCGCCGCCAGCCCGAAGGGCAAGCGCGTCGAGGTTCGCTTCCCCGATCCGGGCTCGAACCCGTATCTGGCGTTCGCCGCCATGCTGATGGCCGGTCTCGACGGCATCGCCAACAAGATCCATCCCGGCGAGCCGGCGGACAAGAACCTCTACGACCTGCCGCCCGAGGAACTGAAGAACATCCCGACCGTCTGCGGTTCGCTGCGCGAAGCCCTGGAAAACCTGCGGGCCGACCATGACTTCCTGTGCAAGGGCGATGTGTTCTCGAAGGAGTTCATCGAGAGCTACATCGAGCTCAAGTACGAGGAAGTCTATCGCTTCGAGCACACCCCGCATCCGGTCGAGTTCCAGATGTATTATTCGGTTTAATCCGAATAAGGGTTTCCGCGCTCTTCACCGGCCCAGACAGCGGCATGGTGGGGCAGCTCGGTGGACCAGTCAAGAAGGCCCCCGTCAGGAAACTGGCGGGGGTTTTTCTTTGTGCGAAAGCGGGCGGAGACCTCTTCCGCCGTTGGCGGAAGGGGCATGGGCGTCGCCCGGGTTTGGTACGGTGGCGGGTAACGTCTCTTGCTCCCACCCCCCAACTTTGCGACCATGAACCGACCGTGAATTCCCGCCGGTAAATGTGTTTGTGTGTTGTTTCTGGCGGGGGACGAAGTGAAAGGGAGCCGGAGTTATGATGGGTGGAGCGAGAAGGTTTATGGTCGCATCCGGGGTGATCGGCCTGTCTATCGGCGGCGCTTTTTTGTTTCCAGTCGTATTTGAAATCGATCAATCAAGGGCTGAAGCTTATTTTTATTTGCTGATGTTTGTCGGTCTGCCGGCTGCCGGAATTGGGACGTTGCTTCTTTTGGTGGCGGCCGTTCTGTGGGTCTTTGGAGCAGAGCCGCGTGCCGGGAGTGCCAAAAATGGCGTTTCGCGGGAACAGCAGCAGCTCAGGGATTCGAAAGAATTTCTTGCCGGGAGACAGGCCGCAAAAAAGGTTATCCACAAATGACGCGTTCTGGCGCTGAAGTGTTGTCGGCATCAAGATAATATTATGGATTTTCCGTTGACGTCGGAATGTATTCCCGCAATCGCGGGGGTTACGTAATTTGGTGGGGTCGCCAATGTCGGTTGTCCACAGGGTCGCAAAATATTTGGGCGTGGCGTGTGTTATCGCGACATCATCGTTTTGTGTTTGGGCATTCTGCACGGAATTCCCGTGGCACTTGATGGGCGGGGTCGTGTTCGGCAGGGCCATTACATATCAAATAGGGCGGCTTGCCGAAGAGTATGGCGATATATTGATAATATGCCTGCTATCATTTGCATATCCAAAGTATATTTATCAAATTATCATGGCAAGGTGCGGCCATTTTCCCTTTGTGCGGGCGGCGAGTATCATGATTCTTGTGGTGTCCGCCGTCGCCAGTGCGTGCATTATTCTTCTGTTACTTTTTGTTGTCGTCATGGGAAGCGTTTCATTCCACTAGGGCGGTTCGGCTTAAAGCTGAAGCATCCGAGTTCGCGCATGCACCAATGAGGGAATGCGCAGGATTTTGATAAAATTTTAGACAAATGCCCCCGATTTCGTAATACTTTGCGCACATCCGTTACGGATTATGTCGGGGGGGATTATGACCGGGCAACCAGTTTCCGGCGTGGAGCGCGTGGTCCGCGACGATGAAATCATCGTCAGCAAGACCGACACCAAGGGCCGAATCACCTATTGCAACGACACGTTCATGCGGCTGGCCGGATATAGCGAGCCCGAGCTTATGGGCCAGCCGCACAGCATCGTGCGTCATCCGGCGATGCCGCGTTGCGCCTTCAAGCTGGTATGGGACACCATCGAAGCCGGCAAGGAGGTGTTCGCCTATGTGATCAACCGTTCCAAGAACGGCGACCATTACTGGGTGTTCGCCCATATCACCCCCGATCTTGACGAAGCGGGAAAGATCATCGGCTACCACTCGTTCCGGCGTTCCGTCGATCGCAAGGCCATTGCCGCGGTCGAACCTCTCTATGCCGCTCTGCTGGCCGAGGAGGCGCGCCATTCCGACAGCAAGGCCGGTATGAACGCCGCGTTCCAGATGCTTGTTTCCCTCCTGGCCGACAAGGGGATTTCCTATGATCAGTTTGTCCTCGGTTTATAGGGCGCTGGCCGCCAGTGTTCTGGCCGTGCTGTTGTGGGGTGCCGTCGGGGTCTGGGCCTTTGCGCAAGGCGCCACCGGTCTTGCCCTTCTCGCCCTGGCCGGCACGGTAACGTCGGCGCTGGCCGCCATATGGCTGCGCCGCGCCAACAGCAGCCTCAACAAGGCGATCATCACGCTGGCCGACGCGGCGGAGGGAAAGCTGCGGTCCCGCGTGCTCGGCATTCGCGGCCACGGCAACATCGGCCGGATGTTGCGCAACATAAATCGCGTCCTCGACCAGATGGAGGCGTTCTCCAAGGAGACCCATGCCGCCATGGAGGCGGCGTCCGAAGGGCGCTTTTATCGCAAGATCCAGCAGCGCGGCCTTCGGGGCGATTTCGCCCGCTTCGCCGGCAGCGTCAACAAGACCCTGGAGACCATGGACGAACGCTCCCAGCGCCTGGCCAGCTTCGAGGGCCGCATGCTGAAGGATGCGGTGACGATCACCATGACGGTCAATGAAGGGGCGATCGCCAATGCCAGGATTGTCGGCGGCATCCGTGAAGCGGTTCGCGAGGCCCAGGGCATGGCCGCCGCCACCGAGGAGATGGTGGCCGGAATCCGCGAGATCAGCCAAGGCAGCGAAGGCGCCGCCCAACTGTCGATCAAGGCCCAGGATCTGACCGACGAGGCACGGCAGGTGGTTGCCAACGCCATGACCGAATTCGGCGCCATCGAGGCGGCGGTGGCCGATGCCGCCACCCGGGTGGCGGTGTTGGGCAAGGCATCGGAAGCGATCGGCGAGGTGGTGACCCTGATCAACGACATCGCGTCCCAGACCAATCTGCTGGCCTTGAACGCCACCATCGAGGCGGCTCGCGCCGGCGATGCCGGCAAGGGCTTCGCCGTGGTCGCTCACGAGGTCAAGAACCTGTCCAATCAGACCGCCAAGGCGACCGAGGATATCGGCCTGCGTGTCGCCAATCTGCGCCAGGAAATGGTCGGCATCATCTCGACCATGAATCGGGGCACCGCCGCCATCACCAACGGCCGCGAAGCCATGCAGTCCATGGGCGGCCGCATGGGCGAGGTCAGTCATATCGTGGCCGAGGCCACCACCCGCATGAGCGACGTCTCGCGGGTGCTGGCCCAGCAGGCGAGTGCCGCCAATCAGATTTCGGGTGGGGTTCAGGCGGTGGCCACCCAGGCGGGGGATAATGCGACGGCGATCGAGGCCAGTTCCAACGCCCTCATGGGCGTGGAAAAGGAAATGGCCTCGCTGCTGGCGACCCTGGCGGATCGCGACATTCCCAACAAGCTTATCCTGCTGGCCAAGTCGGACCACGTCAGCTGGAAGAAGCGGCTGGTCGACATGATGATCGGCAAGACCACCCTCGCGGCGGATGAACTGGCCAACGAGAAGAATTGTCGCCTGGGCAAGTGGTACGGCGGCCCGGGTTCGCTGCTGTTCCGCGATCATCCCGCCTACCGTGATCTGGAGGAGCCACACCGGCTTGTTCACCAGAATGGCATCGAGGCCGTTCGTGCCTTCAACTGCGGCCGGATCGACGATGCCATGCGCCTGATCGGTGTGGTCGAGCAGGCGTCCGTCCGGGTTCTCGCCTGTCTGGATCGGTTGATGACCGAAGCCATGCCGGCGGCGGTCAAGGCCGGGGGACGCTTCTGACCGACGGTTGTCGCGCGATGGTTCCGAAGGGCCGGAATCGCCCGCTTCGGCGCCGCAGAATCCCTTTGCGAACCGCCGATGTTGGCGCTATAAGAAGCGCCTCGCAGGCGACCGGAGTGTAGCTCAGCCTGGTAGAGCACTGTCTTCGGGAGGCAGGGGCCGGAGGTTCGAATCCTCTCACTCCGACCAGCGAAAGCCCAGCAAACGCTAAAGCGTTGGCTGGGTTTTTCTTTGCCCGGCTTGACGGCGGGGCGTGGGCGTCACGTCGTCGCGGCAGCCCCCTTGAGCGTGAAGAAGAACGTCGAGCCCTTGCCCGGCTGGGATTGGAGCCAGACCCGTCCGCCGTGACGTTCGACGACGCGCTTGGCGATTGCCAGCCCGACGCCGGTGCCTTCGTACTCCCCTCGTCCGTGCAGTCGCTGGAAGATCATGAATATCTTGTCGAAGTGCTCGGACGCGATGCCGATGCCGTTGTCTTCGACCGAGAACATCCACCCGGCGCCCTTTCTTGACGCACCGATACGAATGAGGGGCGGGCGGGCCGGATCGCGGTACTTGATCGCGTTGCCGATCAGGTTCTGGAACAACCGAACCAATTGGCCGCGATCGCCCAGTACCGTCGGCAACGCCCCGTCGATCACGATCTTGCCGTCGGCCTCGGCGATGGCGGTGGACAGGTTGGCCTGGGCCTCGTCCAGAACCGAGGCGGTTTCGACCGCAACCAGTTCCCCGCACCGACCGTCTATCCGCGCGTATTCGAGCAGGTCGCGGATCAGCACCGACATGCGTTTGGCGCCGTCGATGGCGAAATGCAGGAACTCGTGGCCCTCGTCGTCGAAGGCCGCTCCGTACCGCCGTTCCAGCAGCCCCAGATACGACGTGACCATCCGCAGCGGCTCTTGAAGGTCGTGGGACGCGGTGTGGGCGAATTGTTGCAGTTCGGCGTTTGACGACGCGAGTTGGCGGCTTGCCTGCGCCAAAGCCTCCTCGGCCCGCTTGCGGTCGGTGACGTCGCGGGCGGCGGCGAAGACCCCTTCCACCTCTCCCGTCTCGTCGCGGTATACGGTCGCGTTGTAGAGCACATCGGTGACATGCCCGGAGACATGGCGGATCGCCAGGGGATAGTCCGTCACGCGGCCTTCGGAGAAAACCTTCCGGTAACCGAGGAGGGCCTCGTCAGGTTCGACGAAGTAGCTACAGAAGTCGCTGCCGATGAGGTCGTCGCGCGACCGTCCGGTGACGGTCTCCGTCGCCTGATTGACGTCGGTGATCGTGCCTGCCGGACTGATGGTGACCAGGGGATCGAGGCTGGCTTCGATGAGACTGCGGGCATAAAGCGATGCCTTGCGCAGAGCCTCCTCGGCGCGCTTGCGCTCGGTGATGTCGAGAACCGTTCCCAGCGAACGGAGAACGCGGCCGGCGGCGTCCCGCTGGTGCTCGCATCGTGCGTGGCCCCACCGGAGTGAACCGTCCGAGCGGCGGCGAATCCGGTATTCGATGTCGTAGTGCCCCCCCTCGTTCAGCGATTCCTTATAGGCGCGGCCGACACTCTCCCTGTCGTCGGGATGAAGGCTGGCGATGAAGGTTTGATAGGTTCCGTCAAATTCGTCGGGTCGAATGCCGAAGATGCTGTGCATTTCCTCCGACCACGTCAGCCGGCTGCTGGTCAGATCCATTACCCAGATGCCCAGATGGGCGATGTGTTGGGCCTCGGACAAGTCGCGCTCGCGGTCGCGCAGTTCCCGTGTCCGCTCCGCCACCTGTCTTTCGACGACGGCATAGGACGCGCGTACCCGCCGTTCGGCCAGACTTTGGCGGGCGATCTGCTGGGCGAAGCCGCCCATCAGTTTGAGGATCGCCGGAAGTTTCTGTTCGGAAACGATGGGAACTTCGGAGAGCGCCTTGAAATATGCGTCCTTGTCGAAGCCGAATTCTTCTTGTTGTTGCCGGAAATAGTCCAGGTCGGGCGGGGCAAGCAGGAATTGGCCGATGAACAGGTTGGCGACGTGGATATCCTCGACGATGATGGGCGTGGCGCAGTCGGTCAGGCCGTTGCGGCAGCGATACATGGAGTAGTTTTTGCCCTCCAGCATGTCGCGCGACAACCGGGTGTCACTTTCCAGGCAGCGGGCGAGCGTCCCGTCCTGGGTACGATGGAAATCCACGCACAGTCGCTGCCAGCGCGATGAGGCGAGCACGCGCCCCTCGAGATCGATGATGGCGATCGGCAGCCCAACGACCTCGAGGAAGTTCTCGAAGATGCCGTTCATCAGGCTGAAGTCAATCAGCGCCCCGGGGTCGGCGGCGGCCGTCCTTGCCGTGGAGGCGTCACCGTTCGCGCCGAGCGTGACATTCCAGTCGGTGCCAAGGACATCGCGCATTGCCGCGACCGTCGGCGGGTGAACGAAAAGTGTCTCATCCATCAGCCCGGACGATTTATGACGTTTCTCATCCATGTCGCAGGTTCCGACCTTTGGCGTACCTTCGCGCTAGCTGTCTGGCTGGGGGAGGCTTTCTCCCCACGCCCCTCGATTCCGTCCATCCGAAGTAGAATATGCCGGTTTCGACGATCTTCCGAGGCGTTAATTCCGGTGACCTTGCGGCGCCAAGCCGCCCGCTTGTGAACGCGTTTGCGGAGTTGATTTCAAGGGAGGGCGCCATCGGGCGCCCCCCCCCTAAGCGACGCGACGATCCTTGGTTACTTGGCGTTAAGCCGCAGATAGCTGATACCCGCGGTCGCGCCGATACCGACCTGACCGCCCAGGCCAAGAGGTACCAGGCTGAAGCCATTGCCGGCGCCGGCCAGGCCGGCTTGAGCGGAGGGGCCGATGCCAAGGGTCGCCGATGCCTTGGCGCCAAGGTAGAGGCCGTCGAGACTGCCCTTCGAGGTCCCGCTGCCGCCGATCACCAGATAGGCGATACCGGCCATTTCCTCGAATTCGAGGTCAATGCCAAAGCCGATGCCACTGGAGCCCGTATAGCTCTGCGGCCCGCCGACTCCGGAATAGGTGCATTCGACCGGAACACTGGAATAGACCAGGTAGGTCTGTCCTTTTCCCGTTTTACTACAGGTCAGAAGTCCGAGGATCACAGTGCCATCGGCCTTGGCCTCCGGTGCCATGGTGAAGGTAAATCCAAGCGCCGCAACGGTTGCGATTAACAGCTTTTTCATTGAACCCTCCCTGAATTACTTTCCAGTCGAAAAACCATGCCACAAGAACGGTCCGCCGTGAAGTGAACACGTAAGGTTGAATGGTTTTTCCGATCAACGCCCTGAGATGGGGTGGGCCGGTCCCTCGCGGCGCCAATTCCACAAAAAAGATGAGGCTATTTAGGTATTCCGGTACCGGTATACCTAAATTGCAGAGGCCCATGCAAAGCTATGCGTACTCGTCGGATTGGGATCGGTCTAAGGTGAGGCCAAGACAGAACGCCCGTAGATGAGGTTCGATCATGACCCTGCACCAGCTCACCCACTCCATCGGCTTTGAAGGCGATATCGCCGTCGTCCGGACCGTTCACCGGCTGCTTTCGACCCTGATCGATCTGCCCCGTCGCTGGCAGGAAAGCCGTCGTGAAGACGCCGAGTTCGCCAAGCTCGACTACCGCGAGCTGTCCGATCTGAACTGGCGTCAGTAAAGTCCGGTCAGACGATTTCCTCGACGTCGACCGCGACGTCGACGTGGTGCTCGCCGCCGCCGAGCACCACCCCCCGGATGGGGCTGACATCGTCGTAATCGCGGCCCCACGCCACCACCACATGATCCTCGCCGGCCGTCTTGTCGTTGGTCGGATCGACGTCCAGCCATCCCCAGCCCGGCAGGAACACCGACAGCCACGCATGCGAGGCGTCGGCGCCCTGGAGCTTTTCCTTGCCCGGGGCCGCCACGGTGCGGATGTAGCCGCTGACATAGCGCGCCGCCAGTCCGGTGGCGCGCAGGCAGGCGATGCCGGCATGGGCGAAATCCTGGCAGACCCCCTTGCGTTGGTCGAATACCTCCGCCAGCGGAATCCCCACTGAGGTTGCATCGGGATCGAACTTGAAATCGGCATGGATGCGCCGGGTCAGGTCCAGCACCGCCTCGACCAGCGGCCGGCCGGGGGTGAAGCTGGATTCGGCATAGGCGCGGGCTTCGGGCAGCAGCGGCACCTGAGCGGAGGCGTAGAGGAAGTCCAGCGCCGGTTCCACCGCCGGATCGCTGTCGGCGGCGAGATGCAGCCGCACCGATTCCCAGGCGGTGCCACCGTCGGCCGGTGGGACCGGGGCGGGGTGGGTTTCCACCTCGAAGGTCGACTCCAGTTCCAGGGTGGTATGTGGGTCCTGGATGGTGAAGAAGGTGGTGGGATTGCCGAAATAATCCGTGGCGTCGTCGCGCAGTACGGCGGGAAACGGCGTGATCTTCACATCCACCGAGTGATGGCGCTGGCCGGTGTCGCCGCGGGGCCGCAGATGGGCGGCGTGATGCGACAGCGGTACCGGCTCGCCGTAGTGATAGCTGGTCAGATGACGGACGCGGAACTTCATGGCAGCAACTCGGTGGGATGCTGGGGCAGGCGCCACTGGGCATGGGTGAAGTACTCGCGCGAGATCACCTCCGACACCTCCCACAGCCGAGAGCGAAAGGCCTCCAGCAGACGCTCGGCGTCGTCAAAACCGCCGTCGCGGTCGTATTTCGCCAGCACCATGACGTCGGTGGTCCGCGCGATGCCGCACAGCACCGTCATCAGCCGTTGCTCGGGGCGCAGAAAGCCGGTGTCGCCGGGCAGGATGGCCAGCCGGTCCATGTGGCCGGACAGCGCCGCCAACTGGAACGCCAGCGAGCGCGGATTGCTTTCGTCGCACATCAACAGGTCCAGCACGGCGGCCAGCCGGGGCGTCGCCATGTAGCGCGAGCGATAGGTCATGACGCTGTCCCACACCTCCAACAGCAGGTCCATGGGCACGCCAAATTCCTCGGCCGCCTCGGCCAGCGCGCCGCCCAGGGTATCGACGATGGCGCCGGCCCGCTCGATACGGCGGCCCGAGTCCATGAACAGCCACAGCGGGCCCCGGGTCATGTTCTCCATGGCCAGGCCACTGACCGCCTCGGCGGTGAGCACCACGCCGTTGAGGTGGCTTTGGGTGTCGCCGCGGCCGAAGCTGCCCAATCGGCCGATCTCGTCGCGCAGCCGCTGAACCGCGCGCCAAGTGTCGATGGACAGCCGGTCGCGCAGGTTGACCACCACCCGGATCAGTCGTTCGGCGTGGTCGGCGAGACTGCCGGGGGTCAGGCCGACATGGTGGGCGACCAGGGCGCGCGGCATGGTCTGCGGCTTGCCGGCCAGCAGCTTGGGCGGCATGGACAGACCGAAGCGCGCCGTGGTCGCCAGCACATCGCGCGCCTTGACGTCATCACCCTGGTCCAGCGCATCCTCGGTGCGCTGCAACGCCGCGCGCAGCAGCCGGGTGGTGGTTTCGCAGCGTTCGAGATAGCGGCCCAGCCAGTACATGTTGTCGGCGACTCGGGACGGCAGGTCGCGGTTGCCGCGCACCAGCTTGACCGGCGGCGCCGCCTGACGTTCGGCGGTCCGCAACTGAAGCTGCGGCTCGGACAGCACCCAGACGTCCTTGCTGCCGCCGCCGGCGGCCTGAAGCCTGGACGTGGTCAGCTCGCGCTCGCCCGAGACATGCGCCAGTCCGCCGGGCATGACGTGCCAGCCGCGCTCGGTGGCGACGGCGAACACCCGGATCAGCATGTGCTGGGGTTCCAGCCGTCCTTGCGTCCATACCGGCACCGTCGACATGCCGCCGACCTCCTGGGCGACCCAGTCCCACGGGCGCGCCTTGATGGTGGCGGCGAGGTCCGCGCGTTCGGCGGCGGACAGCGCCGCCCCCATCACCGGCCGGACGCGGTTGTTGAAGGCGGGACGGACGATCAAATGTTCCAGATTGTCCAGCACATAGCCGCATTCGTTGCGCTGGCCGCACCACCAGGTGGCGATCGAGGGCAGGGCGAGGTCCTCGGCCAGCATCCAGCGGGCGATCTTGGGCAGGAAGGCCATGATGGCGCTGCCGTCCAGCAGGCCGGTCCCCAGGGCGTTGACCACCGTGACGTTGCCGGCCCGGGCCGATTGCAGCAGTCCGGCGACGCCCAGGGTGGAATCGCCCCGCAGTTCCAGCGGATCGCACCATTCGCCGCCGGTACGGCGCAAGATCACATCGACCTGCTGCAATCCGGTCAGGGTCTTGAGGTAGACGGTGTTGTCGCGCACCGTCAGATCCTCGCCCTGCACCAGGGTGAGGCCGAGGTGGCGGGCGAGGAAGGCATGCTCGAAATAGGTCTCGTTATAGGGACCGGGGGTCATCAGCACGATGCGCGGTTGTTCGATGCGGCGCGGCGACAGCGCGTGCAGCGAGCGGCGCAGGGTATCGAAGAACGGCCCCAGGCGTTCCACCGGCATCGAGCGGTAGAACTCGGGCAGTACCCGGCTGACCACGGTGCGGTTTTCCAGGGCGTAGCCGGTGCCGGCCGGCACCTCGGTGCGGTCGGTCATCACCCGCCAGCGGCCGTCGGTGCCGCGCGCCAGATCGGCGGCATAGAGATGGAGAAAGCGTCCGCCCTTGGGTGTCCAGCCGTGACACGGCCTCAGGAAGGCGGGATTGGCGTAGAACAGGCTGGCCGGAATCATCCCCTTGGCGATCAGGGTGTGGCGGCCGTAGAGGTCGCCCAGGATGGCATCCAGCAAGGTGGCGCGCTGGGTGATGGCGGCGGCGATGGTGGTCCATTCGGCGGCGGACAGGATCATCGGCAGGGGGTCGAGCTGCCAGGGACGGTCAAGCCCCTCGGGGTCGCCGTGGACGTTGTAGGTGACGCCGTTGTCGCGCAGCAGGTTCTGGCCCAGCTCCCAGCGCCGGGCCACCTCGTCGGCCGGCAAGGCGGCAAAGGTGTCGATGAAGTCGCGCCAATGGGGGCGGACGCCGTAGGCGGCCGAGCGCATCTCGTCGTGGCCGCCGGCGGGCGGGCGGTAGAGGTCGCCGATGCCGCCCTCGCCGCGCGGCTTGTCCATATTCACGCCTGTTTCCATCCCAGTGACGCCACCCGTCTATTGTAGCCTGAGATCCAGGGTGTTTGGGTAGTCCGGATGCAAGGTGGCGGTGGCAAGCCGCAGCGGTCCCTGGCTGTGGCCGAAGGTGAAGAACCGGGCGCGCCGCCTCGCCTCGGCTTCATAGGAATTGACCGGGAAGGTGTCATAGCTGCGGCCGCCGGGATGGGCGACGTGGTAGGTGCAGCCCGCCACCGCCTCGCCGGTCCAGGTGTCGATGAGGTCGAACACCAACGGGGTATGGACGCCGATGGTGGGATGCAGGCACGAGGCCGGCGCCCAGGCGCGATAGCGCACCCCCGCCACCCATTCGCCGTTGGTTCCGGTGGTGGCCAATGGCAGGCGGTGGCCGTTGCAGGCGACGGCGTAGCGGTCGCCGACCAGATTGGCGACCTTGACCTGAAGACGCTCGACCGAGGAATCGACGTAGCGCACGGTGCCCCCGGCGCCGGGTTCCTCGCCCATGACGTGCCAGGGCTCCAGGGCGGTGCGCAGGTCCAGGCCGATTCCCCGATGATTGATCTCGCCCACCACCGGAAAGCGGAATTCCAGGTGCGGCGCGAACCACGAGGCGTCGAAGTCGAAGCCGCCGGCCCGCAGCCATTCCAGCACCTCGCCAAAGTCGCGCTCCAGCCAGTGCGGCAGCATGAAGCGGTCGCGCAACGCCGAACCGAACCGCACCAGCGGCAAGGTGTAGGGATGCTCCCAGAAGCGGGCGATCAGGGCGCGCAGCAGCAATTGCTGCACCAGGCTCATGCGCGGATGGGGGGGCATCTCGAAGGCGCGGAATTCCACCAGTCCCAGCCGTCCGGTGGGGCCATCGGGGGAATAGAGCTTGTCGATGCAGATTTCAGTGCGATGGGTGTTGCCGGCCGAATCGATCAGCACGTTGCGCAGCACCCTGTCCACCACCCAGGGCGCCACCGAGGTGCCGGGCGGCGGCAGCTGGGCCAGGGCGATCTCCAGTTCGTAGAGGGTATCGTCACGGGCTTCGTCAACGCGGGGGTGCTGGCTGGTGGGGCCGATGAATAGGCCTGAGAACAGGTAACTGAGGCTGGGATGGTTCTGCCAGAAGCGGATCAGGCTGCCCAGTAGGTCGGGGCGGCGCAGGAACGGACTGTCGGCCGGCGTGCGGCCACCCAGCACCATATGATTGCCGCCGCCGGTGCCGACATGGCGGCCGTCGATCATGAACTTCTCGCTTCCCAGCCGGGCCTGGTGCGCCTCGGCGTACAGGATTTCGGTGCTGTGGACCAACTCGCGCCAATGTTCCACCGGATGGACGTTGACCTCGATGACGCCGGGGTCGGGGGTGACCTTGACGACCTTCAGGCGGTGGTCGTTGGGTGGCGGATAGCCCTCGACGTGGATCGGCGCCCCCACCTCGGCGGCGGCACCTTCCACCGCCTCGATCAGGTCGAGATACTGTTCGGCGGTTTCCACCGGAGGCAGGAAGACGTTGAGGCGGCCGTCCCTGGGCTGGACGCACAGCGCGGTACGCACATTCTCGGAGACCAGGCCGTTGGCGGTCTCCTTGGGGCGCAGATCGACCGGCACCTGCTGGCGCACGTCGGCGGCGGGCTCGCCCGAGGCGGCGACGCGGCTGGTCAGCGACCGCTGGCGCGGCGGCAGCGGTGGGCGCGGCTCGAACGGGTCGCGCTCGGAGTGGTAGGGGTAGTCGGCGGCCGCAATCCATGGCAGCGATTCCAGCGGCAGGCGGAACCCCAGCGGTGAATCGCCGGGAATGATCACCAGCTTGCCGTCGCGGGTCGGCCACGGCCCGGTGATCCAGCGGAAGGTGTCCTTGGCCTGCCAGGGTTGCAACGGCAGGACGTAGCCGGTGGGGGTGCCGAGACCTCGGCGGAACACGGCGGCCAGCCGTGCCCGCTCCTCGGGATCCTCCAGCTTGCTGTCGATGGGATCGACGTTGATGGGCAGCGCCTGTTCGCGCAGCAGGTAATAGGCGGGGTCCTCCCATGCCGGCAGGGCGAAGGCGGCATCGACTCCCAGCCGCTCGGCCAGCGCCACCGAATAGCGTCGTGCCAGCACATGGCTGGGGGCGTGGTCGTCGGTCTCGCGGGCGATCAGCTTGGGGTCGCGCCATACCGGTTCGCCGTCGTCGCGCCACACCAGCGAGAACGCCCAGCGCGGCAGGCTTTCGCCCGGATACCACTTGCCCTGGCCATAGGCGATCAGCGCGCCGGGGGCGAAGCGGTCGCGTAGCCGGCGGATTAAATCGTCGGCATGGGCGCGCTTGGTCGGGCCGACGGCCGAGACGTTCCACTCCTCGCCGTCCATGTCGAAGGCGGAAACGAAGGTCGGCTCGCCGCCCTGGGTCAGGCGGACATCGCTTTTCGCCAGATGCTCGTCGACCACGTCGCCCAGCGCCAGCACCGCCTGCCATTGCTCGTCGCTGTAGGGTTTGGTGACGCGGGGGGTCTCGGCCACCCGGATCACCCGCATTTCGTGGCCGAAGGAGACCTGGCAGTCCTCGACGGCGCCGGTGATGGGGGCGGCGGAGGACGGGTCGGGCGAGGCCGCCAGCGGAATGTGCCCCTCGCCGGTCAATAGTCCCGAGGTGGGATCAAGGCCGATCCAGCCGGCGCCGGGCAGATAGACTTCGGTCCAGGCGTGCAGGTCGGTGAAGTCGGCCTCGGGGCCGGCGGGTCCCTCTAGCGGCTTGACGTCGGGCACCAGCTGGATCAGGTAGCCGGAGACGAAGCGGGCCGCCAGTCCCAGCCGGCGCAGCACCTGCACCAGCAGCCAGGCGGAATCGCGGCACGAGCCGCTTTTCAATCCCAGGGTCTGCTCCGGGGTCTGCACCCCCGGTTCCATGCGGATGGTGTAGCTGATGTCGCCTTGTACCCGTTGGTTCAGCGCCACCAGGAAATCGATGGTCCGCATCGGCTGACCGATGTCGATGCCCTTCACATACTCGGTCAGCCGCGGCCCGGTCGTTTCGCACGGCAGGAACGGCTTCAGCTCGTGGTCCAGTTCGGGGGCGTAGCGGAAGGGAAAGGTCTCGGCGTCCGGTTCGAGGAAGAAGTCGAACGGGTTGACGATGGACATGTCGGCCACCAGCTCGACATCGACCACGAACTCGGTGACCGGATCGGGGAAGACCAGCCGGGCCAGCCAGTTGCCCTGGGGGTCCTGCTGCCAGTTGATGAAGTGCCCCTTGGGCCGGATGTCCAGCGAATAGGACAGCACCGGCGTGCGCGAGTGCGGCGCTGGCCGCAGGCGGACCACCTGTGGCGATAGACCGACCGGTCTGTCATAGGAATAGCTGGTGGTGTGGCGAAGCTTGACGTGGATACTCATGGCCCCCGTGGCGCAACGTGGCGACGAAACCTCAGGCTAGCACACCGGTGGCGCCATGCGCTCAGGATTTGGGCATGGCCGCCATGTGCATCAATAATCAGCGACGAATGGCCTCCAGCGGTACGAAGCCGGGGCGGGCGTCCTGGAACACCTTGAAGGTCTTGGCGCCCCGGCCCTCGGCGAAATCCCGGTAGGCGCGGGCCAGCGCGACGCGGCAGGCCACCTCGGTGGCGGCCTCGTCGAGACCGTCCATGGCGGCGGCGCGCATCAGGTCCTTGAAGCGCTTGAGGATGTGCAGGCGGTTGACGTCGAGCACCTGTGGGTCGAACGGCACCGCCAGCGCCTCGAAGAACTGCTCGGCGGCGGATAGCTTGGCGAGGGTTTCGAGAACCATGGCGGTCTCCTTCAGATCAATCCGGCCGGGACGGCGGCCGCTTCCCGGTGGAAGCGGCGGAGGTCGTCGGCGGTGGGGATGGTCTTGGTCGAGGCGGCGTGGCGGCGGACCCGGACCAGCAGAGCGCGGCCGGCGTCCGGATCGATGTCCAGGCCGATTTCGCGGCAGGCGTGCAGCACCGAGGTCAGGCCGGAATGCTTGCCCAGCACGACCCGATGGTGGCGACCCAGTTCGGCCGGGTCCAGCGCCTGATAGGTGCGGCGGTCACGCAGCAGGCCGCTGACGTGGATGCCGGATTCGTGGGTGAAGATGTTCTCGCCGACGATGCTCTTGTCCACCGGCACCGGGCGGCCCGAGGCATCGGCCACCAATCGCGACACCGTTCCCAGGGCGCGTTTGTCGACGCCGGTGTCGATGCCGTAAAGATGGTCCAGCGCCACCACCACCTCTTCCAGCGGCGCATTGCCGGCGCGCTCGCCCAGGCCGTTGACGGTGGTGCTGACATGGGTGGCGCCACCCTTGACGGCGGCCAGCGAATTGGCGGTGGCGAGGCCGAGATCGTCGTGGGCGTGGATTTCCAGTTCCATGGCGGTGGCGGCGCGCAGGGCGATGAAGCGGGCGTGGACGGCGAACGGGTCCATGATGCCCATGGTGTCGGCGAAGCGGAACCGCCGTGCCCCCGCCCGTTCGCAAGCTTCCACCACCCGCAGCAGGAAATCGGGGTCGGCGCGCGAGCTGTCCTCGCCGCCGACCAGGACCTCGAAGCCGCGCTCGCGCGCCTTTCTTACCATGGCATCGATGTGCCCCAGCGCCCAGGCGCGGTCTCGCCCCAGCTTGGCCGCCAGTTGCAGATCGGATACCGGGATCGACAGGTTGACGGTGCCGAGGCCGCAGGCGGCGGCGGCGTCCAGATCGCCGTCGGTCATGCGGCACCAGGCGATCAGGCGCGCGGGCAGGCCCAGCCCCGCCACCGCGCGGATGCCGGCCTGCTCCTCCGGCCCCATGGCGGGGATGCCGGCCTCGATTTCCGCCACCCCGGCGGCGGCCAGTGCCCGGGCGATGGCCAGCTTCTCGTCGAGGCGGAAGGCCACCCCGGCGGTCTGCTCGCCGTCGCGCAACGTGGTGTCGTTCATCACCACCATGGCGGAGGTCTCCTTAGCCGCAGGTCTTGGAGGCGCAGGAGCAGCCGCCACCGCCGGCCGAAGGCGGCGGCGGGGCATTGGGGTTGTCGAAGACGAAGCCGGTGCCCATGGAGGAATTGTCGATGTAGTCCATGGTCGCCCCGGTCAGCCACAGCGCCGAGGCCGGATCGACGAACACCTTGACGTCGGCGAAGTCGAGGACTTGGTCGTCATCGGCGGCGTCCTCCTCCAGCCCCATATTGTAGGAAAAGCCGGAACAGCCCTTGCTCACCATGATGCGCAGGCCCTTGTATTCGCCGTTGCAGACCTCGCGGATGATTTCGACGGCCTTGGGTGTCAGGTTCAACATGGTGGCGTCCTCCTTGCCTCGAGACGGTTCCGGTAAGACTCGAAGCAAGGATGGTGCCAGATGCTAACATACGGAAATATAAGGACTATGCTTGCGCCGGTAGTGAACAATGTCGGGTTTGCGACAGGGCGAGGGGCGACAGCAGCGAAGCACCGTCCTCGGCACCGAAGCAGAGGGTGAAATCGGCGCAGACCTCGCAATTGGGCGAGCGGCAGATGGGGATGCCCTCGCGCTGGCAGAGTTCGCGGTAGAAGAACTTCTTCCACTTCATGTCGCGGTGGTTCAGTACCGCCAGCCCGGCGAAGTGGCGCCGCATCAGGCCGGACAGGTCGGGGCGTCCGGTCAGTCCCAGATCCTGCCACAGGTGGTTGGTTTCCAGCGATCGCCGGGCGATGATATGGGCCAGCCATTCCTCTTCGACCAATCCGCTGGTGCGATGCTCCAGCAGCAGGGCGCGTAGGTCGGGTTCCTCGGGGGCGACGGGGGCGTCGTCGTGGCCGGTGGCCGACAGCCCCGCCAGCAGGACGGGGGCATGGGGGAAGAAGCGGCCGACCAGGGCGGCCAGCGCCTCGGGCGACAGGCCGAGGCCGACGCTCAAGGGCTGGCGCGAGGTGGCGCGCACGATGGCGACGGCGCAGGCGAACAGGTGGCGGTCGAAGGGATCGCCGCCCGCCCGTCCGGCCATCAGCCCGATATAAAGGTCTCCAGCCATCGTGCGCTCCTTTCCCGGTTAGGCCGGCACCGGCTCGTGGACCTGGGCGTTCTTGCCGCACACCGTGGCGCAGGCCTCGCAGCCGATGCAGTTGTCGGCGTTGTCGATGACCATGATCTTGCGGTTGGAATCGTCGTCGTCGTCCAGCGGGTCGCACAGCACGCCGTCCTCGTTGATGCCCATCATCTTGAGCACCGCCTGAGTACAGACCTTGAAGCAACGGCCGCAGCCGATGCACAGCTCCTGGCTGATGGTGGAGAGGTATTTTGGTGTCCACGGCGCGCCGCCGCGAGTGGTGAAAGTCAGGAAAGCCATGGGTTTTCTCCTTGTTGAAACGGGTTGGCGTCACGCGGCGGCGACGTCGGGGAACTTCTCGATGGTGGCTACGGCGTCCTCGATGATGCGGGCCGCCTTGGCCGACATGACCTCGACCGAGTCGAAACCGAAGCGGTGGAGGTCGCGCAGATAGCTGTTGACCACCACCAGCTTGCCGGCGGTCAGCAGCATGCGGCCCCAGCCCTCGTGGTGAATCTTCATGATCGGCGCGGCGTTGTGGCCGGTGCGCTTTTCGACGGCGAGGCCGATGGCGCCGTAGAACAGCTCGACCCGCCATAGAATGTCGGGATCGGGATCGCCGATCAGCGGAATCTCGCGGCGCTGCTCCTTGGTGACGATGAACGGCGCCAGCAGCAGATCGTCCGGTTCCTGATCCCACAGGCCGTTGGCGCCCTGGGCGCGGATCAGCATCAGCAGCGACTTGACGAACGGATCGTCGATGGTGGGGGTGACGGTCATGGCCGGTGTCCTTCAGTTGTCATCGACGAAACGTTCCTCGCCGGCATCGCCGTCGCGCAGCGCCTTGCGCAGCCATGGCGGCGGATTGCCCTTCAGCATGATGCGGACGCGCTCGATCACCTGGGCGATGGGTTCATCCACCGGCAGCTTGATGGGGTGGACGTTGGCACGGACCACGCGGGCGGCGGCCGGTCCGCCGATGGCGCGGCAGAACAGCAGGGCCGAGCCTTGCAGGGCGCTGATCTTGGCGGCCAGACGGTCGTCGCCATCCTCCTGGTGCTGACCCGACTGGTCGCTGGTGTTGTCGAACTGCACCGCTTCGAGGAAGGCGTGGCCCTCGGGGCCGACGTCGTAGAACATGAAGGTCTTGGCGCTGGCGAAATGGGCATCGACGCGCTGGCGGTCCTGGGTGGCGAGGGCGATTCTCATGTGACCTCCTTTGACTCGCGGCCGCTGGCCGCCGCTGTCGGGTTCGGCCGGATCAACCAGCCGCAGCCGTCGCGTGGCCATGGCTGTGCTCCGTGTGGGTGTGGGTCGGGCGTTCCATCAAGATGTTGCCCAATTGGTTGATCAGGTTTCTGGTGCCGCCATAGCCGGCGCTGACCAGATGGGCGGCGCCCAGGCGGTCGAATACCGGAAAGCCGGTGCGGAACAGCGCAATGCCGTGGCGCGCCGCAATCTGGCGGGCGTTGGAATTGGCGATGATCAGGTCGCAGCCGCCGGCCTCCAGGATCTGGTCTTCCAGGTCCTCGAAATCGCCGATGATGACCCGCTCGGTCGGCATCTCGGCCAGACTGGCCCGCGTCTGGGTGGTGACGGCGGCGGCGACGGTGGCGCCGAGATCGGCTACCAGCCGGGCGTAGGTCCACACCAGGGCCGGTTCGCCGGCGACGGCGACGGCGCGGCCGCCGAAATAGAAGTGGCCGTCCAGCATGGCGTCGACCAGTTGCGAGCGCGCACGCCGCTGCCGTGCCGGCACCGGGGTTCCGGCGACGGTGGACAGGCACACCATCAGGCGGTCCACCGCCTCCAGGCCGGTGACCCGGTCGAGCACCACGAAGGGCACGCCGGTCTTTTCCTCCAGCGTCCTGGCGGCGATGCGCATGTGCTCGCCGATGGCGATGGTCAGCTTCGAGCGCCCCATCTCGCGCACCTGGGCGACGCTGACGCCCCCCAGGGTGGTGGGGGTGTAGGAGTCGGGGACATGGCCGTCCAGCGAGTCCGACAGATCGGGCAGCGCCACCGCCTCCATGCCGAATTCGGCGACGATGTCCTTCAGCGCCTCGACGTCGCCGGGGGTCAGGTGGCAACCGGGCAGCAGGTTGACCCGATGCAGTTTAGCCTGGCCCGCCGCCGGTGCCGCCAGGGCGGAGATGATGGCGGTCACCGCCTTGCCCCAGCCGGTTTCCAGCGAGCCGGAGAAATCGGGGGCGCTGACATCGACCACGGCGATATCGCCCAGTTCCTTGTTGCGGGCGCGGATGGCGCGCACATCGCCGCTCATGTCCTCGCCCCGGGTTTCGGTCAGGGCGGTCGAGATCAGGCCGATGATTTCGGGCTTGGCCCGCTTGGCGATGTTGAGCAGACCCTGCTCGACCTGATCCATGCCGCCCAGGATGGTGCTGATTTCGTTCATGGCGGTGGTCTGCAGCGGGATCGCCTCGCGGAAGTGGCGCACCATCATCACCAGGGCGAAGGCGGTGCAGCCCTGGCTGCCGTGGAACATGGGCAGGCAGCCCTTCATGCCCATGAAGGCCAGCGCCGCGCCCAGCGGCGCGCTGACCTTGAGCGGGCTGGAAGACAATGGCTTGTTATGATCGACGACGAGGGCCATGGCGCCGTTTCCTATTCCTGATCCCACGGGGCGGGGGCGCGCACCTGCGCCCAGACCGGATTGTTGATGGACTGGTCGATCTGGCGCACCAGTTCGACCATGCCGTCATAGGCGGCATAGCCGTGGTGGCGTTCCTGGTTGATGTCGATCCAGGGGGTGCGCGCCTTCAGCGCCACGAACTGCGACCGCCCGCCCGACAGCATCATGTCGGCCTTGCCGTCCTTGAACATGGCGTACATGTCCCGCGGCGTGATGGCGTCGGCCAGCTTGTCCTCGTCGTCGCCCAGGCGATGGAGGGCCTTTTCCCGGTCGGCGGCGGTGGCCTTGCGCACCGAACTGCCGACCACCTCCATGCCGACTTCCTGCAATGCCTGGATCACCGACCAGCTTTTGACCCCGCCGGTGTAAAGCAGCACCTTGCGACCGGCGAGGCGGGTCTTGAACGGCGCTAGCCGCGCCCACGCCCGAGCCTCCTCCTCGGCGATCAGCGTTTCGGTGCGCTCGGTCAAGGCGGCGTCGGCGCCGCGTTCGACCAGCATGCGGGCGATGTTGCGCAGCGCTTCCGAGGTGTCGGAAATGCCGTAGAACGATCCCTCGAAATAGGGAATGCCCCACTTCTGCTTCATCTTGCGCGCCAGCGTCACCAGGGCCTGACTGCACAGCACCATGTTGGCCCGCGCGGTGTGGGCGGCGGCGACCTCGGCATAGCGGGCGTCGCCGGTGATCGAGGTGCGCAGCCGGATGCCCAGCCGGGTCAGCAGCGGCCGGAACTGGTCCAACTCGCCGGCGACGTTGTATTCGCCCAGGATGTTGATGTCGCAGGGGCCGACGTCGTCGGGTTCGACGGTGCCGATGACGTGGTCCAGCAGCGCCTCGCCGGCCAGCCGGTTGCCCAGGTTCTTCGAGCCGACGAAGCCCGGTGCGTTGACCGGGATCACCGGCACGCCCAGCCGTTCGGTGGCGGCCTTGCATACGGCATCGACGTCGTCGCCGATCAGCGCGCCGACACAGGTCTGATAGACGAACACGGCGGGCGGGTCGTGGCGGGCGATGGCCTGCCTGATCGCCCGGTACAGCTTCTTCTCGCCGCCGGCGACGATGTCCAGGTTGGTCATGTCGGTGGTGAAGCCGCGGCGGTAGAGATCCGACCCCGAACTCCACGAATTGCGGCCGTCCCAGGAGTTGCCCTCGCAGGCGATGGGGCCGTGAACCAGATGCACCACGTCGGTGATGGGTTGCAGCGCGATCTTGGCGCCGTCGAAGGCGCAACCGCCGGCGGCGGCGCCGGGCACCAACGACTTGCCGCAGCCCTTTTTACGCTCGGAGGCGGATTTGGACTGATTGACCGCGCATCCCGGCTCGGTCATCAATTCCTGGATCTTGCGTTTCAGCATGGGGGCCTCCCATCGCGGTTCGCCCCCTACCTTGCAAGCCCCGCGCCAGCGATGGAAATGGCGGAAATGCTTGGGATGTGGGTGGCGATGAAGGGCGGTTGTCGGGGTTGCGACATTGGCGATGTCGGGATCGTGGCGGCGTTTGTGTTGACAATGTCCACACTAAATCTCATGCTTGACCAACCCATTTCGGGAGGAACCGCCATGGCAGAATCCGCCCGTCGTCCCACTGCCGGGGTCACCATCAACATCCGGGCGCGTCCGCCACAGCGCGACCTGATCGACAAGGCCGCCGAGGCCCTGGGTAAGACGCGGTCGGATTTCATGTTGGAAACCGCCTGCCTCGCCGCTCGGGACGTGCTGCTCGACCGGCGCTTCTTCGAGTTGGGCGACGACGCCCACGCCCGCTTTGTCGCCCTGCTCGATGCGCCGCCGCGGCCCTCCCAGGCGCTGCGCAGCCTGTTGGGTGCCAAGGCGCCGTGGGAATGAGACTTGGACGGCCCGAGCCTCTGGCCGCCGGTCATGACCTGTCGCGGTTCAAGTGCGGCCAGCCGGTGTTGGACGATTGGCTTCGGCGGCGGGCGCTCGCGGCGATGACGGCGGGGTCTGCTCGCAGCTATGTGGTCTGTGCCGGCGAAAGCGTGGCCGCCTTCTATTGTCTCGCCGTCGGGGCCGTCGCCCATGCCGGCGCACCGGGACGGGGCAGGCGCAACATGCCAGATCCGGTGCCGGTGATGGTGGTGGGGCGGCTTGCCGTCGATTCCGCTTGGCAGGGGCGGGGCCTTGGTCGCGCCATGCTGGCCGACGCGCTGCTGCGGACCCTGGGGGTGGCCGAGGTGGCGGGGGTTCGCGCCCTGCTGGTTCACGCCCTGGACGAGCGGGCAGCGGCATTCTACCTCGGCGGCGGCTTCCTTCCGTCGCCGGTTGATCCGCTGACCCTGATGATCACGCGGGCCGACGCCCGTACCGCCCTGGAGCCGTCATGACCGTTTCCATCCGCCCCGCCGGTCCCGAGGACGCCGCCGAAATCCTGCGGCTGATCCGGCTTCAGGCCGCCTTCGAGGGCGAGCCCGACGGCGTTACCCTGACCGAGGCGGCCATCCGTGCCGACGGCTTCGGCGACGGCCGCCGCTTCGAGGCGCTGTTGGCCGAGGTGGATGGTGCGGTGCGGGGGCTGGCGGTGCTGTATCCGGCGTATTCCAGCTGGCGGGGGGCGCCCACCCTGGTGATCCACGACCTGTTCGTCGAGGAGGAGGTGCGGGGCGGCGGCCTGGGGGCGGCGCTGTTGCGGGCGGCGGCGGCGCTGGCCGAGGCGCGGGGCTGCTGCCGCATGGATGTCAATGTGCTGGATTGGAACGAGGCGGCGCGCGGCTTTTACCGGCGGCTGGGCTTCGCCGCCCTTGACCGCTGGCTGCCCCATCGCCTGGAGCGCGAGGCGATGGCGCGGCTGGCCAAGAAAAACCCCGGGGAGCGCGGGTAGCTCCCCGGGGTACCGCTCTCACGCGTGGGAGGTTGGGAGGTTCAGCGCGTGAGATCGTAGGAGATGTCCGAGGAGGCATCGGCCACCTCGAAGATACGGTCGAGGATTTCGACCAGCACCCGCAGCGCCCCCTGATAGCCGAAGGTGGGGAAGCGGTGGTGGTGGTGACGGTCGAACACGGGGAAGCCCAGGCGGATAAACGGCGTGCCGGTATCCTTTTCCAGGTACTTGCCGTACGAGCTGCCGATCAGCAGGTCCACCGGCTCGGTGAACAGCAGCGAGCGCATGTGCCACAGATCCTTGCCCCGCCACGCCGTGCCGCCGTCGCCGAAGCGTGACGTCGCCAGCAGGTCCTTGGTCTTCTGCTCCCATTCGGCCGAACCGTTGGAGGCGAGGATATGGATCGGCTCCATGCCCAGCTCCAGCAGGAAGGCGGTCAGGCCATAGACCACGTCGGGATCGCCGAACAGGGCGACGCGCTTGCCGTGCAGCCAGGCGTTGCTGTCGGCGATGGCGTCGACCAGACGGCCGCGCTCGATCTCCAGCGCCTCGGGGATGGCCTTGCCCGACAGCTCGGCGACCTTCATCAGGAAGGCGTCGGTGCCCGACACCCCCATCGGCGAGTTCAGCGCCGCGACGGTCTGGCCCTTGGTGGCGACGTAATCCAGGGTCTTTTCGGTCGAGAATTCCTGCAACGACAAGGTGGCCTTGGCGTTGATGGCGGCGCGGGTGTCCTCGATGGTGGTGCCGCCGTAGTACATCTTGTAGGTGCCGTCGGTCGGACTGTCGAAGGTGTCCGACACGTCGCAGACCAGGGTGTAATCGACCCCCATCAGGTCGAGGTACCGTTTGATCTCGCGGTTGTTGGCCGGCGCGTAGCCGTCGAAGCCGGGGATGATGTTGATCTTGCCGCCCGGGGTCGGGGTCAATTGGGCTTCGCGGTCCCAGAAGTAGCTGAAGATGCCCTTGATCATATTGTCGTAGCCGGTGATGTGGCTGCCGACGAAGGACGGCGTGTGGGCGAACGGAGTCGGCAGGTCGGCGGGGATCGCCTCCTTCTCCTTGGCGGTGTTGATGAACGACGACAGGTCGTCGCCGATGACCTCGGCCATGCAGGTGGTCGAGATGGTGATCATCTTGGGCTTGTAGAGCGTGTTGCAGTTCTGCAGGCCATCGACCAGATTGGCCAGTCCGCCGAATACCGCCGCGTCCTCGGTCATGGAGTCCGATACGCAGACCGAGGCGTCCTTGAAGTGGCGCGACAGGTGCGAGCGGAAGTAGGCGGCGCAACCCTGTGATCCGTGGACATAGGGCATGCTGCCCTCGAAGCCGGCGGCGGCGAACACCGCGCCCAGCGGCTGACAGGCGCGCGGCGGATTGATCACCGCGTGTTGCCGGGCGAAGTTCTTTTCGCGGTATTCCCAGCTCTTGGTGTACTCAAGCTGCTTGGCGACTTCCTCGTCGGGATGCCGGCACTCGTACTGTTCCTTCTTGTGGGCGAACAGTTCCTTGTATTCCGGTTCCTGGAACAGGGAGATGTGGTCCTTGACCGTATCTGCGCTCTGGGGCATGGCAAGCTACTCCTTGGTTCGGCGTCCCGGTCGGGGGGACCTCTGGCCGGGACGCCGTCTTTTCACTGAACTTCAAACCGAGACCTGACTTACGCGGCCTTCCACGGAGCCTTGATCTTGCTCCACACCGGGGCGTTGACGGCCAAGTCCATGTCACGGGCGAACACGGCGAAACCGTCGTAGCCGTGATAGGGGCCCGAGTAGTCCCACGAATGCATCTGGCGGAAGGGGACGCCCATCTTCTGGGTGCCGTACTTCTCCTTGATGCCCGAGCCGACCAGGTCGGGCTTGAGCTTCTCGATGAACAGCTCCAGCTCGTACTCGGAGGCGTCGTCGTAGATCAGGGTGCCGTCCTTGAGATACTCGGCGGTGCGCTGATAGTCGTCGTTATGGGCGAACTCATAGCCCGAGCCGATCACCTGCATACCCAGGTCCTCGTAGGCGGTGGCGGTGTGGCGGGGGCGCAGGCCGCCGACGAACAGCATCACCCGCTTGCCGTCCAGCCGCGGCTGGTATTTGGCGATCACCGCGTCGGCCAGGGGCTGGTACTTGGCGATGACTTTTTCGGCGTTGGCCTGGATGGTCTCGTCGAACTTGGCGGCGATCTTGCGCAGCGACTTGGCGATCTGGGTCGGGCCGAAGAAGTTGTATTCCAGCCACGGAATGCCCCAGGTCTCTTCCATGTGGCGGCAGATGTAGTTCATCGAGCGGTAGCAGTGGATGAGATTGATCTTGGCCTTGGGGGCGCGTTCGATCTCGGCCAGGGTCGAGTCGCCGGTCCACTGGCCGATCACCCTCAGGCCCATCTCTTCCAGCAGCTTACGCGACGGCCAGGCGTCGCCGCCGATGTTGTAGTCGGCGATCAGGTTGACGTCGTAGGGGCCGGTCTCCCACTCCTGCTCGTTCTTGCCCAAGATCCAGTCACGGATGCCGTCATTGGCGATGTGGTGGCCGAGCGACTGGGAAATGCCGCGAAAGCCTTCGCAGCGGCAGGGCACCACCAGCTTCTCGGTGTCCTTGGCCTTCTTCTTGGACACCGCCTCGATGTCGTCGCCGATCAGGCCGATGGGGCATTCCGACAAGATGGAATAGCCCTTGGTCAGCGGAAACATGGTCTCCAGTTCGTCGATCATCTTCTCCAGGTTCTTGTCGCCGCCGAAGACGATGTCGCGTTCCTGGAAGTCCGAGGTGATCTGCATGGTGACGAAGCTGTCGATGCCGACGGTGCCGTTGAAATAGTTGCGGCGCTGGGACCAGGAATAGTGGCCGCAGCCAACGGGTCCGTGGCTGATGTGGACCATGTCCTTGATCGGCCCCCAGACCACGCCCTTGGCGCCGGCATAGGCGCAGCCGCGCTGGGTCATGACGCCGGGAACCGACTTGATGTTGGACTTGACGCCACAGGTCGAGGTGCCCTCGGCATCCGTCTTGACGGTGCCGAGGTGGCGGGCGCGCTTCTTGCCGGCCTTTTCAGGGTGGGCCTCGACGGCCTCCTTGATCAGGCCTTCGTTGAAAGCGCCATCTACGGTGTAATCGAGGCTCATGGCCTTACTCCTATGCTCAATCGTCTGGCTTGCCGTTCCCCCGGAACCCGCCGGACCAAGCCCGGCGGGCGGGAGGGGGCCGGGATCAACCGGCGGCGGCGCGGGCCTTTTCCTTGGCCTCAAGCTCGGCCAGGGCCTGCTCGTCGGACTTCATGATGCCGAACTCCAGCAGCATGTCCTCCAACTCCTCCATGGTGATCGGGGTCGGAATGGTGCCCTTGCCGCCGTTGGCGTGGATCTTGGTGGCGAGCTGGCGATATTCCTCGGCCTGCTGGCTGTCGGGCTTGTACTGGATGACGGTCTGGCGGCGCAGCTCGGCGTGCTGGACGATGTTGTCGCGCGGCACGAAGTGGATCATCTGGGTGTTGAGCTTGGTGGCCAGGCTTTCGGCCAGGTCCAGCTCGCGGTCGGTCTGGCGCTCGTTGCAGATCAGGCCGCCCAGGCGGACGCCGCCGGAACCGGCATACTTCAAGATGCCCCGCGCGATGTTGTTGGCGGCGTACAGCGCCATCATCTCGCCGGACATGACGATATAGATTTCCTGGGCCTTGTTCTCGCGGATCGGCATGGCGAAGCCGCCGCACACCACGTCGCCCAGCACGTCGTAGGACACATAGTCCACGTCGTCATAGGCGCCGTTCTCTTCCAGGAAGTTGATGGCGGTGATGACGCCGCGGCCGGCACAGCCGACGCCCGGCTCGGGGCCGCCGGCCTCGGTGCACTTGATGCCCTTGTAGCCGATCTTCATCACGTCTTCGAGTTCCAGGTCCTCGACCGAGCCGGCCTTGGCGGCCAGATGCAGCACGGTGTCCTGAAGCTTGGTGTTGAGGATCAGGCGGGTCGAGTCGGCCTTGGGGTCGCAACCGACGATCAGGATCTTCTGGCCCATCTCGACCAGGGCGGCGAGGGTGTTCTGGGAGGTGGTGGACTTGCCGATGCCGCCCTTCCCATAGAACGCGATCTGACGCAGAGACATGTGAGGGTTCCTTTCAAACTGCCTTCCGAAATCGTCGGCCGAGGGCAGCGCCTCCGCCACGACAGTGACCACGCAACCGGCGTGCCAATTCATGCTGCGACGCAGCGAATGGAAAAATCATATTAGAAACAGTGCGTTAGTGTGGGCGTGAGGGCATGTGCCTGCTTTTTGAGCGTCTGTACGGAACCCGACAACCATCCGACAGAGTGTCCGAAGCCCAACAGCGGCGGGGTTGCTGACGATGCTTCGCCCCCCTCCAAAAGGTATGAGTCTTGCATCCGTCGGCAAGAGAGTTCGCCAGAGCCGCCCGGAGCACCATGGATCAGACGCCGCCCCGTCGCCTCGGACACAGCACCAACCTGATGGGCCTGCCCACCAATCTGTTGGGCAGCACCGCCTTCAACGACGACCCGCGCGAACTGCACATCTCCGGGGTGCGCGAGATGAACGGGTCGATGTTCGAGATGCTGGGCCAGTCCGACGGCCTCGAAGACGCCGGCGACGCCTTTTATAAATACATGATGGCCATGTTCGGCATCGATCCCGAGCAGCGCGAGAAGGACGGCGTCGCCAGGGCTGGCGGCGGCACCGTGGTGCGGCGCTACCGGTCCAGCTTCCTGCGGCTGCTCAAGGGATGGGGCTACGATTCCAATGGCCCCGAGGGGGCGGTGCTGAAGGGCTGGGTGGAAAGCCGCTTCGGGCTGTTTCCCACCTTCCACCGCGAAATGATCACCCGCTTTTCCACCGCCGGCTGGACCGCCTATGTGGAAGAGAAGATGTCGAGCCGTTTCCATAACAACTCGATCTACTGCCAGCTCGACATGGTCTACGAGTTCTGCCAGTGGGCGTTGGCGTGGCACGCGGCGTCCGGCCAGCGTCACCTGACCCTCTATCGCGGCATCAATTCCTTCGACGAACACCAGATCGTCGAGCGCATCGACAAGAAGAACGCGGTGATGCGTCTCAACAATCTGGCGTCGTTCTCCAGCGACCGGGGGGTGGCCGACTGTTTCGGCGACACCATCCTGACCGTACGGGTACCGACGGTGAAGATCGTCTTCTTCAACACCTTGCTGCCCATCCATCCCCTCAAGGGCGAGGGCGAATACCTCGTCGTCGGCGGGGATTATCACGTTCGTGCCGACTATCTCTGACGGTGTGAGGCCCATGCGACGTTTTTTTGGCGACAGTTCCGTTCCATCCTCCCCGGCGTCCGGCCCGACCATGGTCGAGCGGGCGTTGGGCGCCTATCTCGGTCTCGCCGTCGGCGACGCCCTCGGCGCCACGGTGGAGTTTCTTACTCGGCGCGAGATCGAGGAAAAGCATGGCCTGCACCGCAAGATGATCGGCGGCGGCTGGCTGCATCTGGTGCCCGGCCAGGTCACCGATGACACCGAGATGTCGCTGGCGCTGGGCCGTTCGCTGGTGCGCCGCAACGGCTTCGAGGCCAAGGACGTCTGCGACGAATTCGCCGCCTGGCTGAAGGGCGGGCCGGTGGACGTGGGCAATACCTGTCGCCGCGGCATTCGCCGCTACATCACCAACGGCACCGTCGAGGGCGTCTATTGCGAGGGCGACGCCGGCAACGGCGCCGCCATGCGCAACCTGCCGGTGGCGATGGCCACCTTGGGGCGGCCCGATCTGTTGGAGGCGTGGACACTGGCGCAATGCCGCATCACCCATCACCACCCCCAGTCGGACGATGCCACCCTGGCCTTGGGCCGCATGACCCAGGCGCTGCTGTTGGGCCTGGGCATGAAGGAGGCGCGCGACGAGGCACGCAAGCTGGTGGAGACTCACAAGTGCTTCAAGTTCGAGACGTTCCGTGGCCAGTCATCGGCCTATATCGTCGATACCATGCAGACGGTGCTGCATTTCTATTTCCGGACCGATTCGTTCCGGAATTGCCTGATCGAGGTGGTTAACCAGGGCGGCGACGCCGATACCACCGGGGCGATCGCCGGCATGCTGGCCGGAGCCACTTACGGCGTTCACGAGATTCCCACCGCCTGGCTGGGCAAGCTCGACAAGACCGTCGCCGACGAAATCCGGATTCAGGTGCCGGCACTGCTGGGCCTAGCCGAATCCCTCGAAGGAGCCTGACATGGCCGTGATCGTGTTCTACGAAAAGCCGGGCTGCGCCAACAATACCCGCCAGAAGCAGGTGTTGTCGCAATCCGGACACGACGTCGTCGCCCTGGACATCCGGGTACAGACCTGGACCCCCGCCACGCTGCGGCCGTTTTTCGGTAACCGGCCGGTGGCCGAGTGGTTCAACCGCGCCGCGCCGCGGGTCAAATCCGGGGCGGTGGTTCCCGAGACCATGGAAGCCGGCGAGACCCTGGCCGCCATGTGCATCGATCCGCTGCTGATCCGCCGACCGCTGATGCAGTCGGGTGACCGGCACATGGTCGGCTTCGACGAGGCCGAGGTGGCGGCCTGGGTCGGCCTGAGCGAGGGCAGCGAGACGGGAGGCGAGGGGTGCCGGCACGCCGAGGGCGCCTGCCCCGAGCCGAAGGCTTGACCGCTCAGGCGTGACCGGCGGCGGCCGACAGCAGGCCGACGTCGATGCCCAGCTTGTGAATGGCCTGCTCGTACTTGTGTTCGAGGTCGTGGCCGAACAGCAAGTCGGCATCGGCCGGTACGGTCAGCCAGGCGTTTTCGCGGATCTCTGAATCCAACTGGCCCGAATTCCACCCGGCGTAGCCCAGCGCCAGCAGGCTCTGGCGCGGCCCGTTCCCCTCGGCGATGGCGCGCAGCACATCGACGGTGGCGGTCAGCGCCACACCCTTGGCGACCATCATGGTGCTTTCGTGGACATAGTCGTCGGAATGGAGCACGAAGCCCCGGCCGCTTTCCACCGGTCCGCCGAAATGGACGCGGATCTGATCGCATTCCGGGGTGGACGGAATTTCAAGCTGCTCCAGCAACTGCGAGAAGCTGAGGCCGGCGAACAGCTTGTTGACGACGATGCCCATGGCGCCATCGGCATTGTGGGCGCACAGATAGACCACCGAGCGGACGAAGCGTTCGTCCTCCATCTGCGGCATGGCGATCAGAATTTGGCCGGCGAGATAGCCGGTGGTGCGTTGTGTAGTCATGATCCCGAGATTATCCGCTCCGGAATGGAAAGCAAGCCCGGGGGCTTGGCCGTCGTCTTTTCACGTCCGGCGCCGCCCCACCCGTTCGGGTATTGTTCCCCATCCATCATAGGTGGGTCGATTATAATGCATATAACGAACACCCGGTTTGGGGCTATCTATGTTGCGTCGCACAACGACCCCAAGGAGGGTTTCATGTACCTTTTGATCACCGTCATCGCCTGGCTGAGCGAAGCCATATCGCGCATTCAACCACGGGTTCCGTCGGCCAAGGCCGGCCGCGTCGATCCCGAAGCAACCTTCTCCTGACCCGCGCGTCCGCCCGCGCGTCCGGAGAAACCGTTCTCCGGCGCGGGCGGGGCCGGGTGCGATCCGATATCGTTCCGACGCGGATTTAACCAATCCTTCAAACGTTTTCGGCGCCGCCCCTGCTAATACTCCCCGCCAAGGAGACCAGGATGTGCGACCAACCCTACATCGTCCGCCAATGCGCCGACTGCCATAACTGGGACGGCCGTTGCCTCAGGGCCATGGGACGTCCCGCCGTCGCCGACTCCGTCGCCTGCCCCCTGTTCGTCCGCGAATCGCTGCACCGCTTCTTTCGCGCCGCCGATCTCTCGGTCGCGTCCTGAAGAGCGCTCAGCCCGGTATCTCCAGCCGCCGGGTGCGCTTGGCGCCACAGGCTTCGGCCCACATCATCTCGTAGGCGCGCTCGATGTCGCGGACAAAACCGGTGGTATCGAACAGCGGCGTGGTCAGCCGATTGGCCGCCAGCCGATCCCTGACCGCCGCCAGTGCCGCCGGTTCGCTCGCCAGCCTGACCGCCAGCGCCTCGTAGGCATCAAGGTCGGCACAGATCAGTTCGGGCAGCCCCACATTGGTCAGCAGGCTCGCGGCCACCCTGGCGGCAAAGGCGCGGCCGGGAACGGTGATCAGCGGCACCCCGGCCCAAAGGGCGTCGCTGGCGGTGGTGTGGGCGTTGTAGAACAGGGTGTCGAGGAACAGGTCGGCGTGGCGATGCCGCGCCAGATGGCGGTCCTTGGGCTGGCGGGCGGCGAACACCAGCCGCTCGGGGGCGATGCCGCGGACCTCGGCCTCGCGGCGCAGATTGTCGGCCATCTCCGGCGAGCCGGCCAGCAGCCACAGCACCGAGCTCGGCACCCGGCCGAGAATGCTCATCCAGCGGCCGAACATCATCGGTTCGATCTTGAAGGCCTGGTTGAAGCAGCAGAACACGAAGGCGCCGTCGGGCAGGCCGCAATCCTCGCGGCCCGGTCCCTGGTCGAAGATGATCTGGTCGCGGTCGTTGGCCTGATAGCAGTGGGGCAGCACCGCCAGACGTTCGCAGAAATCGGCGTCGTGCCCCGGCGGCATCACCATCCCGTCAACCAGCGCCCAGTCCATGCAGGCGGCGCCGCTGGTCCCGGGCAGCCCCAGCCAGTTCACCGTTACCGGCGCCGGTCGCAGCGCCGTCAGGGCCAGTCGGTTGCCCCGGGTGTGGACGTTGATGTCCACCAGGATATCGACCCCGGCGGCCATGATCGCCTCGGCGGCATCGAGCGTGTCCATCGGCCCCAGCTCCAGGAAGGCGTCGCTGTGCTGCCGGACGAAACGGCGATAGTCGCTGCCGTCGTCCGGCTCCAGCGCCAGCGTCACCACCTTGAAGCGGCTGCGGTCATGGGCGGGAAACATGCCGCGCATCAGATGGGTGGTGGGATGGTCGTGGAAGTCGGCGGACAGATAGCCGATGGTAAGCCGTTCGCGCTTGCCCGGCTTGGGCGTCTTGATCCGGCTTCGCAGCGGCGCCACCTCGGCCGCCACCGCCTCGGCGCGCTGGCGGGCGAACACCAGCAATTCGCGCGGCTCCAGCGCCAGCGGAAAGGCCAGCGACATCATCGGACGGATGATTCCGGGCGTCTTCAGCGCCGGCTCGATCAGGGTCCGGCGCAAGTCCCCCAGGTCGCGCCAGTCGCACACTCCCAGGCGGGCCTCGATCAGCCGCGCCCGGATGGCGAGGTCGGCGGGGCGGGCCTCGGCCGCGCGGCGATAGAACTCGATGGCCCGGCCGGCGTCACCGGCCTTGCGGGCGGCATGTCCGGCCCCCAGCAGCGCCTCCGCCATGGCCGGCGCCACCTTCAGCGTGCGCTCGAACAGTTCGGTCGCCTCGGCGAGCGGCCCATGGTCCAGCATCAGGTTGGCGAGGTTGAGCAGGGTGGGAGCGGCGTCGGCGGCCAGGGCCAGCGACCGGCGCAGCAGACTCTCGGCTTCGTGCCAGCGGCCCTGGTGGACGCGGATTCGGGCCAGACTGGTCAGCAACTGCCACGAGTCCGCCTTGGCCTTCAGGCCGGTCTCGAACGCCTCGCCGGCCTCGGCCCACCGGCCGCTCTCGCCCAGCAGGGTGCCAAGGTTCAACCAGCCCTCGACCATGGCCGGAGCCAGCGCCAGCGCCTTGCGCAGCGCCGTGGCGGCGCCGTCGAGGCGGCCGCGCTCCTTCAACACCTTGGCCAGATTGTAGTGCACCATGGGATGGCCGGGCAGCAGCGCCGCCAGCTTGCGGCAGGCGTTCTCGGCCTCGGCCAGCCGTCCGGCCTGGAACAGCGCTTCCGAGCGCGCCGCCAGCGCCTCGGCCTCCTTGGCGGTCCTTGGATCCACTATACCGACCGGTCAGTGACTGCCGGAACGCTGCGGCGGCCCCCCGCGCGGCGGGGGTGGGGGCGACGGGCGGCTGGGTTGCTCGTCGGCTTCCTCGTCGGTGGCGGCCTTGGTCCGGATGACGAAGCCCTGTACCGCCCAGCCGACCAGATAGCCGGTGGCGACCGCGAACCACAGCCCGGCCAGTCCGAAAACCGCGCCGCGGTGCAATGCGTCGTCGCCAGCACCGAAGGTCCCCAGCGCCCACAGCATCGGCGTTCCGAACAGAACCGCCACCGCTCCCGCCAACCCCAGGCGCGTCCAGCCGGAGGCCTTGACATACGATACTCGAAATCCCGACATCGCGATCCCCTCGCAGCGGAACCATCCCTTCGCGATTCTGGCCTTTCCCGGCCACGGCCGCAACAGCGGTGCGCATCCGTTGCGCAAACTTTGTGGCGAATTAAGGAAAAAGGTGACACTCCGTGGCAATCGCGGGTATTTCTTGGTTATCCACGGTGCACCTGGAGGCGCCGGGGCGGGGAAAAGTTTCGGGTAGGATGCGCCAGAATGGTTGCGGATCGAGCCAGTTTCGAGGTCCTGGTTTCCAAGGACGGACGATGGTCGACGGAGACCATCGTTTACAAGGAGGACGAGGCCCGCGCGGCAGCCAAGAAGCTGCTCGCCAACAAGACCTGCGAGGGCGCCAAGGTCGTGCGCAATTGGCTGCGCGCCGATGGCACCATGGTCGAGAACGAGATCTTCTGCGAGACCCGCACCGCCAAGGACGATGGCCCCATCCGCATCGTCGCCATCGATAGCGCGCCCGAGAAATGCGAGACCCCCGAGGACTTTCTGGGACCGGAAAGCCGCAACGTGGTCAACCGTCTGTTCCGTAACTACCTGGACAAGGCGTTCCTTACCCCCACCGAGTTGATGCACAGCTACAAGGAGCTGAAGCGGCTACAGGAAAAGGACACCCTGGTGCCGTCGGCGGTAGATCGCGTCGCCCAGCTTCAGACCAAGGATTCCGAGCAGGATTCCCGCAGCCGGGGCCAGGAGATCTTCAAGACCATCGACGACATCTCGGCCCGGGCGCGCCGCGTCGAGGGGATGAAACTGCCCAAGCTCGACGGTCGCTTCAGCGATCTGGTCGCCAAGCTGGCTACCCAGGGGGACCACGAGGACAGCGACTACCTCGCCATGGTGGTGCTGTCGCGCGATCTCATCAACATGCGCAACTGGGTCGGCAAGCTGGAGCGGCTGTGCACCCTGGCGGTGGAGGACCCCGATCCCCACGCGGTGGAACTGCTCGACGGCGTTATCGCCGACGTCCTGGGGTCCAGTGTCGTCCAGGATATCCTGGGCTGGCAGCCCAGCCTGGGCGCCGCCATCATCAGTATGTTCGACCTGGCCGACGGCAAGCTGAAGATCGGCAAGACCGATGCCGGCGAATCCGCCGAAATCCTCAATCGCCTGTTCGCCGAAAACAAGTTGCCGGTCAGCCGCGCCTGCCTTCTGGACCGTGCCCATCGCCAGATTGCCTCGGCCAATCCGCTCAATCGCACCGAGCCGGCCAAGGAGGGCGACGAGTTCAAGCGCCTGCTGCTGCGGACCTTGACCCCCACCGGGTTCATCTCCGGCACCGAGACCGCCGAGGCGCTGACCAACCGCTACACCCACATGGGCGAGCAGGGCGGTGCCGCCGGCCGCAAGGCCGCGCTCAACGGCCTGTTCCGCATACTGCCCGACCGTGCCTGGGGACTGATCTATCTGTGCGATATCGCGCGAAGCCATTTCGGCGCAGAGCATGTCGCCGATATCGTCGCACTGCTCGATCTGGTCTTCATGACCCGCCAGCTAAGCGAACTGTGCCTGCGCACCCTGCCGCCCAAGGAACGGATGCTGCATGCCACCGTCGCCCATCACGCGGTCATGGCCTCGATCTTTCCGCCCGAGGTCAAGAAGCGCCTCGCCGAGTTCATCGACACCATCCTCGAAAACTATCTGATCGAAGAGCAGATCATCGAAAAGCTCGACAGCCCCGATGCGCATCTGCGCGACCGCGCTGTTCGTCTGGTCCAGTTCTGCGCCGCCGGCGTGCTGCCCGAAGGCAAGGCGCTGACCCGGGCACGCCATCGCATCCTGACGCTGCTGCGCCAGCCCAATTTTGACGCCCACTTCATCGACGGCTTCACCGACCCCGTCAGGGCGCAAAAAGCGTTGCGCGAATTCCATCAGTTGCTGGTCAAGGCCGGTTTCGGCTGAGCCGACGGGACCGGCCCGGCGGCCGTCGTCCCGTCCGCCCGGTTGAAGTGGGCCTTATCGCCGCAGATCGATCTCGACGCCGGGCTCGCCCGAGAATTCCACCAAGATGTCCTCGTCGCGCACGATGTACTGACAGGCCAGCCGATAGACCGGCGGTACGTCGTTGGTCTCGATCTCCTCCAGCACCGGCTTGCTGAGCTTGCCGTTGACCGAAAGCGTCAGCTTTTCCTTTTCCGTCAGGCTGACCGCCAGCGGTGCCTTGGTCCCCAGGAAGGTTACCTTGATCAGGCACGAGCCGCACTCGCCGTCCTGACATTGGCAGGGGATGGCGATGTTGTTGGCCTTGGCGACGCCCAGCAGGGTCTTGTTGTCGCCGGCCACCGCGTAGACGGTGATGTCCTTGTCCAGGGTGGGTGCGCTGAAGGTCACGTTCGCCATGATATTCCCCTTCTAATCCAATGGTTGGGTGATGATGGAGACCGCCTCGGCCAGCGGCATGGGCACGGGCTGGATGCCCTCGATTTCGAGGAACCTGATCTCGTTCCTGGTCAGGTCTTCGGGAACCACGGCAAAGCGCGGCCCCCCTGAATGCTTGGCGATCTGGCGGGCAAAGGTGCGCAGGATCTGGTCGTAGAAGCGGCAGCCCAGGAAGACGAAGCCGCGGCCGGCACGGCGTGCCTTGACCGCGTCGGGGATCGGGGTCTGGATGTCGATGTCGGTCAACACCTCGACATAGTCGGAATCCGATACCAGCACGTCGCCGGTGGGTTGGGCGGCGCCGTGGGGCTTGTACAATACGGTGGCCCAGGCGGCGGCGGCCTCGTCGGGCAGGATGGAGCCGTCGGCCGCCACCGTCCGCGCCCAGACGCCGCCGTCCAGCCTGCGGGCCTTCGAGGCGCCCTGGATCTGGCCCCAATCGGCGCGGCCGGCGGCCTCGAACGCGGCGCGCATGGTGCCATCGTACCAGGTGTCCACCACCAACGGCAGCCGGTCCAGGCCGGCCAACCAGAGGTGCAGGGCGGTCGGGGCGGGGATCGGGGCAAAGAACTCCGCCATCAGCCGGTCGAGGGTGACGCGGTGCTTGTGGCTTTCGATGTACTGGCCGGCATGCCAGAGATTGTTTCGGATACGGCCGGGCACGCCCGATCTGGCCCCCAGCAGCAGCGCCAGTTCGCGGGCGCCCGCCGGTACCGGCGGTGCGCCGCCGAGGCCGAGCAGATCGGGGCCGAGGAAAGGGATCAGATCGCCGGCGGCGATCTTCGCCCCGAGTCCGGCCAGCAGTGACGAGGGGGAGTCCCGCATGGCGGCCACCTCACTCGTCGTCGTCGTTGCCGAGTTTTCTCGCATCGACGGTGATGGGCAGCCGGGTGTCCGGCGGCATGGCCGGCATCTGGAATTTCCAGCCGTTGGCGATCTTGATCACGCCACCCCAGGGAGTGCCGTTCTCCATCTCCACCACCATCTCCTCGAGGTCCTTCTTGGGGACATAGATTTCGTATTTTTCCCCGACCTTGCGCAGCATCACCTTCATGACGGACTCCTCGGATAGGGGACGGGATCGTAATCGGGTGGCGGTGGCGGTGCCGGTTGCAGCAAGGTCAGTTCGCTGGCGCGCATGCCGACGACCCGGCCGAGGCCGATGAATTCGACGCCGTAGATGTAGTAGCGGTTGAGATAGGTGCCGATGGAATGGACATAGCCGATCTCGCCCTTGCGTATCAGCACCTCGCCCATTCTTGCGCCGGGATAGGTGCCGTCGTTGCGCACGTCCTTGCACGACACCACCTTGTCACCCTGCTCCAGGGTGGGAGGGCCCCATAACTCGATGTTCGTGTCGTTCATGGGGCCTCTCCTCTATCTCAAGGACTATGCCTTGACGATGCAGTCGGTCGGGCAGACCGCCTGGCACTTGGGTGATTCGCCGTCACACTCGGTGCAGGCCGAGGCATTGATGGCATAGACATCGCCCTTGGCGCTGATGGCGGCGTTGGGGCACTCGAACTCGCAGGCGCCGCAGGAGGTGCAGTCGTCGGCGTTGATCTGAAGGGCCATGATTGTTTTCTCCTTACTTTCCTAGGTCAGGCGGTGATGGCAGCGGTTGATTGGCTGCCGAAGCGCTCGGCATACCACGCCGCGACCGCGGTTTCGATATACTCGAACGGATATTTGTCCACCGCCTCGATCCCGGCCTTGCCTAGGTCATCCTTGGGACAGCGGCCGATCTTGGCGACGAAGACGGTTTCGATGCCGTCCAGCGCGGCGAGAACCACATCCAGCTTGTCGTCGTCGCCATAGCCGCCCTGGCAATAGCTTTCGGCCTTGCGGTGCCCGGAGAAGCGCACGCCCGTGGCATCGACCTCGAATACCTGGAATTCCCCGGCGTGGCCGAAATGTACATTGATGCGGCCACCGCCCTTGGTGCAGACGGCCACCAGCTTGGTCGGCGCCGCCGGTGCGGCCTCGGCCAGATCGGCCGACGCGGTAGCCAGCGCCCGGTCGCGGTCGGCGCGTTCGCGTGTCACCACCTCACGATAAAGCCGGCGGGGTTCGGGGTCGTAAGCCGGGGCTTCGGCGATCTTGTCCAGGGTGAAGTCCTGCGACAGGTCCTCGCCCAGCATGCCGACGGCATCGGCGCGGCACTGGCGACAGTGGCGCATCAGGTTGGCGCCGCCGGCCAGCTTGTCTTGAAGCTCCTTCAACTCGGCCGGCCTTGGGCCGCGCTGGCCGTCAAGGCCGAAGCGGGTGCCGTGGGCAGGGTCCGAGATCAGCGGCATGACGTTGTGCAAGAAGGCGCCGCGCGCCTTGATGGCGGCGTTGACCTCGATCAGGTGCTGGTCGTTGACGCCGGGGATCATCACCGAATTGACCTTGACCAGGATGCCCTTGGCGGTCAGCGCCTCCAGCCCTTCCATCTGCCGCTCGTGCAGGATACGCGCGGCCTCGATGCCGGTATGGCGCCTGCCCTGGAAGTAGATCCACGGATAGATCAGCGTGCCGATCTCGGGGTCGATCATGTTGATGGTGATGGTGACATGATCGATGTTGTGGTCGGCCAGGGCGTCGATGTGGTCGGGCAGGGCCAGACCGTTGGTCGAGACGCAGAACTTGAGGTCGGGCAGCGACTTTTCCACCGCCCGGAAGGTCTCGAACGTCCGCCGCCAGTCGAACATGGAATCGCCGGGGCCGGCGATGCCCAGCACGGAAAGCTGCGGCACCTTGTTGGCGACGGCGATCACCTTGCGCGCCGCCTGCTCGGGCGTCAGCTTCTCGCTGGTGACGCCGGGGCGCGATTCGTTGGCGCAGTCGTATTTGCGGTTGCAGTAGTTGCACTGGATATTGCAGGCGGGCGCCACCGCCACATGCATGCGGGCGAAGTAGTGGTGGGCTTCCTCGCTGTAGCAGGGATGGTCCTTGACCTTGTCCCAGATGTGGGCGGGCAGGTCGCCGCGGCCGTCGGACGAGCCGCAGGATTTCGAGGCGCAGCCCGAAGCCGCCGCCGCCGGGGCCGGATTCATCTTGGTGATGCGGCTGAGTGGAACAACGTTGCTGGACACTGGCGGCCTCCCGGTCAGGGGTCGATGCCAAGTGCTTTGCAATGGGGATGCCAAGTGCTGCAGCGCAAAAAATGGCGGAAATGCTGGGGTGTGCCTCTGTCGCATCCCCGACACAGCGTCGCGGATGCGACAACGCCGCTCTGGCTCAAGAGTTTCCCGATTTTCCGATTCAGCTTAAATGCGGGAAACTCTAGGTGTGAAGTCTCAGGAGGTTGCCCACTCGATCTGAAGCGAGGAAGCTGAAGTTGCGAGACTTTGGCTATCCAGGGAGAGATCGAATGGGCATCCACCAGAATGCCGTTCTGACGCCGACCGGTCGAGAGATTCTGGTTCGCC
>CAIUSV010000047.1 GCA_903901915.1 uncultured Rhodospirillaceae bacterium | reverse complement strand
CGTAACCGTCCTCTGACGGCTGCCTTGTGCGGCGGGTCGAGTTGAGGCCAAGTGCCAAGCATTATGGTGACTTTAATGCGTGGCACGATGACCCAGGTCGAGGTGATCACGTCGGTTCAGCGCCGTCGGCGTTGGAGTGCGGCGGACAAGCAGCAGATGGTGGCGGAGTCGGCGATGCCGGGCCGGACAGTGTCCAGCGTGGCCCGGCGCCATGGGATCGCGCCACAGCAGTTGTTCACTTGGCGGCGGGAGTTGCTGGCGGCCGCTACTGGGATCGCTGATGGTGGTTTTCTGGCGATCGCGGTTTCGGAGCCCCCGGCTGTGGAGCCGGATGATGGCGGGCGGATCGAAATCGTGCTGCCCACTGGCGTGATGATCCGAGTGGGGCCGGAGGTGGCGACCGAGCCGTTACGCCGGGTACTGGCGGCGCTGGGATGATCGTGCCGCCGACATCGACGCGGGTGTGGTTGGCTGCCGGGCACACCGACATGCGCAAGGGTTTTGACGGGCTGGCGATGCTGGTGCAGGCGAAGCTGTCTCGCGATCCCTTCGGCGGCCAGGTCTTCGTGTTCCGGGGGCGGCGGGGCGATCTGATCAAGGTGCTGTGGTGGGACGGCCAAGGTCTTTGCCTATTTTCCAAGCGTCTGGAGAAGGGCCGCTTCGTCTGGCCGTCGCCGGCGGACGGCATCGTCGGGCTGACTCCGGCGCAACTCGGCATGCTGCTGGAGGGGATCGACTGGAGGATGCCGATCCGCACTTGGAAGCCGCAATCGGCGGGGTGAGTCATTCCCGCCACACCCGGCGGGAATCCTCACAAAATGAGGGGTTGGCGCTGGTCGGAATCTGCTTCTGACGGTAGAATCGGCGGCATGGTTCCAGATGCCCTGCCCACCGATATCGCCGCGCTACAGGCCATCATCGCCACCCAGGCGGATGCGTTGGCCGCCGCCCAGGCCGGCCTGATGAGCAAGACGCTGGAGGTGGAGAAGCTAAAGGTCGAGCTGGCCCGTTTGCGCCGGATGCAGTTCGGCCGCTCGTCGGAAAAAATCAGCCGCGCCGCCGACCAGTTAGAGCTGATGCTGGAGGAGGTCGAAGCGAGTGCCGCCGCCGCCTTGGCGCCAGCCGAGGACTGTGTGAGCGACGGTGCCGCGCCGAAGCGCAATCGTGTCCGGCGGCCACTGCCGCCACACCTGCCGCGTACCGAGGTGGTCCACGACAGCGCCTGTACCTGTCCTTCCTGCGGCGGAGCGATGCGCAAGGTCGGCGAAGACGTCACCGAGATCCTCGATTACGTCCCCGGCCGCTTTCAGGTGATCCGCCACATCCGGCCCGCCTATTCCTGCCGAGCCTGCGAGGGCATGGTCCAGGCGCCGATGCCCTCGATGCCGATCGAGCGCGGCCTGCCCTCGGCCGCCTTGCTGGCCCATGTGCTGGTGTCGAAATACTGCGACCACCTGCCGCTCTATCGCCAATCGGGGATCTATGCCCGCGACGGCGTTGATCTCGACCGTAGTCTGCTGGCCGAGTGGGTCGGTAAGGCCGCCGCCCTGGTCCGTCCCCTGGTCGAGGCGGCCGAGGCTCACGCCATGGCCGGCGGCCAGATCCATGGTGACGACACGCCGGTGCCGGTGCTGACGCCGGGGACCGGCAAGACCAAAACCGGCCGATTATGGGCGTATCTGCGCGACGAGCGGCCCTGGGGCGGACCGGCCCCACCCGCAGTTGCCTACCGCTACAGCCCGGACCGCAAGGGCGAGCGCCCACAGAAGCATCTGGCTGGTTTCCGCGGCCACCTCCATGCCGATGGCTATGCCGGCTTCGGCGAGCTGTACCTGGCCAAGGGGGGCAAACCGCCGCCGGTGGCGGAGGTTGCCTGCTGGGCGCATGTGCGCCGCAAATTCCACGATGTCCATGTCGCCACCACGGCGCCGATCGCCGAGGAGGCGCTGGGACGTATCGGCCGCCTATTCGCCGTCGAGCGCGCCGTCACCGGTCTACCGCCCGATCAGCGGTGCGCCATCCGTCGGGCCGAAGCCTGTCCCATCATGGACGATCTGGCAGGATTCCTCGACCACAGCCTGACCCGCATCTCCGGTAAGAGCGAGTTGGCCGCCGCCATCCGCTATGCCCGCTCGCGCTGGCCGGCGCTCACCCGCTACCTTGACGACGGCCACCTGGAGATCAGCAACAACGCCGCCGAACGGGCGATCCGCCCGCTGGCACTGGGCCGAAAGAACTGGTTGTTCGCCGGCTCCGATGCCGGCGGCGACCGCGCCGCCGCCATCTACACCCTGACCGAGACCGCAAAGCTCAACGGCCTCGACCCCGAAGCCTATCTGCGCGATGTTCTGACGCGGATTGCCGACCACCCGGTCAACCGCGTCGCCGAACTGCTGCCATGGAACATCGCCATGGCCGAGGCCAAACGCGCTGCTGCCTGACATCCGTCAAGCCTGAGATGCTGTAGTCGTCAGAGGGCGCTTACGG
>CAIUSV010000046.1 GCA_903901915.1 uncultured Rhodospirillaceae bacterium | reverse complement strand
CGGCATCTCCGGCGCCATCCAGCACCTCGCCGGCATGAAGGATTCAAAGGTCATCGTCGCCATCAACAAGGACGAAGAGGCTCCCATCTTCCAGGTCGCCGATTACGGCCTCGTCGCCGATCTCTTCAAGGCCTTGCCCGAGTTTACCGCGGCCCTCCAGTCTCCCTGAGGTCGCTCACTGGCGGGGGTGGATGCGAATCCGCCCCCGTTTTTTTCCGGGATGCCGGCCCTCATCTGCTCTATTCCACCATGACGACTGTGGTATGATCGCTTCCTTACGCGGTCTATAGAGTTGGTGTGGTGATGCTGTCGAGCAAGGCGAAATACGGACTGAAGGCCATGGTGCATCTCGCCCTCCGCGAGGGCCGGGGGCCGTCGCTGATCGCCGATATCGCCGAAGCCGAGCACATCCCCAAGAAGTTCCTCGACACCATCTTGCTGGAACTCAAGAACAACGGCCTGTTGCTCAGCAAGAAGGGCAAGGGCGGTGGCTATACCCTGGCGCGCCCGGCGGCCCGCATCATGGTCGGCGAGGTGGTGCGTATCCTCGATGGCCCGCTGGCGCCGGTGCAGTGCGTCTCGCGTACCGCCTATCGCCGCTGCGACGATTGCACCGACGAGGGGGCCTGCACCGTCCGGGCGGTGATGCAGGACGTGCGTGACGCCATCGCCGCCATCCTCGACAACACCAGCATCGCCGATATGTCCAAGCGGGGCGGCCGGGTCGATCCGGTGTTGATGTATGATATCTAGCTAATTGGCCGGAATGTCGCCGCGCAGCATCAGTTCCAGCGTCGCCTGCATGTGGACGCGCTGCATGTCGATGGAGGCGGCCTGATCCGGCATGTCGAGCGCCGTCAGGATCGCCGTCAGGCTTTGCAGCGTCAGGACCAATGACGGCACCGTCGCCAGCGGGTCCTTTTCGATGACTTCGTGGAATGTGTTGACGGCTTCCAGCGCCACCTCCAGCGCGGCGGCGTCGTTGCCGGAATTATGGCGGCGTCCGGCCAGGCTTCCCAGTGCCTGGGCGAGGAACAGCCGATAGGTCGGGCTGTCGGCGGCGTCGAGCATGCGCGCCAGGCTTACCGCTTCCTCGGCGCAGTTTTCGGCGACGTCCAACCTGTGATCACGTCCCATGGCCTGGGCGGTCTGCTGCAGGGTAAGTGCCAGCAGATGAACCATGGCCGGTGGCGGCGGGTCGTCGAACAGCGATACCATCAGGCGGCGGGCGTCGATGGCTTCGGCCCAGCGGCCGATTTCGGAGAAGGCCAGGGCGGCGCGATGCAGGGCCTCGATCATCGGCCCCAGGAAGGAAACGGCCTCGGTGCCGCCGCCGTGATAGACCTCGACCGCTTCGGTCAGGTCGTTCAGAGTGGCGTCGATGTCGGCGTCTTGCAGATGTCGGCCGGCTCGGCCGATCAGCGCCGATACCAGCACGAAGCGGGCCTGTTCGGGATGCGCCGCCATGGCCGCGCGGCCTTCGGCCACCGCCTGATCGCCGGCGATGCGGGCGCCTTCGTCGTCCTTGGTGTCGGACAAGTGGATGGACAGGGTGTTCAGCGCCGCGGCGAGGCTGGCACCGAACGCGGCGGGATCGATCTGCGCCATGGCGCGCAACAGCATCACCGCCTCGGCCACCGTATCGCGCGCCGCTTCGGTCTCGCCCCGCCCGGCCAGCAGCGAGCCCAGCCGCAGCAGGGATTCGGCATGGGCGGGAAACAGGGCATCGGGCGTGGTTTCGAGGCGGTGGCGGAACTCGGCGACGATGGCGCGCAGGCGCTCGATCTCTGGGCCGGGATCGGCCTGCTCGGGATTGGTCAAGGACGTGACTCCATGGGGGCTCAGCACTTGCGGCGGGGAAGCACCTCGATGGATTCGAGCCTGCCGCGCAAACTGAAGGTCTTGAAGATCTGTTCGATGTCCTCGGCCACGCCGTTGGGGTGGTAGGTCAGCGACATCTCGAATTCGGGCAGCGGATCGGAACTGCCGGTGGGGAAGAACGCCATCCGCATGGGCCATACCGGCGAATCCAGCAGCGGGCTGGATACCGCCGCCGGTTGGGCCACCGCGTGGCCGATCTGGGCGCTGGTGTCGAACGGCCCTTCCTCGCCCTGGCCGTCGAACAGGGGCCGCGCCAGCAGGCGCCCGCCGCTGCTGGCGGCATCGAGCAGACGGATGGTGTGGGCCGTGGGAAACAGGGTTCCCTTGGGCAGTTTGATGGTGTGGGTATCCGGGCGGGTATAGCGGGCGATGCCGGCCTGGCCGACGCCGTTCAGCTTGGCGGTACCTTCCACCTCCTCGGTGATCTGGCCGTCACGGGTCTGGCGGACGCGGAACCGGTACGACAGGCCATCCTTGGATTCCCAACCCAGGAAGTCGGTGGTGGTTTCCACCAACCCGCCCTCGGAATAGGCGTAGGTGACGTTCAGGCGGAATTCGGTCACCCAGCCGTCACAGGAATCGGCGAACTGGTAGCTCCACATTCCGGAGGCGTTGGCCATGCCGCTGCCCGACCGCGACGACGAGAGGCCCATGCGATAGGTGGCGCGATGCGACACCAGTTCGGCGGGTAACGCCACCGCCACCTGGGCTACCGATGTCAGCCCGGCGACAAATCCCGCCAGGACCAGCCCACGACTTCGATACATACCACCCTCCGGAGGGAAACCGGCGATCATTATACACCCGCGCGCCGCTGGAACTAGGGTTAGAGTCCATCATCTTCCAAGCCGATCCTTGCCGCCCGTCCGGCAAAAATTGCCGGCCCGGTGGGCAAGCCTTGCCGATACCCCGGTGGGGGATGGAACGGAATCCGCTGTTTCGGGGCTGGCACGCCGGTTGCGAAGCCGTTGACGGGATTGGGCCATCGTTGTTCACGGAGAGGGAGAATGACCTTCGACTTCGCCCCCGACTGGATGCAGGCGCTGAAGTGCCGCTCTCCGCTGACGCCGGTCGATCCGGCCGGCTCGGCGGCGGCGCGGGGATTGCCGGCGCCGCCCCATCTCGACGCCGCCGATGTCGCCACCCTGGTCAAGGAGCTGTTCGCCGAGGGCAGCCTGACGGCCGACCAGCTTGTTTCCCTGGCGATATTGCCGGAACTGGAACCCTATCTGCGGAGCGTCGCCCCACGATGACCATCGGCTCGGTTCTCGCCCGTCTGTTCTCCGATCCGTGGGACCGTCCGGTCTCCGACATGACGCGCCGTGAACCGCGCCTGACCGGTGCGCCCTCCCGCCAGGACAATACCGCCGTCACCGCCAATCCGGCGGCGGCACTGCCGGCGTTGCCGCCCCCCGGCGAACCCTCGGCGGCGGCGCGCTATGACCTGCGCAACGTCTCGCCGCGCCAGTTCGCCGACATCACCCACGAGATGTACATGGAAGGCTCGCTGTCGTGGGACGAGTTCAAGATGGTGGGATTTCCCAGCGAACTCGACCCGCGTTACGACCAGACCATCGGCGCGCTGACCGGCGAGAAGGCCAAGCCCGACACCCCCCGCGACATGCTGGCCCAGTGGGAACACCGGGTCGATTTCGAGCAACGCTACAATCCCGATACCGATCAGGTCCGCATCGCCGAAAGCGTGCTGCAAAAGCTGTCGTGGCAGGCCCAAACCCCGGTGCGCCTGAGCGCGTAGGGGGGGGGCTTCACCAAAGCCCATCAGTGGAAACCCGGTAAATCGCTCCCGATCCCGCTCTCACGCCGCGCCCCTGTTTTCCAGCGCAATCGTTGTTTTGCATGTGACGTTTGCTACTTTTGAATGCGGCGCTACCAGCGGCAGGCCGATCAGTGAAGATCAGATCGCGGGCCTTAAGGAAGGGCAATCGACGATCGGAGAGGCACTCGCCTCGCTGGGTCAGCCGAATTCCACCACGACCTCTACGTCGTCAACAACGCAGTAAGGCTGTTATTTCGGAGAGAACGTAAATACACATATAATCAATCTTGTTTATTTACTTGCTCTGGCGCCACGCATGCTCCGCCTTGTTTGTGGTCCTGGGGTAAGCGGGGAAGATGGCGTCTTCCCAAAGGACCGGGTTCCCAAGGGCTTTTGGCGGGTATGGGCGGCGCCCATGAACAAAAAAGGGGGCCGAAGCCCCCTTTTTCCATGTCCGGCGATTGGGCGGCAACTCAGCCCTCCTTGACCTCTTTCTTCGGCTTGGGCAGATCGATCTTGATGTGCAGTTCGCGCAGGCGCTCGGGGGTGATTTCGGCGGGGGCCTGCATCAGCAGGTCCTGGGCCTGCTGGTTCATGGGGAACAAGATGACCTCGCGGATGTTCGGTTCGTCGGCCAGCAGCATGACGATGCGATCGACGCCCGGCGCCGAGCCGCCGTGGGGTGGCGCGCCGAACTTGAAGGCGTTGAGCATGCCGCCGAAATGCTCCTCGACATGGGCGGCGGAATAGCCGGCGATCTCGAACGCCTTGTACATGATGTCGGGGCGATGGTTGCGGATGGCGCCCGACGACAGTTCGACGCCGTTGCAGACGATGTCGTACTGATAGGCGTTGATGGTCAGCGGGTCCTGGTTCAACAGCGCCTCCATGCCGCCCTGGGGCATGGAGAACGGGTTGTGCGAGAACTCGATCAGGCCGGTCTCGTCGTTGATTTCGTACATGGGGAAATCGACGGTCCAGCAGAACTTGAAGACGTCCTTTTCCAGCAGGTCCAGTTCGTTGCCGATCTTGGTGCGGACCAGTCCGGCGAACTTGGAGGCCGGCAACGCCTTGTCGCAGGCGAAGAACACCGCATCGCCGTCCTTCAGCCCGGCGGCCGCCTTGATCGTCGCCACCCGCTCGGGGTCGAGGTTCTTGGCGATGGGGCCTTTCGGCCCCTCGGCGGCGAACTGGATGTAGCCCAGGCCGCCGGCGCCGTTTTCCCGCGCCCAGTCGTTGAGCTTGTCGAACCACGAGCGCGGCTGTCCCGCCGCGCCGGGGGCGGGGATGGCGCGCACCACCGCGCCTTGGCCCACCAGCTTGGCGAACAGGCCAAAGCCGGAATCGCGGAACGCCTCGGTGACGTCGGCGATGACGATGGGATTGCGCAAATCGGGCTTGTCCGAGCCGTATTTCAGCATGGACTCGGCATAGGCGATGCGGGGGAACGGCGCCGGGGTGACCTTGCGCCCCTGGCCGAACTCGTTGAACACCCCTTCCAGCACCGGTTCGATGGCGGCGAAGACGTCGTCCTGGGTGACGTAGCTCATCTCGAAATCGAGCTGGTAGAACTCGCCCGGGCTGCGGTCGGCGCGGCCGGCCTCGTCGCGGAAGCAGGGCGCGATCTGGAAATAGCGGTCGAACCCGGCGACCATCAGCAGTTGCTTGAACTGCTGCGGCGCCTGGGGCAGGGCATAGAACTTGCCGGGATGGATGCGCGACGGCACCAGATAGTCGCGGGCGCCCTCGGGCGACGACGCGGTCAGGATCGGGGTCTGAAACTCGGTGAAGCCCTGGGCGATCATCGCCTGACGCAGATAGGCGATCACCTTTGAGCGCAACACCATGTTGGCGTGAACACCCTCGCGGCGCAGGTCGAGGAAACGGTATTTGAGCCGCATGTCCTCGGGGTATTCCTGGTCGCCGGCCACCTGGATCGGCAGGACGTCGGCGATGGACTGGATCTCGACCTCGGCGACCTGCACTTCCACCTCACCGGTGGGCAGGCGCGGGTTGATGGTCTCGGCCGAGCGCCGGACGACCTTGCCGGTGACGGTGATGACGCTTTCCGGCCGCGCCTTTTCCAGGGTGGCGAACACCGGGCTGGAAATGTCGATGACGCACTGGGTCAGGCCGTAGTGGTCGCGCAGGTCCACGAACAACAGGTTGCCGTGGTCGCGCTTGCGGTGGACCCAACCCGACAGGCGGGCCTGGATGCCCGCGTCCGCGGCCTTCAACTGGCCACAGGTGTGCGTTCTATAGACGTGCATGGAACCCTTCTTTCGCTGGCAAAGCGGCGGAAAGCGGGAAGAAGGCCTCGCGGCCCCGATTTTGTCAAGGCGGCAAAAGCGGTTTGAAACCGTCGGCGCGACCGGCCGCCGTTTCCGGGCACGCCATAACCGAATGTTTACCACTGGTCGCCAGACTGTGCCTAGGTAACCCGGTCGGCGCGCGATCGGGGGGCCTGGCGGCCAGAAGGCCGTCCACTCTTGCCAGGATGGTAAGCCATGACACACCACTTCCGGAGTGTGCGCGCGCTGCTGCGCGCCCCCGATCGCCAAACCCGGGAAATCGTCAGCGCCGCCCTGGCCGACCAGGGATGCCGTTGCGTCGTCACCGCCGACCACCGGGGCGAAGCCGAGCACTATCTTCGGGCCGACATGGTGGATCTGCTGATCTGCGACGCCGGCCGGGACCCGGACGAGGCGTGCGACGCGGTGCGGCGCATGCGCAACAGTCCCGGCGGCGACAACGCCTTTGCCCTCAGCGTCATTCTGACCGAGCGGCCCAACCCCGGTCAGACCATGCGGCTGATCGACAGCGGCACCGACGCCATCCTGGTCAAGCCGTTCCCGCCGGCGGCGCTGGCCGAGCGGCTGCGCGACCTGGTGCGGGGCGCGCGCCAGTTCGTCGTGACCGACGACTATATCGGACCGGCCCGCTGTGGCGACGACGCGGGGCAGGGGGCCGACGCGGCGCCGCGGGTCGAGGTTCCCAATCCGTTGCGCGAAACCGTGCTGGCGACCATGAGCCGCGACGAATTGCGCCGCGCGGTCCGCACCACCTGGGAGGTGGTGGCCGAGCATCGTATCGAAAGCCAGACCGCGCATCTGGTCCGGTTGGTGGCGCGCATCCGGACTGTCTTCGCCTCCCGGCCGCCGGCCGCCGAGGCGGCGGTGCTGTTGGCCGAGGTGCTGGGCTGCGCATCGGAACTGCGCCTGCGGGTCGCCGGCACCGGCTTTGACCACGTCGCTCATCTGGCGACCACGCTGATCGAAATATGCTATGGCCTTGGTCATGGCATCGACGATCCCGATGCGCGCTGGCTGGCGGCATTGCCCAAGGTCGCCGCCGGCATCGCGATCGCCTTCAGCCGCGAACGCGAGGGAATCCAGGCCAGTCGGCGGATCAGCCGAACGATTCACCGCAAGGTCGGGTCCCACTTTCCCGACCTGATCGCGGCCCATCCATGACCGGAGGAAGGGGGGCGTAGCCGAAAGGCAGTTGCTCTGGCGTAAGTGCGCCCCGCTTGCCCGAAGCCCGTCCAAGGTGTATCTCTGGCAGCCATGCCGATGATCTCCGACACCCAGTCGCTCGCCGCTTTCTGCCAGCGGCTGAAATCCGCCACTTTCGTCACCGTCGACACCGAGTTCATGCGGGAGAAGACGTACTTCCCCCAATTGTGTCTGGTGCAACTGGCCGGTCCCGACGAGGCCCATGCCGTCGATCCGCTGGCGCCGGGTATCGATCTGGCGCCGTTGTTCGAGCTGATGGCCGACACCGCCGTGCTGAAGGTGTTTCACGCCGCCCGTCAGGACATCGAGATTTTCGTCAATCTGACCGGGGCGGTGCCGACACCGCTATTCGACACCCAGGTCGCCGCCATGGTGTGCGGCTTCGGCGACGCGGTCGGCTACGAGACCCTGGCGTCGCAACTGGCCAAGGCGCGGATCGACAAGTCCATGCGCTTCACCGACTGGTCGAAGCGGCCGCTGTCCGACAAGCAGGTGCAGTATGCCCTGGCCGACGTCACCCATCTGCGTGTCGCTTACGAAAAGCTGGTGCGCAAGCTGGAAAAGAACGGCCGGGTCGAGTGGTTGTCCGACGAGATAGCGTTGCTTACCGATCCCGGCACCTACCGGGTCGATCCCGACAATGCTTGGCGGCGGTTGAAGCCGCGTTCCAGTTCGCCCCGTTTTCTGGCGGTACTCAAGGAGTTGGCGGCGTGGCGCGAGCGCGAGGCGCAAGAGCGCGACCTCCCGCGTCAGCGGGTGCTGCGCGACGAGGCCCTGACCGAAATCGCCGCCCACCATCCCAGCGACACCAACGGCCTGGGGCTGACCCGGGGCATCGGCAAGGGGCTGGTCGAGGGCAAGATGGGCCAGGGTATCCTGGAGGCGGTGCGGCGCGGCCTCGCCGTTCCCGACGCCGAGTGCCCGACGCCACCCGAGCGGGTCGATGTGCCCAAGGGGCTGGGGCCGGTGGTCGAACTGCTGAAGGTGCTGCTGAAGATGAAGTGCGACGAACACGGCGTCGCCCAGAAGCTGCTGGCCAATTCCGCCGACATCGACGCCATCGCCGCCGATGACGACGCCGACGTGGCGGCGTTGCGGGGCTGGCGCCGCGAACTGTTCGGCGCCGATGCGCTCAAGCTCAAGCACGGCCGTCTCGGCCTTGGCTTTTGCACCGACGGCCGCCGGCTGCGGCTGATCCCCACCGAACCGGTCGAGCCGGCCACTCCCCCCACCGTCGCCGACTGACGCGGCTTGTTCCGGTAGCGGTCAGTGCCCCCGTGCCTGTTCGGCGGCGTGGGCGGCGGCGGCGCGCGCGTGGTGGCCGGCGACCAGTTTGCGGATCACCACATAGAAGATCGGCGTGAAGATCAGGCCGAAGGCGGTGACGCCCAGCATGCCGAAGAACACGGCGGTTCCCAGGCTTTGCCGCATCTCGGCGCCGGCGCCGGTTCCCACCACCAGCGGCAGCACCCCCAGGACGAAGGCCAGCGACGTCATCAGGATCGGGCGCAGGCGGGTGCGGCCGGCGTGAACGGCGGCCTCGACCCGGTCCGAGCCTTCGGCCTCGGCCTGGCGGGCGAACTCGACGATCAGGATGGCGTTCTTGGCGGCCAGCCCGATCAGCACGATGAAGCCGATCTGAGCGAGGATGTTGATCGACATGCCGCGGATGATCAGCCCGGATACCGCCGCCAGCAGGCACATGGGCACGATCAGCACCACGGCGGCCGGCAGCGACCAGCTTTCATACTGCGCCGCCAGCAGCAGGAACACGAACAGCACCGAGGCGGCGAACACCAGCAGGCCGTTATTGCCGGCCAGCAACTCCTGCAACGCCAGCTCGGTCCACTCGAAGCCGAAGCCTTCGGGCAGGCGGTCGGCGGCCAGAATCCGCATCTGTTCCAGCGCATAGCCGCTGGCGTAGCCCGGCGCCGCCGCGCCCTGGATCTCGGCCGCCGGGAACAGGTTGTAGCGCGGCACCCGGTAGGGGCCGGTGTCGGTGCGGAACGACGCCACCGCGCCGATGGGCACCATCTGGCCCTTGTCGTTCCTGATCTTGATGTTGGCGATGTCGTTGATGTCGTGGCGGAACGGGGCCTCGGCCTGGGCGGTGACGCGGAAGGTGCGGCCGAGGAAATTGAACTCGTTGACGAAGGCCGATCCCAGATAGATCTGCAACGCCTCGGACACCCGTTCGGTGGGCACCCCCAGCATCTGCGCCCGCACCCGGTCGATATCGGCGTAGACATTGGGTGTCCGGGTATTGAACAGGGTGAAGATGCCCGACAGCCCCGGCACCTTGTTGGCGGCGGCGGCCATGTCCTGGGCCACTTCCTCCAGCGCCCGGGGGCCGCGTCCGCCCTTGTCCTGCAACATCATCTTGAAGCCGCCGGCGGTGCCGATGCCGCGCACCGGCGGTGGCGCGATGGTGATGATGAAGGCATCCTGGATCGCCGACAGCCGTTTGCGCAGATCGGCGGTGATGGCGGTGGCGCTCAGCCCCTTGGCCGAGCGTTCCTCGAACTCCTGCAACGGGGTGAAGATGGCGGCGCCGCTGGAGGCGTTGGTGAAGGTGGCGCCGTCCAGGCCGGCGAAGGTCAGGACATGGGCGACGCCCGGGGTGGCGGCCATGATGTCGGCGACGCGGTGCACCACCTCGTCGGTGCGCGACAGCGAGGCGCCGGGCGGCAACTGCACGATGGTGATCAGGTAGCCCTGATCCATGTCGGGGATGAAGCCCTTGGGGGTGGCGAAGAATTCGACCCCGGCGGCGCCGATCAGGCCGGCATAGACCAGCAGCATGATCAGCGCCTTGCGCACCACCTTGCGGGTCAGCTCGCCATAGCCGCCGGCCAGCCGCTCGAAGCCGCGGTTGAAGCCCTGGAAGAACAAGGTCACCGGCCGCGTCCAGGTGGTGTCGTCGTGATGGTCGTTGGGACCATGACCGCGGAACAGCAGGGCGCACAGCGCTGGCGACAGGGTCAGCGACACCACCAGCGAGATCACCGTCGAGGCGGCGATGGTGACGGCGAATTGGCGGAAGAACTGGCCCGAGATGCCGGGGATGAAGGCGGCGGGGATGAACACCGCGCACAGCACCAGGGCGATGGAGATCAGCGCGCCGCCGACCTCGTCCATGGTCTGATGGGCGGCCGAGCGCGAGTTCATGCCCTCGCGCATGTTGCGTTCGACGTTCTCGACCACGACGATGGCGTCATCGACCACGATGCCCACCGCCAGCACCAGCCCGAACAGCGACAGGTTGTTGAGCGAGTAGCCCAACGTCCCCAGCACCGCGAAGGTCCCCACCAGCGACACCGGAATCGCCGCCACCGGAATCAACGACGCCCGCCAGGTCTGGAGGAACAGGATCACCACCACAACCACCAGAACCACCGCCTCGAAGATGGTCTTGATCACCTCGTGGACCGACTGGGCGATGAACTGGGTGGGGTTGTAGGCGATGGTGAAGCCGACCCCCGACGGGAAGGTCTTGGACATCTCCTCGACCTTGGCGATGATGCGGTCGGCGGTGGCCAGGGCGTTGGAGCCGGGGCGCTGGAACACCGCCACCGGCACCGCGTTCTTGCCGTTGAGATAGCCGTTGACGCTGTAATCCAGCGCCGCCAGCTCGATTCGCGCCACCTCTTTCAGGCGCACCATCCTGCCGTCGGCGTCGGCCTTGACGATGACGTTCTCGAACTGCTCCGGGTCGGTCAGGCGGCCCTGGGTCTGTACCGAAAGCTGGAACGCCCCCTGCTTGGGCACCGGCGGCTGGTCCAGAACGCCGGCGGCGATCTGGACGTTCTGCGCCTGCAACGCCTTGACCACCTCGCCGGCGGTCAGGTTGCGCGCCGCTGCCTTGTCGGGGTCGATCCATATCCGCATGGAATAGTCGCGCGCGCCGAACACGCGCACGTCGCCGACGCCGTCGAGGCGCGCCAGCACGTCGATCATCTGCAAGGTGGCGAAGTTGGACAGGTAAAGCTGATCGCGCGAGCCATCGGGCGAGTTGAGGTGGATCACCATCAGCATGTCGGGCGAGTTCTTGGCCACGGTGATGCCGATGCGCTTGACGTCGTCGGGCAGCCGGGCGGTGGCGATGGCGACCCGGTTCTGCACCAGCACCTGGGCGGTATCGAGATTGGTGCCGAGCGCGAAGGTCACCGTCAGCTTCAGGTTGCCGTCGCCGGTGGCCTGGCTGTTGATGTACAGCATGTTCTCGACGCCGTTGATCTGCTGTTCCAGCGGCGTCGCCACCGTATCGCTGACCACCTGGGCCGAGGCGCCGGGGTACGAGGCGCTGACCACGATGGTCGGTGGAGCGATCTCGGGATACTGGGCCACCGGCAAGGTGAAATAGGCGATGGCGCCGATGATGGTGATCAGTACCGACACCACCGTGGCGAAGATCGGGCGGTCGATGAAGAAGTGGGACAGGCGCATGGCGGTGTCGTCCTACTCGATCTTGCCGGGTTGCGCCGTCACCTTGGCGCCGGGCCGCGCCCGCATCAGGCCGTTGATGATCACTTGATCGTCGGGGCCGATGCCGTCGCGGATCACCCGCAGGCCATCCTGCATCGGGCCGGGCCGGACGATCTTGGGTACGACGGTGCCGTCCTTGACCGTCATCACCAGCTTGCGCTGCTGGTCGGTGACGATGGCGGTGTCGGGTACCAGCAAGGCGTCGTAGGGATCGGACGCCGCCAGCCGTACCCGGCCGAAGGCGCCGGGGATGACCGACCGGTCGGTATTGGCAACCACGGCGCGGGCGCGGATGGTGCCGCTGCCACGGTCGATCTGGTTGTCGATGAAGTCGAGGCGGCCTTCACGGGGCCAACCGGTCTCGTCCATCAGCCGCAGGCGGGCGGTGGCGCCGACGAATCCGGTTTCGCCGCCGTCGGTTCTGGCGTGGGCGCGGCGCATCTGCACCAGATAGTCGGCCTCGCTCATATCGAACGAGAAATAGATCGGGTCCTGCGACACGATGGTGGTCAGCAGGGTGGCCGAGGGGATGTTGGCGCCGCCGCTGACCAGATTGCCGACGCTGACGCCCCGGGCGCTGATACGGCCCGACACCGGCGCGGTGATGCGGGTGAACTGCAGGTTCAACTCGGCATCGCGCATGACGGCGCGGGCGGCCTCGACCACGGCTCCGGCGCCGCGGGATTCCTCGGTGCGCTGGTCCAGCATGCTTTCCGGGACGAAGTCCTTGCGCCGCAATTCGTCGGCCCGGGTCAACTGGCGCTTGGCGAACTCCTTGGTTCCGGCGGCCTGGTCCAGCTTGGCCCGGGCCGAGGCCAGCGCGATCTCGTAGGGGCGGGGGTCGATGACGAACAGCAAATCGCCTTTTTGCACCAGCTGGCCATCGGTGAAATGGATCTCGGTGAGATAGCCGCTGACCCGGGGCCGCACCTCGACATAGTCCACCGCGGTGAATTGTCCGGTGTATTCGCTCCAGTCGGTCGCCGGCCGGGCCAGCGGCGCCGAGACCGTCACCGGCGGGCCGCCGGCCATCTGGGCGCCCGACCCGGGAGCCTGCGACGACTTCAGTAGGTACGTCACCCCCACCGCCGCGGCCAGCACCGCGATGCCGGCAAGGATCAGGACGGGGCGGCTGAGGGAAACGGCTATCGGCTTGTTCGGCATCGCCCGGACCTTGGTCAAGGAATGAAGGGGGAATTTTAACTAGACTGAACGGTTTGGTTTTAACCGGGTAGTGGCCGATCGGTCAACCTTGACGGCGGCGGCGCCTCTCGCTCGTCGCGGTTGTCGGCCATCGGCGTAAGCGGTATGGTTGCGCCATGCGGACAGTCCACCCCCAAGGCGTTTCCTCCAATCCCTCCGGTCGCGGTTCCGCCGGCTGGCGGGGGAAGGCATCCGCGTGGCGGGCCAGGATGGTGGCGGCGGTGGTGGCGCCCTGTCTGACGTTGCTCAGCGGCTGGCAGATATGGACCAGCCACGAGGAGGCGTTGGCGGATGCCGAGGCCACCGTCACCGCGCTGGCGCGGGTGGCCCAGGAGCATGTCGCCGGTTTCATGCGCGGCATTGACCGCACCCTCGACGAGGTGGTGGATATGGTGCCGCCTTCCGGCGGCGCCGATCCCCGGCGCTTCGCCGCCCTGATGGCCAGCCGGATGGCGGGAATCGGCGAGATCGAGGCTGCCGTCATCACCGACGCCACCGGCAAGGTGATGCTGTCCACCCTGCCGGGAATGGCGGGGACGGATCTGCATGATCGCGGCTTCTTCGTCTCGCTGGCCCAGGACCCCAGCCGTACCCTGGCGATCGGCGAGCCGTTGCAAAGCCGTGTCCGTTCGATGACGGTGATGGTCTTCGCCCGGCCGATCCGTGCCGCCGACGGCGGTTTTAGGGGAATTGTGGCGCTGTCGGTCGATCCGCGCATCTTCGACGATGAATTGCGCACGGTGACGCCGTTGGGCGGCAGCGCGGTATTGGTCCGGGGCGACGGCATGATGTTGGCGCGGGCGCCCGACTCCGTCGGCTGGGTGGGCAGGTCCATGGCCGACAGCTCCCTGTTCCGCCGCGCCACCGTCGAGCCGTTCGGGGTGCAAGATGTCGTTTCGCCGGTGGATGGTGCCCGGCGCATCGCCGCGTTCCGCGCCGTGAAAGGCTATCCGCTGGTGACGGTGGTCGGGCTGCCGCGCGATGTCGCCTTGGACAAATGGTTCGGAGACGCGGCGATTCAGGGCGCCGCCACCGCGATATTGATCCTGTTGACCTTCGGGCTGGCCTTGGTGTCGGACCGAAGTCTTGCCGAGCGCCAGAAGGCCCAGGCCGCGCTCGCCGCCAGCGAGGCCCGTTTCCGCCTCATGAGCGACCGCGCCCCGCTCGGTATCTTCCGCACCGATGGCGAGGGTCGCTGCCTTTATGTCAACGATCGCTGGCTGGAACTGGTGGGATGGCGGGGCGACGAGGCGGTGGGACGGCCGTGGACCGACGTGGTTCATCCCGATGACCGCGCCGCCATCGGCAGCACTTGGGCGCGCCAGATCCGTGACGGCGGCGAGTTCGTCGCCGAGATGCGGCTCGATATGCCCGACGGTGGCCTGCGCTGGGCGCGCGGCCACGCCGTCGGTCTGGCGGCGGCGGACGGCGAGGGCGGCGGGTTGATCGGCACGTTGGAGGACATCTCCACCGCCAAGGAGGCCGAGTGGCTGCTGCGCCTGTCGGAAGAGAAGTTCGCCACCGCCTTCATGTCCAGTCCCGACGCCCTGGTGGTCTCGACCCTGCGCGACGGGCACTTTGTCGAGGTGAACGACACCTTCTGCCGTTTCGTGGGATACCACCGCGACGAGCTTATCGGCCGCGATGCCAACGAGACGGCGGTTTGGGCCGATGCCGTCGACCGCCGGCGCCTGATCGATATGATCCGTCAGGGCGGTCAGGCCGAGAATTTCGAGATGGTATTGCGGCGCAAGGACGGCACCACCCTGGTGGCGCTGGCGTCGGTCCAGAAGATTCCCTTCGCCGGCGAGGAATGCCTGCTGTTCGCTTGTCGCGACATCAGCGAACGCAAGGAAATGGAGGCGCGCAGCCGCGCCCTGATGGCCCGGTTGGATGCGTCCAACCGCGAGCTGGAGCAGTTCGCCTACGCCGCCTCGCACGATCTTCAGGAACCCCTGCGCATGGTGGTGGGCTATGCCCAGCTCATCGACCGGCGTTATCGCGGCCACCTTGATGCCGAGGCCGACGAATTCCTGGGTTTCCTGGTCGATGGGGCCAGGCGGATGCAGGCGATGATTCATGACCTGCTGGAATATTCCCGGGTCGAACGGCTTGGCGGCCGTTTCACCGAATTCAATGTGTCCGAGGCGCTGGACGACGTGTTGTTCAATCTGTCGGCGGCGTTGAGCGAAGCCGGCGGCCGGGTCGTTTCCGCCCCGATGCCGTCCATCGTTGCCGATCGGTCCCAGATGGTGCGGCTGTTGCAGAACCTGCTCGGCAACGCCCTCAAGTACCGCCGCCCCGACCGCTCGCCGGTGATTTCGCTGTCGGCCGAGCGTCGCGATTCCGAATGGGAATTCACCGTCGCCGACAACGGCATCGGTATCGAGCCCGAGTATTTCGACTCCGTCTTCCTGGCCTTCCAGCGTCTGCACAGCCGCGCGGAATACGAGGGGTCGGGCATCGGTCTGGCGGTGTGCAAACGCATCGTCGAACGCCACGGCGGCCGTATCTGGGTCGAGTCGACGCCGGGCGAGGGGAGCGTCTTTCGCTTTACCCTTTCGGCGGGCCTTGCCCCCGGTGCCGGGTCCACTCCGCCCGGTGACTCCGCTCCGTAACGAATTTATGCGCCCTGGCCGGAGATTTCGTGGCGCGGCTATCGTCGCGGCGCTGTTGCTGGCGGCCTGTGCGCGGCAGGTTGCATAAATTATCGCGATATACACAAGTTGTGTTCGTGTAAATCGGTGGTGATCTTGTGATTTCAATGTACGCATAAAGTATTTATATACAGAAATATCTTTGGTGTATTCTTTGCAATACAATGATTGTAAGAAGTTTTATTGTCGGATTATTGCTTTTTCAACTATAATGTTTCCGTCATGTTGGGTGGGAGTGCTTGTCAGGTAAATGCTGTATATTGACGTGATACGGTGGCGAAATGTAATATGCAGAGTGGTGCGGAGTGTCCGACCGGCGATCGTCCGGTGGGCGGGGTGATGGCGGCAGGGTTCGGTCCAGCGGAATAACGAGGTTTTAATGGCGCCCAGGGACGAGATGTCATCCGGCAAGACACCCGGTAGCGCGGGGCCGCCGCATGCCGCTTCCGGCACGTCGGCCGCCGAGGCGGTTCCGACGCTGGTGCTGCCCGGTGCCGGCGTGGCGCGGGTGGTGGTTCCCGGCGGCGACTTCCTGCTGAATGCCGAATATGTCCGTCATGGCGCCGATCTGGTGCTGGTGGGTGCTGACGGCACCCGGGTGCTGATCCAGGACTATTTCGCCTCCGAGACACCGCCGCCGTTGCTGAACGATGCCGGCGCCACCATCGACGCCGCCCTGGCCGGCAAGCTGGCCGGGCCGCTGGCGCCGGGCCAGTACGCCCAGGCCGGCGGTGGCACGGGCGAACCCGCCATCGGCAAGGTCCAGACCCAGAACGGCGGCGTCCACGTCAAGCACGCCGACGGTACCGGCGGCGACCTGCACAAGGGCGACAACGTCCACCAAGGCGACGTGTTGCAGACCGATCAGGGCGCCGCCGTCGGCGTGGTGTTCGCCGACGGCACCACCATGTCGCTGGGCGAGAAGGGCCGCATGGTCCTGGACGAACTGGCCTACGACCCCGGCGCCAAGACCGGCGACGCCCATCTGACCCTGGTGACCGGCTCGTTTGCCATGGTGTCGGGCCAGATCCCCAAGACCACCCCCGACGCGCTGCAACTCAAGACCCCCACCATGACGGTGGGCATCCGCGGCACCGGCATCGCCGGCAACGCCAACACCGTGGCGATGATGCAAGAGGCCGGCGGCGTCACCGGCGAGGTGACGGTGACCTCGTCCTCGGGCCAGACCATCACTCTCAATACCCCCGGCCAGGGCGCTACCCTAAGCTCCAGCGGCCAGCTCACCACCGCCACCTTCTCGCCGCAGCAGGTGATGAGCATCGGCGGCAACGCCGCCGTCAATTTGGCCAGCAGCAACCCGTCGATGCTGTCGGGCAGCTACAATGCCGCCGCGCAGCAGGTGCAGCAGCAGATCCAGCAGCAGCAACAGCAACAGCCGGCGCCGGGCGACAAGCCGCAAGGCTTCCTGACCCCGGAACAGCACCTCGCCGCCGAGGCCAAGGCCGAACCGCTGGTCAATCTGCTGGTGGCGTTGCAGAAGGGGGTGCTTGGTCCGGGGACTGGCCTCGGGTTCGGTCCTATCACGTTCGTCGGGCTGGGCGATGGCCGGATTGATGAGCGTATTCGTATCGATATTCCACCGCCACCGCCGCCTACCGACGCCGCCTACGCCATCTGGGCGCCATCGGGATCACCGCCCCGTACATTCCACTTCGACATTCACGGTTCACCGCTCGACATCACCGTAGATGCCAATGGCGGCCTGAGGCAGATCGCCACCACCGCGGCGGCGGCGGCGGCGGCGGCGCAGGCCTCGGCCACGACCGCCGTCAACGCCATGATCCAGGCCATCGCCACCGCCAAGGCGGCGGCGGCGGCGACCGGCGCCGACCCCATCGACGCCACCCTGACCGCCAATCTGGCCACCCTCAAGGCTCAGGCTGACGCGGCGCTGGCGACGGCGAACACCCAGAAGGCGATCGCCGCCGCGGCCGCATCCAAGGCGGCCGAGCTTGCCCAGCAGTTTCCGGGGCAGATGTGGGACGGCCACTCCACCGTGCAAGGGGCGACCGATACCCAGGCCCAATCAATTCTCGCCAACAACGCCGATGCCGCTGTCGCTACCTCGGATTCTTCCGCCCAGGCGATCGCCAGTGATCCCGCCGCCTATGTGGTGTCACTGTTGCAGGCGTGGACCAGCGGCAGCGCCGCCACCGCCGATACCCAGGCCCAGGCCGCCGTCACCACCGCCCAGACGACGGTAAGCAGCGACGAGGTCACCCTTTCCGCGCTGGTTTCCGACATCCAGACCCTGCGGGTCGGCGAGACCTCGGCGCTCAACCTCTACGGCGCGGCGCTGGGCAATCAGGCCGCCCTTGATTCCGCCCTGGTGTCGGCCCACGCGGTTCAGGTCAACGCCCAAAGCGCGCTGGGCGCCTGGGGCGCCACCTATCTCGCCGATCTCGCCACCGCCAGCGCCAAGCTGACCACCGCGGCCAACGAGGCGGCCGGCGCCGCCCGCGATATCGACGTCAACGATGCCAATGCCGCCATCACCGCCGCCAAGGCCCTGGCGCAGGCGGGTCATGACCTTGCCGTGGTCAACTACTATAACGCCCTGCATCCGGCGGTGGGATCGGACAGCGCCTCGGTCGCCGCCTTCGTCGCCGACGGCACCAATGCCGCCGCCATTTCGGCGGCAGTGACCACCGACTATCATACCGCCCTGGCGGTGGTGCGCTATTACAACGCGCTGCCCACGACCACCGCCCATGTCCTCGCCACCGATTCGACCACCGTGCTGGCCTGGGTCAACAACCCCGATCACCACGATGCCGTCACCGCCGCCATCGCCAACGATCCGGCGACCGGCTACTACGCCGTGCAGTCCTACAACGCCGGCCATACCACGGTGGCGACCGATTCCGCTTCGGCGTGGGCCGCCGCCGGTGCCAACGCCGCCTTCGTCGCCACCGCCGAGGGCGCCGATTTCGCCACCCAGTCGTGGCTGGTGGCGTTGCAGGTGGCCAATGTCGCCTATTCCGCCCTGACCGGCCTGAACACCAGCGACGATGTCGCCGTCGCCTCCCGCGCCATCGTGCTGGGCCAGGCGTCGGGCGCCGCCGTCAGTCTGCAACACCACTACAGCGATCTTTATACCGGCTACAACAATGCCTACGACACCGCCGCCAGCAACGATAACACCCAGCTCGCCACCACCCTGGCCAACGAGCATTCCTATTGGCTGATCGAGGACCAGATTTCGGCCAAGGAGGTCCAGGCGGCCCAGGCGCTGGAAACCACGCTGGCCGACATGAACACCCTGGGCACCGCCAGTGCCGACGAGGCATCGGCCCATTGGTACCTTGACGCCGCCCATGCCGCCGCCGTGGTCCAGGCCCAGACCGACCTGGCCACCGCCGTGGCCAATGCCAACACCTATGCCGCCGCCGCCATCGCCGCCGCCGGCTCGCCCGATGCCGCCAGCCACGATGGCGGCGGCCACGCGCTTGACGCCGCCACCGCCGCCGCCGACGCCAAATCCATTGCCGACGATGCGCTGGCCCAGTACGACGCCCATACCCCCTATACCGATCACAGCGCCGATATCGCCGCCCACGACGCCTATGTGCTGGCCCAGGGCTTCGACTCCACCGCGCAGCAGAAGCTGGCGTTGGCCCAGTCGGCCCTGGCCGCGGTTCAGGCCGCCATCACCGAGGCCCAGGACTGGCACGTCTATTCCAGCGACATGGCGGCCAGCCTGACGGCGGCGCAGAACGCGGTGGACAACGCCACCAAGGCCGCCGCCGCCGCCCATCAGTCGGCGCTGGCCGCCCAGGCGGCCTGGGATCTTGCCGTCGCCACCGATCCCCAGCCCCAGTCCGTGGTCGATGCCGCCCACGCCGCCTTCGGCACCGCCGATGGCCAGAACACCGCCGTCGCCCTGGCCAAGATCAAGCAGGAAGCGGCCTCGGCCGCCGGTCAGGCCGCCTATCAGGATCAGTTGGCGGTCAACGCCCTGACCCAGGCCACCAATGCCCACTCGCTGTACAGCGGTGCCGGTGTCGATGCCGGTGACGTCGCCACGCTGAACACCCATTACGGCAACGCCAGTAGTGCCAAGGGGCTGGCCGATTCCAACGCCTCGCTGGCGTCCGACCTGTCCGGTCAGGCGCAGAACGCCGCCACCATAAGCGCCGCCCGGGCGCTGACCGGCGATCTGCTGCATTTCAAGACCGATGCCGGCACCATCACCTTCAACGGCGCCGGCACCGCCATCGCCAATGTGGTCGGCATCGTCGATCACAACGGCAATGCGCTGGACATCTCGGATACTGCCCATACCACCACCAGCTACAACACGGTGCTGGCCGGCACCGCCACCGACGTGGTCACCGCGCTGCACTTCGCCACCGCCGAGGCGGCGCTGGCCCAGACCGAGGCCGATGCCGCCTCGCATTCCGCCGTCGCTATCGCCAAGGTGATCGCCGACGCCGCCCTGGGCGCCGCCGCCGCCGACGTTACCGCCGCCGCCACCGCCGCCACCACCGCCACCACCATGTTGGCCGACGCCAAGGCGGCGATGGCGGTCATGACCCTGACCTCCAGCGCCGATGCCGCGCTGGCTGCCGCCACCGCCGCCGACACCACCGCCACCGCCTGGTTCGGCAATGACACCGCCGTGCATGGCAGTTATCAGTCGGCCGTGGAGGCCAAGGCGCTGGCCGATACCTATACCGGGCAGGCCGCCAGCTATGCCGTTCAGGCCACCGCCAACACCGCCCTGGCCAAGACGCTGACGGCGGGGGATGCCAGCCATTTCACCACCACGCTCGGCACCATCACCTTCAACGGCGCCGGCACCGCCATCGCCAATGTGGTCGGCATCGTCGATCACGACGGCAATCCGCTGGACATCTCGGATACCGCCCATACCACCACCAGCTACAACACGGTGCTGGGCGGCACCGCCACCGACGCCAAGACCGCGACTTCCCTGGCCCAGACCGAGACCGCCCTGGCCCTGAGCAAGACCGCCGATGCCCGGACCCAGACGGCCCTGGCCGAGGCCGCGGCGCTGTCGGCCCAGGCCGCCCTCGTCAGTGCCGCCGCCGATGCCGCCGATGCCGCTCATACCACCGCGCTTGCCAAACTGGGCGATGCGCTGCATGTGCTGACCTCGACCGGCACCCTTACGCTGAACGCCGACGGTACGGTCATTGCCGTCGCCGACAGCGTCGGCGGGGCATTGGACAACACCGCCGCCAACCGGTTGGCGGTGCTGGTGGGGACGGCGCAGAACGCCTATTCCGCCCTGTATATCGCCAAGACCGCCGCCGCCGACACCGCCGGTCTGGGCAACACGGTGGCGACCGAGGCCCAGGCCATCGCGGTGACGCGCCGGACCATCGAGGGCGATGTCAGCACTATCGGGGGGTCGGTTCAGACCGCCACCGCCAATTCCAACCAGGCCCAATACGTCCAGGCCGGCGCCGGCGCCAAGCATGATGCCCTGCAGGCCGGCCTCGATGCCCAGACCGCCGCCATCAAGGCCGCCGCCGATGCCGCCGCCGAGGTTCAGGCCGAGATCGAGGACGCGATCGCCACTCGCGCCAGCGAAGATGCCGCCGCCCATGACGCGGCAAACTATCACGAGGGTTTGGCCGTGGCCGCCGCCGGCGATACCCATGCCGACGACGGGCTGGACACCGTCCACCAGACCTTCGCCACCACCGTCCACCATGCCTTGGTCTATGACGCCTCGGGCGCGGCCGGCGATGCCGTCACCGCCAGGGTCCAGACCTATATCGATTTCTGGGCCGGCAACCTGACCGCGGTCGCCGCCGACGCCGCTCTGGCCAAGGGCTTCGCCAATACCGCCCAGGCGGAATTCGACCTCGCCTCCCTGGCGGGGGAGGGGCACCAGACCGCCGCCGCCGACGTGGCCGCCGCCGCCGATGCGTTGACCGTGGCCAAGAGCGCCAGTTCCGAGGCCGCCGCCATCGCCGCCACCGCCGCCAATCAGGCCGCCGCCGCCGAGTCCTGGCGTGCCGGCAGCCTGATCACCGACCGTCAGGCGGCGCAGGCGTCGCTGACCACCGCGACCAACGCCTGGAATGCCGCGAAGGACGCCAACACCACCTCCGCCACCAACGCCGCCACCGCCGAGACCGACAGCCACCAGCCGCTGATCGATCAGGCCGCCGCCGACGCCGCCGCGCTGTCGCAGCAAGGGTCGTTGCACACGGCGCTGTCCAAGCTGTTGACGACGCTGGGCTACACCCCGGCCAGCACCTCGGTGGCCGATCTGGTGACCCAGGTCAACGCCTATGCCGGCACCTCGCTGACCTCCTCCGCCACCGAACTGGCGATCCACGGCGCCATCTCGACCAAGTGGACCGCCAGCAACGATAGCGATCTGGTCCACGGCGCCTGGCACGACGGCTATGATGCCGCCTACAACGCCTATGACAACGCCGCCACCTCGGCGGCGCAGGCCGATGCCGCCGCCGCTTCGGCGGTGGCCCGCGCCGAGTCGTTGCAGGCGCAGGCCGATGCCGCCGCCACCGCCTTCACCGTGGCGCAGACCAATCTCGCCACCGCCGCCGCCACCGAGGCCGGGGCGGAGACCTCGGAAATCGCTGGCGAAATCGTCGCCGACCGCCAGTCCCATACCCAATTGGCCGACGCCATCACCGCCGCCGTCGCCGCCCTGGGCGAAGGCAGTTCCGAAGCGTCCGACGCCGCCGCCAAGGCCGCCGCCGCCGCCCAGGCCGCCACCGACGCGACGACGGCCTTCAACGCCAGTCATAGCGATACCGCCACGGTTGCCGCCAAGGTGCAACTGGCGGTCACCGCCGATGGCCTCGCCATCGCCGACGATACCGCCGCCGCCGCCGCAGTGTCGGCGGCCGACACCGCCCTGGCCAAGGCCCTTCAGGCGGTGACCTGGGCCGATCAGACCATCGCCAACCTCGCCGACGCGCTGCCCCAGGCACAGGCCAACTGGACCCAGGCCAAGGCCCAGGCCGACGCCGACTACGCCAAGGTCGTCGCCCTGGATGCAGAAGTGCATAAGCAGGCCGATCTGGTCCATTCCCAGCGTCTTGCCGCCGATCAGGCCCTGGCCCAGGCCCAGTCGGTGGCGGACCAGCAAAACGCCTATGCCGCCGCCACCGTGTCCGCCGCCCAGACCGCCGCCCATACCGCGTCGGACAATGCCGCCACCGCCCAGACCGCCGCCGACACCGCCTCGGGGCAGGCCACCAGCAAGGCGGCGCTGATCGACAGCACCGACGCCAATCTCGACGGCATCGCCGACGGTTCGGTGCGGGCGCAGTTCGACGCGGCGTCCACCGCCGCTTCCACCAAGCTGAGCAGTTTCGGCGCCACCCTGGCCAGTCTGGTGGCCTCGGGCGCCGGCCAGACCAACGCCCAGGCGGTGCTGACCGACTACAACGCCCACAATGCCGCCTGGGGCGGCACCCTGGCCACCTTCGTCGCCAGCGCCGGTTTCGGCGCCGCCGTCACCGCCGCCGCCGGCCGCTCCGCCATCACGGCGTCGTGGTCCGATGCGCTGGGCGCCATCGCCAGCGCCCAGACCTCGATCACCAGCGCCTCGGGCGCCTTGGCCGGGTTCACCACCACCGCCAACACCGACCTTGGCGCCGCCAATATCGCCAAGGGTCTTGCTTCCGCCGCCGACGGCGACGCCCATGCCAAGGCGTTCGACGCCGCCGATCAGTATGCCATCGCCCTGGCCACCTCCGACACCGCCACCGCCCAGACGGCGGCCCAGGCCGCCGCCGACGACGCCAAGGCCGCCGCCGCCGACGTCGCCACCGCTTCGGTGCAGGCGGCGGTGGTTGCCGCCAAGGTGTCCGACGTCGCCAATCTGCAAAGCCAGATCGGCACCAGTGTGTCGGCCGCCGCCGCCCTGGTCACCGCCGCCGTCAATCAGGCGACCAAGCTGGCGGCGATCACCAGCGCCGACGCCGACAAGGCCACCGCCGTCAGCCACGAGGCCACCGCCCACGCCGCCTATACCGCCATCAACGACGCGGTCGCGCCCGAACAGACGGCGCTGACCACCCTGGGCAGCCTGTACGCCCAGTGGGTGAGCGGCCAAACCGCCTCGGCTTCGGCCGATGCCCAATCGCGGGCGCAGATCCTCAACGCCTACAACATCGCGGTGCAAGCCAACAAGTTGGTCCTGGAAGCCCAGTCCAAGGCGGACGCCGCCTACGACAAGACCGGCACCACCTATGACCTGGAAGGGCAGTTGGCCGCCGCCGGTGCCGCCGACACCCTTGCCCAGAATGCCGCCACCGCCGTCGATGCGGTCAAGGCCGCCCAGGACGTCGCCGCCGCCAAGGCGCTGGTGTTGCAGTACGAATCGCTGATCGCCGCCGCCAAGGCGGTGACCGACGCCAATGCCGGCACCATCGCCACCCAGTTGACGGCGGCGCAGACGGCGGCGGCCAATCTTACCGCCGCCAGCCACGTCAAGACCTTTTCCGATCAGGCCGCCGGCTACGCCACCACCGCCGCCACCCAGGACGCCGTCGCCGTCGCCAATGCGGCCATCGCCAAGACCAAGGCCGCCGCCGCCGCCACCGCCGCCTCCCAGGTGGCGCTGGACCCGGCCAACGCCAGTACCCACGTCAGCGACGCCGACACATTGGCCGGCGCCGCCAATCATCTGGTGACGTCTACCGGCGCTACGGTGATTGACGGTTCGGGCAATTATGTCAGTGGCACGGCGCTGCTCACCACCCTTGCTGGCGTGGCCCAGGACGCAGCCACTGCTTCCTATCTGGCCGATGCCGCCGCCGCCGCCGCCCATACCGCGAGCGTCAACGCCGCCGCCGCGCTGGGCGATTCGCTGCATGTGCGGACCACCGCCGGCACCCTGGTTCTGAACGGCGGCGGTACCGTCACCGCCGTCTACAATGCCGCCAACGTACTGCAGACCCTCGACGCCGCCCATATCGGCGCGGTCAAGGCCGGCACCGCCCTGGACGCCTATTCCGCCGGGCTGCAACTGAGCATCGACGCCAATGCCGGCACGGTATCGGGCATTCTGGGGTCGTCGGCGACCGCCCTGGTCACCGCCGCCGGCGCCTCGGCCACCGCCGCCGCCGCCTCGGACACCGATGCCGCCGCCGCCAAGCTGGCCGCCGACAACGCCGGCACCAGCGCCGCCGCCTCGGGGGCGGCGGCCCATGCCGGCGCCGCTTCGGTGCTGCACGCCGCCATCGCCTCGATCGAGGGCGCCATCACCTCGGAACTGGCGACCGCCGATGCCGCCAAGGCCGATGCCGCCGCCCAGGCCACCGCCGCCGATGCCGCCAACACCGAGGTGCAAAGCCGGCTGTCCACCGTCATCGCCAACATGACCCAGTGGCGAACCGATCACGCCGGCGTCGATACCTCGGTACTGACCACCCTGATCGGCAAGGCGGGGACGCTGGCCACCTCGGCCGCGTCACTGCTTGGGTCCGCCAACACCGCCAGCGGTCTGGTCAGCGCCGCCGACACCACCATCGGCAGCGATCTCGCCGGGGTGACCGGGCTGGCGGCTCTGGGCAGCCCGACGTCGGGCGATCTGACCACGGCCCAGGGCTACGCCACCAATGCGACCACCGGCGCCGACCATCTGGTCGCGGTCGCCACCAACCAAGATACCGTCGCCAAGCTGGCGGCGCAGTCGCTGGTGCAGGCCAAGACCAATGTCAGCGCCATCGAAACCGCCTTCGCCAATTTCCAGACCCAGGTGACCCAGGCGATCAAGGCCGCCAACGCCGCCGCGGTGCAGACCGCCGTGGCCAACGCCGCCGCCGTGGCGGTGGCCGATACCGGCAGCGTCAACGAAAATACCGGCATCGGCGCCACCCCGTCGGTCACGGTCAACGTGCTGGCCAACGACACCCATGTCGGCGCCACCACCCTGGGGTCCGAGTCCAAGGTCGTCACCGGCATCGGCAGCGCCGCCCACGGCTCGGTGGTGCTGAACGCCGACGGCACCATCACCTATACGCCCAACAAGTATTTCTCGGGCACCGACACCATCACCTATACCCTGTCCGACGCCGGCACCCTGACTATTGCCCAGACCGATGCCGACGCCGCGACGGTGGCGCTGGTCTCTACCGCCACCGGCACCCTGACGGTGACGGTCAATCCGGTGATCGTGGCGCCGACGGTGACCGCAATCACCGTCGCCGGGACCGAGAACACCAGCGGATCGCAGGCGGTGGCGTTTGCCGCCTCGACCTTCACCAACGCCTTTACCGACTACAATTACAACACCTCGACCCAGGCGTTCGCCACCCTGGCCAAGGTGCAGATCACCGCCCTGGCCAGCCACGGCACCTTGCTGCTGAACGGCGTGGCGGTGACCGCCGGCCAGGAGATCACCCTGGCCAACCTGGCCAACCTGACCTACAAGCCGACTCAGTATTTCGCCGGTGCCGACAGCTTCACCTGGAAGGCGTGGGACGGCCAGGCCTATTCGGCGGCGACGACCGCCACCATCAACGTGCAGCCGACGGCGACGGCGCCGACGGTGACGGTGTCGACGGCCAGCGGCTACGAAAATACCGGTGCCAACACCCCGATCTCGCTGTCGATTTCGGTGACCGATGCCGATACCAGCGACACCATCTCGGCCATCACCATCAGCGGCCTGACCTCCGGCACCCTGACCAGCGGCGGCGTCGCCCTGGTGGCGTCGGGCGGGGTCTACACCCTGACGGCGGGCCAACTGGCCAGCCTCAAGCTGATTCCGGCCCAGTACACCAACGGCGGCATCAACCTCAACGTCACCGCGACCTCGCAGGAAGTCGCGCTGGGCCAGACCGTCAGCCTGCAGAAATCCGCCACCCTGCATGTGGACGTGGCGCCGGTGATTTCGACGCCGACCTTGACGGTCAGTTCCAGTCATGGCCTCGAAGGCACCAGCGAGACCACCTATGATCTGCCCATCACCCTGATCAAGCCTGACACCACCGACGTGGTGTCGTCGATCAAGCTGTCGGGACTGCCGGCGGGCGCCACCTTGTTGTCGGGCACGACGACGCTGCTTTCCGCCGACGGCATTAGCTATTCGCTCAAGGCGTCGGACCTGCCGCAGCTTCACCTGCGGACCCCGGCCTATTTCAGCGGCACCATCTCCCTCGGCCTGGTCACCACCATCACCGACGGCAGCCTGAGCCAGACGTTCACCGATACGTCGCAGCATTTCGTCGTCGATCCGGTGGCGACGGCGGCCACCATCACCGCCCCCGGCACCACCGGCGCCGAGAGTGCGGCGGGCACCACCGTGCCGCTGTCGATCACCGTCGCCGACGTCGACAGTTCCGATACCATCGGTTCGATCAAGGTCTCCGGCCTGCCCGCCGGGGCGACGCTGAACCACGGCACTCTGTCCGCCGGCACCTACACCCTCAGCCAGTCCGACCTGACCGGGCTGACCATGCATACGCCGGCCTATTTCAACGGCGCGGTCAACCTCGGCATCGCCGTCACCACGGTGGACGGTACCGCCAGCCAGACCGCCACCGGCACCTTGCATGTGGACGTGGCGGCGGCGACCACCACGCCGACCCTGAGCGTCGCCACCGCCGCCCTGCCCGAGACCGTGGGGAGCCCGACGGCGATACCGTTGTCGATCACCGTTGCCGATGCCGATACCAGCGACACCGTGTCGATCGCCATCAGCGGCCTGCCGAGTCTGGCGACGCTGTCGGCCGGCACGCTGACCGGCGGCACCTATACCTTGACCGCGGCCGAGCTTTCCGGCCTGACCATGACCACCCCGGCGGGCTATCACACCCCGGTGGACCTGACGGTGGTCGCCACCTCGCATGACGGTACCGCCACCACCAAGTCGGCCTCGACCCTGCTGCACGTGGATATCGTGCACCCCAACCAGGCGCCGACCATCACCAACGGCGGCACTTTCAGCGGCAACGAGGATTCCGCCATTTCGCTGACCGGCATCGCGGTCAGCGATGCCGACGCCGCCTCGACCGATTCCGAGTTGCTGACCCTGACCACGCTGCACGGCAGCCTGACGCTGACCGGCGGCACCACCGGCCTGACGGTGGGAACCGTCGCTCACGGGGTCACCCTGACCGGCAAGCTGGCCGACATCGATACCGCGCTCGCCGGGTTGCAATACCACAACGACGCGCAGTGGAGCGGCACCGATACCCTGACGGTGTCGGCCAACGACCTGGGCCACACCGGCACCGGTGGGTCGTTGACGGCGACGTCGGCCTATGCCGTCGCGGTCAGCCATGTCAACCATGCGCCGCTGCTTGACAGCGCCGGTGCCGTTGCCGCCACCAATCTGGCCGGTGGCACCGGCACCGTCGTCGGCCACGACACCGACGTGCTGCCGACGGTCGATACCGTCGGATACTACCTGTGGAACGGCACCACGGCGGTTGGCAGCATGGCCACGACCCATGGCTCCGTCACGATCAATCCCACCACCGGCGTGTACACCTATACCCCCGACACCGCCACCAGTCAGATGATGGTGGACGCCGCCGCCGTCACCGATTCGTTCCAGGTGGTGGTGCAGGATTCCAGTCTGGCGCTGTCGGCTCCCGCCACTGTCGCGGTCACCGTCACCGCGCCCCATACCGGCACCGCCGCCAGCGAGCATTTCTACAGCGGCACCGGCAACGACATCATCACCGGCGGCGGCGGCACCGATACCGTCGAGTACCACGGGGCGATGGCGAACTACACGGTATCGACCAACAGCGGCGGTTCGCTGACCGTGTCGGGCGGCACCGACGGCACCGACACTCTTTCCGGCATCTCGAAACTGGCCTTCACCGACGGCACCCTGACGGTCAGCGGCGCGGCGGGGGCGCAGACCCTGACCGGCGGCACCGGTGTCGACAGCATCACCGTCGGCACGGGCTTCAAGGCTGTCTATATGGGCGACGGCAACGATTCCCTGACGATCGCCGTCACCAGCCTCGGCACCACGACGCTAAGCGGCGGCGGCGGCACCGGCGATACCCTGACCCTGACCGGCACGATGCCGGCCAGCGCATCGGATAGCGCCTTCGCCAACCTCTTGGGCTTCGAGACCGTGGTGTTGCCGGCGGCGGTGAACCAGACCCTGTCGATCGGTTCGACCTCGGTGCTTACCGGCATCGGCACCCTCGACGCCTCGGCGGTCAGCGGTTCCTTGACCCTGGCCGGGACCGGTGCCTCGGGCCTGTCGCTGACCTTGGTGGGCGGCAGCGGCAATGTGGTGCTGCCTGCGACCATGTCGGGCACCCTGACGCTGATCGAGCACGGCAGCCAAAGCCTCGATGTCACCGCCATTCCCGATTCCGGCTTCCTGGGCGCGGCGCAGGTCGGCAACGATCTGGTGCTCCACCTGACCCAAGCCGCCGGGGGTGGCACCCTGGTGATCAAGGACCAGTTCGCCGGGACCGGCGCCGGCATCGCCAGTGTCATTCACGGCAACGACAGCCATCCCACCACCGCTTTCATCGGCCAGATCGGCGGCGCCACCACGTTGACCGGCACCAGCGCCGACGAGATCCTTGTCGGCCAGGGTACCGGCGTCACCACCCTGATTTCCGGCGGCGGCGAGGATCAGTTCTTCGTCGGGAACACCAGCCAGACCGTGATCGGCAGCAATTCCGCCGACGCCGCTTCCGACGGCCGGATCTATGGCGGCAAGGTGAATTATGCCCTCGACGGTGCCTTGCCGGTGACGGTGACGGCGGCGGGGCCGACGGTCGAGGCCAGCGGCGCCGGGCTGCTGTGGCATGGCGGCACCATCTCGGTCGATCGGGTGATCGGCAGCTCCAATGGCACCTATGTCGGGCTGTGGGAAACCGCCACCGGCACCCTGACCGGCCAGGGCTATGATTCGTTCGGTCACGCCATTTCCGGCGATACCTTTTCCTACGCCCTGCCGACGGCCGAGGCCGTCGCCACCACCGGGCTGATCAACGCCGGCTTCGCGGCGGCGTTTGTGTCCGGCGGCTCGGCGCAGTGGCAGGCGTGGTCGATGGGGACCAACAGCATCACCGCCACCACCGGGCCGATCACCATCGCCGATGGTGGCGCGACGGTTTCCGCCCTTACCGGTCTGCTGACCGGCTCCACCGCCACCGGACTGGCGGCGGGATGGATCAGCGGCGGTACCGCCACGGTCGAGACCTTCGACCTGACCACCGGAAGCGTCGGTGCCAGCTTCTCCATTTCCGGCACCGAGACGGTGGGCACCGGCATGGGGGTGGTCGGCCTGATCGGCGGCACCGGCAACTTCGCCGGCCTGTGGAGCGTCGCCAGCGGTACCAACGCCGGCCATGTCGACGGGCGGGTGTTCACCTCGGGCGGCGCTTCCGTCGGCAACGAGTTCACCATCGGCATGTTCGGCACCGTCTCCGAGTACCGGGCGGCGGCGTTGCAGGATGGCGGCTTCGCGGTGTCGTGGGCGGAAAGCGGCGGCTTGCTCTTCACCGAGACGTTCAATGCCGATGGCAGCGTACGCAACGGCTATACCTCGATGCAGCCGGGGGGCACCGTCTCCAATTTGCAGACCGTGCGCCTGACCAACGGCGATTATGTGGTGCTGTGGCTGACCGACGCCGGCACTTCGACGGCGGTGACCCACGGTCAGGTGATGTCGCCCCAGGGCCACACGATCGGGCATTCGTTCCAGATCGCGACCGCCAACGCCAATGAGATCAACGCCACCCCGGGCGGCGGCATCGGCGGGTTCGTGCTGGAGTGGGCCACCAATGTGGGCGGTATCGATTCGCTGCAAAACCAGCATTTCGATTCCATGGGCACCCCCATCGAGTTCGCGACCGTGTCGGGCGGGATCATCGACAACGCCGGTGTCACGACTTCGGTGTCGACCGACGCCGGACAGACGGTGGCGTTGCCCGGCGGCGGCTATGTCATGGTGTGGCCGGCGACCAGCGGCGGTACCGGCCTGTATCTGGCGCAACAGTTCAATTCCAGCGACGTCGCGGTCGGCTCGGCGGTGACGCTGGCCTCGGGCTTGGCGCTGACCAACGGCTCGCTGCCCACCGCCAAGATATCGACCTTGCCGGACGGTAATTTCGTCATGGGCTGGGACAATGGCGGTACCGCCTACTGGCAGGTTTGCGCCGTCGCCGGCAATGGCACCGTCACCCCCGGAACAACGCTCAGCCTGGCCGGTCTCGGCGCCAACGCCAATTCGGCGGCGGTGACCGCCGTCGGCACCACCGCCGGCGACGAAACCATGCTGGTGACCTGGGTCACGGGGACGACGGCCGCCAACACCACCCTCATGGGCAGGTTCTGCGGCATTGACGGCAGCAATCCCGGTACCGCCTTTGCCATCAACACGCCGGACGGCACCAACATCGTCTCCACCAACACCTACTCCCGCGCCGCCGGATTGGACAACGGCTGGGTGGCGGTGACCTACCGGCAGGGCAACACCGATTACGTCAGCGTCTATGATCAGAGCGGCGCGCTAAGGTCCACCGACAGTTGGGCGCTGGTCAGCGGCGGCGGTGCTCCCGAGGTCGTCAAGGTCGTTGGCGGTAGCGGCGGGGCCGGGGCGTTCGCGGTGGCATGGACCGATATTTCCGGCGGTTTCCCGCATCTCAACACTGCGATCTATAAGACCGATACCACGACCGGCACCGTCGTGGCCGGGTCGCAGCATGTCTTCGACGCCCACACCTCCGGCGCCTCCATCTCCGGGTATCAGGTGACGACGCTGGCGAGTGGCGGTTACGTCGTAACCTGGAACGAGACCCAGAGCGCGACCTCCTCTGTGCATGACATGTTCGGACAGATGTTCGATGCCAGCGGCGCTCTGGTGGGGGGCACCTTGCCGTTGGCCAGCAATGCCGGCGGTGGCGGGGTGCGGGTGACCGGCCTGTCCGACGGCGGTGGTTTCGTGGTGTCGTGGCAGACGGGTACCAGCCAGATCCTCAGTCAGCATTACAGTGCCGCCGGCGCGGCCTTGGGGCCGGCCGGCTTTACCGATACCCTGTTCGCGCTGGACAGCGTTATCGGCGGCATGGGCAACGACACCCTTTATGGCGCCGCCAATCAGGTTCTGGCCGGCGGGGCGGGCAACAATACGCTGCTCGGCGCCACCGGCGGCGGCACCACCATCGATTACGGCCATTCGCCGGCGGGGGCGATGGTCAACCTGTCCACCACCGCGCTGACCGTCGGCAGCGTCACCGTGGCGGCGGGCAAGGCGCTCAACGGCTATGGCGGCACCGATACCCTGACCTCCGGCACCTTGGCCAGCAACATCACCGCGGTGCGGGGCTCGGGTTTCGCCGACGTCATCAAGGGCGGCAGTGTCGCCGGTGCCCAGTACACCCTTGACGGCGGCGGCGGGGCCGACAGTCTGTACGGCGGCGCCGCCAGCACCAGTTTCCGTATCGATCTCGCCGGCATCACCGCCGGGACGGTGGCGGGCACCAGCGGCTATTACAACACCATCGCCTTCACCGACAGCACCGGCGGCACCATTTCCGGCATCGCCGATTCGGCCTTCCTTCATGTCAGCAACGTCCAGACCCTGAACCTGGATGGCGCGTTCGCCGCCGGCGGTACCGTGACCTTGGGCGCCAACGCGGCGGCGGCGGGCATTACCATGGTCTATGCCGGCAACTTCTCCGGCGGCGTCACCGTCGATGCCAGCACGCAGACCGTGGCCGAGACCATGATCGTCGGCGCGGGCAACAATATCTTCAAGGGCGGCAGCGGTCTCAATACCTTAAGCCTGCATGGCAGCGAATTCGGTCATACCGTGACCATCTCGGGCGCCACCACCACGGTGACCGGCGGCGGTTATACCGACACCATCACCGGCAACAGCCAAAGCCTTCAGTTCTATGACGGCACCATCTCGGTGCTGGGCGGCGGCAGTGCGGTGATCGGCGGCTTCGGCAACGACGTGCTGACCATCGGCGCCGGGGTGGCCATGGTCACCGCCGGCAGCGGCAACGACACCATCACCGTCGCCAGTGGCGGCAGCCACGTCTTCAAGTTCGACACCAACCAGTTGACCTCGGCGGACGTGATCAACGGCGGCAGCGGAGCCAACACCATCCTGCTGACCGGCGTCGGCGGAACGCTGACGGACGCGGCATTCACCAACATCACCGGGGTGCAGACCCTGGCGCTGGATGCCGGATTGCCGGTTGTCACGGTGACGCTGGCGGCCGAAGCGGCCCAGGCCGGCATCGCCACCATCGACGCCAGCGCCACCACCGTTCCCGGCATCACCATCGACGGCTCGGCCGAGTCCGGCAACCTCACCTTCAAGGTCGGCGGCTACGGCGGTACCTTCAAGGGCGGCAGCGGCACCGGCGACACCGCGGTGTTCCTGGGGGCCGAGTCGAACTACACCATCTCCAGCGACGGCTTGGGCAACATTGTGGTGGCCGACAACGCCCCGCACATCACCACCCTCAGCGGGGTGGAGACGTTGGCGTTCAGCGGCGGCACGACGACGCTTGGAGTTTCCGGAACGACCGGGGCGGTTACCCTGACCGGCGGCAGCGGCGACGACACCATCAATGCCGGTGCCGGAATTCTGGCGCTTGATGCCGGGTCGGGCGGCACCGATGTTCTGATCGGCAGCAATAACGCCACCACCTTCCACCTTCATGGCGGTCTCGACGGCAGCGATACCGTCACCGGCGGGTTGGGCAGCGACACGCTGGCGATCCAAGGCGGCGTCAGCCTGGGAACCGCCGCCTTCGCCCATGTCTCGGGCGTCGAGGTTCTCCAGGTCAGCGGCGGTACCGTCGGCCAGGCCCAGTCGCTGGCGGTGGGCGCCGTCGCCTTCACCACCATCGACGCCTCGGCCGGAATCGGCGACCTGACCATCAATGCCGGCCAGGATTACGCCATTGCCACCATCCTCGGCGGCAGTGGTAACGATACCCTGATCGCCAATGCCGGCATCCATCAACTGACCGGCGGCGCCGGCAGCGATGTCTTCAAGTTCACCGCCGCCGCCGGAACGGCGGTCGTCACCGACTTCCACGGCGGCACCGACAAGATCGACCTTTCGGCCGCCGGCGGGGGGCTGGTCTATTCGCCGACCAACGTCTGGATCGGCAATCCCGGCGATTCTCCCGCTGCCACCATCGCCAGCCTGTCGGGGCTGGGGGACGGCACCGTCGCCTTCATCACCGATGGCGTCAATAACGGCTGGTTGTACATCCAGGGCGGCAACAGCCTGGGCGGCAGCCTGATCGAGCTTACCGGCGTCACCACCGCCCCGCTGTCCACCGACTTCATCGGGCTGGGCGGGGCCATCAACGACGCGCCGGTGCTGTCGGTGCCGACCACGGCCCTGTACAATTTCGAGGGCTTGACCGCGAACCAGACCATTGCCGGCCAGGATGGCTGGGTGGCGAATGAGGCCGGCGCCCTGACGGTGGGCACCACCGCCAGCTCCGGCCTGTACGTGGGATCACAGGCGTTTTCGCTTGTCGCCGGGTTGGGCGGCAACAACAATCGGGAAATCTCCCATCTGGCCAGCGCCTCGCTGGCCATGCCGACCATCCAGCAGGGCGATGTGGTGACGCTGGAGTACGATTTCACCGCATCCTATTGGGGCAGCTCGTTCCATATCGGTGCCGATCTCAACGCCAACGGCAATATCCTGGCGACCCAGCCCTATACCGGCAGCGGACCGGCGCCGCTGGATGCCGGTGAAAGCGCCATCGGTGCCGCCTACAGCCAGTATGGCGACGGCGTCTCCAACTCCGGAGCGGTCACTCTGTTCGACGCTACCGGCGCCGGCCACAGCACCTTCATCGGCAGCCTTGCGGGATGGGAGCGGTTCCGGATCACCCTCGATACCGACGCCTATGGCGGGCAGGGGGCGATCAGCCTGTCCTACAGGGACCTGACCAATTCCGGTGCCTGGACCCAGGTCGCGGGTCTTCAGGGGATCAATGCCCAACTGACCTGGAGCGGCACTCTCGCCACCAACGCCTCGCTGTGGAACGGCATTCTGTTCCATGCCGAGGCCGATCCGGCCAGCCTCGACAACATCAGCTACACGGTGGATGCCTCTCCTTCCCGCCTCGCCACCATCACCGAGGACCCGACGGTCAACACCGGCACGCTGGTATCGGACCTGCTGAGCGGGCGGGTCAGCGACAGCGGCGGCACGGTGGGGATGGGCATCGCCATCACCGGCGCCCTCGGTACCAACGGCACCTGGCAGTACAGCCACGACGGCACCACCTGGAATCCCGTCGGGACGGTGGCGACCGCCAGCGCGCGGCTGTTGGCGGCGACGGATCTGGTGCGGTTCGTGCCCAATCCGAACTATCACGGCAGCGAAGCCCTGTCGTTCCGCGCCTGGGACGGCAGCGACGGCCACGTCGGCGGCGACGTGGTGGACATCACCAACACCAACGCCGCTCATGGCGCCTACAGCACCGCCACCGCCATCGCCAAGCTGGAGATTACGTCGGTCAATGACGCGCCGGTGTGGCAGGGCATCGATTTCGGCGGCGTTGCCGTCACCGCCTTCGGGGTCGAAAACGCGGGTTCCTTCTCCGGCGATCTGATGGCTACCGATGTCGATGGCGACACCCTGAGCTATGCGCTGGTGGGGAATTCGATCACCGCCCACGGCGGCACGGTGAGTCTGACCGGCGGCACGCTGACCTATCATGCCGACGCGACCTTCATCGGCGGCAATGATACCTTTACCGTCAACGTCTCCGACGGTCACGGCGGCAGCGTCGATCGGGTGTTCACCGCCAATGTCGGCTTCAGCCAGCATGCCATGACGCTGAATTCCCCCGGCATCACCGTGCAGGCCGGTACTTCCTTCCTGTTGACGCCCCATTACCTGTTGGCGGGCGATGATGTGTCGGGGGTGGCGGACTCGGCCGAGGTCTACACCGTCGGTACTCCGGCCGGGTACGGCTCGCTGACCCTGAACGGCGCGTCGCTGGGGGTGGGCGGCACCTTCACCCAGGCGGACGTGAATGCCGGCCATGTGGCGTTCGCCGCCCAAACCGGTTTCTATGGCAACGACACCTTCTCGCTGGCACTCAGCGACGGGCTCGGCGGTTCGCTGGCCGCCTCGATGGTGTCGGTCAATCTGGTGCAGACCAACCATGCGCCGACCATCACCGTCGGTACCGGAGTCCAAGGGGCAGAAGGCTATGCGATGCCGCTGGCGGAGATGGGGACCGGGGGTCTCCAGGCCAGCGATGTCGACATCGGTACCCTTCCGGGGCAGTTGGTCTACGAACTGACCGGCCTGCCCACCCATGGCGTGCTGGTCATCAATGGTACCGTGGCGGCGGTGGGATCGACCTTCACCCAGGCGGACCTGAACTACCAGGGCGAGGGCGGTGGTGTCTTCTATTTCAACGATGGCGGCACCGCCACCACCGACACCTTCGCGGTGAAGCTGTCGGACGGCCAGAACACCACCGCCGCCACCACGTTCTCCATCGACGTCATGCCGACCCCTGACGCACCGGTGGCGGGGGCCGGCAGCGGCTATGCGGCGTCGTTCAGCGGCAACAACAGCCAGATGACGCTGACCACGTACAACGGCCCCCATTCGCTGGGCTTCAGCGATGCGGTCACGGTCGAGGCGTGGATCAAGCCGACCTGGACCGGCTCGGAAGGTGGTTCGCAGGCGCTGTTCGCCCAGGGCACCGCCAATTCGGCCGATTACGGCCTCTATCTGCACGAGAATCCCGACCATACCTTCACCCTGGTGCCGATGCTGGGCAACCAGCCCTTGGGCAACAGCACGCTGACCCTGGATTCGGCGTGGCACCATGTCGCCGCCAGCTACAGCAGCGCCGATGGCGGTGCCGTCGTCGTCTATATCGATGGAGCCGAGGCGGGCAGCTTCAGCAATACCGGGACGATTCCGGCCCACACCGGCGCCGGCTTCACCGTCGCCAACGACCTTGCCGGCGGTAAGGTCAACTATACCGGGCTGATGGATTCGTTCACGGTGTGGCACGGCGTCCGCACCACCATCGCCGCCGACATGAATGCTACCCTGACGGGATTGGAACCCGGTCTGGCCGCCGATTTCACCTTCGACGACACCGGCTATGGCGCCGAGAACAATCCCCCGGCCTTCGATCACAGTATCAACCAGTTCAGCGGCGCCTTGATCGGTGCCAGCCGGGTGGCCGCCGGTCGCAACGATCAGGTCATGACCCTGACCGGGGACGGCACCCTGACGGGCACTGTCGTCGCCAGCGACGAGGACTCGGCCAATCTGACCTACAGCATCGCCAATGGCGGCCAGCCCCTTCACGGGTCGATCACCCTCGATCCGGCCACCGGCCATCTTGTCTATACGCCGGACTTCAATTTCTACGGCACCGACCACGTTGCCTATCAGGTCTCGGACGGAACCTTGACCTCGGCACCGGCGGTGGTCGATCTGGTGGTCGAACACGTCAACCATGCCCCGGTGATCGAAGGCGCCGTGGTGCGCAATCAGGCGCTTGCCGTCTCCAATTTCGGCAATGGCGGCGCCGCTCGCGGCAGCCTGACCGTCGGTGCCTTCGGGGCTGGCCAGGCGACGCTGGAATGCGACGTCTATGTGGCGGCGCTGGGATTGGAGCACAACCAGGAACTGATCGGCCTGTCCGGCAGCGGCTATGCCCGGCTGGCGCTGGGGGTCGATGACAACGGCTACGTCTTTATCGCCAATAGCGACAACATTTTGGCCGGCACCTCCTCCATCGCCACCGGGGGCTGGCATCATCTGGCCGTCAGCTACACCGAGGGCGCTACGGTCAACGCCACCATCGTCATCGACGGCACGACGGTCGAGCATCTGGTGCTGGGGCCGCCCGCCGGTTCGATGTCGGATATAGGCGCCATCACCATCGGTGGATCGGGTGATGTTCGGCTCGACGGCATGGTCGACAATGTGCGGGTATGGAGCACCGCCCGCACCGTCGAACAGATCGCTACCCAGGCCGAGGCGCCGCTGACCGGCGCCGAGTCGGGATTGGTGGCCGCCTGGACCTTCGACGCTTCCGCCAACGGCGGCGAGCTGACCGATATCACCGGCCAGCATCCGCTGACGCTCTCGGGCACCGCCCAGCTGGTGAACCCGCCGGCCGAGGCCATTCATTTCGCCGGTAGCGAGACGGTCGAGTCGGCGGTCCCCGTGACCTTCTCGGACCATACCGTCGAGGCGTGGATCAGGACCACCGATACCGTGGGCGGCCAGATCATCGGCACCACCGGCGTAAACGGCGGCAGCGTCGCCCTGTCCGTCAACGAGGCCGGCTTCTTGACGGTGGACGTGGTCTCCTCCCCCGAGTGGGGGACGTGGACGGCATCGGACGTCCCCGTCAACGACGGGCTGTGGCACAGCGTCGCCTACAGCCTTGGCCATGACGGCGCGAACGTGGTGGTGCATCTCTATATCGACGGGGTCGAGGCCGCCACGGACCCCAACGTCACTGGCAACCTTTCCGCCCTGAACGTCAGCGGCGAGACCGTCGATATCGGCAATGACTCTGGGGGTTCCGTCGCCTTCTTTGGCGAGATCGGCGACGTACGGCTGTGGAACACCGCGCGCGATCAGGCCACCATCGGCCGGGACATGACCACCACCCTGTCGGGCGACGAGACCGGGCTGTTGGGCAACTGGACCGTGACGGCGGCGGGGGCGATCACCGATACCACCGGCCACGGCGTCAGTTTCCTGGAGAACCAGGCTGGGTCGTTGGCGGAGACCGGCGCGACCTGGGACACCTCGGCCGCCGTGCCGGTGACCGGAAGCCACCATACCGCCATCCAGATCAACGGCGACCGGGGACTGGAAGGCTCGACATTCGACGTCGACAGCCATACCGTCGAAGCCTGGGTGAAGATCGCCTCCGGCGACAACGTCGGCGACAAGAGCATCATCGCCACCGGGTCTTGCATCAGCGCGTCTTCCTCGACGCTGGTGATGAGGGCGGATGGCGGCCTGGAGCTTGCGCTGGTTGACGACAATGGCGGCAGCCTGACGCTCGATAGCGTCGGCGTCACCATCGACGATAGCATCTGGCATCACCTCGCCTATAGCTTCGATGCCGCCGACGCCACCGCCCACCTGTATGTCGATGGCGTCGAGGCGATCACTCTTCCGGTGGGCACGCCCAACCTGGGTACCGGTTACAGCCTCCAAATGGGCTCGCCGACGGTGGTGATGGGCAACGGCTTCGACAACACCGCCAACGAGGCCTTGGTCGGCGAGATCGCCGAGGTGCGGGTCTATGACAACGTGCAATCCGAGGCGCAGATCATCGCCGGCATGCATCAGCCGGCCGACCCGGCCAGCCAGCCCGATCTGGTCGGATATTGGCGTCTGAACGACGGAACCGGCGACGTGTTCGCCGATTCGCTGGCCGGAGTCCTCGCGACCGGACCCGCGACGGGTGCGACCCAGCTTGTCACCACCGAGGGCGTGGCGATTGCCGGACATGCGGCGATCTACGACCAGGACGGCGACGCGGTCAGCCTGACCCAGGCCGTCGCGCCCCACAGCGGCACGCTGTCTTTCGGTAGCGACGGTGGTTTCGTCTATACCCCCAATGCCGGTTTCTACGGCACCGACGTCTTCTCGCTTCAGGCCAGCGACGGCACCACCCTGTCGGCGGCCAAGTCGTTCACCGTCACCGTCGCCGATTCCACCACCATCGCCGGCGTCGCGGTGCCGACGGGGGTGCTGGCCAGCGCCGGAACCAGCGCGGCGGCCACCGCCCTACTGAATGCCCAGGACTTCGCCAACCAGCAGCTCAGTATCGAGTTCGACGTCAATGTGCCGGCCAATCTCGGCGAGGTGACGCATCCGTTGCTCAGCCTGGTCGGCTCCGGCAACAATTCGACCGTTCTGCTACAGGCGAATATCGATCCCAACGGACACCTGGCCCTGGACGGTGCCGGTCTGACGGGCGGCGATCCGGGCACGCTTTCGTTCGGCGCCGGCAGTTGGCACCATGTCGCCATCACCTTTGACGGGGCTTCCTCCCAGGCGCATATCTACCTCGACGGTACCCTGTCGGCGACCGCGACCGGCAGCGCCGGCCAGTTGTCCAGTCTGGGCAAGCTGCTGCTGGGTTCGGACGGGTTCAGCACCTTTACCCCCGGCATGTTCGACAACGTCAAGCTGTGGAACACGGTGCTCTCGGCCGGTCAGCTCGCCGACCCGAACGCCAACGACTCGACCTCTGGTCTGATCGGGCACTGGACCTTCAACGACGCCGGCTCGGTGGCGGCGAACCTGGCCGGTGACGGCTATAGCGACATGGTGCTGGGCGGCGGCGGCGATATCGCCCAATTGCCGTCACAGGCGGCGAGCTTCGGCGCCAGTGGCGCCGTCGAGTCCCACGTCAATGCATCGACCAACGTGACCACCTTCACGGTCGAGGCCAAGATCAATTGGGACGGCACCGCCGAGGACAACGGCTCGACGATCTTCAGCAACGGCGACTGGGCGCACTGCGGTTACGGCGTGATCATGCACGCCGACGGCTCGATCGGATTTACCGCCTATGGCCGGGCGATTTACACCCTGCGCGACGCTGTCGGCAACGACGTGATCGTCACGGCCAACCAGTGGCACGACATCGCCCTGGTCCAGGACAACAGCAGTTTCCACATGGTGATCGACGGGGTCGTCTACGATCACTTCCGGAGCTACCCCAACGGTACCACCGACGTCACCCCCGACATCATCAATCCCATTCCGACAGCAGGGTTCGCCGGGGAAACCGTGATCGGCGCCGCCTATACCGCCGACCAGTCGGGTATTGCCGGGGGAACCCATTTCCACGGCCAGATCGCCGAGGTCAAGTTGTGGGATGTTGCCCGCGGCGCTACCCAGATCGCGGAAGATCAGTCCGGATCGGTTGCCGCCGACAGCAGCGGTCTGGCCGGGTACTGGAAGCTGGACGAGGGAACGGGCGCCACCGTCGCCAACAACCTCGCCAATTCGGCCGGCAACGGCGTTTATGACGCCGGCATCGGCTGGACCACCGCGGACCACGTCGACATCGTCGCCACCGGCGACTTCACCATGGAAGCCTGGGTCAATCCCGCCAATCTCACCGGTGATCAGGCGATCATCGCCAAGGATTCAGGCGGTCTGGGCATGATGCTGTCGCTGCACAACGGCATTCCCACCTTCCACATCGGCGGCGGCGATCTTCTCAGCGGTGCGGCGCTGACCGCCGGCCAGTGGGCGCATGTGGCGGTGTCGCGCTCGGGCGACCAGTACACCCTGACCGTCAACGGCAAAGTGGTGGAAACGGTGGAGGCGCCGGTCTTCGACGTGTCCAACGGCTATGACCTGATGCTGGGCGCGCGTGCCGGTTCCCCCGCCGACGCCTTCACCGGCCAGATCGCCGGGGCGCGGCTGTGGACCGTCGCCCACGATCCGGCGCAGATCATCCAGGAGATGTACCAGCTTTCGCCCGGCGGCGATGGGTTGCTGGCGTCATGGGCGGGCAACGGCACCGCCGACGCCTCGGGCAACGGCCACGGTTTGACGCTGACCAGCGGCGCGACGGTGGGCGGAGTGCCGACGCGGGCGGTGCATTTCGACGGCAGCACCAGTAACGTCGCCATCACCGGTGTCGCCACCGGGTCCGGCGCCGTCACTTACGAGGCATGGTTCCGCACCACCGCTGGAGGAGCTGCGCGCGAGGACATCCTGGCGGTTGGAACGCCACCGGAGAACAATGCCGCCGCCTACCTTAATATCTTTCAGGGGAAAGTCGGGCTGGCGATCCAGAACGGCACCGGCGTGACCTCCAACGCCATCGTCAATGACGGCCTGTGGCACCATGTGGCGGTGACGGTGTCGGGCACATCTGCCTCAGTCTACGTCGATGGCGTGCTGGACAACACCAACGCCACCGCCACCGCCGGGGGCGGCACCCTCGCCATTACCACTGGCACCGGCCATATCGGCCAGGGTCTGGAAACCGGTCAGTATCAGTACCTGTTCACCGGCGATATCGCCGACGTGCGGGTGTGGGACACGGCGCGGTCACAATCCGCCATTGCCTCGAACATGAACAAGCAACTGGCGGGCGAGCCCTATGGCCTGATCGCCAACTGGCGCCTTGACGATGTCAGCGGCAATGTGGCGACCGACATCGTCGGCGGTCACAACGGCACCTTCTCGGGCTCCGTCACAGTGAAGGGAACGGCGGTGCCGCCGTCCGACGCCGCCATCGAGGTCGATCACGGCACCTCTTATCACGGCGCGGTGATCGCCGAGGATTCCACCCCCGGTGCCACCCTCAGCTATGGCGTCGAGGCCAATCCCCTGCATGGCTCGGTCGTCCTCAATGCCGACGGCAGCTTCGCCTATACCCCCGACGCCACCTATACCGGCTCGGACGGCTTCGTGGTCAAGGTGTGGAACGGCGAAAGCTATACCTACCAGTCGGTGCTGATGTCGGTGGTCGAGACCACCCGGATGCCGGGCGCGACCCAGCACATGGGGGCGCTGCAATTCAACGGCAGCACGCATGCCGACGCCGGCAATTCCGGCGCCCTGGCGGCGTTGGGCAGCGGCGACTTCACCCTGGAGACCTGGATCGATCCGACTGCGGCGGCCTTGAATTCCGAGGTGGTTCTGCTGGCCAAGCAACTGGGCCAGGGCATCGGCGTGCCCCAGCTCCGTTTGGGGCTTGTCGGCGGCCATCTGTTCTTCATGGCCGACAATGCCAGCAGCGGCGACGGTCTTTTCGGCTCGGTCTACAACTTGCAGTCAAGCCAGACTCTGACCGCCGATCAGTGGGCCCATGTGGCGGTCACCCGCTCGGGCGATCAGTTCACCCTGTATATCAACGGCGTGGCGGACGGGAGCATCAACTTCCACTTCGATAGCCTGGCCAACACCAACGCCAATCTGCTGATCGGCCAAGCGGTGGACAACGGCATCGCCACCCAAGGCTTCGTGGGTCGCATGGCCGACGTGCGGGTGTGGGATGTCGCCCATACGGCGACGGAAATCGCCCAGGGCTACAACCAACTGCCGAGCGGCGGCGAAAGCGGCCTGATCGGCTATTGGAACGGCCTGGGCGGCCTGGCCGATCAGTCGGGCCACGGCCACGACCTCTTCTTCGACGATGCCACGGGGCCGGTCCATGCGCTGCATTTCGACGGCTCGACCTACGTCACCAGCACGTCGGTGGGGACCCTGACCAGCCACACCGTCGAGGCGTGGATCAGGACGACAAATACCGCCGGCGGCTGGGGGGGCGGCATCTTCTCCACCCAGACCGACGGCGCTTCGACGCAGTGGGCCCAGATGGCCATGTACAACGGCGTGCTGGCGGCCGAGGTGGCGACCGGGGGCATCTCCGATGCCGCGCACGGCAAGTCCCTCATCGGCACCACCAATATCGCCGACGGGCAGTGGCACCATGTCGCCTACAGCGTGAATGTCGCAACCGGTGCCCTCAGCCTTTTCGTCGATGGGGTGCAGGAGGTCACGAGTTCGCTTTTCGGCTGGGATGGCGATATCACCGGCATCAGCGTCGCCGCCCCGGCTCAGATCGGCGTCATGCGCGGCGACGACATCAAGTTCACCGGCGACATCGCCGATGTCCGGGTGTGGAACGGCGTTCGCACCGACATCGCCGCCGATATGCAGGCCACCGTGACCGGGTCCGAGAGCGGTCTTGCCGCCGCCTGGTCGCTGAGCGATGCCACCAATGCGACCACGATCGCCGCCTTGCACGGTCCCTCCGGCACCGTCGACGCCGGTTCGGTGGCGGCGATCACCTCCGGCGGTCCGGCAACCGTGATCACGGCACCGCAGGAAGACTCGCCGCCGATCTACGACCATGCCATCACCGTCGAGTACGGCGCCGCCTATCACGGCGACCTGACGGCGTTCTCGCCCACCAGCACTTCGGAAAGCTGGAGCGCGCTTGGCCTGACCAACGGCACCTTGTCCAGCGGCAACGGCACCCTGGTGGTCAACACCGACGGCACCTTCACCTACACCCCCAAGACCGGCTGGCACGGCATCGACAGCTTCACCGTCGCCGTCCAGGGCAGCGACAATCATATCGCCTACGAGACCATCGCCGTCACCGTTCCCAGTCCGGTGGAACCGCTGGGCGTCAGCGCGGCGGGCCGGGCGATGCAATTCGACGGCAGCCAGTACGCCCATAACGACGCCATCGTCCTGAGCGACCATTCGTTCAGCTTCGAGTTCTGGGCCGATCGGGCGGCCACGGGCAGCAACCAGACCGCGCTGACCCAGTCCGGCGCCCTCTGGGCCGGCTTCACCGACGCAAGCCACTTCGCCTTCACAATGGGCGGTTCGACCATCACGGTCGATACCGGCGCCATGGTGGGCGAGTGGGCGCATTGGGCCGGCAGTTACGACGGTGCCACCCACGTCATGAGCCTATACAAGAACGGCCAGCTGGTGGGCACCGCCGCCGGTCCGCTCAGCTTTACCGGCACCGTCCCGCTGTTCATCGGCGGCAACGACACGTCCGGGTTCATCGGGCAGTTGGACGAGGTCCGCCTGTTCTCCGACGTGCGCACCGCCGCCGAGGTGGCCGACGACTACCTGCGCAAGACCGTCGCCGCCGACGACCATCTGGTCGCCGACTGGACCATGGACCGGACGGTAGTCAACGTCTCACAGGAAGGCGTCGCGCTGACCAAGGTGGAGGATGCTTCCGGGGCGGGCCACGATCTGATGCTCTATGGCGCCACCACTCTTCCGACGGTGACGACGGTCAGTGGCGACACGGTGTTCGCCGACACCGTTACCCTGCGTCAGGACACCGTCGCCGACGGCACCCTGGGTGCCATCGACACCGCCAATCCATCCGCCGTCATCACCGCCACCCTGACCCAGCAGGCGGCCCATGGCACCGTTACCGTGGACAGCAATTCGCTGGACTACAGCTACACCCCCGACGCCCATTATTTCGGCAGCGACAGCTTCATCGTCGGCATCAACGACGGCAGCGGCACCCTGACCTACGAGACCATCGGGGTCGAGGTGAAGGAGGTGCGTCAGGCGCCGCAACTTATCGGCCTTAGCAACTTCACCGTCGGCCAGGGCGCCACCCATGCGCTGGATTTTGCCATTACCGATGATGTCCTGGGCGCCCAGGGCAACGACGTTTATTCGGTCAGCCTGACCGCCGGTCACGGCGATATCACCCTTGCCCATACCCAGGGGCTCAGCTTTGGCACCGGCTCGGTCAACGGCGGCCATTCACTGGTGTTCCAGGGCAGCCTGGACGAGGTGAACGCGGCCCTGGCCGGCATCACCTACGATTCCGACCCGCGCTTCGTCGGTTCCGACGCTATTTCGCTCGAAATCATGGATATGTCCACCGGGGGGACGGCCTCGGTCACCAGTACGGCGACCGTGTCCGGCGGTAATCTGGCGCCGTTGGCGTTGCCCCACATGGGGGTCGCTACCTTCACCACCTTTGCCGGGGCGACTTCCTCCGTGGCTGCCTCGACCCAGACCGACAACTTCACCGCCGAAGCCTGGGTCAAGTGGGGCGGAGCCGGTGGTGATACCAATCCGCAGGTCATCTTCTATAACGGCGATGCGAACAACAACGGCTACGGCCTGCATGTCACCGCCGACGGCCATCTTGGCTACTCGGTCGGCGGCAACGTCAACTCGTACGACAGCACCGCCCTGCTGTCCGCCGGACGGTGGAGCCATGTGGCGCTGGTGCGCCAGGACGGCCTGTGGACCGTCATGCTTGACGGTGCCGCCGCCTCGGCCACCCCCCAGGCGGCTACCGTCAATCCCATCGAGGGCCAGAGCACCATCGGCAACGCCTGGGCCAACGGGACGGAATCGATGGCCCACGGCTTCCAGGGGCAGATCGCTGACGTGCAGTTGTGGAACGAGGGGAGGACCGCCAATCAGGTCTTCGCCGATATGGGCGTCAAGCCGACCGGCGGCGAAGCCGGGCTGGTCGGGCTGTGGACCTTCGACAATTTCGGCGCGGGTATTCTGGCCAACACCGCCTCGGCGGCGCTGGGCGGTACCGCGATGGTCGACAGTGCCGGCACCTATTCCGATATGGGGACGCCGCTGGTGCTCTCCGGCGAGACGGTTTCGATCACGCCGATGGCGGTCGATCCCGAGGGCGGGCCGCTCACCTACAGCCTCACCTCGCAGGGAACGCTGGGGAGTGCGACGCTCGACGGCGCCGGCTTCAGCTACACCACCGCCGGAGGCAGCACCGGCATCGATCACTTCACCTGGTCGGCCACCGATTTTGACACCGTCTCGGTCAGCCACACCGAAAAGGTGATGGTGTTCGACCACGTCAGTTATTTGACTCCGAGCGACACCATTGCCGCCAATACCGGCCTGACCGTGGCATCGGGTGGCAACTTCCAGCACCGCTCCTACGGCAACGATGTCATCGGCGGCTTCGAGCTTAGAAACGACGCCACCTTCGACATGTCCTCGGGGACGTTGACCGTCTCGGTCGGCGGCGTTGTCGACGCCACTTCCGGCCTTCAAATCTCGTGGGGTACCCTGTCCCTGGCGTCGGCCGAGACCGAGGTCAAGGATTGGGGCAGCCTGACCTTCTCGTCGGGCGGCCTGACCGGCGCCGGTACCCTGGTCTCCCAGGGGGAAGCCACCCTCGCCACATCGGGCATGACCGACCGGATCGATGCCACCCTGGTGCTGAAGGGCGGCGCCACCATGACCGGCGGCACCCTGAGCGGTGCCGGAGCCGTCAAACTGACCGGCGGCACCTTGGCGCTGAACGGGACCGGCAATGATATCGGCGTCGCCTTCCAGAACGCCGCCGCCACCCTGCTGCTGCTGAACGCCACCACCTGGGCCGGTGCCCAGGCGACCATCGAGCACGGCTTCACCAACAACGGCACCGTTCAGCTCAGTTCGGTCAATAACGGCGAGTTCGGCTCTGGGGCGGCGGTGCTCGCCGTCGTCGGCGATGTGGTCAACGCTGGCACCCTGCTGACCGACGGCGCCAACTCCGCCGCCACCTATTCGGTCAATCTCGGCGTCCATGACCTCGACAACACCGGGACCATGCAGATCGGCCACGACCTGACCCTGACGGCGGCGACCCTAAGCAATGAGGGCGTGCTGACCCTGACCTCGTCGGCGACCCTGACCGTCCAGGATACGTCCTATGCCACCCATACCGCCGTGGACAACCACGGCACCATCGGCGGCAGCGGCAGCATTCATGCCGTCGACGCGGTGTTCAGCAGCGACGGATACATCGATCCCGGCACCGCCGCCGCGGCAGGGACGCTGACGGTGGATGGCGACCTGACATTGATGGCGGCGTCGCATTTGAAGTTCGATATTTTCGATTCGACCCATGGTGACCTGCTGTCGATCAATGCCGGCACGCTGACCCTGGGCGGCGAGTTGGACATTGCCAATGACGCCGGCAATTCGCTCGTCACCGGCGATTCTTTCAACCTGATCAGCTCGGGATCATCGATCGAAGGGGCGTTCAGCGTCATCCACGGCCTTGACCACCTCACCACCGCCACCACCGGATGGCTGTTCGATCCGACCTTCGGCAACACCTCCGTCGATCTGACGACACGGTCGGCCACGGTGCTGGGCGACAATGGTGCGTTCTCGCATGACGGGGTCAACAATGACTACGTCATCGGCATCGGCAGCAACGAAGTTCTCCACCTGGGTGGCGGCAATGACGTTTATGTCGGCCATGGCGGCTATAACCACATCGGCGTCGCCGGGTTGGACTTCCACTTCCTCGACGGCGGCACCGGCGGCGGCAATGAACTGATGTGGGAAGCGCTGGGAACCGGCACGTCCAGCCAGTCGTTCAACGCCAGCCAACTGAACCTCAACGTGCTCCATCATTTCGACGTTCTGAACCTTTCCGGGGCCAGCACCGACAGCGGCAATGCCGTGCTCGACCTTGCCCATGTGCTGGCCATGACCACCGGCACCAACGCCGTCGCCGGAACCGCCAACAGCCTGGTGGTGATCGGTGGAGCCAACAGTCAGGTCAACTTCAGCGACAGCGGTTGGCACGCCGACGGCAATGTCAATCTGACCGTCGATAACCAGCAGAACAGCTACACCCAGTATTCCAACACCAGTACCGATGGTTCGACCGCCCACGTCCTGGTGGACAGCCATACCACCGTCCACTCGGCGGGCTGATCAGCCCGCCAGGGTGGTGGCTGCCCGCTTTGTGGGCAGTCGCTGGTTGTGCGTGTCTTTTTGGCAACATTTCGCCGATTTCCCGCAGTCAGGGCGCAAAATGGCGAAAACCCGGTTGTCTGCTTAACATTCGGTCATGTACAAGGTCTCTGCACATGAAAGCGGCAGCGCCGTTCGGCGCGTTGTCGGTTCGAGGGCGGAATTTCAAGCGGCATAGGCTGGCACGCCGGTTGCGTAACGGTGGGTAGTCCGCAAGGCCGTTAGACGAGGGAGTTACCGATGAAGCGCAATGATCTTCGCAGCCGTGGTTTGATTTCTGGCGCGATCCTGTCCGCGGTCGTGGGGCTGGCGGCGTTTCCCGCCGCCGCCGACGTGTCGCTGTTCGACCATGAGGGCCTGAAGATCGATGGCGCTTTCGTCGGCGGCATCACCGGGTTCGTTTCCCCCGGCGCCCAGTTCAAGACCGGCACCTGGACCAACAACGGCCAGGGCGCCATCGGCCGGCGCATCACCGGCCATCCGGCCTGGACCGAGACCTTCCTGCATCCCGAGTTGAAGGCGTCCTACGAGACCGAGAAGGCCGGTACCTTCTATGGCGACGTCAGCGCCGAACTGACCATGACCGGCGGCGACGGCGACGCCAGCCTGTTGTCCACCACCTATGGCCATCCGCTGCTGATCGATATCGAGAACGGCTACGGCGGCTGGAAGTCGGGCAAGGTGCTGGAAGGCCTGGGCCTGGACGAGAACGCCCTGGACCTGTCGGGCGGCCGTCAAAGCTTTCGGGTCGCCGACGGCTTCCTGATCAGCAACGGCGTGTTCAACGCCGGTCAGCGCGGCATGTTCTGGACCCAGTCGCGCACCGCCTTCTCGCAGACCGGTCTCGCCAAGGTCGCTACCGGCCCGATCCGCGGCGACGTGTTCTATCTTCAGAACGAGACGGCGCAGCACAAGCTGTCCCCGTCGCTCGACTTCGCCAAGACCAAGGTTTTCGGCGGCAACGTCGAGTGGTTCGAGACCGTGGCCGCCGAGGAAGGCAAGCCGGCCAAGGACGGCGCCTCCAACTTCGCCGACCGCAAGTGGTACGCCGGCCTGACCTTCTTCCATGTGCTTGACGCCAAGGCTTCCGGTCCCTTCAGCTTCGCCAGCAGCGAGGTCTCCAGGGGCGCCCTGACCAACCTCAACATCACCAATACCCTGACGTCCAATCGCGACGGCATGAACGTGTTCTCCGCCCATGTCGGCGGCAACTTCCTGCCCTTCGCCGAGGACTTCTCGCTGTATGGCAACTATGTCTACGAAAGCAACGGCAAGGCCGGCTACAAGGTCAGCGCCAACGCCTGGTATCTCGAGCCCGGTTACCAGTTGTCGACCGTGCCGTGGACGCCCAAGCTGTCCTACCGCTATGCCCACTTCAGTGGTGACGGCAATCCCAACGACACCACCAAGAAGGCGTATGATCCCTACTTCTACAACGCCATCACGCGAGGCTTCGGCACCTGGTTCATCGGCGAGATCGTCGGCAACTACGTCATCTCCAACAGCAACGTGAACATCAATCAGCTGGTGATGTCGGTCAATCCGCGCGACGATCTGAAGTTGAGCGTTCTTGGCTATATCTACAATTACGATAACAAGAACCAGTTTGTCGGTGTCGGCGGCGCGGCGATCACGTCGGACAGTCTGGCGCATGAAATCGACTTTACCGCCGAATGGACCATCACCGACAACGTGTCGCTGTCCGGTGCCCTCGGCATCGCCCGTTCCGGGTCGGGGTACAAGCAGTACCTCAACACCTATGGCGGTGTGGCCGCCGGTACGCCCAACAGCGGCACTTGGTATCTGGGCGAGACCTCGGTGGTCGTGAAGTTCTAGGTCCGGTCCTCCCGTCCCCCTTCCGGCCCCCGGCCTCCGTCCTTGGAAGGGCGCCGGGGGTCTTTTGTATGCATTTATCGCTCGGGGGTTATGGACAGGGACGCCAAATCGCCTTACTTTTGTTGAGTGGGGTTCCTGTCCAGGGACGGGTGCGATGGCATTGGAACTGAATTCCGCCGAGTCCGGCGGACGGGCGTGGCAGCGGCACCATTGCGGCACCGAAGGCGTGTTCGTTGCCGATGGCGTCGAGGCGCGCGCCTATATGGTCGATGCTTCCCGCGGCGGCTTCAAGTTGCGCTTCGAGCAGGTGGAGGGGGTTATGGCCGCCCTGGACCCGCCGCCGCGCGAGATCACCGTGGACAATGTCAACAACACCGCCTTTCCCGCCGTCGTGCTGTGGACGAGGGAAGGGCTGGCCGGCTGCCGCTTTTTCCAGCATCTGTCGCTGGATGACGTCGCCGGCCTGATGACGTCGCGGTTCCGCATTTACTTGCCGCAACAGCAGCATCAATAACCGTCGCGCCAGACTGTCCCGATCTTTCCGAGGGCCGCCGGTTGATTGCCGCCAACCGGGAGGTATCTGCGCGCGCGTGTCGTCGCCCCCTTGATCGGACACGCGCGGCAAGCTACATTTCATTAAGTGGACAATAATTGGATAATACACTTATTATGGTGGATATTCGTGATGGCTTTCTTGGCACCATAGGCAATACCCCGCTGATCCGTCTCGGGCGCGCCTCGGAAGAGACCGGCTGCGACATTCTGGGCAAGGCCGAATTCCTCAACCCCGGCGGCTCGATCAAGGATCGCGCCGCCCTGGCCATCGTGCGCGACGCCGAGGCCCGGGGCGACCTCCGGCCGGGCGGCGTTATCGTCGAGGGCACCGCCGGCAATACCGGCATCGGCCTGTGCCTGGTGGGCAACGCGCTGGGCTATCGCACCGTCATCGTCATGCCCGAAACGCAAAGCCAGGAGAAGAAGGACATGTTGCGCCTGATCGGCGCCGACCTTCGCCTGGTGCCGGCGGCGCCCTATGCCAACCCCGGCAATTATGTCCGCTATTCCGAGACCCTGGCCAAGGAACTGGCGGCGACCGAGCCGGCCGGAGTGCTGTGGGCCAACCAGTTCGACAATCTGGCCAACCGGCAGGGTCACTACGCCACCACCGGCCAGGAGATATGGCGCCAGACCGCCGGTAAGGTCGATGCGTTCACCTGCGCCGTCGGCACCGGTGGCACCCTGGCCGGCGTCGGTCTGGCGTTGAAGGAGCACAATCCGGCGGTCAAGATCGTGCTGGCCGATCCCATGGGGTCGGCGCTGTACAATCATTATGCCAATGGCGAGCTCAAGGCGGAGGGAAATTCCATCACCGAGGGTATCGGCCAGGGCCGCATTACCCGCAATCTGGCGGATGCTCCCATCGACGATCAGGTTCGCGTCGGCGATGAGGAAGCCTTGCCCCTGATCTTCGAGCTGGTAAAACGCGAGGGATTGGTGCTGGGCGGATCGAGCGGAATCAACGTGGCGGCGGCAATCAAGGTCGCCCGAAAGCTTGGACCGGGACACACGGTGGTGACAGTTCTCTGCGATTATGGTACGCGCTATCAGAGCAAGCTGTTCAACCCGGCATTCCTGCGCGAGCGCAACCTGCCGACGCCCGACTGGCTGGGGTGAACCGCTTCCCGACAAGAAACAACGAGGGGAGCCCGCCCATGACCTACGCCAATCCGGACGCCTTGGTCAGCACCGACTGGCTGGCCAGCCACTTGACCGCACCCGACGTCAGAGTGGTGGACGCGACGTGGTTCATGCCGTCGCTGGGGCGCAACGCCCGCGAGGAGTACGATGCCGAGCATATTCCCGGCGCCGTGTTCTTCGACATCGACGAGATCGCCGATTCCAACTCGCCGTTGCCGCACATGCTGCCGCCACCCGAGAAGTTCTCCAGCAAGGTACGCAAGCTTGGCCTGGGCAACGGCAACAAGGTGGTGGTCTATGACGCCACCGGCTTCACCAGCGCCGCCGCCCGGGTATGGTGGATGTTTCGCACCTTCGGCCACAAGGACATCTCTGTGCTCGACGGCGGGTTGCCGAAATGGCGGGCCGAGGGGCGTCCGGTCGAGGACTTGCCGCCGGTGCCGCGCGACCGTCACTTCAACGCCCGCTATAATCACCTGCTGGTCCGCAACCTGGAAAACATCCGCGCCAACATCACCGCCGGGCGCGATCAGGTCATCGACGCCCGTGCCGCCGCCCGCTTCAAGGGTGAGGCGCCCGAGCCGCGTCCGACCAAGTTCCAGGGCCATATCCCCGGATCGGTCAACGTTCCCTTCGCCGATCTGATCGACGAGGAAAGCCGCTGCATGTTGCCGCCGGCGCGGTTACGGGCGCGCTTCGATGCCGTCGGCATCGATCCCAAGCGGCCCATCGCCACCACTTGCGGGTCCGGCGTTACCGCCTGTACCGTCGCCCTGGCGTTGCACCTGCTCGGCGCCCAGAACGTCGCGGTCTACGACGGCTCGTGGGCCGAGTGGGGCAACGCCGACGACACCCCGATCGGCAAGGGCGGCTGAGGGGGCTACATCGCCAGTTTGGAGAGGGCGGCCTGTGCCGTGGTCGCCTTTTCCTTGGCCTTGGCCATGTCGGTTTCCTTGGTTCCGTCCTCGACGATCTTCAGCGCCGCTTCCAGCGGGGCCTTCTTTTCCATGGACGCGTCGGGAATGGCGCCGAACCCCTGTTCCTTGCACGGATTGGCCTGGTTGGAATCGTAGCCGACGCCGGCGGGGCCGACCAGACAGTTGACGACGTGCTGTAAATGAGCCTGCACCATCTTCATATCGGCCGATCCCGCCGCCATGCCGGCATGGGCGGCTGCGGTGGCGATTTCCTTCGCCACGTCGCCGGCGGTGGCCGGCTGGGCGGCGAACAGCATCAGTCCCGCGACGGCGGCGATACTCGGCAACGAAAGCTTCTGGGCCATATCGGATCTCCTGGTTGGCACCACGCACATTCGGAAGATGTACATCGTTCATCCAGGATTCAACCGGCGACGCCGTCACCGCGAAAAATCGTGTTGGCATATTGATGGCCGGGGAAAATCCCCCCATACTGATCAAGGGCGGTAATGGAGGATGTGTTCCATGCGGAACCGTAAGGCAAGAGTCCGGGTCGCCACCCGGGACAACTCCCCGCTGATCGCCATGGCCGCCGCGGCACTGGTCGTCTTTGCCATGCTGGCCCGCCTGATCGCCGGCTGAGAGCTTTTCCGACAGGACGACAAAAGATCTTGGCGCCGCCGCCGGGGCGAGTCACCATGCCCGCCGCCCTTCATTCCCCCGTCCGGATACCATGAAAAAAGAGACCAGGATCCTTCACGCCGGCCGCCACCCCGAGCAATTCCACGGCGCGGTCAATCCGCCCGTCTACCATGCCTCCACCATCTTGCATCCCTCGGTGGCGGCCATGGAGAAAAGCGGCAAGACGCCGTTCGTGGGGGTGCGCTATGGCCGCTATGGCACGCCCACCACCTTCGCCCTGGAGGAGGCGGTGGCGGAACTTGAAGGCGGCGCCCGTGCCGTCGCCACCTCTTCCGGACTGGCGGCGATCACCGGGGCGCTGATGGCCTTTCTCAAGGCCGGCGACCATGTGCTGATGACCGACGGTGCCTATTTCCCGACCCGGAAGTTCTGCGATTCCGTGCTGGCCGGTCTGGGTATCGAGACCACCTATTACGACCCGCTCATCGGTGCCGGTATCGCGGCGCTGATGCGGCCCAACACCCGGGTGGTGTTCACCGAGAGTCCCGGTTCGCTGACCTTCGAGATCCAGGATATCCCCGCCATTGCCGCCGCCGCCCATGCCGGCGGGGCGGTGGTGATGATCGACAACACCTGGGGGGTGCTGAATTTTCAGCCGTTCACCAAGGGCGTCGATGTCTCGATCCAGGCCGCCACCAAGTACATCGTCGGCCATGCCGACGCCATGCTGGGCACCATTACCGTCGCCGACCCCGATCTGTGGCTGCGGATCAAGACCTCGGTGGCGGCGTTCGGCCACAGTCCCGGCAGCGAGGAGATGTATCTCGGCCTACGCGGCTTGCGCACCCTGCCGGTGCGGCTGAAGCGCCATGCCGCGACGGCTCTCGCCCTTGCCAAGTGGCTGGAGGCGCGGCCCGAGGTGGATCGGGTGCTTTATCCGCCGCTGCCCTCCGATCCCGGCCACGCCCTGTGGCAACGCGACTTCGACGGTGCCTGCGGCCTGTTCGGGGTTATCCTCAAGCCGGTGGCGAAAAACGCCCTGGACGCCATGCTGGACGGCTACGACCATTTCAAGCTGGGCTTTTCCTGGGGGGGATTCGAGAGCCTGGTGATTCCCACCACCGGCCACGCCGTCGTGCGCACCGCCACCGATTGGTCGCCCGCCGGCCCAAGCCTGCGCTTCCACGCCGGGTTGGAGGACGTCGACGACCTGCTGGCCGATCTGGAGAAGGGGTTCGAGCGTCTGGCATGCGCCGGCTGATCACTCTTGTCGTTCTGCTGGTTCTGCTGGCGCCGGCCGCCGCGCTGGCCCATCCCCATGTCATGGTCGATGTCCACGCCCTGGTGGAATTCAAGCAAGGCCGCATCGTCAGCCTTTTCATGGGCTGGAAGTTCGACCCGATCTTCTCGTCGTCGCTGTTCAAGGATTACGATGCCAACAAGAACGGCAAGCTGGACCCCGACGAGATGAAGGCGATCGAACGCGAGGCGTTCCGCGATACCAAGGCGCAAGGCCACTTCACCTACGCCAAGGCCGGCGGTGCGCCCATCGTCTGGAACGAGGCCACCGACTTCAAGGTGATGGGGGTCAAGGACTCGCTGCTCTACGCCTTTCGCCTGCCGCTGCCCCAGCCGATCGACCCGCGCGAAACACCGTTCAGCTTCACCACCTATGAAGAGACCTTCTACATCGACATGGATTTTCCCGACGACAAGGCGGTGACCCTGACCGGTGAAGGCTCCGAGCGTTGTCGGGTGGTGATCGGCCCCGATCGGGGCAACACCATCTTCGGCGGCGTCGTCACTCCCAAACGGGCGTCGATCGTATGCGAGTGATCCTTGCCGCCGTGCTGACCTTGTGGCCGTCGCTGGCCTCGGCCGCCCTGGTTCCCGGTCAGGGCGCGGCGCCGGGCGGCGATCTGCCCGAGCCGCTGCGCACGGTGGTTGCCTGGGGTTTCGCCCTGCAACGCCAGTTGAACGGCGATTTGCGCCAGCATCTGGCGGCGATGAGGGAAACCGGCTCGTGGGAGCCGGCCGCCGGCATCATTGCCGCCGCGTTTCTGTACGGCGTGTTCCACGCCATCGGTCCCGGTCACGGCAAGGTGGTGATTGCCGGTTGGTTCGCCACCCGGCGCGCCCGCATCATTCATGGACTGGTCGCCAGCCTGATCGCCGCCATGGTGCAGTCGGCTTCGGCCATCGCCATCGTCGGCGCCCTGGCCGGGGCGTTGGCGCTGGCGCCGCGTGCGGTGATGGCCGGTGCCGGCTGGCTGGAGATCGCCTCTTACGGCATGATCGCCGCCGTCGGCGCCATCATGATGTGGCGGACCATCACCGGCCGGGGCTGCGGCCACGACCACGACCACGCGCACGACCACGGCCACGACCGCGAGGCGAGCTGTTGCGACCACGGTCATCACCACCACGAGGTGGCCCCCGAGGTCGAGCGCAAAGCCTTGTTCGCGGTGGCGGCGGCGGTGGGATTGCGTCCGTGCTCGGGCGCCATCCTGGTGCTGTTGTTCACCCTGACCAACGGACTGTTCGCCGTCGGCATCGCCGCCACCTTCGCCATGGGCCTGGGGGTCGCCGTCACCGTCGCCGCCATCGGCATGGGGGCGCTGGGCCTTAACCGTCTGATCGAGCGCCGCTTCGGCGACAGCGGTATGGGCGGGCGCATCCGCGCCGCCCTGGCCCTGGCGGGGGCGCTGGCCATCACCCTGATGGGGCTGATTCTGCTGGCGGGGGCGCTGATCAACGGTCCCAGCCCAACCGGCTAGGGGCATATGCCTTCGTATAGGGCGCCTGATCTAATGGAACCGCCCGATTGCCGCGCCGCCGGATCGAGCTTATCATCTGATCTCAGGGGGAAGAGGGCCGGCGATGACGGGAGACGACAATGGCGCCCCTAGACTGCTCAAGCCGGGTACTTATGGCCGACGACCTTAAACGCATCACTTACCGGTTCTTCGTGGCCGCCGACGAGACCCTGGTGGTCGATCTGCTGTTCACGAAGGACACGTTCCGTCTGGTCATTCCCGAGGGTGGTCCCCATCCGGAATGGGCTCGGCTGGGCCACAAGCGTTGCCCCAACTGCACCTTGGCCGACGATTGCGAATACTGCCCGTCGGCGCTGGGGATCGCCCAGTTCCTGCCGTCGTTTTCGGCACGGGTGTCGCACGACAAGGCGGTGGTCGAGGTCGAGACCCCCCAGCGCACCATCGTTTCCAAGACCACGTTCCAAACCGGCATGGCGTCGATGATCGGCTTGGTGTGCGCCACCTCCGGCTGCCCGCTGACCCGCTTCCTGCGGCCCATGGCCCGCTTCCACATGCCGTTCGCCGACGAACAGGAAACGCTTTTCCGCGCCTTCTCCATCTGGCTGCTGATGTCTTTCGTTCAGCGCCGCGCCGATGGCAGTGACGAGCCGCTCAGCCTTGAAGGCCTCAAGCACAACTACCAGCAGCTTTCGGTGATGAATTCCCATCTGGCCGAACGCATGCGCGACACCGTCAGCCGCGATGCCGCGCTGAACGCCGTGATCATCCTCGATCTGTTCGCCCAGATCGCGCCCGACAACATCGATGGTGGCTTCGACGACATCACCGGCATCTTCCAGGTCGAGAGCTAGCGGCCCTTCCGCCCCATTCTTGCCGTCACGCTTGCGGACGAAGACCGGCGGGTCAGCGCGACCGGATGTCGGCGATGAAGTTGCCCACCTCCACCATCAGGCCGTCGGTCTGGAGCGAAACCCCCTGGGATTGGGACAGCACCAGATTCGATGCCTGGCCCGCCTGCCGGGCGGCATCGTCCAGGCGGGTGACGCGGCCGACCACGTCGCCGGTTCCCCTTACCGCCTCCTCGACGCTGCGGCCGATCTCGTGCGACGAGGCTTGCTGCTGTTCGACCGACCGGGTGATGGCCTCGGTGGCGCGGCTCATATCGACGATGATGCGCACGATGTCGGAAATTGCGGTGACGGCTTCGGCGGTGGCCTGCTGAACTCGGCCGATCTGGTCCGAGATCTCCTCGGTGGCGCTCGAGGTCTGGTTGGCGAGATGCTTGACCTCGCCGGCAACCACGGCGAAGCCCTTGCCGGCCTCGCCGGCGCGGGCCGCCTCGATGGTGGCGTTCAGCGCCAGCAGGTTGGTCTGCTTGGCGATGTTGGTGATCAACTCGACCACCTCGCCGATACGGTCGGCGGCGTTGGCCAGACTGGCGACGTTGGACGAGGCCCGTTCGGCCTTGTCCACCGCCTCGGCGGTGGTCCGCGACGAGGTCGCCACCTGCCGCTCGATGTCGGTGATGGCGGTGGCCAACTGGGTGGCGGCCGAGGAAACCCGCTGTACGTTTTCCGAGGCGGTGTCGGCGGCCTGACGGGCGGCCGACGCCTCGCTCGACGCCTCGGTGGCGGCGGCGGACATGGAGGATGCGGTGGTGCTCATGCCCTTCGCCGCCCCCGACAGCCCTTCGACCACGGCCTTGATCTTGGACTCGAATTCGCCGGCCAGGGCATCGCGGGCGATCCTGCGGTCGATGGAGGCCTGTTCCCCCGCCCGTAGCCGTTCCTCGGCCATGCGGCGCATTTCGCGGCCGTTGTCGCCGAACACGCTGACCGTGCGCGCCATGTCGCCCAGCTCGTCGCCCCGGTCCTGACAGGGAACCTCGACGTCGTAGTTGCCGGTCGCCAAAGCCCCCATGCACTGGCGCAGGTCTTCAAGCGGCCGGGTCAGGCTGCGGGTCACCACCAGGGCGGTGGCCATGCCGATCAGAGCCAGGATCGCCAGCGAGAAGACCAGCGTTACCGTCGCGGTGCGCTGTTCCTGCTGCGCGGTGGCCAGAAAGCGGTCGGCGTCGGCGGATGCCAGGGTGATGGCCTTGGTCATCAACTCCTGGATCACCGCCGCCTGCTTGGCGGCGGCGCCCTTGGTGACGTCGGCGGCCTCGACGCTGCGGCCCTGCTTCATCATCGAGACGATTTCCTGGCGAATCGGGCGCCATTGCGCCAGCGCCTTGCGCAGGTCCTCGAAAATGGTGCGATCGGCCAGGAACCTGTCCTGGGCGAGGTCAAGTTTCCGCCCCACCTCGGCCTCGCCGTCGTCGATGGCCTTTTCGGCGGCGACGATGTCGGAATCCTCGAACGCCAGCGCCAGATCCTTCATCGCCCGGTGCATGGAGATGATGGCGCCGTTGGCTTCGGACAGGGCCGACGAGACGGTGAAGGGATGACGGTGCAGCAGCTCGGTCTGGGCCGAGACGGATCGCACCTGAAGAATGGACAGTACCCCGAGGATTCCGGTGATCAGAATCATCAGGCCAAAGCCGGCAAACAACCGCACGCCAATTTTCATGGTCGTCATGTTTATCCCTCCCATGTCCGGCAAAGCCCGATTTCAGGTCAATGCCCGCGGGGCGGCCGCGCCTGTTGTTGGTCTATGATCGGTGCGCGATTCGCCAAGCGGACCACATCACCACAAAAATGGTGCGAAACGCAACTGTTGCATATATCAACATACGTCATAGTCCGGGGCCTTCGTTGACGGCTCTTGCCCCACCGGCGGTTCATCCGCTACACCCAGGGGGGTCGCCCATGCGGGTGTGGGGGAGGCGGGTTTGAGCGAGCGCGCGCCGGGGTTCTACGGCACCTATGCCAGCTATAAAGGCTACACGACGCCCGAGGTGGGCGCCAAGCAGGCGCGGCGGTTCGACGCCGAGATCTGGGCGCCGGCCGATTGTCACGCCGCCATGTCGTTCCTGGAGATCGGCTGCGGCACCGGCGCCTTCCTCGCCTATCTGCGCGGCAAGGGGGTGGCGCGGCTGCTGGGTATCGACCACGATCCGGCCCTGGCCGGGGTGGTTCCCCAGGCGGTCCGGGGTGATTTCGCCTGTCGCGACGTATGGGATGCGTTGGCCGATCCCGGATTGGGGCCGTTCGACCGGGTGGTGATGCTGGACGTGCTCGAGCATTTCCCGCCGGAGGAGGCGCTGCGCCTGTTGCAGGCGATTCGCGCCCGGCTGGCTCCCGGCGGCAGGGTGGTGCTGAAGGTGCCCAACGCCGCCTGCCCGTGGGGGCTGCAATACCAGTTCGGCGACCTGACCCACCGGACCGCCTTCGCGCCGCTGTCGCTGCGGCAATTGGCCGACGCCGCCGGCTATGGCGCGGCGATGCTCTATCCCCAGCGCCAGGGAACCCGTCGGCGCATGATCACCGATGCCGTTGTCCACCGCTTCCTCGCCTGGGCGCTGCTGACACCGCCCGAGTTCTGGAGCGCCAACCTCTATGCCGTGCTGAAGGTCAGCCCGTGACCAGACTCGTCCCCCTTGTGGTGCTGCCGGCGCTGTTCGTGGCGGTGCTGTTCCTGATGCGGGGCAGTTCGCTGCCGTTCTGGCAGGTGTTCAACCTGGACCCGGACTATTACTACCTGCTCAACGGCCTGCGCATCGTCGAACTGCTGCCGCCCACCGATGTCAGCCATCCCGGCACCCCGGTGCAGGTGTTCGTGGCCCTGGTGCTGCGGCTGATGCATCCCGGCCAGTCCGCCGCCGCCCTCGTCGAGGCGGTGCTGGACGATCCCGAGGGGCATCTGGTGGCGATCACCACCGTGATGTATCCCGTGGTCGGACTGGCGCTGTTCTGGATGGGGCGTGCCTTCGCCGTCGCCACCGGTCGGCTGGCACCGGCGCTGCTGGCCCAGGCGTCGCCGTTCCTGTCGATGATCATCCCCAAGTTCGGCCTGCATCCCAAGCCCGAATCGTTCCTGATCGTCGCCGTCGCCCTGCTGCTGGTGGCGGCGTTGCGGGCGGCGCGGGCCGAAGCCCAAAGCGACCGCCATGCGATATGGCTGGGGCTGGCGCTGGGTTTCGGTATCGCCTGCAAGGTGCAGTTCGTGGCGCTGGGGCTGGTGCCGCTGTTCCTGCTCGATCGCCGGCGGCTGTTCGTGGTACTGCCGCCGGCCACCATCGTCGGCTTTTTGCTGTTCGTCTCGCCGGCCATTCCGTCTTACGAACTGTGGTTCGACTGGCTGGGGCGGATGATGATGCATTCCGGCGCCTATGGGGCCGGCGCCGCCACGGTGATCGATACCGGCCGTTATCCCCGCGCGGTGATCGGCCTGTTCGGCTCGAAGTTGATTTTTACCGTGGTGCTGGTGGCCTCGCTGGTCGCCCTGGCCGGCTATGTCCGGCTGCGCCGGCGCGGGCTGATCGCCGCCGAGCCGCTGGCCCGGTTGCTGGGTGGGCTGCTCTGCGCCCAGGTGTTGACCGTGCTGCTGACCGCCAAGCAGTCGGCCGCCCATTACATGGTGCCGGCGCTGATGCTGACCGGGGCGGAACTTGCGATCCTGTTCGTGCTGTCGGCCCGGGTGTTTTCCGCTTCGGCCCATGTCCGCGCCTGGGGCGGGCTGGCGGTGGTACTGGCCGGCGTCACCGTCCATGCGGTGTGGAAACAGAACGCCGAACTGGCGCGCTGGACCCGTGACGCCCAAGGGTTCGACATGGGGCGGTTCGCGGCCTGCGCCCGGATCGATTTCGATTCGTCGTCGTCGCTGCCCTATGCCTTCCTGCGCGGCGACCTCAACGCCCAGGGGCGCTATTCCGCCAAGTTGGCCGGGCGGATGCCGGCCAACGCCTACGCCTGGTTCATCAACGACCACACCTGGTGGAGACACGGATTCATGCAATGGAACCGCCGCCTGGACATCGCCGAGGTGGTGGGGTCGTATCCGTGCGTGGTGTTCCGCGGCAGCCAGCCCTACAATTTCCGCATCAACGCCTCGCAGCAGCTTCCCGGCTTCAAGCCCGACGACACCTGCGAGGTGGGCGAGGAGACGGTCTTCACCAAGGGCATCCGCTGCGATGGCAGTCCTTCTGTTCCCCTTGCAAATTGAGGCCAAAAGGCTAGCCTCTAGCCGACACGTTCCGACGAGGGGAAAACCATGCCGGCCAAGGCCATCACCATCGCCCAGCAGAAGGGCGGCGCCGGAAAGACGACCATCGCCGCCCAGCTTGCCGTAGCCTATGCCCGTGCCGGTCGCCGGGTGGGGTTGCTCGACATCGACCCACAGGGGTCGCTGGCCGCCTGGTTCGACATCCGCAAGGCGCTGGTGGACGAGGATGGTGGCGGCATCTCGTTTGTCCAGGCGTCGGGCTGGCGCCTGTCCACCGAGCTTGACCGCCTGAAGCGCAATGTCGATCTGGTGCTGATCGACAGTCCGCCCCATGCCGAGACCGAAGTCCGCATCGCCGTGCGCGCCGCCGACCTGATCCTGGTGCCGATGCAACCCTCGCCCATGGATCTGTGGGCGACCGGTCCGACCCTGGAGATGGCCCGCAAGGAGAAGTCGCCGGCGCTGATGGTGTTCAACCGCACCCCGTCGCGGGGCAAGCTGGTCGATGCCGTGCGCAAGAAGATCCGCGACGCCGATGTTCCGGTGGCGCAGGCGGTGCTGGGCAATCGCGTCGCCTTCGCCGCCTCGCTGATGGAAGGCAAGGGCGTGGTGGAAAGCAATCCCCGCCATACCGCTACCCGCGAGATCCTGGCGCTGGCCGAGGAAATCGCGGCCCGGCTGCAACTGGACTGACCGCCATGGATTACAGCTACGGCCTTTCGATGGGGTTGCACACCCTGGCCTCGGTGGTCTGGGTGGGCGGTATGTTCTTCGCCCATGTCATCCTGCGGCCGGTGGCGACCGAACTGACACCGGTCGAGCGCATGGTGTTGTGGCGCAAGGTGCTGCCCCGCTTCTTCGCCTGGGTTTGGCTCAGCATCGTCATGTTGCTGTTGACCGGCTATGGCGTGCTGTTGCTGGGCTATCGCGGCGGGTTGGGCGGCGGTGGCAGCCATGTGGACATCATGCAGGTGACGGGGCTGATCATGGTGGGGCTTTACGTCCAGTTGTTCTTCGGCCCCTGGCAGGGATTCAAGCGGGCGGCGGCGGCGGGCGAGATCGAGCGGGCGGTGGACTATCTGGCCCGCATGCGCCATATCGTCGCCACCAATCTGATCCTCGGCCTGGTGACCATCTTTGTCGGCGCGGTCGGATCGTTGCTGGGAACCTGAGGAGTAGGCGGAGTTGGACGCGAAGACTGACGTCGAGGTCATTGCCAGGGAGACGGTGTTTCAAGGCTATTTCCGGGTTGATCGCTATCGCCTCCGCCACCGCACCTTTACCGGCGGCTGGACCGATGAAATCGTGCGCGAGGTATTCGAGCGTGGCCACGCCGTGGTGGTGCTGCTCTACGATCCCGACCGCGACGAGGTGGCGCTGATCGAGCAGTTCCGTCCCGGCGCCCTGGCCGCCGGCTGGCACCCGTGGCTGATCGAATGCGTCGCCGGCATCATCGAGGAGGGCGAGCATCCCGACGATGTCGCCCGCCGCGAAACCGCCGAGGAAACCGGCGCCGATGCCACCGACATGATCCATGTCGGCGACTATCTTGTCACCGCCGGCGGCTCGTCGGAAAGCTGCAAGCTCTATTGCGCCCGAGTGGATAGCTCGGTCGTCTCGGGCATCCACGGTCTGGCCCACGAGGGCGAGGATATCCGGGTGCTGGTGGTTTCCGCCGCCGAGGCCCTGGCGATGGTCCGGGACGGCCGCATCAGCAATTCCATGGCCACCGTGGCGATCCAGTGGCTGGCGCTGGAAAAGGACCACATCAGGAAGGGATGGCGAACGCCAGCGCCATGACCGGCGGCGCGCCGTCCCAGATCATGCGCAGCGCCACCACCACGATGATGGCCAGACCGATATAGGCGACCCAGTGCCAGCGTTTGAGCAGGCGGCTTACCGCCTCGGCCGCCAGCCCGGTCAGCGCCACCGACAGCGCCAATCCCGCCGCCATCACCCAGATGTGTTCGCGCGCCGCTCCCGCCACCGCCAGCACATTGTCGAGCGACATGGACAGGTCGGCCACCACGATCTGCCACACCGCGGCGCCGAAATGCTTGGGGTGCGCCGTCGGCGGGGAGTCTTCGTCGCCTCCGGGGGTGGCGCTGCGCAGCTCGCGCCACAGCTTCCACGACACCCACAACAGCAGCAGGCCGCCGGCCAGCATCAGCCCGATCACCTGAAGCAGCTGCACCGCGAAGACCGACAGCGCGATGCGCAGACCGGCCGCCGCCACGATGCCGATCAGGATGGCGCGCCGCCGCAGTCGGGTCTCCAGCCCGGCCGCCGCTATGCCGATCACCACCGCGTTGTCGCCGGCCAGGGTGATGTCGATGGCCACCACCGAGGCCAGGGCGGTGAGTTCCGAGATATCGATCATGGTCAGGGACTTCCGGCAAAGAGCAGGCGGCACACCACCACGGCGGTGATCAGGGCGGCGAGGTCGGCGAGCAGCCCCACCGCCAGGGCATGGCGGATGCGCCGCACCTGTACCGCGCCGAAATAGACCGCCAGAACATAGAAGGTGGTCTCGGTCGAGCCGTAGAGAGTGCCCAGCAGGGTGCCGAGATAGGAATCCGGGCCGATGGCGGGGTCTTTCAGGCTGGCTGCCAACAGGCCGTACGAGCCCGACCCCGACAGGGTGCGCATGGCCGCCATCATCAGCGCCTCGGCCGGTACTCCCAGCGGTGCGGTGAGCCGCCCCAGCGGCCCCAGGATCAGGTCCATCGCCCCCGAGGCGCGGACCATGGCGATGGCGACCAGGATCGCCACCAGATAGGGGATGATGCGCACCGCGACGGCGAACCCCTCCTTGGCGCCCTCGACGAAGCTTTCGTAGATCGGTACCCGGCGCACCGCGCCGAACAGCAGCAGTCCCACCACCAGACCCGGCAGGATCCAAGGCCCGATCTCGCGCCCCCGCAGCAGCATCAGCGGCGCCACCGCCAGCAGCACCGCCAATGCCGCCAGTCCGGGCCAGGGCGAGGCGGGCCGACAGGCCGGCGGCGGCGGCGCGGCCGGCTCGGGCGACCACAGCCGCTGCAACGCCTTGGCGCCGATCACGGCGACCACGGCGGCAACCAGGGTGGCGCACAGGGTGGGGGCGACCACGGCGGCGGGATCGGCCGATCCCAGCGACGCCCGCAGCGCGATCACCTTGGTCGGCAGCAAGGTGATGCCGGCGGTGTTGATCGCCAGGAACAGCACCTGGGCATTGCTGGCGACGCCCTTGCGGGGATTGAGGCTTTCCAGCTGCTCCATGGCGCGGATGCCGAACGGGGTGGCGGCGTTGCCCAAGCCCAGCAGGTTGGCGGCGACATTCATCACCATGGCGCCCATGGCGGGATGACCGGCAGGAATCTCGGGGAACAGGCGGCGCAGCAGCGGCTCCAGCAGCCGGGCGGTGGCGGCGAGCAGCCCTCCGGCCTCGGCCACCTTCAGCAGCCCCAGGAACAGCGCCATGATTCCCACCAATCCCAACGCCAACGGCAGCGCGGCGGCGGCGGCATCGACGATGGCCGCCGACAGCGCCTCCATGGCGCCACCACCGCCGGCCAGCTGGGCGAAGGCGGCAATGGCGAAGGCGGCTGCGGTCATGATCAGGAACACGGCGTTCATGTCGGCAACCCTATCAGAACGCGGCATTCGCCGCACCGCCCCTTGCCGGTATCGGCCGGTGTTTGTATGGTCAGGTCGGGAAGACCATGTTCAGGGGGCCTGCCATGCGCCGAGCGGCGCTCGTATTCAGTCTTGCCACAGGTCTGGCGTGGCCGGTGCAGGCCGCCGATACCGTTCCGGCGCGTCTTGACGCGGCACGGGCGGCCTATGCCCGGGGGGATTTCGGCCGGACCGCCGTCGAGCTGGAGGCCGCGATCGTCGAGCTTCACGCCCGCCTGGGCAAGACGCTGGCCGAATTCCTGCCGGCGCCCTTGGCCGGCTGGCAGGGCGAGGCGCCGGAAACCCTGGGGCTGGCCAGCGCCGGCGGTGGCCTGGCGGTGACTCGAGCCTATGCCAGGGACGAAAGTACCCTCAACGCCTCGCTGATCCTGGACAGTCCGGCGGTGTCGGCGGCGGCGGCCCAGTTCACGGCCCAGGCGGCGGTCGCCCAACCCAATTTCCGCCGGCTGAAGATCGGCGCCGACGACGCGCTGCTGCGCTGGGACGCCAGCACCCGCGCCGGAGAAATCACCGTGGTCCTGGGGGCGCGGGTGCTGTTGCAGATCGAGGGCGACAACCTGACCTCCAGCGACATCCTGGTGGACGCCGCCAGGGGCTGGAACATCGCCGCTATCCGCAAGGCGACGGCGGGGTAGGGGCGGCTACGACAGCCCCCCCATGCAGAGATACTTGATCTCCAGGAAGTCCTCGATGCCGTGCCGCGAGCCTTCGCGCCCGAGGCCGGATTCCTTCATGCCGCCGAATGGGGCGACCTCGGTCGAGATGATGCCTTCGTTGATGCCGACGATGCCGTATTCCAGCGCCCGCGATACCCGCCATACCCGGCCGACATCGCGGGAATAGAAATAGGCGGCAAGGCCGAATTCGGTGTCGTTGGCCATGTGTACGGCTTCGTCCTCGGTGTGGAAGCGAAACAGCGGCGCCACCGGGCCGAAGGTCTCTTCCCGTGCCGGGGCCATGGCCGGGGTCACGTCGGCCAGGATGGTCGGCTCGAAGAAGGTGCCGCCCAGGGCGTGACGCTTGCCGCCACAGACGATGCGCGCGCCCTTGGCCACGGCATCGGCGACATGGCGTTCGACCTTGGCCACCGCTTCCTGGTTGATCAGTGGGCCTTGCTGGGTTTCCCCCTTGAGGCCGGCGCCGACCTTGAGGCCGGCGACCGCTTCGGCCAGCTTGGCGGCGAAGCGGTCATAGACGCCGTCCTGCACCAGCAGGCGGTTGGCGCAGACGCAGGTCTGGCCGGTGTTGCGGAATTTCGACGCCATGGCGCCGACCACCGCCGCGTCCAGATCGGCATCGTCGAACACGATGAAGGGGGCATTGCCGCCCAGTTCCAGGCTGAGCTTCTTGACGGTGCCGGCGCATTGGCGCATCAGCAGCTTGCCCACTTCGGTCGATCCGGTGAAGCTGAGCTTGCGCACCAGCGGGTTGGCGGTCAGCTCGCCGCCCACCGCCACCGGGTCGCCGGCGGTGACGACGTTGAACACCCCGGCGGGGATACCGGCGCGCTCGGCCAGTTCGGCCAGCGCCAGGGCCGACAGCGGCGTATCCTCGGCCGGCTTGATCACCACGGTGCAACCGGCTGCCAGCGCCGGGGCGCATTTGCGGGTGATCATGGCCATGGGGAAATTCCACGGCGTGATGGCGGCGACGACACCGACCGGTTCCTTGACCACCACCAGACGTTTGCCCGGCTGCTGTTCGGGGATGACCTCGCCATAGACCCGCTTGGCCTCCTCGGCGAACCACTCGATGAAGGCGGCGCCATAGACGATCTCGCCCCTGGCCTCGGCCAGCGGCTTGCCCTGTTCCGCGGTCATCAGCACCGCCAGATCGGCCTGGGCCGCCATCACCAGATCGAACCAGCGGCGCAGGATGGCGGCGCGCTCCTTGGCGGTCTTGGTCCGCCACGCCGGCCACGCGCGGTCGGCGGCCTCGATGGCGCGACGGGTCTCGGCGGCGCCCATGGCGGGCACATATCCCAATACGGTGCCATCGGCGGGGTCGGTGACGGCGAAGGTCTCGCCACCGTCGGCATCGACCCAGGCGCCGTCGATATAGGCCTTGGCGCGGAGCAGGGAGGAATCGGCGAGATCGAGCATGGTGGGTATCCTTGTGAGGGAAGGGGGCGGGTGGATCATCGTTTCGGAGTTTCGACCGCCAGGCCGGTCAGGAGAAATACGTCCTTGGGGGTCAATTGGCCGTCGGGATTGATGCGGCCGCCGGCCACCGTCTCGGCCTGGGGCCGCTTGCGGATGACCAGTTCGATGGCGCATTCGGCCACCGGCGTCAGGGTCTGGTCGAAACGCGGCAGGCCGTGGCGATAGCCGGAGTCCAGCACCTCGAGGCGGCGGATGTCGGCCTGGACGCCCAGCACCTGTACCACCTCGATCAGGTTGAGGGACACCGGGCTCCACGATTTGGTCTTGAAGACGCTGAAGGTCCAGCGGTTATCGTGATTGAAGCGACTGGGCCAGTGGCCTTGCTCGTACATGTCCTCGTCGGGGACGGTGAGCACCATGTGGCCGCCGGGCCGAAGGACCCGGAACCAGTGCCGCAACGCCTCGCGCGGGTCGGCCATGCGCTGGAGCATGAGAGCGGCGTGGACGAAGTCGAGGGAATTATCGGCGACACCGGTGAGAAACTGGGGGTCGCCGTCGGTCAGCTCCCATATCCGCGCCCCCTTGAGACCGGGAAACAGTTCGGCGTACAGGCCGATGGGGTCGCCGCCGCCGCCGATGTCGAGTCCCTGACCGACCAGATAGCGGGTAACGAAGTCCGGGTGTCGGAGGCGCCGCGCAACCGCCTTGCTGGTTTCCTTCATGACAGATCCGTCACTCCACCGCTTGCAGCCTGTCGATCACCTCGCCGCCGCCCGGGACCTGCTCGCGGAACAGCTTCCAGGCGGTTCGCCGCGACAGCTTGTGCCATGCGGCCAGACTGGCACCTTCCAGGGTCGCCACCTCGACGCCCGCCGCGAGATAATTGCCGCTGAGCAGGCGGACGGTCAATGATGTGGCGGCAGCCAGGGTCTCGTGCGCGCGGGCGGCGGCGGCGGTCAAGGCATGCCGCTGGCTTTCGTCCAGCGCCTCGAAGCGGCGCTTCGATACCAGGATCGGCTCGTACAGATACCACAGGGCGCCGGTTTCGCCGGGGACGGTCAGACAGGTGAAGCTTTTTTCCATCCGCAGCGACAGCAGGGTGGTGACGCTGGTATTGGCGATGTCGATGAGGGTATTGCCGACCAGGGTCGGCAGCGTCTCGGAGGTGGTGGCCGGGACTGGAACGGCGCCGGCGGCGGCCCAGGCTTCGGCCATGAAGCGGCCGATGGTGCGCGCCCGCAGCCCCTTGGCATCGCGGGGGAAAACGACGCATTTGCCGCGGGTGGCAAAGGCGCCCGGCATCCATGAATCGCTCAGCACCATGACGCCGGCGGCGTCGAGCTGCTGGCGCAGATCGCGCATGACCGCCGAGGCGCTGACCCGGTCGGCCTGGGCCTGGGTGCGGATCATGCCGGGCAGGGACAACACCCCCAGGCGAGGAAAGCGATCCACCAGATAGTCGGCGGGGACGAAGGTCATGTCGATGGTGCCGTTGACCAGGGCGGCCCATTGGTCGTTGGGCCGGATCAGCGAAGCCGACGGAAACAGCTTGATCTCCAGTCCAGCTTCCGCCGTCAGGCGGGCGATGGTCCGCATGGTCTCGTCGCGGGGGTCGCCCGGCGGGAACTGATAGGATGCCGTCCAGGTCTCGGCGGCGGCGGCGATCGGCCAGTGTGCCACCATGGCGGCGATGACAACCACTTTTCCGAGCAATCTGAACAAACCCGCAAGCACGCCATACCCCCCGGCCACACTGGGCCTCAGTGCAGCACGTTCGGCCCGGCGGGGCAACCCGACAATCGCCCTAGACGGCGATTGAAATGGTCATGAATTTGGCGGTTCCCGGACGCCCGCTATGCCGCGCTTTCGGCGTCCAGGGCGTAGCCGGCGGCGCGCACGGTGCGGATGATGTCGCTTTCGTTGTCGCAGTTGAGCGCCTTGCGCAGGCGGCGGATATGCACATCGACGGTGCGCGGCTCGACATAGATGTCCGGCCCCCACACCGCGTCCAGCAGTTCCTCGCGCGAGAACACCATGCCGGGATGCTGCATGAAGAACTGCAACAGGCGGAATTCGGTGGGCCCGAGGTGGATGGGGCGGTCCGCCCGGGTGACGCGGTGGGCGGCAAGGTCCATGACGATGTCGCCCCACGACAGCATCCCCTTCTGCGGTACCGGCTGGGCGCGGCGCAGCAGGGCGCGGACGCGGGCCATCAGCTCGGGCAGCGAGAACGGCTTGGTCAGGTAATCGTCGGCACCGGTGTTGAGGCCGCGGATCTTGTCGCCTTCCTCGCCGCGGGCGGTCAACATGATGATCGGCATGTCGCGGGTGGCGGGCTTGCGGCGCAACTGGCGGCAGACCTCGATGCCGGACAGCGACGGCAGCATCCAGTCCAACAGCATCAGATCGGGTTTGCGCTCGGCCACCAGGGTCAGCGCCTCCTCGCCGTCACCGGCCTCGGCGACGCGATAGCCTTCCTTTTCCAGGTTGTAGCGCAGCAGGGTGACCAGGGACACTTCGTCCTCGACGATCAGGATCATCGGCTTGGCGTGGCCCATCGAGCCGGGATCGCGAACGGTCATTGCGGAGCTCCGACGGTGTTGCCCTTGGGGCGCTTGCCCGCGGGCTGGGTGCCGACGATCTGGTAATGCAGCGCCTCGGCGATATTGGTGGCGTGGTCGCCGATGCGTTCGATGTTCTTGGCGATGAACAGCAGATGGGTGGCGGCGGTAATGGTGCCGGAATCCTCGGTCATCTGCTCGATCAGCGTCTGGAACACCGCGTTGTACAGGGCGTCCACCTCCTCGTCGCGGTTCCACACCCGGGTGGCTTTTTCGATGTCGCGTTCCAGGTAGGCGTCCAGCACGTCCTTGAGCAGGGTGCAGACCAGTTCGGCCAGCCGCACCACTCCGGCCACCGGCGCCGATGCCGGCAGATGGTTCAGCACCAGGGTGCGCTTGGCCAGATTGGCGGCATAGTCGCCGATGCGTTCGATCTCGCCCGAGATGCCCAGCGCGCCGACGATCAGCCGCAGATCCTGGGCCATGGGTTGGCGCAGCGCCAGCAGGCGCACGGCGAAGCTTTGGATTTCCTGGTCCAGTTCATCGACGCGGGCGTCGCCGGCGATGACGCGTTGCGCCAGTTCGTCGTCGCGTGTGGCCAGGGCCTGGACCGCCGAGGACAACTGGGCCTCGGCCATGCCGCCCATGCGGGCGATGATGCTGGTCAGATGCGACAGCTCGTCGTCGTAGGATTTGACGGTATGGTCGTTCATGTCAGCCGAACCTGCCGGTGATGTAGCCCTGGGTGAGGGGCTGTTGCGGGTTGGTGAAGATCTGCTCGGTATCGCCCACCTCGATCAGCTTGCCCAGGTGGAAGAAGGCGGTGCGCTGCGACACCCGCGCCGCCTGCTGCATGGAGTGGGTGACGATGACGATGGTGAAGTTCTCGTGCAGTTCGTCGATCAGTTCCTCGACCTTGGCGGTGGCGATGGGGTCCAAGGCCGAGCACGGCTCGTCCATCAAGATCACCTCGGGACTGACGGCGATGGCGCGGGCGATGCACAGGCGCTGCTGCTGGCCGCCCGACAGGCCGGTGCCCGATTCGGCCAGCCGGTCCTTGACCTCGGCCAGCAGGCCGGCCTTTTCCAGACTGGTCATGACGATTTCGTCCAACTCGGCCTGATCGCGGGCCAGGCCGTGGATGCGTGGGCCATAGGCGACGTTGTCATAGATGGATTTGGGAAACGGATTGGGCTTTTGGAAGACCATGCCGACGCGGGCGCGCAATTGCACCACGTCGATGGCGCGGTCATAGATATCCTCGCCGTCCAGGGTCAGCGAGCCGGTGACGCGGGCGCCGTCCACCAGATCGTTCATGCGGTTGATGCAGCGCAGGAAGGTGGACTTGCCGCAGCCCGACGGCCCGATCAGCGCCATCACCTCGCCGGCCCGGATGTCGAGATCCACCGATTGCAGCGCATGTTTGTCGCCGTAGTGGACGTTGACGCCCTGGGCCTTGACCTTGATGGTGCCCAGGGGAAGCAGCGCGTTCATGGCCATGGCTCCGTTCACCAGCGACGTTCAAAGCGTTTACGCATCAAGATGGCGATCAGGTTCATGGCCACCAGGAACACCAGCAGCACGATGATCGCCCCCGAGGTCTTCTCGACGAAGGCCCGCTCGGAACTGCCCGCCCACAAATAGACCTGTACCGGCAGCACCGCCGAGGGATCGAGCGGGCTTTTGGGAATATCGACGATGAAGGCGACCATGCCGATCATCAGCAGCGGCGCCGTCTCGCCCAGGGCGCGGGCCATGCCCAGGATGGTGCCGGTCAGCATGCCGGGCATCGCCAGCGGCAGCACATGGTGGGCGACGATCTGGAGCCTGGAGGCGCCAAGGCCGGCGGCGGCCTGGCGGATCGATGGCGGCACCGATTTCAGCGCGGCGCGGCCGGCGATGATGATGGTGGGCAGGCAGATCAGCGCCAGCACCAGACCGCCGACCAGCGGCGCCGAGCGCGGCAGGTGAAAGACATTGAGGAACATGGCCAGGCCCAGCAGGCCGAACACCACCGACGGCACGGCGGCCAGATTGTTGATGTTGACCTCGATGAGGTTGGTCCAGCGGTTGGTGGGGGCGAACTCCTCCAGGTAGACGGCGGCGGCGACGCCCAGCGGAAAACTGACCAGCAAGGTGATCAGCAGCGAGAAGAACGACCCGACCATCGCCCCCCAGATACCCGCCTGTTCCGGCTCGCGCGAGTCGCCGGCGGTGAGGAAGGTGGTGTTGAACGTCCGCCGTAGCTCGCCGTCGGCCCGCAACGCCGTCAGCCAGCCCAACTGGCGCTCGTTCAGCGCGGTGTCGTACTGGCCCTTGGTCACCATGTCGAGCTTGTCCGACGCCATCAGCCACACCTTGCGGCTGGTGCCGATCAGTGATGGATCGGCGTTGACCATGGCCCGCACCTGATTGGCGGCGCCGCTGCTGATCAGGCCGGACAGGTCGCGCCGGGTCGAGCGGTCGGCGTCGGGCGCCAGACGGGCAGCCAGCGCGGCGCGGATCAGCGCGGCATAGTCGGCGGTATCCAGGGTGGCGGGGTCGCGGGTGCCGTCGGGATCGATCACCTGGGGATCGAAGGCGATCTCGACCAAAACCTGGGTCTGGACAAAAGCGCTCCAGCCCTTGGCGACGATGCTGCCGAGCAGGATGGCGAGAAAGCCGATGGATATGGCCACGGCGGCGAATCCGAAGGCGCGGAACCGCGCCTCGGCGGCGTAGCGCCGGCCGAGTCTGGCGGCGACGGTCTCGGCGGTGCGGGTGACGGCGGTGGTCTCGGCCATATCAGTCATACTTTTCCCGATACTTCTGGACGATGTGCAGCGCAACCACGTTGAGGCCCAGGGTGATGGCGAACAGCATCAGGCCCAGGGCGAAAGCCGCCAGGGTCTTGGGACTGTCGAATTCGGTATCGCCCACCAGCAGGGTGACGATCTGCACCGTCACCGTGGTGACCGCCTCCAGCGGATTGAAGGTCAGCTTGGCCGACAGGCCGGCGGCCATCACCACGATCATGGTTTCGCCGATGGCGCGCGATACCGCCAGCAGTACGCCGCCGACGATGCCGGGCAGCGCCGCCGGCAGGATCACCAGACGCACGGTCTCGGAGCGGGTGGCGCCCAGTCCCAGGGCGCCTTCGCGCAACGATTGGGGCACGGCGGTGATGACGTCGTCGGACAGCGACGAGATCAGCGGGATCAGGGTGATGCCGAGCACGAATCCGGCGGCCAGCGCGCTTTCGGCGGCCACCGTCAGCCCCAGCGCCTCGCCGGCGCCACGGATCAGCGGCGCCACGGTGATGACGGCGAAGAAGCCGTAGACCACGGTGGGGATGCCGGCCAGGATTTCCAGCGCCGGCTTGGCCACGGCGCGGAATCTCGGTGCGGCGTACTCGGCCATGTAGACTGCCGAGAACAGCCCCAGCGGCAGCGCCACCACCATGGAAATCAGGCTGATCAGCATGGTGCCGGTGAACAGCGGCACCATGCCGAAGGCGCCGGAACTGCCGGTCTGGTCCGAGCGGATCGACATCTGCGGACTCCAGCTCAGCCCGAACAGGAAGTCGGTGATCGAGACCATGTTGAAGAAGCGCAGCGCCTCGAACAGCAGCGACAGGACGATGCCGATGGTGGTGAACACCGCCACGGTGGAACTGGCCACCAGGAACACCTTGACCACCCTCTCGACCCGGGGGCGGGCGCGCAAGGCCGGTTCGATGCGGGCGCGGGCCAAGGCGGTGCCGGCCAGGGCCAGCGCCACCGAAATCACCGCCACCGAGGCAAAGCCGATCCGGCTCAGCCGCAGGTAATGCTCGGCGGCGGCGGCAAGGGCGGGGTTGGTGGTGGCGTGTCCCAGGGCGGCGTTGCGCACCTCGTTGACCAGCACGTCGATCCGGTCGGGGCCAAGCGCCTGCATTTCGGCCGGCAGGCCGGACACCACCAGGGCGCGGACGACGCTGGGTTCCAGCACCAGCCAGGACAACAGCACGGCGAAGGCGGGCAGGCCGCACCACAGGGCGACCCACCAGCCGTAATAGCCCGGCAGGGAATGCAGGCCGCGCGGCTCGCCGCCCACCACCGCCAGCGCCCGGCCGCGGCCCAGACGGAAGGCGAGGGAACTCAGCAGCAGCAGCATCGCGGCCAGGGTGAAGGTCTGCATGGGATCCGTAATCTCTGTGGCCGGGCGAACGGGAGGCAGAGGCCGAAGATCCGGCCTCTGCCCGACGATACTACATCTTCAGGTCGCCGAGGGTCTTGGCGTTGGTGGCCTGATCCTTGCGGACGGCGTCGGGCGACGCGATCAGGCCCTTCTCGGAGAGATAGCCTTCCTTGCCCCAGGCCTTGTCGCTGGTGAACTCGGCGACGTATTCCTTGATGCCGGGCACCATGCCGACGTGCTGCTTCTTGATATAGAAGAACAGCGGGCGCGACACCGGATACTTGTTGCTGGCGATGTTGTCGTAGGTGGCGACCACCCCGTCCACCGGCGCGGCCTGAACCTTGTCGGCGTTCTGGTCGAGGTAGCTGAAGGTGATCACGCCGACTGCCGCCGGGTTGGAGGTGATCTTCTGCTGGATCACGGTGTAGTTCTCGGAAACCTCGACCCAGGCGCCATCCTCGCGCACGGTCTGGCACGCCTTCTTCCTGGCGTCCTTGTCCAGCGCCTTGATCTCGGGCTGAGCCTCGCAGGCGGGGTCCAGCACCAGTTCGACATAGGCGTCGCGGGTGCCGTGATTGGGGGCCGGACCGTAGACCAGGATCGGCTCCTTGGGCAGCGACGGATCGACGTCGCTCCAGCTCTTGTAGGGGTTGGCGACCAGCTTGCCGCCGACCGGAACGTCCTTGGCGGTGGCCTTGTACATCTGCGCCCGGGTCAGCGTGAACTTGGGGCCGGACTTGGCGTTGATGAAGACGATGCCGTCAAAGCCGATCACCACCTCGGTGATGGCGGTGACACCGTTCTTGGTGCAGGTCTCGAACTCGGACGCGGTGATGCGGCGCGAAGCGTTGGTGATGTCGGGGAAGCCGTCGCCGACACCGGAACAGAACAGGCGCATGCCGCCGCCGGTGCCGGTGCTCTCGACCACCGGGGTCTTGAACTTGCCGGCCTTGCCGAACTGCTCGGCGACGGCGGTGGAGAACGGATAGACGGTCGAGGACCCGACGATGCGGATCTGATCGCGGGCGTGGGCGGCACCGGCGGTGGCGACGGCGGCAACCGCGACGGCGGCGACGGCCATGGTCTTCCTGATCATGAGACCTCCAATGGGGCATTCGGAAACGGAGGCCAAGCCTCCACGCCCACACCATAACGGGGCGGTGTTACAGCACGGCGACGGAATGATGAAGGTTTTGTGACGGCCGGCGGATCTATGATGTCCGTCGGGATGGTCAACCCGGCGGGGGCTGTGAAAGAATGCCGCGGTTCCCGTTTCCCGCCGGATTGCCGCCATGCTTGCCAGGACCGACCGCACCACCCTTCGCCAGCGCAGTCATCGCGGCAGTTATGATGAAGCCGACATCTACGCCATTCTGGACGAGGCGCCGGCCTGTACCGTGGCTTTCGTCGAGGATGGCCGACCGGTCGGTATACCAACCGCCCACTGGCGGATCGGCGATCGTCTCTACGTCCATGGCGGCATGGGCAGCCGCCTGGGGCGGGCCATGGCGGCGGGGGCCGAGTTGTGCGTCACCGTCTTGCTGGTGGACGGGCTGGTGCTGGGCCGTTCGGCCATGCATCACTCCATGAATTACCGCTCGGTCGTGCTGTTCGGCCGCGCCGAGGAGGTGACGGACCCGGCCGCCAAGGAAGCGGCGCTGGCGGCGCTGATCGAAAAGCTGTCGCCCGGCCGCTATCCCCATGTGCGGCCGCCGACCGCCAAGGAACTGGCCATCACCCGGGTGTTGTCGCTGACCATCGCCGAGGGGGCGGCCAAGGCGCGGTCCGGCCCGCCGGTCGATGACGCCGGGGACATGGACCGACCGGTCTGGGCGGGAGTGCTGCCGCTGTCATTGGCGCGGGGGGAGCCCGTGGCCGACCCGCAGTTGGCCGAGGGTGTGACCTTAGCTCGGCCGTGAGGCCCGGATGGCGGCGATATTGGCGCCGTAGTCGGCGGTCTTGAATACCGCCGAGCCGGCCACCAGCACGTTGGCGCCGGCGGCGATCACCCGGTGGGCGTTGTCGGCGGTGACGCCGCCATCGACCTGAAGGTCGATGGGGCGCCCGCCGATCATGCGGCGGATGCGGGCGATCTTGTCCAATTGGGACTCGATGAAGCTTTGGCCGCCGAAGCCGGGATTGACGCTCATCACCAGAATCAGGTCGAGCTTGTCGATGACGTATTCGATGACGTTTTCCGGCGTCGCCGGATTGAGCGACAGCCCGGCCTTCTTGCCCAGCGAGCGGATGAACTGCAATGAGCGGTCGATGTGGGCGTCGGCCTCGGCATGGACGGTGATGATGTCGGCCCCGGCCTTGGCGTAGTCCTCGAGATAGGGTTGGGCCGGGTCGATCATCAGGTGGACGTCGAACACCTTGGTGGTGTAGGGCCGCACCGCCTTGATGATGGCCGGACCGAAGGTGAGGTTGGGGACGAAATGGCCGTCCATGACGTCGATGTGAACCCAATCGCATCCGGCGGCGTCGATGGCCTTGACCTCCTCGCCCAGGCGGGCGAAGTCGGCGGACAGGATGGAGGGCGCGATCTTGACGGTCATGGACGGTTCTTTCGTGCCACCAAGCCCGAGCGGCGCTTGAGCCGGAGGCGAGGGCCGCTGATGGAGACTCCTAGAGTGCTCAGCTTCAAGCTGAAGCACTCTAGGAGTCTGGTTGTACGAAAAAGCTGCGCTTTTTCATGGCTCAAACGCCGCTCTGGCTCAGGAGTTTCCCGATTTTCCGTTTCAGCTTAAATGCGGGAAACTCTAGTTCACCTTGGGGGCAAGTTCGCCCTTGGCATAGCGGGCACTCATGTCCTCCAGGCCGACCACCTTGATCTTGGAGGCGCGGCCGGCGGTGCCGAAGGCTTCGTAGCGGCTCTTGCAGACCTCGACCATGGACGCGATCGAGGGCTTGAGATAGTCGCGCGGATCGAACTTCTTGGGGTTGTCGTGGAAGTACTTGCGGATGGTGCCGGTGACGGCCAGACGCAGATCGGTGTCGATGTTGATCTTGCGCACGCCGTGCTTGATGCCCTCGACGATTTCCTCGACCGGAACGCCGTAGGTCTGGCCCAGGGCGCCGCCGTAATCGTTGACGATCTTCAGCAGGTCCTGCGGCACCGAGCTGGAGCCGTGCATCACCAGATGGGTGTTGGGAATGCGGGCGTGAATCTCCTTGATTCGCTTGATCGCCAGCACTTCGCCGGTCGGTGGGCGGGTGAACTTGTAGGCGCCGTGGCTGGTGCCGATGGCGATGGCCAGGGCATCGACCTGGGTCTGCTTGACGAACTCGGCGGCCTCGTCGGGATCGGTCAACAGCTGCGAATGGTCAAGCTTGCCCTCGGCGCCGACGCCGTCCTCCTTGCCGGCGGTGCCGGTTTCCAGCGAGCCGAGACAGCCCAGTTCACCTTCGACCGAGACGCCGCAGGCATGGGCGATATCCACCACCTGCCTGGTGACGGCGACGTTGTAGTCCCAACTGGCGGGGGTCTTGCCGTCCTCGCGCAGCGAGCCGTCCATCATCACCGACGAGAAGCCGGACTGGATGGCGCGCACGTTGATGGCGGGCGAGGTGCCGTGGTCCTGGTGCATGCATACCGGGATCGAGGGATAGGACTCGATGGCGGCAAGGATCAGGTGGCGCAGAAAGGCCTCGCCGGCATATTTGCGGGCGCCGGCCGAGGCCTGGAGGATGACCGGGGCGTCACAGGCCGAGGCGGCCTCCATGATCGCCTTGACCTGCTCCATGTTGTTCACGTTGAAGGCGGGAATGCCGTAGCTGTTCTCGGCGGCGTGGTCGAGGAGCTGGCGCATCGAAACGAGAGACATGTGACGTTTTCTCCTTCCTGGCGATTTTCCCGGCTATAGGCGGGTCATGGCGGCGTCGGCGACCGCCTGGGCGGTAATGCCGAAATGCTGGTAGAGCTTGTCGGCGGGGGCCGAGGCGCCGAAACCGGTCATGCCGACGATGGCTCCGTCAAGGCCGACCCAGCGTTCCCAGCCGAAGGTCCCCAGCGCCTCGACGGCGACGCGGACGGTGCCTTCGCCCAATACGGTGGAACGATACTCCTTCGGCTGGCGCTCGAACAGCTCCCAGCACGGCATCGATACCACGGCGGCGGCGACTCCCTTGTCGGCCAGCAGCTTCTGGGCGTCCAGCGCCAGACTGACTTCGGAGCCGGTGGCGAGCAGGGTGACCTGGCGCTTGCCCTTGGCCTCGGACAGCACGTAGGCGCCCTTGGCGGTCAGGTTTTCGCCGCCGTCGGCGGTGCGCAATGTCGGCAGATTCTGGCGCGACAAGGCGAAGACGCTGGGGCCGGCGGCGCTTTCCAACGCCGCCTCGTAGGCCTCCATGGTCTCGACCGGATCGGCGGGGCGGAACACCAGCACGTTGGGGGTGGCGCGCAGCGCCGCCAAGGTCTCGATCGGCTGGTGGGTGGGGCCGTCCTCGCCCAGGCCGATGGAATCGTGGGTCAGCACATACAGCACCCGCTGGCCCATCATGGCGCTCATGCGCAACGCCGGCCACAGGTAGTTGGCGAAGATCAGGAAGGTGCCGCCATAGGGGATGAAGCCGCCGTGCAGGGCAAGGCCGTTCATCACCGCCGCCATGCCGTGCTCGCGCACGCCGTAATGAAGGTAGCGGCCGGAGAAGTCGGCGGGTGTCACCGGCCGGGTGGCCTTGGTGATGGTCAGGTTGGAATGGGTCAGGTCGGCCGAGCCGCCGATCATCTCGGGGATCGCCGCCGTCAGCGCCTCCAGCGCCTCCTGGCTGGCCTTGCGGGTAGCCCATTTGGGCTGCTCGGCGGCGGCCTTGGCCTTGAACGCGGCGGCGGCCTGCTTCCAGCCGTCGGGCAGGCGGCCCGAGACGGTGCGCTCGAACTCGGCCCGGGTCGGGGCGACGGCAAGGCGCTTTTCCCAGGCGGCGCGCAAGGCCCCGCCCCGCGAGCCGACGGCACGCCAGGCGGCGAGAATCTCGGCGGGAATCTCGAACGGGGCGTGCGGCCAATTCAGCTTGGCCCGCGCTCCGGCGATTTCGTCGGCCCCCAGCGGCGAACCGTGGGTTTTCTCGCTGCCGGCCTTGGTCGGCGCGCCGAAGCCGATCACCGTCTTGCAGGCGATCAGGCTGGGCTGGCCGGTTTTTTGGGCGGCGGCGATGGCGGCGGCGATGGCCTCGGGGTCGTGGCCGTCCACCCGCGCCACGTCCCAGTTCGAGGCGGCGAAGCGGGCCAACTGGTCGTCGGAGGTGGCGATGGCGGTGTCGCCGTCGATGCAGATGTGGTTGTCGTCCCACAGCACGATCAGCTTGCCCAGCTTCCACACCCCGGCCAGCGAGATCGCCTCCTGGCTGATCCCTTCCATCAGGCAGCCGTCACCGGCGATGACGTAGGTGAAGTGGTCGGCCAGTTCCGAGCCGTGACGCGCCGCCTGCATCCGTTCCGCCAGGGCGAACCCGACGGCGTTGGCGATGCCCTGGCCCAACGGCCCGGTGGTGGTGTCGGCGATGGCGACGTGGCCGAACTCGGGGTGGCCGGCGGTGCGATAGCCCATCTGGCGGAAGTTCTTGATCTGCTCGATGTCGAGATCGTCGAACCCGGTCAGGTAGCCCAGGGCGTAGAGCAGCATCGAGCCGTGACCGGCCGACAGCACGAAGCGGTCGCGGTCGGCCCATTTCGGCGCCTTGGCGTCGAACTTGAGGAAGCGGCTGAACAGCACGGTCGCCACGTCGGCCATGCCCATGGGCATGCCGGGATGGCCGGACTTGGCCTTTTCGATGGCGTCCATGCTGAGAAAGCGGATGGCGTTGGCCATGTCGGCGTGGGAGGTCATCGACGGTCCTTATGCTGCGGTGTCGCCATGGAAAACGGCAGCCGTTCCCCTGCGGGTGAGGTGTTTTTGCCGAGAGTCGTCGGCCGGGTCAAGCGAAGGAACGCCCCGGCGACGGCTGATCGAAGATTCCTGTGGATAGGTTGGCGGCCACCCGGTCGGGTTGGGCGCGGATCAGGCGAACGCCTTGAAGGCGATCAGGGTGAAGGTGTCCTTGACCCCAGGCAGCTTCTGGACGGTATCGACCACGAACTGGCCGAGATCGGTGCCATCGTCGAGGTAGCACTTCAGCATCAGGTCGTATTGGCCGGAGATGGAATGGACCTCGGAGACCTGCTCGATATCGACCGCTTCGTCGGCGACTTGATAGGCGCGGCCCAGTTCGCACTTCACCATGACGAAGATGGTCTGCATCTCAGTCCTCCGATTCGGAATCCTCGCGCGCCGACGCCTTGGACGGCAGCGGAAAGTCGGCGCGGATGAAGTCGGGCATGTGGTCGCCGAAGCCGATCACGCCATCGGCGTGCAGCATCTCGCCGATGCCCAGTTCGTCGATGCGGCCACGGCGGCGGCCGCCACGGTCGTCACGGCCGCGTCCCCGGCCGCGTTCCTCGCGCGGCTGCTCTTCCCGCTTGGGGGCGGCCTCGCGGTCGCGACCACGGCTTCTGTCTTCCCGCCGGGGACGTTCGGCCACCGCCTCGGGCGGGGTATCGGTCTGGACGACCGGCGTTTCCTCGGCGGGGGCCACCACCTCGGAGGGGGCGGCCGCTTCGCGCGGCTTGCGCCCACCTCGCGCCGGGCGATCGCCGCCCCGCGCCGGCTTTTCGGCGCCACGGGGCGCGCCCCGGCCGCCGCGACCCTTGCGCGCCGACATGTCCAGTTCCAGGGCGGGAACGCCCTCGACCTCGATGCGGGGGATGGGGTTGCCGATCAGCTTTTCGATGGCGACGACGAACTTGCCGTCGTCGGGGGTGGCGATGGTGAAGGCGCGCCCGGTCATGCCGGCGCGGCCGGTACGGCCGATGCGGTGGATATAATCCTCGGCATGGATGGGAACGTCGAAATTGAAGACGTGGCTGACCGCCGAGACGTCGAGACCGCGGGCGGCGACGTCGGAACAGACCATCAGGCGGACCTCGCCTTTCTTGAACTTTTCCAGCGTCTCGCCACGGGCGGCCTGGGCCATGTCGCCATGCAACTGCACCACGTCGAAGCCGTGCTTTTTCAGCGAGCGGTACAGCACGTCCACGTCGCGCTTGCGGTTGCAGAAGATGAAGGCGTTCTTGACTTCCTCGACCCGGATCAGGTGGCGCAGCGTCTCGCGCTTGTCGATTTCCTCGACCACGGCCATGGCCTGGACCACGGTGGTGGCGGTCGAGGTGCCGGGCGAAACGGTGATTTCCTTCGGGTTCATCAGGAAGGCATCGGCCAGCCGGCGGATTTCCGGCCCCAGCGTCGCCGAGAAGAACAGGGTCTGGCGGATCTTGGGCAGCAGGCCGACGATGCGTTCGACATCGGGAATGAAGCCCATGTCGAGCATACGGTCGGCCTCGTCGATCACCAGCACCTTGACGTCGTTGAGCAGGATGCGGCCGCGCTCGAACATGTCGAGCAGGCGGCCCGGGGTGGCGATCAGCACGTCGACGCCGCGATCAAGCAGGGCAACCTGATCGCTCATGGATTCGCCGCCGATGATCAGCGCCTTGTTGAGCTTGTGGTACTTGCCGTACTTGTCGAAATTGTCGGCGACCTGTGCCGCCAGTTCCCGCGTCGGCGCCAGGATCAGCGAGCGGGGCATGCGCGCCTTGGCGCGGCCGGCGGCCAGGATCTCGATCATCGGCAGGGTGAACGAGGCGGTTTTCCCGGTGCCGGTCTGGGCACAGCCCAGCACGTCGCGCCCCATCAGCACCACGGGAATCGCCTGGGCCTGGATGGGGGTCGGGGTGGTGTATCCGGCCTCGGCGAGCGCATTCAGGATCTCGGGCCCGAGGCCGAGGTCTTCAAATGTCGTCGGGGCGATGTCCGGGCCGTCCGAGCGGCCGATTTCAGTCGGGGATGTCATGTGCGGCGGGATAATAGGGTTTCGCGCGCCCAAGTCAATGTTTGCGTCCGACCTCGCCGCCCGATAGGCTTTTTCTTTGCCTGCGTCGCCGGGCGACGGGAGAACCGCCATGCTGATCCAAGCCGATCGTTCCTGCCTGCTCATCGTCGATGTCCAGCTGGGGCTGGCGCCGGTGATGGCCGAACCGCGCCGGGTTTATCGCGGCTGTGCCTTGCTGATGCGCGCGGCGGTCAGGCTGGGCCTGCCGTTGGTGGTGAGCGAGCAGTACCCCAAGGGCCTGGGCGCCACCGTCGGCGAATTGGCGGAGTTGGCGCCCGAAGGGTCGGTGATGGAAAAACTGCATTTCTCCTGTGCCGCCGACCCGGCCATGCGTCAGCGGTTCGACGGCTTCGGCCGTCCCCAGGTGGTGATCGCCGGCATCGAGGCCCATGTCTGCGTGCTGCAAAGCGCGCTGGGCTTTCGCCAGGCCGGATTCGAGCCGGTGGTGGTGGCCGATGCCTGCGGGTCGCGCACCGAGGCCAATCATCAGGTCGCCATGGCGCGTCTGGCCGCCAACGGTGTCGAGGTGGCGACGGTCGAGATGGTGGTGTTCGAGTGGTTGCACAAGGCCGGAACGCCGGAGTTCAAGGACCTGTCGGCGTTGGTGAAGTAGGAGTTCGTCCATGTCCCCCACGCTGATCCTGCTGCCCGGTCTGCTCAACGACGCCCGGCTGTGGCGCCATCAGGCCCGGACGCTTCACGCCGAGGCCGAGGTGCTGCTGGCCGACCTTACCCATGACGACACCTTGGAGCGCATGGCTCATCGGGTGCTGGCGGTGGCGCCCCGCCGCTTCGCCCTGGCCGGGCTGTCCATGGGCGGCTATGTCTGCATGGAGATCATGCGGCACTCGCCCGAGCGGGTGGAGCGTCTGGCCCTGCTCGACACCACCGCCCGGCCCGATACGCCGGAACAGTCGCAGCGCCGCCTCGACGGCATCGCCGCCGCCCGGGCCGGCGGTTTCGACAAGATCATGCCGACCATGCTGCCCAATCTGCTGTGCCCGGCCTCGTTGGCCGACGACGGCATCACCAAGGTGGTCAAGGACATGGCGCGAACCCTTGGCAAGGACGCCTATATCCGCCAGCAGAATGCCATCATGGGGCGGCCGGATTCCCGAGAGTCGCTGTCCCGGGTGCGCTGTCCCACCCTGGTGCTGTGCGGCGCCGACGATACCCTGACGCCGCCCGACCGCCACGACGAGATCGCGGCCCTGATCCCCGGTGCCCGGCGGGTGACCATACCCGACTGCGGCCATCTTTCGCCCATCGAACAGCCCGAGGCGGTGTCGGCGGCGCTGGTGGAATGGCTGCGGGGTTAGGGCAACTGGAAAAGCAATCCGCCGCGTTCTATATTGTGTGGAATCGCCAATACTATAAAAGCAAAGGGTCCAGGGAATGGGGGCGAGAGGTCCGCGTCATTTGCGCAAGACCACAAACGTGGTGCTTGATGCCCTGGTGCAGGCGGTAGAGCAGGCGGGAAACGGCCATCCGCTCAGCATGAAGCTGCTGGAGACCATCGTTGCCGGGCTGAAGGTATCCACCGGGTTCGACGATTTCTACCATCGCTCCTACCGCGAGATGATGGAGATCGTCGAAAGCGAGAAGCGCGAGCAGCGCCGCACCAACGCCTTTGGCCGGCTGGTGGTTCACCCGCTCAGCCAGTTGTTTCAAGACGAGTTGCTCGACCGCGATCTGGTGACGAACATCTTTTCGTTTCTTCATCTGGCGCTGGGCGATGCGGCCGAGGACTATTCCGCGCGGTGCAACGACATCGTCGCGGCGTTGAAGGAGGATCTCGGCGACGAGTTCACCTGGGACGCCTTCTACGAGGATGCCAGGGCCAAGCTGGTGCTGTGGCATGCGCTGGTTCAGATCTCGGCGTCGTTCAAACGCTATGAACTGCGCAAGGACTGGTTCATCAAGCTGATGCAGTATCGCCCGGCCACGGTCTCGGTGGCGTCCAACGCCTTCGTCACCCGCGACCACGATCCCGGCGAGGAGCCGTTGGTGTTCGGCGAGCGCGAGTTCTGTATTTTCTTCCACGCCCTGTTCGACCCGCTGACCGAACTTCCCCTTGGGGACGACGACGCCTTCCGCAAGGAATTCGGTGCCGATCCCCATCATCTGATCGGCGACTTCCTGGTCAATCTGTCCCGGTGTCTGGTGTAGGGGCGGCGGCTATTTCAGCAGCGCCCGGCGGGTCTCCATGATCCTGCCCAGGATGGGGGTCAGAATCAGTTCCATGGCCAAGCCCATCTTGCCGCCCGGCACGACGATGGTGTTGCGGCGGCTCATCCAGGAATCGTTGATCATCTGCAACAGGAACGGGAAGTCCACGGCGAAGCGGTCCGGCTTGCGAAAGCGGATCACCACCAGGCTTTCGTCGGCGGTGGGAATGTCGCGGGCGATGATCGGGTCCGAGGTGTCGACCACCGGGACCCGCTGGAAGTTGACGTCGGTCAGCTTGAATTGCGGCACGATGTAATGGACGTAATCGTGCATGCGGCGAAGGATGGTGTCCATCACCGCCTCTTCGGAATAGCCGCGTTCGCTGGTGTCGCGGTGAATCTTCTGAATCCATTCCAGATTGATCACCGGCACCACGCCGACCTTGAGATCGACGTGCTGGGCGACGTTGGCGTCCCTGGTGACGACGCAGCCGTGCAGACCTTCGTAGAACAGGCAGTCGGTATCCTCGGGCAGGTCTTCCCAGGGGGTGAACTCGCCCGGCCCGGCGCTGAGATGGGCGAAGGCGGCGGCCTCGGCCTGATTGTGGACGTAGTGGCGACGGCGGCCGCGCCCGGTGGCGCCATAGGCGGCGAACAGCGCTTCCTGCTCGGGGAACAGATTGGCGTCGGGGCCGAAATGGCTGAAGGTGCGGCGGCCGGTGCGCTCGGCCTCGGCCATGGCCTTCTTCATGCCGGCACGGTCGAACCGGTGGAAGCTGTCGCCCTCGACCACCGCCGGTTTGACGCCCTCGCGGCGGAACATGTGCTCGAACGCCTCCCTGACCGAGGAGGTGCCCGCGCCCGATGATCCGGTGACGGCGATGATCGGGTGCTTCCGCGACACGGTTAGAATGACTCCCGGTATGCCTCAGGCGATCCCAAGCTTCTCCCGCCAACCGGGATACAGCCGGTCGGCGTCGTCGGGGAACGACGCGAAGGCCCCCCTCAGTTCGGGATGCCCCATGGCATACTCCACCAGATCGACGCCGTCGACCCATGATTGATGGGCCTGGCGAAGCGATATAGCTCCGGCGGTCGGACCGTCGCGGTGGCCGAAGGCGCCGCCGCCCGAGGTCTGGATGACGTTGGAATGTCCCAGATTGGTGAAGAATCCCGGCAGCCGCAGCGCATTCATGCCGCCCGAGATGATGGGGGTGCAGGCCTTCATGCCGTGCCAGTCCTGGCGGAAGCACAGGCCCTCGGCGCTGTCGCGTTCCAGCATGTAGGCGACGCATTTTTCCGCCGGGTCGCCCTCCATCTTGCCGAAGCCCATGGTGCCGGTGTGGATGCCGCTGGCGCCGATCAGCCGCGCCATCTTCATGTGGGCCAGCACGGAATAGCCCCGCCGCGACTGGCGCGAGGTGACGGCGCCATGGCCGGCGCGGTGGTAGTGCAGGAAGTGGTCGGGGAAGTTGCGGCGGCAGGTGGCGACCGCCGTCGGGCCGGCGACGAAGCCGTCCACCAGGAAGGCGACATGGCCGGCGTTCTCGGCGAAGGCGTCGAGGATGACGTGGGCGCGCGCGATCATCTCGGCGGGATCGTCGGCGGTGATGTTGGCGGAAAACAGTTTGGCCTCGCCGGTTTCGTCCTGGGCGCGGCGCATGGAATCGGCCACCAGCCCGATGATCTGGCGCAACGGCGCGAACACCTGATTGCCCTGGGGCTCGTCGTTCTTGATGAAGTCGCCGCCCAGCCAGTAGCGATAGCAGGCGTCGGCGAACGGCTGCGGCCTGAGGCCCAGCTTGGGCTTGATGATGGTGCCGGCCACCATGCCGCCGTTGATCTGGCGACGGCCCAGCACCCGCCACAGGTCGGCGATGTTGCAGGCGGGGCCGTCGAACAGGGACAGCAGGTCCGGCGGCATGTAGAAATCCATCAGCTTGGCGAAGTCGATGTCGGACATGCCCTGATTGTTGCCGACCGCCAGGGTCAGGAACGAGGCGATCATGGCGCGGCCGTCGATGATGTTGCGGTCGAACAGCGCGATGGGAAAGGCGATCCGCATCTGGCCGCGCGTTTCGTCGATCAGGTAGACCAGCGCATCGAGCGAGCGGGTGAAGTCGTCGGTGGTGCAGACCTCGACATTGGTGCCGGTGGAGGATTCGGCGGCGAAATGGGCGGCGGCGGCGAGATAGGTGTGTCCGGCCTTGGGCTGCATGCGATAGGCGCACAGAACATGGCCGCCGCCGGCGATCAGGTCATCCTCGGCGAGATCGAGCCTGACGTATCGCTTGGATTGGTCCATAGGCGGCGTGCTCTCCCTGACGGATCCGCCCCTTCCGGGGTCTTGTGCGCCAAGTGACTCTGCATGGATCGAGGGACGGGAACAACACCCCTAGGGGCAGGACCTCGGGGCATTGCGGGTGGTGGTCGGCCTACCCGGTCAGACCGCCTTGGAGTGGCGCTGCTCGCCGGCCTTGAGATAGCGGTCGAAGGCGGCGCAGACGGCGCGGACCAGGGTGCGGCCCTCCTCGGTGACCGCGATGCGGTGGCCATCCACCTTGACCAGGCCATCCGCCTGCAACGGCGCCAGACCGGCCAGTTCGGCGTCGAACCGGCCGCCATCGACGCCGTGGCGGCCGGCGACCGCGTCCAGGTCGATCTCCAGGTCGCACATCAGCCGCTCGATGATCTCGCGGCGCAGGCGGTCGTCGTCGTTGATGGCGATGCCGCGGGTGACGGCAAGACCGCCCGAGGCGATGGTGCGCTGATAGGCGTGGACCTCGCCCTCGTTGGCGACGTAGCCCTGGGGCAGCGAGCCGATCCCCGAGGCGCCGAAGCCGATCAGGGTGGTGGCGCTGTCGGTGGTGTAGCCCTGGAAGTTGCGGTGCAGCCGCTTTTCCTTCAGCGCCACCGCCATGGCGTCGTCGGGGGCGGCGAAATGGTCGAGGCCGATCTGGACATAGCCCAGGGTCTCGGTCAGCAGCCGGCAGCCCAATTCGTATTGCTGCCAGCGGGCGTTGGTGTCGGGCAGGCTTTCTTCCGGGATCAGGCGCTGGTGCTTCTTCATCCACGGCACATGGGCATAGCCGAACAGCGCCACCCGGCGCGGCTTGAAGCCCTCGACGGCGGTCTCGATGGTCTTCAGCAGTCCATCGACGCTTTGGTGGGGCAGGCCGTAGATCAGGTCGATATTGACCTCGGGCACCCGGTACTTGCGCAGCCACTCCACCACCCGCTCGGTGACGTCGTAGGGCTGGATGCGGTTGATGGCCTGTTGCACCTTGGGGTCGAGGTCCTGTACCCCGATGGATGCCCGCGTCACCCCGGCGCCGGCCATGGCCTCGACATAGGCTTCGTCGGCGGTGCGCGGGTCCAGCTCCACCGCCACCTCGGCCCCGTCCTTCAGCAGGAAGCGGCTTTTCAGCAGATCGATGGTGCGGACGAAATCATCGGATTTGAGGATGGTCGGGCTGCCGCCGCCGAAATGGATGTGCCGCGCGGTCATGCGGGTGGGCAGCGCCTCGGCCACCAGTTCGATCTCGCGCCATAGCGCCTCCATATAGGCGGCGACCGGGGCGTAGCGTTTGGTGATCTTGGTGTGGCAGCCGCAGAACCAGCACATCTCGGCGCAGAAGGCGATATGGAGGTAAAGCGACAGTTCCAGCGCGGGATCGACGCCGCCCAGCCAGCCGCGATAGGTCTCGCCGGTCACGCCGGGATGAAAGTGCGGCGCGGTGGGATACGAAGTGTAGCGGGGGACGCGAAGGTCATACTTGGCCGCGAGGTCGGGGCGCATCGGAACCATCCTGGTGAAACCGGGGTGGAACCCTACTCCCGGACGCTTGGCCTTGGCAACACCGGGCGGCGTGGGGGTATTGGCGGGTGGGATGCGGCCCCGCCCTTGACCGCCCCCGGCACCATCGTTAGGGTTGCGGCGATTTCGTTACAACCCCAGCCGAACGGCGGACTCCCATGGGCAGCAACGGCGCCGGGAAGCCCAGCTTCCAGAGCCTGATCCTTACCCTCCAGGCCTTCTGGGCCGAGCAGGGCTGTGTTATCCTCCAGCCCTACGACATGGAGGTCGGCGCCGGTACCTTCCACCCGGCGACGACGCTGCGCGCGCTGGGGCCGGACCCGTGGAAATGCGCCTATGTCCAGCCGTCGCGGCGGCCCAAGGACGGCCGCTATGGCGAAAACCCCAACCGCTTGCAGCACTACTATCAGTATCAGGTGCTGCTGAAGCCCAGCCCGCCCAATTCCCAGGAGCTTTATCTGGAAAGCCTGCGCCGGCTGGGCATCGACCCGCTGGCCCATGACATCCGCTTCGTCGAGGACGACTGGGAAAGCCCGACGCTGGGCGCCTGGGGCCTGGGCTGGGAGGTGTGGTGCGACGGCATGGAGGTGACTCAGTTCACCTATTTCCAGCAGGTCGGCGGCATCGAATGCGATCCGGTGGCGGTGGAGCTGACCTATGGCCTCGAACGCCTCGCCATGTACATCCAAGGCGTCGAGAACGTCTACGACCTTGACTTCAATGGCGACGGCGTCACCTACGGCGACGTCTTCCTTCAGGCCGAGAAGGAATATTCCGCCCACAATTTCGAGCATGCCGACACCGACATGCTGCTGCGCCACTTCCTCGACGCCGAGACCGAGTGCCAGAACCTGTTGGCCAAGGGGGTGGCGCTGCCGGCCTATGACCAGTGCATCAAGGCCAGCCATCGCTTCAATCTGCTCGATGCCCGTGGCGTCATCTCGGTAACCGAGCGCCAGGCCTATATCGGCCGGGTCCGCGCCCTGGCCAAGGCCTGCTGCGAAGGCTGGCTTGCCTCCCGCTCGCCGAAGGAGGCTTGAGACATGGCCGAGTTCCTGCTTGAGATCTTCTCCGAGGAAATCCCCGCCCGCATGCAGGCCCGCGCCGCCGAGGACCTGCGCAAGCTGGTGACCGACGGGCTGGCCGCCAACGGCATCGCCTTCGATGCCGCTCGTGCCTATGTGACGCCGCGCCGGCTGGTGCTGGTGATCGAGGGGTTGCCCGCCGCCGGTCCCGACGTGTCCGAGGAACGGCGCGGCCCCCGCGTCGGCTCGCCCGCCCAGGCGCTGGAGGGTTTCCTCAAGTCCACCGGCCTGAGTGAAGGCCAGTTGGAGCAGCGCGACACCGGCAAGGGCGTGTTCTTCTTCGCTGTCATTTCGCGCAAGGGCCGTCCGACCCCCGAGGTGCTGAAGGACGTGGTCGAGGCCGCCATGGCCGGCTTCCCCTGGCCGAAGTCGCAGCGGTGGGGCGCCAATCTCGCCGGTTCGCCGGCGGTGCGCTGGGTACGGCCGTTGCAGTCGATCCTTGCCCTGTTCGACGGCGGGGTGGTGCCGGTGAGTTTCGGCGCCATCATCGCCGGCGACCTGACCGCCGGTCATCGCTTCCTGGCGCCCGAAAGCCTGCGGGTCAAGGACTTCGCCGATTATGCCGCCAAGCTGCGCCACGCCAAGGTGATGCTCGACCCGGTCGAGCGCCGCCACGCCATCCTGTCGGGGGCCGAGGCCCTGGCGGCGGCCGAGGGGCTGACGCTGAAGGCCGACGACGGCCTGCTGGCCGAGGTCACCGGGCTGGTGGAATGGCCGGTGCCGCTGGTCGGTTCCATCGACGAGTCGTTCATGGATGTGCCGGCCGAGGTGCTGATCACCTCCATGCGCAGCCACCAGAAGTATTTCAGCCTGCTGAAGGCGGACGGCTCGCTGGCGCCGCGCTTCGTCGTCATCGCCAACATGGAATCGTCCGACGGCGGGGCCGCCATTGTCGCCGGCAACCAACGCGTGCTGCGCGCCCGGCTGTCGGATGCCAAGTTCTTCTGGGAGTCCGATCGCCGGCATTCCCTGGAGTCGCGCATGCCCAGGCTGTCCGACCGCACCTTCTATGCCAGCCTGGGCACCATGCTGGACAAGATGGTGCGCATGGAGCAACTGGCCCGTGACATCGCCCGGCGGACCGGTGCCGACATTGCCGCCGCCGAGCGCGCCGCCGGTCTGGCCAAGGCCGATCTGTCGTCGGAAATGGTGGGCGAGTTTCCCGAGCTTCAGGGCGTCATGGGGCGCTACTACGCCCGGGGCGACGGCGAGAAGCCCGAGGTCGCCGCCGCCATCGCCGAACACTACTCGCCGGTGGGGCCGTCGGATTCGTGCCCGACCGCGCCGGTGTCGGTGGCGGTCGCCCTGGCCGACAAGATCGACTCCCTGGTGGGCTTCTTCGCCATCTTCGAGCGGCCGACCGGCTCGAAGGATCCCTTCGCGCTGCGCCGCGCCGCCCTTGGCGTCATCCGTCTGGTGGTCGAGAACAACCTGCGGCTGCCGCTGCGCCAAGTGTTCGAGCACGCCTGGGGGCTGTTCGATACCGAGCTGGAGGCCGGTTCGGCCGAGGTTGCCGGGGCGTTGCTCGACTTCTTCGCCGACCGCCTCAAGGTGGCGCTGAAGGAGAAAGGTGTCCGCCACGACCTGATCGACGCCATCTTCTCGCTCGGCGGCGAGGACGATCTGGTCCGCCTGCTGAAGCGGGTCGAGGCGCTGGGCGCCTTCCTCGCCTCTGACGACGGCGCCAATCTGCTGGTGGCCTATCGCCGTGCCGCCAACATCGTGCGTATCGAGGAGAAGAAGGACGGCGCCGGCTTTGGTGGCGCCGTCGACGCGACCCTGCTGCGCCAGGACGAGGAGCGGGCTTTGGCCGCCGCCCTGGCCGGGCTGGGACCGGCGGTGGACAGGGCGCTGGCGGCCGAGGACTTCGCCGCCGCCATGGCGGCGCTGGCGACGGTGCGCCGGCCGGTGGACGCCTTCTTCGACAAGGTGACGGTCAACGCCGATCAGGCGGAATTGCGGGTCAACCGGCTGCGCCTGCTGGGTTCGATCGTCGGCGCGATGGGACGGCTGGCCGACTTCTCCAAGGTGGAGGGATAGCCCTCTTCCGGCGGCGGTGCCGAGCGTTTATAGTGTGCGCCTCCTCCTTCGGAGGGGGTAGGGGAACAGGTCCACGAAAACGAGTGTAAGGACGACCACCATGACGAAATGGGTCTATGGCTTCGGGGGCGGCAGGGCCGAGGGGCGCGCCGACATGAAGAATCTGCTCGGCGGCAAGGGCGCCAACCTGGCCGAGATGAGCAATCTGGGAATTCCGGTGCCTCCGGGCTTTACCATCAGCACCGAGGTCTGCACTTATTACTACGCCAATGGCGAGACCTATCCCGAGACCCTGAAGGACGAGGTCATGGCCGCGCTGGCCCAGGTCGAGGAAGTCATCGGGCTGAAGTTCGGCTCGGTCGCCGATCCGTTGCTGGTGTCGGTGCGTTCGGGCGCCAGGGCCTCCATGCCGGGCATGATGGACACCATCCTTAACCTCGGCCTCAACGACCAGTCGGTCGAGGGGCTGGCCAAGCGTTCGGGCGATCCCCGCTTCGCCTACGACAGCTATCGTCGCTTCATCCAGATGTACTCCAACGTGGTGCTGGGCATCGACCACCACAATTTCGAGGAGATCCTGGAGGAGGCCAAGGAGGACAAGAACTACCGCCTTGACACCGACCTGACCGCCGACGACTGGAAGAAGGTGGTGGCCAAGTACAAGGACAAGATCCAGGCGCAGATCGGCAAGCCCTTCCCTCAGGACGTCCATCAGCAGTTGTGGGGCGCCATCGGCGCCGTGTTCGGTTCGTGGATGAACCAGCGCGCCATCACCTATCGCCGCCTGCACGAGATCCCCGCGACCTGGGGCACCGCCGTCAACGTCCAGTCCATGGTGTTCGGCAACATGGGCGACGATTGTTCCACCGGCGTCTGTTTCACCCGCAATCCCTCGACCGGCGAGAACGCCTTTTACGGCGAGTTCCTGGTCAACGCCCAGGGCGAGGACGTGGTGGCCGGCATCCGTACGCCGCAGCAGCTCACCATTGCCGGCAAGAACGCCCAGAGTTCGGATCTGGCGGCCATGGAAGAGTGCATGCCCGAGGTGTTCAAGGAGCTGAACGCCATCCGCCACAAGCTGGAGGCGCACTACAAGGACATGCAGGACATGGAGTTCACGGTGCAGCAAAAGCGCCTGTGGATGCTTCAGACCCGCACCGGCAAGCGCACCACCAACGCGGCGCTGAAGATTGCCGTGGACATGGCGCGGGAAGGGCTGATCACCCGCAAGGACGCCATCAAGCGCATCGATCCCGCCTCGCTGGACCAGTTGCTGCATCCGACGCTGGACCCCAAGGCGCCGCGCAAGGTCCTGGGGCGCGGCCTGCCGGCGTCGCCCGGCGCCGCCTCGGGTAAGGTGGTGTTCTCGGCCGAGGACGCCGAGGATTGGGTCAACAACCGCAAGGAAAAGGTCATCCTTGTCCGTATCGAGACCTCGCCCGAGGATATCGGCGGCATGCACGTCGCGGAAGGCATCCTCACCACCCGCGGCGGCATGACCAGCCATGCGGCGGTGGTGGCCCGCGGCATGGGCACGCCCTGCGTCGCCGGCGCCGGCGAGATCCGGGTCGATTACGCCGCCAAGACCCTTAAAGTCGGTGGCCAGGTGGTCGGCGAGGGTGAGGTCATCACCCTGGACGGCTCCACCGGCGAGGTCTTCCTCGGCGCCGTCGCCACCGTCCAGCCCGAGCTGACCGGCGATTTCGGCACCCTGATGGAGTGGGTGGACACCATCCGCACGCTGAAGGTCCGCGCCAACGCCGAAACCCCGTTGGACGCCGCCACCGCGCGGAAGTTCGGCGCCGAGGGCATCGGCCTGTGCCGCACCGAGCACATGTTCTTCGACCCCAAGCGCATCATCGCCATGCGCGAGATGATCCTGGCCGAGGACGAGAAGGGCCGCCGCGCCGCGCTGGCCAAGCTGCTGCCGTTCCAGCGCCAGGACTTCATCGACCTGTTCGAGATCATGCAGGGGCTGCCGGTGACCATCCGCCTGCTCGACCCGCCGCTGCACGAGTTCCTGCCCCAGACCGAAGCCGACATCGCCGAGGTCGCCAAGGCGGCCGGCATCGATCCGGCGGCGGTCAAGGCCCGCAATGCCTCGCTGCATGAGAGCAATCCCATGCTGGGTCATCGCGGCTGCCGTCTCGGCATCACCTATCCCGAGATCTACGAGATGCAGGCCCGCGCCATCTTCGAGGCGGCGGTGCATGTCTCGCGCGAGACCGGACGGACGGTGGTGCCCGAGATCATGATCCCGCTGGTCGGCGCCAAGAAGGAACTGGACCTGATGAAGGCCGCCATCGACAAGGAAGCCGAGGCGGTGTTCTCCGAGCAGAAATACGCGGTCAAGTACATGGTCGGCACCATGATCGAACTGCCGCGTGCCGCGCTGCTGGCGGGCGAGATCGCCCAGACCGGCGAGTTCTTCTCGTTCGGCACCAACGATCTGACCCAGACCACCTTCGGCATGAGCCGCGACGATTCCGGCCCCTTCATCGAGGTCTACCGCGCCAAGGGCATCTACGAGCATGATCCCTTCGCCAGCCTCGATCAGGCCGGCGTCGGCGAGCTGATCCGCATCGCCGCCGAGCGCGGCCGTGCCACCCGGCCCGGTCTCAAGCTCGGCATTTGCGGCGAGCATGGCGGCGACCCCGCCTCCATCGGCTTCTGCCAGAGCGCGGGCCTCGACTATGTGTCGTGCTCGCCCTACCGGGTGCCGATCGCCCGGCTGGCGGCGGCGCAGGCGGCCCTGGGCGAAGGTGGATCGTCCGGTACGGCGTGATCCATTCCGTTACATAACGACGTTTGAAAAGGACCTTTCGGGGTCCTTTTCTATGTCCGTCCGGCATGGCGGAGGGCGGTTAGGGTATGGCCATCGTATGGCGAGATCAGATGAGTGTGGGGATCAAGGAGATCGACGACGATCACCGTCGGCTCGTCTCGATCCTCAACGATTTCGAGGCGGCCGGGCTACGCGGTGCCGGCGCGGTGGACGAGGGCAGCTTGCGGACCATCCTGGTCAAGCTGCGGCGCTATACCCAGGAGCATTTCGAGCGTGAGGAAAGGTTGCAGGAGGCCCGCCACTATCAGGGTTACGAGGAGAACAAGGAACAGCACGAATGGCTGCTCTATCGTCTCGACGAATTGGTGGAGCGCTATCACGCCGGTCAACTGGGAGAGGGGCGCGCGGCAACCGCCGAGCTGTCGGTGTTTCTCAAAAGCTGGCTGATCGACCACATCATCAAGATTGACCTCAAGATGAAGGGGAAGATGGGCTAGGTAGCGTTCTGTATGTACGAAAAAGATCCGCTTTTTCAGGGCTCGAACGCCGCTCGGGCTTAAGAGCTTACTGCATCAAACTCTAACGAAGCCGGTCAGGCGGTTCCGGCGACGCCGCCCACGGCCCGGAGGAAGCCGGCGTACAGCGGCTTGATCGAAAGCGGCCGGTCGAGGTAGACGTCCACTCCCGCCGCCTGGGCGGTGGAGGACGTGTCGTCGCAGCCATAGCCGCTGACCACGACGATCGGCGACCGGGCGGCGAGGTCGTTTCCGGCGCTTCTGATGCCGCGGGCGCAGGCGAGATAGCCCTTGCCGCCCATCCGCCAATCCATGATCACCATGTCGGCGGGGAAGGAGTGCAGCACCTCCAGGACCTCGTCGCCGTCATGGGCCTCGACGATTTCGGTCACGCCGAACGACCCCAGGGCAATCCGGATCAGTTCATGGAAATGGGGGCCGTTGCGCACCACCACGGCCTTGCGGAACGGGGGGAGTGCCGGCGGGGTCTGGCGGACGATGTCGTCGGAACGGTCATGGTGGGTGGCGGCGTGCATGGTGCTACTCCCAGTCTCTCTATTCCGCGTCCCAGAAGCGCCGTTCGGCCGAAGCGGAGTCACCGGCAAAGCCGGTGCGTTCGACGGTGGCGCGCAACGCGCCCTCGGCTGGACTGGCGAGGCGGACGGTCTTGCCGGCGGAGGCGGCGCCCACATGGGCGGCGAGGAGAACCCGGATGAAGGTGGCGTCGGCTTCCTCGACGCCGCTGCAATCGACGTTGACGTGATCACCTTCGGCCAGGGCCGCCAGCAGCTGGCGTCGGGCCGACCGGATACCATCGACGGTCATCGCCCCAGTGAACTTGACTGTTGTCGCGGTGCGCTTGGTCACGGCAGCCCTCAGGTCTCATTCTCCGGTTCCAGAGTGGGAGCGTGGAGGGGGGAACACAAGCTCGCGGACGAGACTGACCTTGGTCGGCTTACCTTCGTCCACTCATGAGTGTCCCGCCGGTCAGTCCTCGCCGGACAGACCCAGGCGAACGGCCACCACGGCGGCCTGAGAGCGGTTCTTGACCCCCAGGCGGCGGAACAGGCGGGTGAGGTAGAATTTCACCGTCACTTCCTGCAAGGTCATCCGGCGGGCGATTTCCTTGTTCGATGCCCCGGCCACCACCAGACGAAGCAGGTCGTTCTCGCGCGGGCTGAAGTCGGCGATCTCCAGCGCGCCCCCGGCGTCCTGCGGCGGCGCACCCGGCAAAGTGGTATTGGTGCCGCCGACGAATTCCGCCGGCACGTAGGTGCCGCCGTGCAGCACCACCGATACCGCGTCGGTGAAGACCTGCCCCTCCATGGTCTTGGGCAGGAAGCCGCGCGCGCCGGCGGCGATGCATGCCATCACCTCGCGGGCCGACGCGACCCCGGACATGACCAGAAGCGGCGCGCCGGCGGCGGCGGCGATCGCCTGTTTCAGGCCGCCTTCCCCCAGTCCGGGCATGGAGTAATCCAGCATGATCAGATCGGCCGGTTGTTCGGCCAGGGAAGCGAGCGCATCAGCAAAAGTAGAAAATGACACAATATCGGCACGCCTGAATGCGCGTGCAATCTGGCGCCGCACCGCTTCGAGATACAGGGGATGATCGTCCGCAATCAATATTCGCATTACTTGAGATACCCCTAACCACCCCTTGGTCGGACCCGAGCCATAATCCAGAAATTCGCCAGGAAATCAACCGATAGTCGCCAAAATGGCGGATGGGGCGACATTATCTTTTGGTGTATTTCTTTTGGATGGGTTATTGGGTTGCGGGAGAGAAAGATTTTTTGCAATGACGGCCTATGGTTGTTTTGTGGTAATCATTTTTTGGCATAATCCGTACTAATTAATGTGGCTGATGTATTCCAGGTGGCATTAACCGCCCCGGCGAATGGATTGTGGTGCATTTTTGAGTGTGTTGCTTGTGTATACCATGGCTTTTGATGGTGGAGGTTCCGAAACAGCATGTCAGTAATGTAGAAGAAAGGCCCTAGTTTTGCGCTATCCTAAGAAGCTTCATGCCATGAGCGCCTCTACCATGGAAGAATGTCGCCAAGGCGGCCCGGCGGGAAGCGGGGCCGAACCGAATGCCTTCAGGTCCCGGATGGAATTCGCCGCCCGGCGGGCCGGCAACGCAACCCGTCTGGCCGAGGCCGCCGGCATTTCGCGGCGCGCCATCGGCGATTATCTGGCCGGGGCGGCCGAACCGTCACGGTCCCGACTCGTCGCCATCGCCCGCGCCGCCCGGGTGTCGGTGCAATGGCTGGCCACCGGCGAGGGCTCGCCAACGGCGGTTCCGGGGGTGATCGATGGCGAGGTGTTGGAAGACGCCCTGCAAACGGTGGAGGAATATCTCGGCGAGCGGCGACAAACGATGGCGCCGTTCGACAAGGCGGGGCTGGTCGCCATCCTGTGCGGCATCGAGGCCGCCGAGGATGCCACTGTCATCGAGGCCCAGCCTCGAATCGCCAGACTGTTGGAAATGGCGGCATCCATCGGATAGCGCTTTGTCCGAGGCCATCGGCTGACCGATCCGCGGCCTTTCCCTTCGGGATGACAATCCATGATACCCCGTCCCGCCGGAAATGCTCTTCGCAGCCAATGGCACTCTTTCCACGTTCTCCGGTCGGGCGGTATAGGCTACCATGCGCCCGCGCGGCCGGACTACCGGACATGGCCGGCTTGGGTGCGGGAATCGAACCATGGCGACACGCAGTTTCGGCCGGATGCTCCATTCGGTGGCGTCGGCTGTCATCATGGCGCTGGTCCTGGCCTCGCCATCATGGGCGTTCGACCCGGGCCAGCCCAAGCCGCAATTCATCACCGTCATTGTCGGGGACGCCTATCCCCCCTACAGCTTCCGGTCGGCGGATGGCCAGCCCCGGGGCATCCTCAAGGATCTGTGGGATCTCTGGTCGCGCAAGACCGGCATCGAGGTCCGTTACAAGATGTTGTCGGGTCGGTCGGCGTACCCGTTGACCGAGGCGGACGGCACCGCCGTGGTGGCGTTGAATTTCCTGCTCGAGACCAATCGCGATACCCTGGAATTTTCCCGCGAGCCCATCGAGCGGGTCGATGTCTACGCCTTCTTTCATCATGACATCAACGGCATCGCCGATGCCGAAGGTTTGCGCGGCTTTACCATCGGCGTCTTTAATCGCGGCGCGTGCGACGAGTGGCTGGGGGCGCGCGGCATCACCACGGTACGGCGTTACGAGACCATGGACGCCTTGGTCCAGGGCACCGCCAGGGGCGAGGTGAATGTCTTTTGCAGCGGTTTGGCCTTCGCCAACCACCGTCTCTACCGCGAAAGCCTGGAAAGCCGCTTTCGCCGCTCGCCGCCGCTGTTTTCCACCGGCATCCATTGGGGGGTGAGGAAAGGTGACACCGGGCTGCGCGATCTGATCGAAAGCGGCTTCGCCGAGATCACGCCGGCCGAACGCCGGCAGATCAGGGAACGGTGGATCGGGGTTCCGGTGGACGGCTGGGGGGACGACGCCGTGGTTCGCGGTCTGGCGACGGCATTGACGCTGGCGGCGGCGGGGGCGGCACTGCTGTTCTTCTGGAACACCAGCCTGCGCCGGCGTGTCGCCGCCGAGACCGAGCAACTGTCCACCGCCCTGTCGGACTTGACGAAATCCGAGCAACTGGCCGCGACCATTTTCAACACCATTCCCGATCTGGCCTGGGTCAAGGACACCGAGGGCCGCTATCTCTCGGTCAACGGGGCGCTCGCGGGCATGCTGGGCTTCGCCACCCCCGCCGACATGGTGGGCAAGACCGACTTCGACGTCAGTCCGCGCGATCTGGCCGAGGCCTATCGCGCCGACGACGCCGAGGTCATGGCGTCGGGATTGCGCCGCCGCATCGAGGAATTGCACAGTCGCCCCGACGGCACCCTGTTCTGGATCGAGACGGTCAAGACCCCGCTTTGCGATGCCTCGGGGGCGGTGACGGGGACGGTCGGTATCGCCCGTGACGTGACGGAACGCAAGGCCGCCGAGGACAAGCTGCGCGACATCGCCACCCGGCTGGAGGCGATGATCGGCAACGTTCACGCCACCGCTTTCCGCGCCGCCTATTCGGCGGACGGCAACCGGCGGTTGCTGCGGATCTACGGCACCCGGCCCACCGCCGGCCACAACGCGGCCGAACTGACGGCGATGTCGAGCGTGCAGCTTCGCCAGCTGGTTCATCCCGATGACTGGCAGCAGGAGTTCCACGATGCCGCCGAGGATTTGCGTCGCACCGGCGTCAGCGATCGGCGCCGCCGCCTGATCACCCGCGACGGGGCGGTACGCTGGACCCGCGTCAGCGAACGGGTGGTAGGGCGGAGCGGCGATGACCTGATCACCGAGGGATTATCCTTTGACGTCACCGACGAGACCCTGGTCCGCCAAGCCCTGGAGGCCAGCGAGCGCCGCTACCGTCATCTGGTGGAGGCGCTGCCGGTCGGTGTGTTCGAGGACGAGGTGGGCAAGGGCTGCGTCTACGCCAGCGATCTGTGGGCCGAATTGACCGGACTGTCCCACGACGAGTTGCTTGGCGACGGCTGGCTGAAGGCGGTGCACCCCGACGATCTGCCGGGATTGCAAGCCATGTGGCGCCGCGATGTCGAGGCGCGTGCCGTGCACCATAGCGAATATCGTCTGCGCCACGTTTCCGGCCGCGAGGTCTGGGTGCTGGTTCGGGCGATGCCGCGTTTCGATGCCGAAGGCGCCCTGTCCGGCTATGTCGGCACCATCACCGACATCACCTATCGCAAGCAGATGGAGGCGGCGCTTCAGGCCAGCGAACGCATGTTCCGGGCCATCGTCGAGACCACGCCCGATCTTATCGTCCGGTTGGACCGCGATGGCCGCCGCGTCTACATCAATCCGGCGATGGCCGAGATCATGAATGCCAATCATCTGGCGCTGATGGGCAAGACCCCCGGCGAGGTCCCGTTCGCCGACACTCCGGCGGGCAGGGAGGCCGCGCTGCGGGCGCAGGATGCGGTCATGACCGTGCTGCGCACCGCCCGCACCGTCGAGGCCGAGCTGAGCTGGACCGGACCTGACGACCGGGAATTTCATTTCGCCGCCCGCTATGCCCCGGAACTGGACGGGAACGGCGAGGTCACCGGGGTGATGTCGGTCGCCCGCGACATCACCGAGCGCAAACGGATGGAACTGGCCCTGCGGGCCAGTGAGGCCGAACTGCGCGAGACCGGGCGGCAACTGCGCAGTCTGATCGAAAATTCCCCCGATTTCATCGTCCGCTTCGACCGCGAGGCGAGGCATGTCTATGCCTCGCCGTCGGTGTGCCGGGCGTTCGGCAAGAGCGTCGAGCAGATCATCGGCAAGACGCTGGCCGAATTGCAGGTTCCCGAGACCGCGGAGCAGACCCGGACATTGATGGCCGGGATCCGCGCCGCCTTCGACGAGGGCACGATCAACAGCACCGAGGTCCATTGGGGCACCGCCGCCGGCGATGTGACCATGGAGGTGCGCCACATCCCCGAACGGGACCCGTCGGGGGCGGTGGTCAGCGTACTGGGGATCGCCCGCGACATCACCAAGAAGGTGCGGGCGCAGATGGCGTTGGCCGACAGCGAGCGCCATTACCGCGAATTGGTGGCGGCGCTGCCGGTGGGGATCGTCACCGTCGATGATTGCGGGCGGTTGGTGCTGTGCAACGACGCCGCCGCCACGATCAGCGGGCGCCAGCTGGTGGCGGGCGAGGTGCCGTGGTGGCCGGACGGCTGGATCTACCTGTCCGACGGCACCCCCATCGGCCGGGAGGAACGCCTGAGCGACCGGGTACGCCGTGAGGGCCGCCCGTTGCACGACGTGGAGGTCTTCTTCCGGCGTCCGGACGGATCGCGCGCCGATACCCTGGTTTCGTCCACCCCGATGCGCGACAGTTCCGGTGCGGTGAGCGCGGTGGTCATCACCCTGGTCGATATCACCGAGCGCAAGCGGGCCGAGGAAGCGCTGCGCGACACGACCCACAAGTTGGAGACCATGATTTCCAACCTGCCGGGCAATCTTTTCCGCTTACGGTATCGCGCCGACGACAGCAAGGAACTGCTGTTCGTCGATGGCTTGCTTGCCCGCCACATGGGCCGTCACACCTACCAGCCGGCGCAGGTGGCGCCGGAGGACTATCGCAAGCTGTTCCATCCCGATGATCAGGAATTGCTGTTTGTCGAGGTTCCCCGCCGCCTGCGCGAGACCGGTGAAAGCGAACAGACCTTCCGCTTCCTGACGCCCGATGGCGGCGTGGCGTGGCTGCGCGCCCGCGAACGGGTGGTCGAGCGTTCGGGTGACGAGATGATCACCGAGGGCATCACCCTCGACGTCACCGCCGAAATGCGCGCCGAAGAGGAATTGCGTCATGCCCACCGGACCTTGGAAACCCTGATTTCCAACCTGCCGGGCAATGTCTTCCGCCTGCGCTATCTGGCCAACGGGTTGAAGAAGCTGTTGTTCGCCGATGGCGGTGTGTTGCGGCAGGTGCCGGGAATGCGGGAATGGATGTTGGCTCTGTCCCCCGAAGAGTTCGCCGCGACCTTCCCCGAGGAGAACCGGCGGCTTTTGTTCGAGGAAATCCCCCGGCGCCTGCGCCAGAGCGGCCAGAGCGAGCAGACCTTCTGCCAGACTCAGCCCGATGGCGGCGTCCAGTGGCTGCGCGCCTGGGAGCGCGTGGTCGAACAAGACGGCGACGAAATGATCACCGAGGGCATCGTCATCGACGTCAGCGAGGAGATGCGGGCCAAGGTTTCGTTGGAGCGGATCAACCGCGCGCTCACGACCCTCAGCCAGGGCAACGAGGCGCTGGTGCGCGCCACCGACGAGACCGAACTGTTCGCCGCCATGTGCCGCGTGGTGGTCGAGACCGGTGGCTACCGCATGGCCTGGGTCGGCGTGGTGGATTACGATGCGGGCAAGACCCTGCGGCCGGTGGCCCATGCCGGGGTCGAGGACGGCTATCTGTCGCTGGCCCGCATCTCGTGGGGTGATGACGTTCGGGCTCAGGGGCCGGGCGGAATGGCCATCCGTACCGGCCTGCCCCAGATCAACGATGACACCGCCGCCAACGACGCCATGGCGCCTTGGCGGGATGCCGCCCTGGCGCGGGGCTATCGCTCGTGTATCGCCCTGCCGCTGAAGGCCGAAACCGGCGTTTTCGGCTGTCTCGGCATCTATGCCGCCGAGCCGAGCGCCTTCAACGCCGACGAGATCACGCTGCTGGTCGATCTTGCCAACAACCTGGCCTACGGCGTTTCCGCCATGCGTGAGCGGCGGCGGCGCGAGGAGGTGGAACGCCATCTCAGCCAGGTCCAGAAGCTGGAGGCGCTGGGCCAGCTGGCGGGCAGCGTCGCCCACGATTTCAACAACCTGCTGGGGGCCATGCTGGGCTTTGCCCGCTTCATCGCCGAGGACGCCGCCGAGGGCGATCCCGCCCGCCATTATGCCCAGCGCATTCTTGCCGCCGGCCAGCACGGCAAGGCGCTGGTGGGGCAGATCCTCTCCTTCGCCCGGCGCGGCGAGGTCAAGCGCGGGCGGGTGGCGGTGTCGCAGTTGCTGGCCGACATCCGCACCCTGGTGGGCGCCAGCATTCCCGCCACCACCCGTTTCACCGTCCAGGTCGCCGATACCGACGCCGAGGTCGAAGTCGATGCCGACCATCTGACCCAAGTCATGCTCAACCTGTGCCTCAACGCCCATGACGCGCTGTCCGGCCGCCCCGGCTCCGTCGCCATGCTGGCCCGGCCGACCGTCCCGGATGACGACGCCCTTCTCCGGTTGCGGGGGCGCAGCGGCGCCGACGCGGCCCAGGTCATCGAGACCTGGGGGGACGAGGACGGCACCGCCCATGCCGTCTCGGGGACCTTCGATCCCGCCGCCGATCATGTTTCTCTGGTGGTTTCGGACGAGGGGTGCGGCATGGACACCCAGGTGCTGGAACAGGCGTTCTCGCCCTTCTTCACCACCAAGGTCAAGGGGGCCGGCACCGGTCTGGGGCTGGCGGCGGTGCACGGTATCGTGCTTGCCCATGGCGGCGCCCTGGCGGTGGAAAGCCGGGTCGGCCAGGGCAGCCGTTTCGAGGTGGTGTTGCCCCGCGCCGCCGGTGAAGCGCTGGTCGGCAACGCCGCCCTGCCGCCGGTGGTGGCCTTGGTGGCGCCGCCGGCCTCGTGCCATGTGCTGCTGGTGGATGACGATCCCCATTTCGGCGACATGCTGCTGACCGGGCTGGAACGTCGCGGCTTCGAGGTGTCGCCCTGCGCCGATCCGCTGGAGGCCCTGGCCGGGATGCGGGAATTCGGTGATGCCTGGGACGTGATGATCACCGACTACACCATGCCCGACATGACCGGGCTGGAGCTGATACGGGCGGTCAAGGCCATTCGGCCCGAACTGCCGTGCATCCTGTGCACCGGCTACAGCGAAAGCCAGCTTGACGATCACGTATTGGGCGAGGCGGGGGTGTTCGCCCTGTTGCGCAAGCCGGTGGACATGGACGAACTGGCCGACGCGCTGGCTCGTGCCATGCGGGAAATACCCAGGGTAGAGGGAATGTCCTAGACGTTTGCCGTCTGCCACCTGACCTTTGCCACGGTGAGTTTATTTCGGGCGATGGCTATGTCAGAGGCATGAAAGCCCTGCTCACATACATCCGGATGATGCGGCGGATCATCCGGCCATTCTGTCTTCTGATTCCGCTCATGGGTTCGGTTGCCGAAGCCGCTCCGGTTCCGGTCGCCGCCGGGGCCGATGCGCGCCCGGTCATCACCGTGGCGCTGACCGATAATTTTCAACCCTACAGTTTTGCCGGCGCCGACGGCCAGTTGCAGGGCATCCTCAAGGACATGTGGGAGCTGTGGTCGCGGCGGACGGGGATCGAGGTCCGCTTTGTGGCCATGGACTGGCCGCAGACGATGGAATGGCTGGCGGCCGGGCGCGTCGATGTCGGTGGCGCGATGGTGAAAAGCGACGTCAGTCGCGATCGTTTCCTGTTTTCCAAGACCAGCTTTCCGATAGAAAGCTTTGTCTATTTCCGGGCCGGAGTGGCCGGCGTCAAGGATGTGGAAAGTCTGAAATCCTATCCGGTCGGGGCGGTGGCGGGGGCGCGTTGCGCCGAATGGCTGCGCCAGCAGGGGGTGCGCGATATCCGGCCCTACCCCAATATCGCCGCCATGGCCGAGGCGGCCTCCAACAACGAGATCGACGTGGTCTGCACCGGCCGGGCCGGAATCATGAAGGGATTGGAGCGCGCCGGACGGGTGGGCGAGTTCCGCCGTTCGGCGCCGCTGTTCACCAACCACGTCTACTGGGCGGTGCGCCTGGGCAACGTCCAGCTCTACGATACCGTCCGCGCCGGCTTCGAGCGCATCTCCGACGCCGAGCGCCAGGCGATCGTCGATCGCTGGAACGGCGAAGCCAACGATCCCCCCTGGCATCAGAATCCCGTTTTCCGCCGGCTTCTCCTGGTCATCGTCGGTGGCTTTGTCGTCGCCTTGGCGCTGATGGCCTGGACCGTGGTGCTGCGACGGCAGGTGGCGGCGCGGACGGCGGAACTGGAGACGGCGGGGAAGCGTCACCTCGACATGATCGCCAATCTGCCGGGTGGTGTTTTTCGCTTCCGCTATCCCGCCGACGGGGTGAAGCGGTTGCTGTTCGCCGATGGTTCGCTCTTTTCCCAAGTCGGGCTTGATATCGGCGAACTTTTGCGCCAATCGCCCGAGGCGTTCGCCACGGCCACTCATCCCGACGATTACGACCTGCTGAACGTCGAGGTTCCGTTCCGCCTGCGCGAAACCGGCAGCAGCGAACATACCTTCCGCTTCATTTCGCCCGATGGGAGGACGTTGTGGTTTCGGGCCTGGGAGCGGGTGGTCGACCGCGACGGTGACGATCTGATCGTCGAGGGCATGATGGTGGACGTGACCGCCGAGATCCATGCCCGCGAGGACGCCGCCCGCAAGGAACGGTGGATGTCGTCCATCCTGGACAACATTCCCGACATCGCCTGGCTCAAGGACATGGACGGCCGCTACATCGTCGTCAACCGCGCCGTGGCCGAGGCCGGTGGCGTGGCCAGTCCGAAGGACATGGTCGGCCACTCCGACTTCGACTATTTCCCCGTCCACGAGGCCGAGGGCTATGTGGCCCATGACCGTGCCGTCATGGCGTCGGGACGGATCAGCCGGACCGAGGAGTTGCAGACCCGCGCCGACGGCTCGACCCATTACCTCGACACCATCAAGGCGCCGCTGTTCGATGTCGATGGCGTCATCGTCGGCACCGTCGGCATCGGCCGCGACATCACCGGCCGAAAGGCCATGGAACGCTCCCTGCGCGAGGCGTCGGCGCGGGTCGAGGCGCTGATCGACAACCTGCCCGGCGTGGTCTATCGCAAGGTTTATGGCTTCGACGAGGCCACCATCGTCTTCGTCAGCGATCAGTGCCGCGTATTGTTCGGACGGTCACCGGGGGAGATCTGCGCCCTGTCCGCCCGCGAGCGCCTGGATGCCCTGTGGCATCCCGGCGATCACGCCGCCATCACCGCGATGACCGACGAGGCCATGGGCGGCCGTGATCAGGGTGAGGCCAAGGTCAGGGCGCGGCGGCCGGACGGATCGGAAACCTGGGTGCTGATCCGCGAAAAGGTGGTGGAGCGGACCGACACTAGCGTCATTGTCGAAGGCGTGCTGTTCGACATCAACGCCGAGATATCGGCGCGCGAGGCGCTGGAAGCCAGCGAGCGCCGTTACCGCGAACTGATCGAGGACGTCAACGTCGTTGCCTGGGAATGGGATATCGCCGTCCAGCGCTTCGTCTACGTGTCGCGGCAGGGGCCGAAGCTGACCGGATTCCCGGTGGAGGAATGGCTGGCCCCCGGCTTCTGGGTCGAGCATATCCATCCCGACGACCGCGACCTCGCGGTCGAGACCTGCATGTCGGCCACCGCCCGTGGCGAGGACCACGACTTCGAGTACCGCATGGTGGTCGCCGATGGCGGCGTCCTGTGGGTGCGCGATATCGTCCACGTCCACATGGTGGACGGCAAGCCGCACAGTCTGCGCGGCCTGATGCTCGACATCACCGAGCAGGTGAATGCCAGGATGGCGCTGGAGCACAGCGAGGCCGGGCTGCGCGCGATGTCCGAACGGCTCGCCACCCTGATCGACCGCCTGCCCGGCGTCGCCTTCCGCATGGTCTTCCTGCCCGATGGCCTGCGTTGGCCGCTTTACTTCAGCGGCGCCTGCGAGGAAATCTACGGGGCGCCCGCCGAAGAGATCTGCTCGTGGCCGGCCGAACGTTTCACCGAGTTCGTCCGCGCGGTTCGATCCGACGGCGACATCGTGACCGTGTACCAACGGTTGGATGATCACGGTCATTTTGAAATCACTCAGCCGATCCGGGCGCTGAACGGTCCGGTACGTCATCTCCTGGCTCGCGGCAAGCTGGTCGGCCGGGACGGTGACGCGCTGATTGCCGAGGGCATCGTCATCGACGTCACCGCCCAGCAGGTCGCCGAGGATCAACTGCGCGAGGTCAATCGCACCCTCGATACCCTGATCGGTAATATTCCCGGCAATATCTTCCGCCTGCGGATCGACGTCGACAACAGCAGGCAGCTGCTGTTCCTCGACGGCGGTTCATCCCGCGCAAATCCCGAAAGCCGTCGGCACCTGCTGTCCCTGTCGCCGGAGGAGTTCTCGGCCGAATTCCATCCCGACGATCGTGACCTGCTCGATCACGAGGTGCCTCGCCGCCTGCGCGAGAGCGGTATCAGCGTCCATACCATCCATTCTCCGGTTCCGGGGCGCTGGATGCGCATCTGGGAACGGGTGGCTTCGCGCGCCGGCGGCGAGATGGTCACCGAAGGCATCATGATCGACGTCACCGACGAGATTCAGGCCAAGGCGGCGCTGGAGCGCGAGGAAGAGGAATTGCAAGCCACCCGCGAGCGGCTGCGCGAGGCACGCCGGCTGGGGGCGCTGGGTGATCTAGCCGGTGGCATCGCCCACGATTTCAACAATCTGCTGGGGGCGATCCTGGGCTTTGCCACGTTCATCGCCGAGGATACCGAGGAGACTCAGACGATCCATCGCCATGCCGACCGTATCCTCGGCGCGGCGCGGCGCGGCAAGTCGCTGGTGGACCAGATCCTGACCCTGACCGGCCGCCGCGGCCGCCGTCCCAGCCGCTTCCCGTTGATCGAACTGGCGACCGCCACCGCCGATAGCCTGACGGAAATGCTTCCCGCCGGGGCCGCCTTGCGGGTTCTGCCCGACCCGGACTCCCACGAGGTCATGGTGGATCGCGATCTGTTCGGCGTCGCGCTGCGCAATCTTTGCGTCAATGGACTGGAGGCTTTGGAGGGGCAGGGGGGGACGGTGTCCGTCGCCATCCGCCGTACCGACCCCAAGGCCGAGCCGTTCCGCCGGCTGAGCGAACGGGCCGGGCCGGAACTGGCCTCGGTGGTCGATGTCTGGCGGGCCGATGATGGCGCCGTCTGGGCGGTAACCGGCCTGCCGCCCGCTTCGGGCGAGGCGGTCTCCATGGTGGTGTCCGACGGCGGCGGGGGTATGGATGGCGAACTGCTGGAAAAGGCGTTCACCCCGTTCTTCACCAGCCGCGAGCGGGCGAAAAATCCCGGTCTCGGGCTGCCGGTGGCCCAGGGGGTGGTCCTGGCCCACGGCGGCGCTCTGGCGATCAGCAGCCGTCCCGGCAAGGGCACTTCGGTCGAGATCGTCTTTCCCCCTCCCATTTCCGAACGGGCGATATCGCCCTCCGCCTCCCTCCGGTGACGGTCATTCGACTAAAGTCAGTCTCGACAGTGAGCTTGAGGGGGGCCGCGAGTCGTGGCGTAGTTGTTCGGTAGTCGCCGTGCGGGGGGGTACCGATGCGCGAATTCACAACGTCCACCTCAGCCGCCTTCGCCGAGAGGTTCTCGTCGGCGGGCCGGAACAGCCTCCGTCTCCGGATGAGGGGGGGGAAGTGAACGCCCTCGCCCAGATTTCTCCGGTTCCTCCCGCTTTGCGAGCAGGGGGCCGGACCGCCTTCGCCGCGCCGGGATGGGACAAGGGCCTGGCCTTCGGCCTCGATTCCATCGATTACGATCACAGCGTGATCTATACCGCCATGAGTCTGGTCGAGCATGAGTTTCGCCTTGGTCGCCGTGCCGCCGAGATCGAGAAGACCGTCCGGTTTCTGTCGAGCCGGGTCGAGGAACATTTTCACCGGGAAGAGGCGATCATGAACCTGCTCGCCTATCCCGACGCCGAGTACCATCAGGCCGAACACCAGCACTATCGCGGGACCGTCACGCCCGGCATCGCCGCCATTCCGGCCGAAGCCCGCGCTACCGCCGATCTGGGGGTATTGCGCGACGCGGTCGCGTGGTGGGGCGATCATATCCAGGGCGCCGACCGCCGCTTCGCCAATTATGTCGTCGATCTGTTCGGCCCCGCCCTTTTCCCTCGGGGCGAGGAAAGACCGGTCCGGCGTGCCAGGAGGGCCGACCATGCCTCCTGAAGCGGCGTCCAACTATCGTCGTGATCGGGCCGCTCCGGCCGGGCGCTGGCGGGTGATGCTGGTCGATGACGATCCGGAATGCGGCGACATGATGCGGACCGCGCTGGAGCGCAAGGGCATCGACGTCACCTTCCATGCCGGCGCCATGGCGGCGCTGGCGGAATTCCGCCAGCATCCCGGCAGTTGGGATGCGCTGGTCACCGATCAGATGATGCCCGGTATGAAGGGGCTGGATCTGGTCAGGGCGATCAAGGGGCTGCGCGCGGATCTGCCGTGCGTCCTGTGTACCGGTTATGCCAAGGATATCGAGCAGGGCGACATGCGAGCCCCCGGGGTGGCGGCCTTCCTGCGCAAGCCGGTCGAGATCGGACAGGTCGTCGAAACCCTGGCCGCCGTCATCGACCAACCCGGAGCATTCATCCCGCCGCCCCCGCGTCGGCCGGGCAATCGCGTTTCCGGCTTGCATCTCAGCGTTGCCGTGCCGTCCTCCGTTGGCGATTTGCGCTGCGAGATCGCCGATATCGCTCCCATCGGGATCTTCGCCACCGACGCCGCCGGCATCTGCGTTTATGCCAATGCCCAGATGCTGAGCGCCACCGGTCTGTCGCGGCTTGACGTTCTCGGGCATGACTGGGCCGAGGCCATGTATCCCGACGATTCGGCGCTGGCACTGGCGGCGTGGGCCGAGGCGGTGCGATCGGCCCGGCCATTCCGTCATGAATTCTGCCTGCGCGATGCCGGCGGTGGCGAGACGTGGCTTTACGCTCGCGCGGTTCCCCGCCTTGACGGCGACGGCCGGATGGCCGGGTTCGTCGGCACCGTCACCGATGCCAGCAAGCGCCGGGGGGCGCAGGCGCGGCTGGAATTTCTTTCCCATCACGATTCGCTGACCGGGCTGCCCAACCGGATGCTGGCCCGCGACCGCCTGCGCCAAGCCATTTCGTTCGCCGGACGCGGTCAGTTCCGGGTGGCGCTGGTGCTGGTCGATATCGACCATTTCAAGGACGTCAACGACTCGTTCGGACACTCGGTCGGCGACGCGGTGTTGACCGCCACCGCCGAGCGCCTGGAAGGATGCGTCCGCGACTCCGATACGGTCAGCCGGACCGGCGGCGACGAGTTTCTGCTGATCCTCACCGACATCCATGATCCCGACGCGGTGGCCGCCGTCGCCGCCAAGATTCTCCAGCAACTGGCGGCGCCGCTGGAAATCGACGGCGCCGAGATCAGATGTTCGGTCTCGGCCGGAATCAGCGTCTATCCCGATGACGGCAGCGAGTTCGACGCCCTGCTGGGAAAGGCCGACACCGCCCTTGATCAGGCCAAGGGCGCCGGTCGCAACGCCTATCGCTTTTATACCGAACGGATGAACGTCGATGCCATCCGGCAATTGGATGTCCGCAACCAGTTGCATCGGGCGCTGGAGCGCGGCGAATTCGTTCTTTACTACCAACCGGTGGTGAGCCTCGCCTCGGGCCGGGTGGCCGGGGCCGAGGCGCTGATCCGTTGGAAACATCCCAGTCGCGGCCTGGTGCCGCCCAACGATTTCATTTCCATCGCCGAGGACAGCGGCCTGATCGTTCCCATCGGCGAGTGGGCGTTGCGCGAGGCGTGCCGCCAAGCGGCCGCATGGCGCCAGAGCCATCTACCGGCACTGTTCGTGGCGGTTAACCTGTCGGCGGTGCAGTTCCGTCGCGGCGATCTGGAACGCACGGTGGCGGCGGCACTGGCCGACAGCGGACTGCCTCCGGCGCTGCTGGAACTGGAACTGACCGAATCGATCCTGATCGCCGACAGCGACAACGTGCTGGCGACGGTGCGGCGGCTGTGCGCCCATGGCGTGCGCCTGTCCATCGACGATTTCGGCACCGGCTATTCCAGCCTGTCCTACCTGAAGCGCTTCAGCGTGCATAAGCTCAAGATCGACCGGTCATTCGTCGCCGAGGCCCACAAGGATTCCGGCGACGCCGCCATCGTCGGCGCCGTCATCCAGATGGCCCGGGCCATGAACCTGGAGGTCGTCGCCGAGGGGGTCGAGCAGGCCGAGACCCTGGACTTCCTGCGGTCACTGCGCTGTGATCTGGTTCAGGGCTATATCTACGGGCGTCCCGTGCCGGCGGACGAATTCCCGCTGGTGCTGACCTCGGCGACGGATCAACTGGAGTTCGAGGGCGCCGACTTTCGGCCGTGACGCCGTCAGTGCCGGGTATCGGGGTGGTGGTCCCGGCGGAACTCCTCCAGGCCGGCCGCCCATTCGATGGCGTGGTCGCGGTGGTGGGTTCCGGCGGCGCTGACTTCCTCGACCAGGATGGCTTCCACCAGGGCGCAGCCCTCCTCGGTCTCCATGGTGTTTTCCGCCCATTCGGCGACGATGACCAGGGGAAGATGTTCATGACAGGCGACGGCGTCGAGCTGCTCGCGCGTCAAGCCGCTGAAAGCGATGCAGTCCACCAGACTCAGCATGGCCGACCTCCCGGCTGTTTTTGAACGCCCGCTCCCAAGCCAGAAAGTCTAGCACAAACCGCCCCCTCTCGCCACGGCCCCATGGGGGGCATGGCGGGAGGGGGCGCATTCACCGCCGTCACTTGGCGGCGATGGGGATCTTATGGCCGGTGTCCTTCGGGCGCTCCACCTTGGGCAGGATCACGGTCAGGACGCCATTCTCGAACGTGGCGGTAACGGCGTTATCGTCAACGTCGCCCACCGCGACCGAGCGTTCAAAGTGGCCGTACCAACGCTCCGACACGGTGCCGGTATCGGTTTTTTCGCTGGTTTCCGACTTTTTCTCGCCCTTCATGGTCAGGATGCCGTCCATCAGATCGAGTTCGACATCCTTGTCGTCCAGGCCGGGCAGATCGGCGATCACCTTGACCGCCTTGTCTTCGTCGCGAATCTCGATGCTGGGGAAGCGGCGGCTGGAAAATACCGCCGGCATGTCGAAATCGGGCCACAGGTCATCGAACATGCGGTTGATGCCGCGTTGCAGGGCGAAGAAAGGATCGCTTCGCATGTCACGGCCCGTCACCGGGCCATGGCCCTTGGTAACCAATGTGCGATTCATGGCTGTCCTCCATCGCAGGGTTGCACCGCGCGGCCACCGGGCAAGGCGGGGAGGAGTCCGGCAGGGCATGCGGCCAAGCCCCCTTTTTGGCGGGCGACCCGGCTCCGGACGCACCCGCGCCCGCCCACGGCGGCACGCGGCCGGGAACCCGGACGGGCATCCCGGCACTATCGATTTAAGGCGGCGGCCCGTGTCGTCAAGAGGTTATGTTTATAAAAATATATATTTTGTTCAATGGCTTAGTAATTTTGAGGGGGCAAAGACCCAGGGCGGCGCTTTATCATTACGAAACATTAATCGCCGCGAAATGCTGCCGTAACCTCGCCGATGGCATAGTCGGGCTTGTAAGGTTGGTTCGGTGGTTCGACGGAAGGTTTGCGCTCCCTGTCGACCCCTTAGCCACCCGGCGGATCCGAACTCCCCGCCGACCGGTGCGCCGCTTTCCCCCCCAAAGCGTCGCGTGCCATCCCGATCCGGACGTGATCCCCCACGTCCGATCAAAAGAAAAGGCCCCCGCGTCCCCCCCTGGCGCGGGGGCTTTTCCGTTACCGGGGAAGTCTGTATGGTCGGGTTCTGAAGGGCTGGCAAGTCATATGCGTATTCTGCTGATCGAAGACGACACCGAGGCCGCCGCCTATATGGCGAAGGGTCTGCGCGAGGCCGGCCATGTGGTCGATCACGCCGCCACCGGTACCGACGGGCTGTTCCTGGCCACCTCGGAGCGGTGGGACGCCATGATCATCGACCGCATGCTGCCGGGGCTGGACGGCTTGGCCATCATCCAGGCCATCCGCGCCGTCGGCAACACCACGCCGGTTCTGGTGCTGTCGGCGCTGGGCAAGGTGGACGACCGGGTGCGCGGCCTGAAGGCCGGCGGCGACGATTATCTGGTCAAGCCCTATGCCTTCGCCGAGCTGCTGGCCCGCATCGAGGCGCTGTCGCGCCGGGTTTCGGCGGCGCAGCCGGAAACCCGCCTCAAGGTCGAGGATCTGGAGATGGACCTGCTGGCCCGCTCGGTCAGCCGCGGCGGTCAGGACATCGACCTGCAACCGCGCGAGTTCCGCCTGCTGGAATATCTCATGCGCCACGCCGGTCAGGTGGTGACGCGGACCATGCTGCTGGAGAATGTGTGGGAGTACCATTTCGACCCCCAGACCAATCTGATCGACGTCCACATCAGCCGATTGCGGCAGAAGGTGGACAAGGATTTCGATCCGCCGCTGATCCATACCGTTCGCGGTGCCGGGTATACGCTTCGTGCGGCCCGCTAGCCTCCTTCGCACCACCACCTTCCGGCTGGCGCTGAGTTATCTCGGCATCTTCACGGTATCGGCGGTGGCGTTGCTGGCGCTGGTGTCGTGGAGCACCACCATGTTCATCGAGTGGCAGGTGCAAGAGACCGTCGAGGCGGAAGCCACCGGCCTGTCCGAGGTCTACCGCGACCGCGATCTGGCCGGGTTGGCCGACATCATCAGCCAGCGTACCCGCCAGGATATCGACAGCCGCGCCACCTACATGCTGATGGGATCCGACGGGCTGGTGGTGGCGGGCAATCTGCGCGCCTGGCCGACCGAGGTCGCCGACCTGCTGGGCTGGGTGCGGTTCCGGGTGGTTCCCATCGGCGGCATCGGTCCCGGCGTCGATGTGCTGGCGCACGCCTACGAACTGGCCGAGGGGTACCGGCTGCTGGTCGGGCGGTCGCTGGCCGATGCCAAGCGGGTGAAGTCGGCCATCAACCGCGCCCTGGGCTGGGGGCTGGCGCTGACCATCCTGCTGGGGGTGGTGGGCGGCTATTTCACCAGTCGCCACCTGTTGCAGCGGGTCGAGGAGATGGGGCGTACCGCGCGGCGCATCTTCGGCGGCGACATGAGCCAGCGCATGATGCTGTCGGGGTCGGACGACGAATTCGACTCGCTGGCCGAAAGCTTCAACGAGATGATGGACGAGTTGGAACGGCTGCTGGAGGGGATCCGCACCGTCTCCGACAACATCGCCCACGACCTGCGCACGCCGCTGAACCGGTTGCGCTCGCGCATCGATCTGGTGCTGCTGGGGCCGCCGGACTGTGACGGTTATCGCCGCACCCTGGAGGAAACCCTGGCCGAGGCCGACGATCTGCTGGCCACCTTCAACGCCATCCTGACCATTTCCCACGCCGAGTCGGCGGCGCGGCTGGACCAGATGGAGCCGGTGGACCCCTCGCGGCTGGCCGAGGACGTGGTCGAACTCTACGAGCCCCTGGCCGAGGAGAAGGATATCCGGCTGACCTGTCGGGCCGATCCGGGGCTGACCGTCCGGGGCGAGCGCCATCTGCTGTTTCAGGCCATGGCCAATCTGGTGGACAACGCCGTCAAGTACACCCCGTCCGGCGGCGTCGTCACCGTATCGGTCTCCGCCGCCCACGGATCGGCGGGGATCGCCGTGGAGGTGGCCGATTCCGGTCCGGGCATCCCCGAGGAGGCGCGCGAGAGCGTGCTGGAACGTTTCGTCCGGCTGGATTCGACCCGCACCACGCCGGGCAACGGCCTCGGCCTGTCGCTGGTGCAGGCGGTGGCGCGCATGCACGGCGCCGGCCTGACCCTGGCCGACAACCATCCCGGCCTCAGGGTAAGGCTGGAATTTCCCGCCGGGCTATAGATCCCCCGGCCGGAAGCGGATCGTCATCCGGCGCGGCCAGCCTTTACCGTCGTCGGGTGGCAGTTCCAGCGGTTGGGCCATGCGCAGCGCCAGCAGGAAGGAATCCAGCGCCTGCTTGAGGGTGCCCTCCTTCAAGGTGTCATAGCCCTGGATGATGGCTGCCGGATTCCATGGCGCATTCTTGTTCATCGGTCCGACCAAGGTGCCGTCGCGGTTGATGACCAGATTGGCGCTGAAGGCCCAGTTGGTGCCCTTGAAGGCCAGGGTGTTGAACCGCCACATCCGCACCACCTGGGCGAGGACGAAGTCCTGGGCGCTTTGGCTCAGTTCGGCGACGTTGGGGTTATGCTGGCGGGGGGTGTCGGCTTGGCGGCCCATCATCACGGCGATGCCGTCGGGCGCCACCCGGATGGCGTCGCCCTTGGCGCCCGCCTGGGGCGAAGCCGATTTCTCGGCGACGCGGGCACGGGTGAGCTGGGGCGGCGGTACCGCCATCTTCTCGGGGCGGGGCGGTTCGGCCTTGGGTTCGGGGGCCGGTTGCGGCGGCGGCGGGCTTGCCTTGGGCTGCGGTGGGTGCTCGAACACCACCTCCATCGCCACCTGCGGCGGCTCGCCATCCAAACGCGACCGCTCCATCAGTCCGTAGGCCAGCAACAGCAGGACGGCAAGAAGATGGAGCGCGACCGACAGCACCCAGTTCCAGGGGGTCTCGAAATTATGGTCCGGCGCGGTCGCGGTCATTTTCGGCAGGCAGGCCCCAGCCAGGCCAGCGTCGCGGCGGTCAGCACCACCGGCAGCGCGAGGGCCACCGTCCATGCCGTCGCCGGCCAGTGGCCGTCAACCTTGTCCCACAGGCCGAGGACCCAGCCGAGGCCCCATTGCATCGAAAAGGCGGCGACGAACATCGTCAGGTTGAGGCTGGTGTTGACCCGACCCGCCACCCCCGCCGGGAAGCGCCGCGTCAGCACCGCATAGTTTACCGAACTCGACGCGCCGGTAAAGCCGTAGACCGCCGCCAGCACCAGCGGCGCCGAGGTGAAGCCCGCCGCCATGGCCGCAAGGGCCAGGCCGTGAATCGCCATGCCGATGGCGCCCAGGGTCGCCGGCGGCACGCCCAGCCGCTCGAACCGCTCGGTGACGGCACCGATGGAGAGGAACCCCACACCCATGGCGGCGGCCATCACCGTCAGACCGGCCGCCGACTGCTCTACCGACAGGCCGGCGATATCGCGCAGCCAAGGCCCCGCCCACAGGCCCTGGATCGCCATGAAGCTGCCCATGGAGATGGCCGAGGCGGGCGCGATCCGCCAGAAGATGGGGGCGCGGAAGATCGTGCCGATATCGCGCAACTGGCTGGCCAGTCCGCCGCCGGGTGAGGTGGGGCGGTCGGGCACCACCAGCCAGATACCGGCGGCGGCGGCCAGGGTAAGCGCGGCGACGGCGGCGTACACCCCCCGCCAGTCGGTGACCGCCAGCGCCATCTGCACCGGGCCGGTCGCCGCTACCGCGCCCAGTCCGCCGGCACCCAGGATGATGCCGTTCATCAGCGGCAGCCGGGTCGGCGGGAAGAACTGGACGTTGGCCTTGAGCGGTGCCATCAGGCAGGCGGAAACCCCGAATCCCACCAGGGCGCGCCCGATCACCAGGGCCGGGACGCCGTCGGCCAGCGAGAATGCCAACGCGCCGCCGGCGGCGAACAGCAGCAGTGTCGCCTCGACCCGGCGCGGTCCGAAGCGGTCGAGCAGGATGCCCAGCGGCAACTGGGCAGCGGCGAAGGTGATGAAGTAGACCCCGGTCATCAGGCCGATATCGGCGCCGTCAAGGGTGATGGCGCGGCCGATCTCGGGCGCCAGCACGGCGTTGACCGTGCGGTAGAGGTAGGACAGGAAATAGGCCGCCGCGAAGGGCAGCACCACCCTCAGGGCCAGGGTCGCGGCGCCGGACTCTTCCTTGTCGGACATGACCTTCCCATCCTCAGACCGTGTCAGCCACCATTTCCCAGGATGGCGTCGGCGTCAATGGCCGCCCATCGGATTTCCACAAATTGTCGGACGGGCCGACTCGCCATACTGTGCCGGCTAATGACCAATCGGGTTCAATCGGTTTCCGCTCGTTCTGACCATTTCGGAAACCCAGAGACGATCATCTAGGAGAAACGCCATGGGAAGCGACGCCGTCGTCACCGGAAAAAAGAAGCCGGTACTGCAATTGCTGTATGTCCAGGTGCTGATCGCCATCGTTCTCGGCGGTGTGGTCGGCGCGCTGTTTCCCGAGTTCGCCAAGGGCGACTGGATCAAGGCGATGGGGGACGGCTTCATCAAGCTGATCAAGATGATGATCGCGCCGATCATCTTCTGTACCGTGGTTTCCGGCATCTCCCACATTCAGGACGCCAAGAAGGTCGGCCGCGTCGGCGTCAAGGCGCTGGTCTATTTCGAGATCGTCTCGACCTTCGCCCTGGCGATCGGCCTGCTGGTGGCCAATTTCGTCAAGCCCGGCGCCGGGTTCGGCGGCAAGATCCCCGATGCCTCGTCGGTGGAGAAGTTCTCCAAGCAGGCCGGTGAGATGAAGTCGGTGGACTTCGTCCTCAACATCATTCCCGACAGCGTCGTCGGCGCCTTCGCCAAGGGCGACATCCTTCAGGTTCTGCTGTTCTCGATCCTGTTCGGCTTCTCGCTGATGATTCTGGGCGAGCGCGGCAAGGCGATCCGCACCTTCATCGACGACGCCGCCCATGCGGTGTTCGGCGTCATCGCCATCGTCATGAAGGCGGCCCCGGTCGGCGCCTTTGGCGCCATGGCCTTCACCGTCGGCAAGTACGGTCCGCAGGCGCTGGGCAATCTGGCCGGTCTGATCGGCACCTTCTACCTGACGGCGTTCCTGTTTATCGTCGTCGTCCTGGGCACCATCGCCCGCCTCGCCGGTTTCAACATCCTCAGGTTCGTCGCCTACATCAAGGACGAGATCCTGGTGGTGCTGGGCACCAGCTCGTCGGAAAGCGCCCTGCCCATGCTGATGGAAAAGCTGGAGCGGCTGGGGTGCAGCAAGTCGGTGGTCGGTCTGGTGGTTCCCACCGGCTATTCGTTCAACCTGGACGGCACCAACATCTACATGACCCTGGCGACCCTGTTCATCGCCCAGGCACTGGGCATCGACCTCGACTTCGGCCAGCAGATGACCATCCTGGTGGTCGCCATGCTGACCTCGAAGGGTGCCAGCGGCATTTCCGGCGCTGGCTTCATCACCCTGGCCGCCACCCTGTCGGTGGTCAGCCCGGCGCTGGTGCCCGGCATGGCCATCGTGTTCGGCATCGACAAGTTCATGAGCGAATGCCGCGCCCTGACCAACTTCATCGGTAACGGCGTCGCCACCGTGGTGGTGTCGTGGTGGGAGAACGAGCTGGACCACGACAAGCTGAAGGCCGGCCTCAACCGCCAGATCGACCCCTCGGACGTGGAGACCGCCGTCACCACCGGTTGATTGGCGGGGAGCGGAAAGAAAGGAAGGAGGCCCGGCATGCCCTTGCCGGGCCTCTTGCTTGTCAGGTGGTCATACCGATATAGACACGAGGCCCTGCCACTTGTGAAATCGGAGACATCGTGATGAAGCGCCTGACCGGCCACCTGTATTTCTGGGTTCTGCTCGCCATTCTTGCCGGCGGCACCCTGGGATACGTCCAACCCGATTTCGCCGTGAAGCTGAAGCCGCTGGGCGATGGCTTCATCGCCCTGGTCAAGATGCTGATCAGCCCGGTGATCTTCTGCACCGTGGTGCTGGGCATCTCGGGCGCCGGCGACATGAAGAAGGTCGGCCGGGTCGGCGGCAAGGCCCTGGTCTATTTCGAGGTGGTGTCCACCTTCGCCCTGGTCATCGGCCTGGTGGTGATGAACACCATCAAGCCCGGTTCCGGTTTCCATGCCGATCCGGCGGCGTTGGACGCCAAGGCGGTGGCCAACTACGCCAAGATGGCGTCGGAGCAAAGCTCCATCGATTTCCTGCTGCACATCATCCCCAAGACCCTGCTTGATGCCTTCACCGGCGGTGGCGATCTGTTGCAGGTGTTGCTGGTGGCGATTCTGTTCGGCTACGCCATGACCCACATGGGGCGCACCGGCCAGGGCGTGCACATGTTCATCGAGGAGTGTTCCCACATCTTCTTCGCCATGATGAACACCATCATGAAGGTGGCTCCGCTGGGCGCCGGCGGCGCCATGGCCTTCACCATCGGCAAGTACGGCGTCGCCGCGCTGAAGCCGCTGGCGGCGCTGATGGGCAGCTTCTATCTGACCTGCGTGCTGTTCGTGGTGGTGGTGCTGGGGTCCATCGCCCTGCTGGTCGGCTTCAACATCTTCAAGTTCATCAAATACATCATGGAAGAGTTGCTGACCGTGCTCGGCACCTCGTCGTCGGAATCGGCGCTGGTGCCGCTGATGCGCAAGCTGGAGAACATGGGCTGTTCCAAGTCGGTGGTGGGGCTGGTGGTTCCGTCGGGCTATTCCTTCAACCTGGACGGCACCAACATCTATCTGACCATGGCGGCGCTGTTCGTCGCCCAGGCGCTGGACATCGAGCTGACCTTGGGCCAGGAACTGACCCTGCTGGGCGTCGCCATGCTGACGTCGAAGGGCGCGTCGGGCGTCACCGGTGCCGGCTTCATCACCCTGGCGGCGACGCTGGCGGTGGTTCCCTCGGTGCCGGTGGCCGGATTGGCGCTGATCCTGGGCATCGACCGCTTCATGTCCGAGGCGCGGGCGCTGACCAACTTCATTGGCAACGGCGTCGCCGCCGTGGTGGTGTCCAAGTGGGAAAAGGAACTCGATCACGAGCGGATGAAGGAAATCCTTTCCTGATCTTCGTTGCCGCGCGCTCAGGCCCGCCCCGGTTGATCCGGGGCGGGCCTTTTCGTGACTACTCCGCCGCCGCCTGGGAGCGCGCCAGCGCCGCTCCCGGCCACAGGCGGCCGAGGGCGGCCATGTACTGGGGCGGATAGGCGATGTCGGCCCCCAACGCCTGGGCGGCGTGCCAGACCCAGCGCGGATTGTCGAGGAAGCCGCGACCGACGGCGATCATGTCGGCGTCGCCCTCGGCCAGGGCGGTTTCCGCCTGATGCGGCGAGGCGATCAGGCCGACGGCGCGGGTGGGAATGCCGACCTCGTGGCGGATGCGCCGGGCCAGCGGAAGCTGATAGCCGGGGCCGATGGGCGGCTTGGCATTGGCCGCCAGCCCGCCCGAGGAGACGCAGACATAGTCGATGCCGGCAGCCTTGAACGCCTGGGCATAGACCACCGACTCGTCGGCGGTCCAGCCGCCGTCGATCCAGTCGGTGGCGCTGATGCGGATGCCCAACGGCTTGTCGGCGGGCCAAGCGGCGCGCACCGCCTCGACCACCTCCAGCGGAAAGCGCATGCGGTTGTCCAGCGAGCCGCCATAGCGGTCGTCGCGCCGGTTGGACAGCGGCGACAGGAACTGGTGCAGCAGGTAGCCGTGGGCGGAATGCAGCTCGATGGCGTCGAAGCCGACGCGCAACGCCCGGCCGGCGGCATCGACGAAGCTCTGCTTCAGGTGGGCGAGGTCGTCGGCGGTGGCGGCGCGGGGTGTCGGCCAACCGCTATCGAAGGGAACGTCCGAGGCCGACAGGGTGGACCAGCCACCGCTCTTGGCCGGACCGCCGCCTTCCCACGGGCGGGCGGCACCGCCCTTGCGGCCGGCATGGTTCAGTTGGACGGCAATGGCGCTGTCGCCGCCAAATCCCTTCAGCGCGCCGACCAGCCGGGTGAAGGCGGCCTCGGTGGCGTCGTCGTGGAGGCTGAGGCAATAGGGCGAGATGCGCCCGTCGGGAACCACTCCGGCCGCCTCGATGACGATCATGCCCGGCCCCGACGCCGCCATGGCGCCGTAATGCTGGAGATGCCAGTCACCCGCCCGGCCGTCGATGGCGCTGTACTGGCACATGGGGGGAACGGCGACGCGGTTCTTCAGGGTCAGGCCACGAAGCGTCAGGGGCTGGAACAGATGCGGTGTGGTCATGCGGGCCTCTGGAGTGTGGGGGAGACATGGGATTGGATGATGGTTTCGGCGGCCAGCGCCGCCGTCGCCGAGGGACCGTCCGGCCCCAGGGTGTTGCCGGCCGAATAGGCGCCTTCCAGCAGCAGCAGCAGCTGGTCGGTCAGCAGGGCCGGGCGGGCGACGCCCAACCCATCGACCAGAGCGCCGAGCCGGCGGCGCAACTCGTCCATATGGGCGGCGATCACTTTCCGGCCGGGATGATTGGGGTCGGGAAACTCTACCGAGGTGTTGACGAACGGGCAGCCGCGATAGTCGGGGCCGGAGGTCCGCCGCGCCACCGCCTCGAACAGGGCGCGCAACTGCCGGAGCGGGTCGTCGGGATGGCGGGCGGTGACCTTGTCCCACCACTCCCAATACAGGCGGTCGCGCATCTCCAGGAAGGCGGCGATCAGGTCGTCCTTGGAGGGGAAGGCGCGGTACAGGCTCATCTTGGCGACGCCGGCTTTTTCGATCACGGTGTCGATGCCGATGGCGCGGATACCTTCGTGGTAGAACAGCTCGTTGGCGGCGGCCAGGATGCGGTCGCGGGCGGAGAGCCTGTCGCAGGGTTCTGGTTTGTTCATGCGGTGGTCGATCCGGTTGATCCCGGTTGACAATGATACAGACCTGTCTGTACAAAGGCAATGAGACAGATTGGTATCATCGAAAGGGAGCGCCATGTCCGCACCGGCTCGGACCACCAGGCTGCACTACGGCTGGATCGCCGCGGCGCTGACCTTCGCGACACTGCTGGTGGCGGCGGGTGTCCGCTCGGCGCCGGGGGTGATGATGGTGCCGCTGGAAGCCGAATTCGGCTGGAGCCGCGCCACCATCTCGGCGGCGGTGTCGGTCAACCTGATCCTTTACGGCCTGATGGCGCCGTTCGCGGCGGCGGTGATGGACCGCATCGGCGTGCGCAACACCATGGCGCTGGCGTTGGCGGTGCTGGCGCTGGGGGTCGCCGTCACCACGGCGATGACCGCGCCGTGGCACATGGTGCTGTTGTGGGGCGTCGTCGTCGGCGGCGGCTCGGGCACCATCGCCCTGGTGCTGGGCGCCACCGTGGTCAGCCGCTGGTTCGATGCCTATCGCGGCACGGTGATGGGGGTGCTGTCGGCGGCGACCGCCACCGGTCAGTTGATCTTCCTGCCGCAGATGGCCATGGCGGTCGAACATTGGGGCTGGCGGGCGGCGGTGTTCATCATCGCGGCGGCGGCGGCGGTGATGGTGCCGGTGGTGTGGCTGTTGATGCGCGACCGGCCCTCCGACGTGGGGCTGTGGCCGGTGGGAGCGACCGAGGCGCCGCCGGCGCCGGTCCGGGCCGGCAATCCGGCGGTGGCGGCGGTATTGGCGCTGAAGGCGGGCTTCGGGTCGAAGGATTTCTGGCTGCTGGCGGGCACCTTCTACGTCTGCGGCCTATCGACCAACGGTCTGATCGGCACCCATCTGGTGCCGGCCTGTTTCGACCACGGCATCCCCGAGGTCAAAGCCGCCGGGCTGCTGGCGGCCATGGGGGTATTCGACATGGTCGGCACCACCTTGTCGGGGTGGCTGTCCGACCGTTGGGACTCGCGCAAGCTGCTGGCGTGGTACTACGGCCTCCGGGGGCTGTCGTTGATCTTTCTCGACTGGGCGTTCGGCCCCGACGTGTTCGGGCTGTGGTTGTTCGCGGTGTTCTATGGCCTGGATTGGATCGCCACGGTTCCGCCCACGGTCAAGCTGGCCGCCGCCGCCTTCGGGCGCGAGAAGGCGGGCGTGATGTTCGGTTGGATCTTCGCGTCCCATCAGGTGGGGGCGGCCACCGCCGCCTTCCTGGCCGGCTGGATCCGGACCGATCTGGGCGACTACAAATTGGCCTTCATCTCGGCCGGGATCGCCTGTCTGGCCGCCTCGATCATGGCGATGATGATCGGGCGCGACACGCCCGCCGTCGCGGAAGGGGCGGCGGCGTGATACACTGTTTCCGTGTCGCGGCGCGGGGATGATCATGCGGCTGGTTTTATGCGGTGTTGCCTTGGCCTTGCTGCTGTCGTCGGTCCCGGCGGCGGCGGGATGGCTGTCGTGGCTGGGCGGTGCGCCCAGGACCGAGATTCCCAAGGGCCAGCCGCCGCCGCTGGATTTCGGCGGTGCCGGCAAGGCGGGCGAGTGCGCCATCACCTTCGACGATGGTCCCGGTCCCCACACCGGGGTGCTGCTGGACCTGCTGGCGGCGAAGACGCTGAAGGCGACCTTCTTTGTCCTCGGCGACCATGTTCGCCGTCATCCCGACATCATTCGCCGCATGGTCGCCGATGGCCACGAGGTCGAGAACCATTCCTGGGACCATCCCGACATGCGCCGGCTGGACGAGGCGGCGCGCCGCAAGGAGATCGAGGATACCGAGGCGCTGCTCCGCAGCCTGGGGGCCGAACCCCGGTTCTTCCGGCCGCCCTACGGCTCCTACGATCAGGCCCTGGTCGATCAGGCGCGCAAGGAGGGGCTGGAGGTGGTGCTGTGGTCCCGGGACAGCGAGGATTGGCGCTATCACACCGTCGCGGCGCTGGAGGGCAATATTCTGCCCGCCGGCCAAGGCGCCCATGGGGTATTCCTGTTCCACGACATCCACGACAGCACCATCGTCGCCATGGCGGCGGTGCTGGATGATCTCAAGGCCAAGGGCTGTACCTTCGTCACCGTCGCCCGGTACCGCGCCGACAATCCGCCGCCGGTCCGGTCAGATCAGCCGATGGCGCCCCGCCCGGCCTCGGCGGTCCAGTAGCGGACCAGGGCGTCGCGACCGCCGGCGAACACCGAGCGGTCGCAGCGGTCGATGCCCATCACTTGGCGCGCCCGGTCACGGAACGGCCCGCCGGAATTGGCGTCGTCGCCGGCATACTGCCACATCCGCCAGCCGCGTCCGGACCAGGCGCGCGGCAATTCGGGCTCGAAGCGATAGTCGGCCAGCCACAGGTCGCAGGCGGCCAGGATCGAGCCCGCCGTGATCGCCCCGCCCAGCGAGCGGCCGCGAAGCGTCTCGCCGTCGGCCCAGGCGGGGTGGACGTAAAGCAGCGGCAGCCGGCCGGTGGCGGCCAATACCTCGCGGACGAAATCCTCGGCGGCGCCGATCTCCATGGAATTGCCCGGTGCCCGCTCGTTGAGTTCCAGGTCCAGCACCGGCAGTGTCGCCGCGTCCAGCCGGGCGGCGGCGAGGAAGATGCGGGCCTGCACCGCGCCGGGGTGCTGGCGGGTGCCGAAATGGTAGGCGCCCCACAGCAGGCCGGCGGACTCGGCCATGGCGCGGCGCTCGTCATAGCGGGGGTCGAGCCAGTCGCCTTCGCTGGCCTTGTGGAAGACGGCGGCGATGCCGCTGTCCAACCGGGCCTGGGTGAAGCTGCGTACCGCGTTGGCGTGATGGATGTCGATGACGGCGTTCAGCCCCAGCAGGGCGGGATCGTCCACCAGCCCCGGCGTGGCCTTGGGCCGCGGGCCGAGGGACGTCGACGGGCGGACGGCGGCGGGGGGATAGGCGGCTGGCGGCGGTGCGGCGCAACCGGCGAGGCCGGCGGCGGCGAGGCCGGCGAGTACGGCCCGGCGGCTGAGGGGAGACCTGTTCATTCGTCCTTCTTGACCGCTACCGCCTTGGGCGCCCAGGTCTTGACGGCGACGGCCTTGCCCGATTGCGAGCGCATCACCCGCGGTTTGACCACTTGATCCAGCGGTTCGACCCCGGCGGGGGATTTGCGCGCGGCGGCTTCGCTGGAATAAAACGTCACCATCTCGACAAAGGCGATCTCTTCGTTGACGCCCTTGGCCATGGCCAGGGCGACGGGGGCATGCTCGGCGACTTTCTTGGTCAACTGGTCGGCGGTATAGCGGCCGAACCGGCGCCAGATGCCGTCAAGGAAGTGCGACACCTGATCGGAAACCGGATTGCCCTCGATCATGTGCGGCCGTCCGAACGCCAGGGCGTGGAATACCGTCGGTTCCACCGGGCCGAAGGCGTCGGTGACGAAGGTTGCCGGCATCAGCTTGCGGCCATGATAGGCCACGGCGAAATACGCCTGCGACAGGTACAGCAGCCGGTGCAGCTTTTGCGGCTGGATGTATTCCCGGTCGTTGAGCGCCTGATCCGTCAACCAGAACACCACGTCGAGACAGGATTTCACCGCGATGGGCATGCGCGTCCGTTTCCAAAAATCAGCGACCGGATCATAACGCCCCGGCCGGGCGTCCGCCAAGCGTCGCGGAAGGAAGAATGGCGTCGGCCAGCCTTGCGCCCCGAGGCGCGGCGTGCGACCATCACCGCCCGAATCCCAGGTGTCGCCCATGACCGTGCAACTTTCGTTCGTTTCGCCGCTCCCCCTTGGCGACCAATTGACGTCCAGCCGGTCGGCCGTGGTGGTGATCGATCCCGATCCCCAGCGCCGCGACGCCCTGACCGGGGCATTGGCCCGACTGTACCGGGTAAGCGAATTCCCCGGCATCGAGGCCGCCATCGGCCGGACCATGTCATCCCCGGCGGCGATCATCGTCAGTGATCAGGTGCCATTGTCCAAGGGGGTCGAGCCGGTTCGTCTGCTCCGCCATCATCCGCCGTTCGAGTTCGTGCCCATCATCCTCAGCAGCGACAGCGCCTCGCTCGATCCGCTGCGGATGACGCCGCCGCCGGACGCGGTGATCAAGGGGCGAACCGCCGCCGACGAGGCGCCCGAGGTGCTGTCCGGGTTGCTGAACAAGGTGGTCGAGGCTGGGTGGAGCCAATTGCCCCGCGGCCCGCGCGAGGCGCTGGAGCGGTCGCTGGCGGCGTTCTCCGCCGTGGTCGATCTGGTCGGAGCCAATGGTCTGGTCGAATACAAGACCGTGACCGACGCCTGTGGTCCCATCGTCGAGGTGGTGCAGGAGTCCAGCTATGGCTACATCTTCGAGGGGCTGCGCTATCACGACAATCTCGTCTACGTCCATTCGCTTCGGGTCGCGACGGTTCTGACCATGTTCGGCAAGGCCATCGGACTGGGAGAGGACCAGTTGATGATCCTGGCCTCGGGCGGACTGATGCATGATATCGGTAAGCTGGCCCTGCCGCCCAAGTTGCTGAACAAGCCTTCGGCGCTGTCCGGCGCCGAATGGACGCTGATGCACGATCATGTCGGCTCCGCCGTCCGCAGTCTGGACGGCCATTCCGACATTCCCCGCGGCGTCGCGGCGATCATCGCCCAGCATCACGAGCGCCTTGACGGCAGCGGCTATCCCGACAAGCTGTCGGGCGATCAGCTCAACGATCTGGTGCGCATGGCCGCCATCGTCGATGTCTTCGCCGCCCTGACCGAACGCCGTCCTTACCGTCCGGCGCTGTCGCCCGGCCAGGCGCTGGACGTCATCCGGGAAAAGATGGCGGCGCAACTGGATCTGCGGCTGGTGGGGCTGTTCGGGGCGATGCTGGTGGAGGCGACTTCCTGATCGGATGTCGGGTGCTGCCATGCAAGTGTCCTTCACCGTCAACGGCGCGCTGGTCGAGACCGAGGTCGAACCCCGTGTCTTGTTGTCGACCTTGCTGCGCGAGCGCCTTGGCCTGACCGGCACCCATGTCGGCTGCGATACCGGCCAATGCGGTGCCTGCACCGTCCACCTCGACGGGCGGGCGGTTAAATCCTGCATGGTGCTGGCGGTCCAGGCCGACGGCCGCGATATTCTGACCATCGAAGGTGTTGCCGTGGGCGAGACCCTGCATCCGGTGCAGATGGCTTTCCGCGACCGCCATGCCCTGCAATGCGGCTTTTGTACTCCGGGCATGGTGATGACGGCGCTGGATCTCGTCGGCCATCTGGAAAAGCCCGACGAGGCCGCAATTCGCGCCGGTCTGGCCGGAAATCTGTGCCGCTGCACCGGCTATCGCCCCATCGTCGAGGCGGTGGCCGACGCCATCCGTGATGGGGGCGGCTGATGTTTCCCTTCGACTACCGCCGCCCCGCCGCCCTGGCCGAAGCCATCGCCGCCCATGGCGGCGGCGGCGATGTCCGCTATCTGGCCGGGGGCCAAAGTCTGGTGCCGGCGCTGAAGCTGGGGCTGGCCCAGCCCTCGGTACTGCTTGATATCGCCCGTCTGCCCGAGTTGCGGCGCATCCGCGCCGAGGGTCCCACCCTGGTGGTCGGTGCCGCCGTCACCCATGCGGCGATGGCCGAGGCGGTGGTTGCCATTCCCGCGCTGGCGATGCTGGCGGGCGGCATCGGCGATCTTCAGGTGCGCAACATGGGCACGCCGGGCGGCGCGCTGGCCAACAACGACCCCGCCTGCGACCATGCCGCCGGGGTGCTGGGGCTGGGGGCGGTGATCCGCACGGATCGCCGCGAGATTGCCGCCGCCGACTTTTTTCTCGGCATGTTCGAGACCGCGCTCGAGCCGGGCGAGCTGATCGTCGAAATCGTCTACTCGCTGCCGCGCCGCGCCGGCTATGCCAAGGTGCGCAATCCCGCCTCGGGCTATCCGGTGGTGGGGGTGTTTGTCGCCGAGACCGGTGACGGCGTGCGGGTGGCGGTGACCGGGGCCGGCGCCACCGCATTCCGCCTGCCCGAATTCGAGGCGGCGCTGGCGGCCGACTTTTCGCCGCTGGCGCTGGCGGGACTGGAGGTCTCGCCCGACGACCTCAACCGCGACCTCCATGCCAGCCACGACTATCGCGCCCACCTGATCGGCGTGCTGGCGGGCCGCGCGGTGGCGGACGCCCGGCGATGACCGCGCGCATCGCCGCCGTGGTGCTGGCCGCCGGTTGCGCCCGCCGCATGGGACACGACAAGCGGCTGGCCGAAATCGGTGGGGTGCCCATGGTGGCGCTGGCGGTGCGGGCGGCCCAGGGGGCCGGTCTGGCTCCGGTGGTGGTGGTGACCGGGGCGCGGCCGTTGACGGTATTGCCGCCGGGGGTGGCGGCCGTGGTCAATCCGGCGCCGGAGCGGGGCATGGCGTCGTCGCTGGCGACCGGGGTGGCGGCGTTGGCCGCCGACATCGACGCCGTGGTCGTGCTGTTGGCCGATATGCCGCGCGTCGCCGCCGCCCATGTGGCGGCGCTGGCGGCGGCGTTCGATCCGGCGTCCGGCCGGGACATCTGCGTTCCGGTGGCGGCGGGGCGGCGGGGCAATCCGGTGCTGCTGGGACGACGCTGGTTCCCCCGGCTGCTGGAGCTGAGCGGCGATCGCGGCGCGCGGGGACTGATCGAGGCCAATCCGGCGGCGGTGGCCGAGGTCGAACTGGATGACGCGGTGCTGACGGATGTGGATACCCCCGCCGACCTCGCCGCGCTGGAGGGACGGCGATGACCTCGGCGATCCGCGAAGCCTTTCCGGTGCTTGGGCGTGCCGGCTTTCATTATCTGGACAGTGCCGCCATGGCGCAGACGCCGGGCCGGGTGGTCGAGGTGGTGGCGGCGCATGATCTGGCGGCGCGGGCCAATGTCCATCGCGGCCTGCACGAAATGGCGCGACTGGCCGATGACGCCTATGATGCCGCCCGCGAGGCCGTGGCCGGCTTTCTCGGCGCCGGGGCCGACGAGGTGGTGTTCACCGGCGGCTGTACCCTGGCGCTCAACATCGCCGCCCGCGCCCTGGCGGGGCGCTTGGGGCCGGGCGACACGGTGGCGGTCAGCCGGCTGGAGCATCATTCATCGTGCCTGCCCTGGCTGGCGTTGGCGGCGGAACGCGGCTTCGAGCTGCGCTGGCTGGCGGTGACCGCCGATGGCCGCCTCGATCCCGCCGGCCTGTCGGTCATCGACCGACGTTGCAAGGTGGTGGCGGTGACGCATGCCTCCAACGTCACCGGTGCCGTCACCGACATTCCGCTTGTGGCCGGGGTTGCCCACGCCGCGGGGGCGGTGCTGGTGGTCGATGGCGCCCAGATGGCGCCCCATGGCAAGGTCGATCCCCGGGCGCTGGGGGCTGATTTCTATGCTTTCTCCGGCCACAAGACCTATGGCCCCACCGGCGTCGGGGTGTTGTGGGGGCGGCGCGAGGTGCTGGCCGAGCTGCCGCCGGCGCTGTTCGGCGGCGGCATGGTCGGCGAGGTGAGCGATACCGGCTTCACCTGGGCCGAGCCGCCCCGGCGTTTCGAGGCCGGAACACCGCCGGTGGCCCAGGCGGTGGGATTGGCGGCGGCGCTGGACTGGATGGCCGGGCTGGACTGGCCGGCGGTGCGGGCCAGGCTCGCACTGCTGACGAGACGGATGCTGGACGGTCTGACGGCCCTGCCGGGCGTGGGGATCGTCGGGCCGGGCGAGATGGAGGCGCGGCTGCCGGTGGTGTCGTTCACCGTGGCCGGCTGCCACCCCCATGACCTGTCCCATCTGCTGGCCGGGCGCGGCGTGGCGGTGCGCGGCGGTCACCATTGCGCCCAGCCGCTGATGCGGGTGTTGGGGCTGGACGAGGGCTGCGTGCGGGCCAGCCTTGCCGCCTACAGCGATGCCGCCGACGTCGAGGCGCTGCTGGATGGCGTCGCCGCCGCCATCGCGGTGCTGCGATGAGCGCGGATCTCTACGGCCAGGCGATCAAGGATCTGGCGGCGGCCGAGACGGCGCGGCTGGACTCGCCCGATGCCAGCGCCACCCTGGACAACCCGCTGTGCGGCGACAAGGTGACGCTGGACGTGCGGCTGGCGGACGATGGCCGGGTGGCGGAGACGGGCGGCGCGGTCAAGGGCTGCCTGCTGTGCAAGGCCGCCGCCGCCGTCTTGGCGGAGCGGGCGCCGGGGCTGGGAGCCGATGACGCCGCGGCGCTGGCCGCCGATGTCGCCGCCATGCTGAAACAAGGGGCCGAGCCGCCGTTCCCGGCACTGGCGGCCTTCGTTCCGGTACGCGGCCATAAAAGCCGCCATGGCTGCGTTCTGCTGCCGTTCAAGGTTCTGGCCAAGGCACTGGGGCGGTAGGGGCGCCGGGGCTGGGATCAGCCCGCCCGCGCCAAGGGTTCGTACCAGTCCCTGGGAAAGCCGGCCTCGGCGCGGGCGGCGTGGTTGAACGGGGCCTTGAGGCCGGCGGGATAACGTTCGGCCATGACCGCGTGATAGGTGGCGGCCGGATCGAGGCCTCGCCGCTCGGCGATAAAGCGGAACCAGCGTGCCCCGGCGCCGACGTGGCGGATTTCATCGTTGTAGATCACCTCCAGCGCCGGCGGGGTCAGGGTGTCGCCGTTGGCGGTCAGCTTGGCGATGGTGGCGGGGGTGGTGTCGAGGCCGCGCGCCTCCAGGGTCAGCGGCACCACCGCCAGCCGGCCGAGGATGTCGTCGGCGGTCTTCTCCGCCGCCTGCCAGAGGCCGTCATGGGCAGCCAAATCGCCGTAGGCGGCGCCCATCCGCTGCAGCAGTTCGTCCAGCATCTCGAAATGCCGGGCCTCGTCGAGCGCCACCCGGACCCAGTCGTCGAGGAATGCCTTGGGCATGTCGTCGGGACCGAAGCGGGCGACGATGTCCCAACCCAGGTCGATGGCGTTGAGTTCGATATGGGCGAGGGCGTGGATCAGGCCGATGCGGCCCCGCTCGCCGCCATAAGAGCGCCTCGGCATTTCGCGCGGCGCCAGCAGCACCGGCCGGTCGGGGCGCGCCGGCCGCTCGGGTGGCGGGGTGTCGCCCAGCCCGGTGATGCGGCCTTCGCGCCAGTCGGCGGCGAAGCCGCGCGTCAGCCGGCATTTCTCCCGCGGATCGGCGGTGGCGAGGACGGTGCGGGCGGCGTCGGACAGGGAAAGGGCGCTCACCGGGCGGTCGCCGCCTTGAGCACCGCTTCGGCGTGGCCGCCGACCTTGACCTTGCGCCATTCGGCCAGGATGGTGCCATCGGCGCCGATCAGGAAGGTCGAGCGTTCGATTCCCATGTACTCGCGGCCATACATGCTTTTCTTTTTCCATACGCCGTAGGCCTCGCAGACCGCGCCGTCGGGGTCGGCGCCGAGGGGGAAGGGCAGGGCGTGCTTGGCGCGAAATTTGGCGTGGCTGGCCACCGAATCCTTGGATACGCCGAGAATCGCGATACCGGCGGTCTGGAAGGCGGCATAGGCGTCGCGGAACGCCTTGGCCTCGCTGGTACAGCCCGAGGTGTCGTCCTTGGGATAGAAGTACAGCACCAGGGGCTTGCCCCGGAAGTCGGCGAGACGGCCGGGGCCGCCGTCGGCGTCCATGGCGAAATCGGGGGCGGGCGTGCCGATCATTTGGTGTCCTTTTCGGTCGGGAGTGTCTGGCTGATCCGGGCGGCGGGGGTGGCCACCAACCGCTCGTAAACCTCGCGGGCGGCGGTGGCGCAATCTTGCATGCGGTCGGTCATGGTCTTGAAGTCGGTCAGGCCGGCGGCGCGGACCAGCACGTCCTTGAGGCCGCGCGGCGCCGTGCGTTCGTCGAAGGCGCCGGCGATGGTCTGGCGCAGCACGGTCTGAACCGCCGACCACAGGGCCAGCGCCTGGGTAAGGGCGTCGCAGTCGCCACGCTCCAGCACCCCGGCGGCGGCGGCGCGTTCCAGCGCCTCGGCGGTATTGGTGGCGAGAATCCCGCGATGGTCGGCGGCGAACGCCAATTGCAGGTACTGCGCCACGAACTCGATGTCGACCAGTCCGCCCGGCAGGTGCTTGACTTCCCACGGGCTGGTGGTCTTGTGCTCCTTGGCCATGCGCTCGCGCATGTCGGCGACGTCTTGCACCAGCGCGTCGCGATCTCGGCGGCGGCATAGGGTGGCGCGGATGATTTCCGTCACCTCGCCGGCCAGGGCGGCATCGCCGGCGATGGGCCGGGCGCGGGTCAGCGCCATGTGTTCCCAGGTCCAGGCATCCTCGTCATGGTAGCGGCGGAACGCCTCCAGGCTCGACGCGATCGGCCCGGAATTGCCCGAAGGCCGCAGGCGGGTATCGACCTCGTAGAGCGAGCCTTCACCGGTCTTGGCGGTCAGGGCGTTGACCAGACGTTGGGTCAGGCGGCCGTACCACACCGACGGCGCCAGCGGCCGTGGTCCGTCGGATTCCTCGACCTCCGGCGGGGCGCGGTAGACCAGGATCAGGTCCAGGTCCGAGGTGGCCGACATCTCGCGGCCACCGGCCTTGCCCATGGCCACCACCACCCAGGCGCCGCCGGGAACGCGGCCGTGGGCGCGGGCCAGCTCGTCTTCGACCCGGGGCGACAGCCGGGTGAGCACCGCCCCGGCGACATCGGACAGGGCACGGGCGGCGGCGGCGGCGTCGAGGTCGGTGCGAAGCGTCAGTACGCCGATCTGGAATTTGCGGTCGTTGGCCCAGCGCCGCGATATTTCCAGCACCTGCTGATAGTCGTCGGCCTGATCCAGCGCCTTTTCCAGTTCGGCTTCCAGCTCGGATTGCGGCGGTGGCGGGTCGAAGAAGTGGGCTTGCAGCACCGAATCCAGCAAGGTTGGATGGCGGGCAAGATGCTCGGCCAGCAATGGCGCGTCACCCATGATCTCGGCGACCAGTTCCAGCAGCGACGGATTGGCGTGGAACAGCGAGAACAGCGGCACGCCGCCGGGCAGCCGGCCAAGGAACTCGTCGAAGCGCATGAAGGCGTCGTCGGGGGCGGCGGTGGTGCCCAGCGCCGCCAGCAGCGCCGGGGTCAGCTCGGTCAGCAGTTCGCGCGCCCGGGTCGAGCGGGTCGCCCGCACCCGGCCATGGTGCCAGCCGCGAATGGTCGAGCACACCGCCTCGGCATTGGCGAAGCCCATGCCGGTGATGGTATGGACGGTTTCGGGGTCGTTCTCGCCGCCGGTGAACACCAGATTGCCCTGTCCACCCAGGGGGGGGGCATCCTCGAACAGGTGGGCGTAATGGCCTTCCACCGTCTGGAGGTGGCCGGTCAGCGTCGCCGCGAAGCTTTCGGTGTCGGCATGGCCCATGAAGGCGGCGATGGCGGCCAGTTGCTCCGGCTGGGTCGGCAGCGTCTGGGTCTGCTTGTCGTCCACCATCTGAAGCCGGTGTTCCAGGGTGCGCAGATAGCGATAGGCGACGGTCAGGCTTTGCGCCACCTCGGCACCGATATGGCCGGCGGCGGCCAGGGCGTCGAGGGCGGCGATGGTGCCGGAGAGCCGCATCTCGGGCTGGCGGCCGCCCCAGATCAGTTGCTGGACCTGGGCAAAGAATTCGATCTCGCGGATGCCGCCGCGTCCCAGCTTGACGTTGTGACCGGCGACCTTGATGGTGTGGCCGCCCTTGTGAGCGTTGATCTGGCGCTTGATCGAGTGGATGTCCTGGATGGCGGCGAAATCCAGCGACTTGCGCCAGATGAACGGCCGCAGGAACCTGAGGAAGGCGGTTCCGGCGGCGACGTCGCCGGCGACCTGACGCGCCTTGATCATGGCGGCGCGCTCCCAGTTCTGGCCGAAGCCTTCGTAGTAGGCCTCGGCCGCCACGATCGAGACCGCCGGAGGCGTCGAACCGGGATCCGGCCGCAGCCGCAGGTCGGTGCGGAACACATAGCCGTCGGCGGTGCGCTCGTCGAGGATGCGGAACAGGTCCTTGGTCAAGGCGATGGCGCATTCCTGGACACTGCGGCGCCCGGTATAGATCAGCCGTTCATGGTCGTAGAACACGATCAGATCGACGTCGCTGGAATAGTTCAGCTCCAGCGCCCCCAACTTGCCCATTCCCAGCACGACGATACCGCAGTCGCGCTCGGGATCGGCAGGGTCGGCCAGCTGGATCTCCCCCCTGGCGGCCTCGCGCCGCAGCAGCAGGCGCAAGGCCAGACGCACGGCGGCTTCCGCCAGCCGCGACAGGGCGGCGGTGATCTGTTCCAGCGTCCAGGCCCCGCCCAGATCGGCCAGGGCCACCAGCAGCGCCCCCTGCCGCTTGGCCTCGCGCAGTCGGACCATCAGCCGCGCCATGTCGGTGTCGCCGTCCAATTCGGCGTAAAGCCCGGACAGCAACGCCTCCAGCGCGGCATCGGGGCCGACGTCGAGCACATGGCGCAGGAACTCGGGCTCCCGTTCGAGGCAGTGGGTCAAGAATGGGCTGTTGCCGAAAACCGCGCGCAGCAGGCGACCGGCCGCCGGTTGGTCCGGCAGGGCGCGCATGAAGGCGGCAAGGTCGGCATCGGCGACGGCATCGGCCGCCTCCGCCCAGCGGGCAAGGCCTAATGCGGTGCGGCCCTCGTCGGCAACACCGGGGAAGAAAGCATCGTCGGGGGGAAAACTCACCTTGTACGACCCCAGATGTTGTGGTTGGTTCCACCTTGGGCATTGCGGCAACGAGGGTCAAGGGCACATGGAGGCTGGTTCGAGTGGTTCACGGCGCCGTTAGGAATCTGTTCCAGCTTCTCGGGACTGTCCTGGCAGGCCTGTTGATCGTGATCCCTCTATTCGCCTGGCGCCTTTCCAGCGGGCCGATCACGCTTGATTTCCTCACCCCCTATATCGAGGAGGCGTTGACCGCCAAGGACGGCTCGCTGACGGTGCGGCTTGACAGCACGGCGCTGGCGGCGGCGGGCGGCGGCCGCATGTTGGAGATCCGCGCGCTGAACGTGCGGGCCTATGTCGCCGGCCGGGATCAACCCGTCGCCTCGGTTCCCGACATGGCGATGAGCCTCAGCGGCCGCGCCCTGCTCTATGGCGTCGTCGCCCCCAACTCCATTCGCCTCTATGGGCCGAGGGTGCATCTGGTCCGCGACCCGTCCGGGGTTCTGCAATGGGGGATCGGCGGCGACACCGTCGACGACACGCCGACCGAGGCCGGCGCGGTGATCGCCGCGGTCAAGGACGCCCTGCTGGGTGATCCCGATCCGACCAAGCCCGGTCGCGCCTTGCAGGGGTTGACCATTCGCAATGCCGAGATCCTGGTCGAGGACCGGGCGCTGGCGACCAACTGGCATGCCCCCGGCACCGATCTGGAGGTTCGCCGGGTCGATGACGGGGTGGCGGCCACCGGCCGGGCGGTTCTGGATCTGGCCGGCGAGCGGGGGGAACTGGGGCTGGAGGCGCTCTATCGCAAGGTCGATGGCGCGGTGGACGGTGAATTTCGTATCGGCGGCTTCCGTCCGGCGGTGCTGGCGCGCTTTGGCGGCCCCATGACCCAGCTTGGGGTGATCGACATGCCGCTGGGCGGTACCATCCGTGTCCGTCTCGCCGGTTCGGGCGAGATCGAGCGGCTGGCTTTCGACATTTCCGGCGGTGCCGGCACCTTGCAGATTCCGGCGCCGTTCGCCGGCAGCCATGCGGTGTCCGCCGCGTCCCTTCGGGGGGAGTTCGGTCGCGGCATGACCCGGTTGGATCTGTCCGAGCTGCGTATCGACCTTGGCGGGCCGTCGATGACGCTGGCGGCGGTGTTGGACGGGTTGGGCGGCGAGACCTCGATCAAGGCCGAGGGATCGTTGCGCGACGTGCCGGTGGATTCCGTACACGACGTCTGGCCCAAGGGATTGGCCGACAACGCCCGCGACTGGGTGGTACCCAATCTCAGCCGGGGCATGGTGCGGGAAGCCAATATCGTCCTGTCGGCGCGCTCGCCGTCGGGACGGTTCGACGATCTGGTGATCGATCATCTCGGCGGCGAGGTCCGGCCGGAGGGCGTCAGCGTCGATTACCTCCATCCCATGCCGGTGGCGAAGAACGCCGCGGCGGTGTGTACCTTCGATTCCAACAGTTTCCGCATCGCGCTGAAGGCGGGCGAGGTGTTTGGACTTCGGCTGAAGGAAGGCAGCATTCACTTCACCGAGCTGGACAAGGACGACCAGTTCGCCGACATCGACCTGACCATTGCCGGGCCGGCGACCGATGCGCTTCGCCTGATCGACAGTCCGCCGTTGCGCTATGCCCAGGCGCTGGGCATCGAGCCGGGCAAGGTCGGCGGCGAGGCGGTGACGCGGCTTCGGCTCAAGTTCCCCATGCTCAAGACCCTCCGGCTGGATGATCTGGCGATCAAGGCTAACGCCACGGTCAAGGGCGTGACCATTCCCAAGGTGATGATGGGGCTTGATCTGGTCGACGGCTTGCTTGACCTGCGCATCGACGGCGGCGGGCTGGATGCCACCGGGCCGGTGGTGCTGGGGTCCATTCCGGGGGCATTGAGCTGGCGCGAGAATTTTTCGGCCAAGGGCGTGCCGTTCCGCAGCCGCTATCAGCTCAGGGCGCCGGCGGTGAGCGAGGAACAGCGTCGGCAACTCGGCCTCGATGGTCCGCCCTTCGTGGCGCCCTTCGTCGCCGGGCCGGTGGCGGCGGACGTCGTCGCCACCTTCTCGGACGGCGGCAAGGGCGAGATCGAGGCGCGGATGGATCTGGCCTCGGCCCGCATGCAGTTGCCCGGTCTCGGCTGGACCAAGGACCCCGGCAAGCCCGGCGTGGCCGAGGTCGCCGTCCGGCTTAACAACCGGGTGATCACGTCGGTTCCACGGTTTGCCGTGGCCGCCGGCGATCTGGATGCCCGTGGTTCGGTGATGTTTTCTTCCGAGGGCAACGCCCGTCTGGTCGAGTTCGCCAAGCTGGCCTATGGCCGCACCAACGGTGAAGGCTCCATCGCCATCCGCCCCGCCCACGCCGGTCTCGACATCGTCTTCAAGGGCGCCAGCTTCGATGCTCAGCCGGCGGTCGCGCGCGATCCGGCGGAGAAGGACGGCAAGGGCAAGGACCCGGAGGCCGACAAGCCCCCGGCCATGACGGTCGCCGCCACCGCCAAGACCATGTGGCTGTCGGACAAGGGCGGCCTGACCAACGCCACCGTCAATCTGCAACGCGATGCGGTGGACTGGCGTACCGCCGTCATCAAGGGCAGCGTCGGCGCCGGCAAGCCCTTCGCCGTCACCCTGCAACCCGGCGGGCCGAGGCGGCGCAACTTCTCGGTGACCTCGGCCGATGCCGGTGCGGTGATGCGGGCGTTCGACCTCTACGACGATCTGATGGGCGGCGATCTCAACGTCGAAGGCTATATCGATGACGCCCAAAAGGATCAGCCCTTCGTCGGCACCATCAAGGTCGCCGACTATCATGTGCGCAACGCCCCGGCGCTGGCCCGGCTGATGACGGTGGTGGCGCTGACCGGGGTTGTCGATGTATTGCGGGGCGAAGGCGTCGGCTTTTCGTCGCTGGAAGCGCCGTTCACCCTGTCCGACGGTCTGGTGGAGGTCCATGACGTCCGTGCCTGGGGGGCGGCGCTGGGCATCACCGCCAAGGGCCAGATCGACCTCGACCACGGGCGTCTCGCCATGGAAGGCACCGTGGTGCCGGCCTATGTGATCAACAGCGTGCTCGGCAAGATTCCGGTTCTGGGCTGGCTGGTCACCGGCGGCGAGAAGGGGGGCGGCATCCTTGCCTTCAACTATACCATGAAGGGGCCGGCCGACGATCCGTCGGTGGCGGTCAACCCGCTGGCGATGCTGACGCCGGGCTTTCTGCGTAATCTGTTCAACGTCTTCGACGACGGCAGCGAGACCGACGCCCGCAAGGACAGCGCGCCGAAGTAGGGCGGCGCCGAAGTCGCGGGCGGTCAGGGGGACCGCCCGCCCCTGGTTGGATCAGTCTTCGTGCGGGTCCGCCGGGGTGGCGGCGTCTTCGGCGCGGGCCGGTTCGGCGTGACGGCCACGGCCGGACAGCGCCACCACCTTTTCCAGCTCGGCCTCGGTGCACATACCCAGGGTCACCGGGTTGCGCGGCTTGATGTTGGTGGCGTTCCAGTGGGTCTTGTCGCGCACCGACTGGATGGTCGGCTTGGTCGTGCCGATCAGTTTGGAGATGGTGGCGTCCGACAGTTCGGGATGATGCTTGAGAATCCAGGCGATGGCGTCGGGCCGGTCCTGGCGCTTGGACACCGGCGTATAACGGGCACCCTTTTGCTTGGCGCGCGGCTGCGGAATGTCGGTGACGGTGATCTTGAGACGACCGTCGGGATTGCCCTCGCAGCGCTCGATCTCGCCGCGCGCCACCTGACCGTTGGCGACGGGGTCGAGGCCGACGATACCGGCCGCCACCTCGCCATCGGCGATGGCCTGGACCTCCAGCGGGTGAAGGCCGCAGAAATCGGCGATCTGCTCGAAGGTGAGAGCGGTGTTCTCGACCAGCCAGACGGCGGTCGCCTTGGGCATGAGCGGCAGAGCCATGGGTCCTCCAGGAAAATCCGGGCCAGTTATATGGGCGAAAGCGGCATCGGTCAAATCGTCAGAACGATCTTACCGATATGGGTGTTCTCTTCCATCAGGCGATGAGCCGCCGCCGCCTGGGCCAGCGGGAAGGTGGCGTGGATTACCGGGGCGATGCCGCCCCGGTCCAGCAGTGGCCAGATCCGCCGGCGCAGGCCGTCGGCCATGCGGGCCTTGGCATCGTTGGACTGGGGCCGCAGCGTCGATCCGGTCAGCGTCAGGCGGCGCAGCATCACCGGCATCAGGTTCAGTTCCGTTGTCGAACCCCGAAGGAAGGCGATGGAGACCAGCCGGCCATCGAAGGCCAACGACCGGAGGTTGCGGGCGATGTAGTCGCCTCCCACCATGTCGAGGATGACATCAACCCCCTTGCCGGCGGTGGCGGACTTGACCGCCTCGACGAAATCCCGCGCGGTGTAGTCGATGGCGTGGTCGGCCCCCAGCCGGGCGCAGGCCTCGGCCTTGATCGGGCCGGAGGCGGTGGCGAAGACGGTGGCGCCCAGCGCCTTGGCCATCTGGATGGCGGTGGTGCCGATCCCGCCGGCGCCGCCGTGGACCAGGAAGCTTTCCCCCTCCTGCAACCGGCCGCGCTCGACCACGTTGTGCCAGACGGTGAAGAAGGTCTCGGGTAGCGCGGCGGCGCGGGTCGTGTCGTAGCCGGCGGGCAGCGGCAGGCACAGTCGGGCATCGGCGACGCAGTATTCGGCATAGCCGCCACCCGCCACCAGGGCGCAGACCGCATCACCGACCGCCACAGCGGCGGCACCGTCGCCAAGCGCGACGACGGTGCCGGCGACCTCCAGGCCGGGCAGGTCCGAGGCGCCGGGCGGCGGCGGATAGGCCCCCTGGCGTTGCAGCACGTCGGGACGGTTGATACCGGCGGCCGCGACCTTGATCACCACTTCGCCGGGGCCGGGCTTCGGTGTCGGCCGTATGGCCGGAACCAGCACGTCGGGGCCGCCGGGGGCCGAAATCTCGATGCAGGTCATGCCGTCGGGCAGCATAGTCGTTCCCTCGTCTGTCGGAGCGGCTGTCAATCTGGTACCTTCGGGGCGCTCTGGCAAGTAAGGACGGCCGCCATGGACATCGATGACCTGGAACCGCGCAAGAAGGCTGCGGCCCTCAAGAACCTCGACCCCATGTCGGTCGAGGAACTGCGCGACTATATCGGGGAACTGGAGGTCGAGATCGGCCGGGTCAAGGAGGCCATAACCCGTAAGGAATCGGTACGGGCCGGGGCCGAGGCGTTCTTCAAACGGTAAATCGGTACTTGAAGGCCGAATTGGGACGCGCTATCTCGGTGGTACGGATCGGGAGAGAGCGCGAATGAGCGGCGGCCACAAAAAGGAACCGGGGCGACAGGCGGACTATCCCTTTCGGGTGGATGTCCAGACCCGCTGGTCGGACAACGACATGTTCGGCCACCTCAACAACGTGGTCTATCAGCGTTTCTTCGAGCATGTGGTGGTGGCGTTTTTGCGTGGGCCGTGCGGCATCGACCTGCTGAACTCGCCGGTCATCACCTTCGCTGCCGAGACCCAGTGCCGGTTCATCCGGCCGCTGTCCTATCCGACCGGGGTGGTCGCCGGCATCCGCATCGACCACATGGGGCGCACCAGTGCCCGTTACGGTCTGGCGCTGTTCGAGGCGGGCGCGGACGAGGCCGCCGCCGAGGGACACTGGATCCACGTCTTCGTCGACCGCGCCAGCCAGCGGCCGGTTCCCATTCCCGATACCGTCCGCGCCGTGTTCGAGCGCCACCGGAGGATTTCATGAGAGGTGGTCTTTGCTATGCCTTCGAGGGCATGGTTCCCGTCGTTCATCCCACCGCCTTCGTCCACCCCACCGCGGTGCTGATCGGCGACGTACGCATCGGTCCCGGCTGCTATATCGGTCCCGGCGCGTCGCTACGCGCCGACTTTTCCAGCGTCATCATCGGCGCCGGCTGCAATATTCAGGATTACTGCATTCTTCACGGCACGCCCGGCTTCAACACCGTGATCGAGGAAGACGGCCATATCGGCCACGGCGCCGTGGTGCATGGCTGCGTCATTCGCCGCAACGGTCTGGTGGGCATGAACAGCGCCATCTATGACGGCGCCGAACTGGGCGAGTGTTCCATCGTCGCCGCCATGGCCTTCGTCACCGCCGGGACGAAGATCCCGCCGCGCAGTCTGGTGGCCGGTACCCCGGCCAAGGTGCTGCGGCAACTCGGGGACGAGGAGGTGGCGCGCAAGACTCGCGGTACCCAGGCCTATCAGGAATTGGCGCGGCGCTCGCTGGCCACCATGGTGCCGTGCCAGCCGCTGGAAGCGCCGGAACCCGGTCGTGACACCCTTGACCCTAGCGTGCTGTGGCCCGACGACCTTACCCGTCACAAGCCGGGGAAGTAGCCAGAATCCTGGGCAGCTCCGCCAGATCCTCCGGGGTGTTGACGTTGAAGAACGGGTCGTTGGGTATCACCGGCCAATCCACCGTGGCGACCCGGTGGCGGCCGGCCCAGGCCCCGACGCCGCGCTGGCCGTCGTTCACCACCGCCCGGCGCAACGCGGCGGCAAGGCGCAGCGGCCATAGCGCGAATACCGGATGAGCATGGCCGCCGCTGCGCGGCATGGCGATGTCGGCCCCGGTCGCCGTCGCCGCTGCCAGCAGCCGTTCGACCAGATCGGTGGGCAACAGCGGGGTGTCGGCGGCGGCGCTGACCATCCATTCGATTTCGGGATGGCGGGCGGCGAACCATTCCAGACCGGTCAGTATACCGACCAGCGGCCCGGCTTGATTCTCGACCACATCGGCCGCCACCGGCAGACCGAAAGACCGAAAGCGGGCGGGATCTCCGTTGGCCGACAGCAATAGCGGCCCGACCTGGGGGGTCAGCCGGGTGACGACCCGCTCCAGCAGGCTGTGTCCGCCCACCGTGGTCAGCCCCTTGTCGCCGCCACCCATGCGGCGCGACAGCCCGCCGGCCAGGATCAGTCCGGCCACCTCCATGCGCTGCCTCCGGGTTAGTACGGGGTGCCGTCCTTGTGGCGGAATCGCCATTTGCCGTCGGGCGCCAGTTCCGCCGCGATGTCGTCGTCGGGATAGGTGGCGGCATCGCCGGGGGTGCGGTCGCCGACCTCCAGGTAGACCACCTCGGACGAGGTGCGGTTGACCAACTGGTGGCCGTCGCCGGTCGCGGCCTTGAACCCGGCGCACATGCCCGGCCGCAGTGGCGTTTCGCCGGCGTCGGTGATCAGGACCGGAGCTCCCTCGATGATATAGACGAATTCATCCTGGCGGGAATGGGCATGGCGCAAGGCCGAAGCGCCGCCGGGCTTCAACCGCGTGAGGTTGACGCCGAAGTTGGTCAGGCCGAACACCTCGCCCAGCGGCAGCTTCTCGCGCCCGGCCATCCGCGACGCGAACGGTTCGGGATAGCTGGACGGGCGGGTCCGGGCCGGGGCCGAACTGGCCTCGATGGCGGTGGGATAGTGAACCTTGCTCATCCCGGCGTCTCCTACGGCAGTTCGCACAACACCCTGATGCCGATGTTGTAGCTCCACGCCCGGACATCGTTCTTGGCCCGGGCCGAGGCGCGCGACATGGTCGAGAAGTAGTACCACGATCCGCCCTTGATCACCCGCTCGCGGCAGGTGGTGGTGTCCGATGGCGGTTTCGCCGTGTGGTCGGGGGTCCAGCAATCGGCGGTCCACTCCCAGACGTTGCCGTTCATGTCGTACAGGCCCCAGGGATTGGGCTTGAAGCTGGCCGCCGGCCGGGTGCCGTAGGGCGTTTCCCCGTTCAGGCAGTCGCGGCAGTTGGCGTTGTCGCCGCCGATGGTGTCGCCCCACCAATATCCGGTGGTGGTTCCGGCGCGGGCGGCGTATTCCCATTCGGCCTCGGTGGGCAGGCGGCAGTCCATCCCCGAGCGTTGCTGCACCCAGGCGGCATAGGCGCGCGCTTCGTCCCAGGTGATGTTGATGACCGGCCGGCCGCCCCGCCCCCAGGCGTGGTCGTCCTGGCCGCCCTTGCAGGCGCCGTCGGTGACGCAGACCAGCCATTGGTCGAAGGTGACCTCGGTGCGCGACAGGGCGAAGGGGCGGGTGATGGTTATCGGTACCCTCGGCCGTTCCGCGGCGGCGTGGGCGGTGTCGTCGCCCATGACGGAGCTGCCCGCCGGTATCACCACCATGGGCGGACAGTCGGGACAGGGGATGATCTCCCCGGCGGTGCCGGCCGGCGGAGCGGCAAGGATGAGGAGGAGGGCGAGGAGGGTAAGGGCGGAGCGGTGGTTCATGGCCCGGTGTTGACGCCCCAGCCGAAGCCGCATCCGGCCGGCGCCTCCTCTCCCGGTTCGGCGAAGAACGGGCCGACGGCGGCCCAGGCGGTGGTCGAGGCCCCCGCATGGTCGGCGAAATGGCCCATGGGCGAGTGGATGGAATAAGACAGGTAGGGGCCGATTTCCTCGACCTCGCCGACCACGAACACCACCTCGCCCTTGGGCAGGGCGATGCGGCGGCGCGAGCCGAGTTCAACCCCGGCGAGGCTGTTGGCCGGATCGGCGGGCAGCATGACGAAGTTCATGAACCACGGCGTCACCAGGACCCCGGCCAGCCAGCCGTCCCACGGCCTAAATCCCACCGCCTCGACCTGGAGCGCCGGGTTGTAAAGGCCCAGATCCTTCATCCGCTCCTCGCCGATCCACCGGAACTGGGTCACCAGATGCTGGATGCGGGCCTGCTCGGCGGGGGTCAGCGGCGTGGCCATGGGGTTCTCCTGATAGGGGGCGGGTGTGATGCTAGTGGGAGGTCGGCCCCGGCGCAATGGGGTAGGAAAAGCCCTCCACCTTCGGATTGGATTTTCTCTCCCGAATCGGGTAACAAGGCGGCGCGTCCGGTCGGGACGTTGCGAAAGGGGGGAAGACATGCCGTACCAAAGGATCACGCTGACCCATTTCCTGATTCAGGAACAGCGCCGCCTGGGCGGGTCGGGTTCGTTCACCGGCCTGATGACCGACATCGTCTTCGCCTGCAAGATGATCGCCCACGAGGTCAATCGCGGCGCCCTGGCGGGGAATCTGGGGCTGGCGGGGTCCGAGAACGTCCAGGGCGAGGAACAGAAGAAGCTGGATGTCCTGGCCAACGACATCTTCATGCAGATGAATTCGCGCGGTGGCAATTACGGCGGCATGGCGTCGGAGGAACTGGAGGACGTCCACGCCGTCACCGGTGCCGCCGAGGGCAAATACCTGCTGCTGTTCGATCCCCTCGACGGTTCGTCCAACATCGACGTCAACATCTCGGTGGGCAGCATCTTCTCGATCCTGCGCCTGCCCGACGGTGCCAGTTGCGTCGACGAGGCCACCTATCTCCAGCAGGGGGTACAGCAGGTCGCCGCCGGTTATGCCCTGTACGGTTCGTCCACCATGCTGGTGCTGACCACCGGCAACGGTGTCAACGGCTTTACCCTGGATACCAATGTCGGCATGTTCCTGCTGACCCATCCCGACATGACCATTCCGGCCGACACCAAGGAATTCGCCATCAACGCCTCGCGCTCGCGCTTTTGGGAGCCGCCGGTACGGCGCTATGTCGACGAGTGTCTGGCCGGCAAGGAAGGTCCCAGGGGCAAGGACTTCAACATGCGCTGGGTCGCCTCGATGGTGGCCGAGGTGCATCGCATCCTGTGTCGCGGCGGCGTCTTCCTCTATCCCGCCGATGCCGAGAACATGAAGAAGGGCGGCAAGCTGCGCCTGATGTACGAGGCCAATCCCATGGCCTTCATCGTCGAGCAGGCCGGCGGCGGCGCCTCGACCGGGCGGACCCGCATCATGGACCTGAAGCCCACCCACCTGCATCAGCGGGTGCCGGTGATCCTGGGGTCGAAGACCGAGGTCGATAAGCTGGTCGCCTATCACGCCGAGGCCGACGGGAAGTAGCTCAGTCGCCGCCCCGCAGCCAGCGGTCCACCAGGAAGCGGGAGATGGAGTCCCGGCGCGGCAGGAAATGCCCGTCGGGACCGGGGGCGTCGGCTTCGCCGAAGCGGCGGACCTCGTCGCGGCTCCACCAGCGGACCTCTTCGATCTCGTGGGGGTCGGCGACCGGTTCGCCGCCCTCCGCCCGGGCGGTGAAGCCCAACATCAGCGATGACGGGAACGGCCAGGGCTGGCTTGCCACATAGCTGGCCGAGGTTATGCGGATGCCCGATTCCTCGAATACCTCGCGCGCCACCGCCTCCTCCAGCGATTCGCCGGGTTCGACGAAGCCGGCCAGGCAGGAATACATGCCGGGTTGCCACACCGGCTGGCGGCCGAGCAGGGCGCGATCCGACCGGTCGGTCACCAGCACGATGATGGCCGCGTCGGTGCGGGGAAAGTGCAGCGCGGCACACGACTCCGACACGCATTTCGCCGAATGCCCGGCGTCGTCGAAAGCCAGCGCCGCGCCGCAGACGCTGCAATAGCGGGTGCGGTCGCGCCATACCAGCATGCCGCGGGCATAGGCCAGCAGGGCGGCGTCCTCGGCCGGCAGCTGGCCGCCGACCGAGCGCAGCATCACCCATTTTCCCGCCAGATCCGGCCCCAGGGCGGGGCCGCCCTCGCCGGCGTCCAACCGGGACAGGTCCAGCGCCAGCAAGGGGCCGCGGTCGTCCATGCCCAGCAACAGGCAGGTGGCGTCGAGCGAGTCGAGCAACGGCAACGCGATATCCGCCCCGGCCCACAGCGCCGCCGGCGGGTTGCCGCCGATCAGTTGTAGGCCGCGCCAGTAGGGGGCGAAGCGGGCGGAGGGCATCCGCGCCAATTCGGTGATATCGGCCCGCCGTCTGACGGTCTGGGCGCGGTCGAGGGCAAGCCCCGAATATAGAATTCGCACAGTCATGCCGAACCATGGCATGTTCGTCGCCCAGGCCTCAAGCCCGACGATAAGATGATTGCGCTTTGGCCGGCGATGGGGAAAATGAGGCCCACGGTGACTGATGAGCGATATCCAGGCCCTTTTCGACAGCTTGCTTGAATCCACCCGTGACGCCGTCGTTTTCGCCGGCGCCGACGGCAAGGTCGTGCGGGTCAGCAAGGCCTTCGAGGTGCTGGCCGGCTGTGCTGCGACCGGCGGGGCGATTCTGGCGGGCGAGCGCTGCATGCGCGCGGCGATGGCGCCCCAGGCCGCCGGACTCTGGCGGGGGATGGTGCCGGGCGGTGACGGCCGCGACCGCGACCTTGAGGTGACGGTTACTCCCATTGATGGTGGTGCCGGGGGCCTCCGGCTTTTCCTCGGCATGGTGCGCCAGGCTGATTCCGACTCGCCGCCGGTGTCCGATCCGGCGCATTTCGGCTATGACGCCCTGACGGGCCTGCCCAACCGCGACCTGTTCGTCGATCGTGTTCACCAGGCGGTTCTTCAGGCCAACCGGGTGGGCGGTTCGGTGGCCCTGATGGTGATGGGCCTTGACCGGTTCACCCTGGTCAACGACGCCCTCGGCCATGCCGCCGGCGACCGGCTGCTGGTCGAGGTGGCGCGGCGCCTGCGGATCTGCGTGCGCGAGACCGATACGGCGGTTCGCCTCGATGGCGACAAGTTCGCCCTGGTGATGGCCATCGCCTCGGTGGACGACAGCGTCATCGTCGCCGAGAAGGTGCTCAGCGTGATCAAGGAGCCGTTCACCCTGGACGGCGAGGAAGTGGTGGTGACGTTTTCCATCGGCATCAGCGTCTTGCCGCTGGACGCCGAGTCCGACGCCCAGCTGACCAAGCATGCCGAGCACGCGCTGCATTACGCCAAGATTTCGGGGCGCAACCAGTACCAGTTCTTCTCCAAGGACATGAACCGCCGCGCCCGGTCGCGGCTGGAGCTGGAAAACCGCATCCGCCGTGCCCTGGTCAATGAGGAATTCGTCGTCTACTACCAGCCCAAGGTGTCGGCCGACAGCGCCGCCATCGTCGGCGCCGAGGCGCTGGTGCGCTGGCTCGATCCCGAGCGCGGGTTGATTTCGCCGGCCGAGTTCATTCCCGTCGCCGAGGAGACCGGCCAGATCGAGCCTCTCGGCGCCTGGGTGTTGGCGAAGACCTGCGAGCAGAACAAGGCGTGGCAGGCGGCCGGCCTTTCCCCCATCAAGATTTCGGTCAATGTTTCGGCGCGGCAGTTTCGCTCGCGCACTCTCATCGATACCGTGGTCGGGGTGCTGAAGAGTACCGGCCTTGATCCCCAGTGGTTGGAACTGGAGATCACCGAGAGCATGCTGATGAACGACGTCGATACTGCGGTGCGCAAGATGAAGGCCCTGCGCGACCTGGGCATCGGCCTGTCCATCGACGATTTCGGCACCGGCTATTCATCGCTCAGCTATCTCGGGCGCTTTCCCATCACCACGCTGAAGATCGATCGCGCCTTCATCGCCGACGTCGATACCAACCCCAAGACCGCCGAGATCGCGCGGGCCATCATCGGCCTGTCACGCGGCCTCAACCTCGAAGTGGTTGCCGAAGGGGCCGAGATTCTGGCGCACATCCGCTTTTTGCGCACCCACGGCTGCGATACCGTCCAGGGGTTCTACTACTCGCGTCCGGTCCCGGCCGACGAGTTCGAGAAGATGATACGCAAGGGAGTGCTGGAGCACGGCTGATGGCCGGGCCTCACACGCTGATGCCCAACCCCCCCAGCGCCTTGGTCAACAGCGTCATCTTGCGTTCCCTCTCTTCGTCGACGGCGTTGCCGAGATAGTCGGGCAGGAAGGCGGGAAGGCGGATGCAGGATTCGATGACCGCCTTGACCTTATCCAGGTTGGGGCCTTCGATGAAGGTGCCCTTGCGGCAGAGGTCCAGCAGGGTCAGCACGCGCTGGGATGGCGACCCGCTCTTGCGCAGGATCTCTTCCATCAGTTTCGTCGTCTGCATCAACTTGGCCTGCGCCGCTTCGACCGGCGGGGCGTATTCGTTCTTGTCATAGTCCGACAGCCACGAATTGCGAATGGCGCGGTGAACCACGGTCAGTGACTGCAGCCGGGGGATCGGCGGTTCCTGGCCGCTGATGGCGCGCGGCACGAAGTCCTTGTTGGCGAAGTAGTGGTGCATGAAGTTCTTCAGGGTCGCCCGGTTGCCCTGGCCGATGGCCATCGCCACGAGTTGCATCAGGAAGGCGTAACGGTCAGTCATCACCCGGCGTTCACGCAGCAGGTCGGTGACCGTCTCGTTGTTGATGTGGCGGGCCTGGCGGCGCTCCAGCGACGTCAGTGCCTTGGGGCCGCCGATCAGGGTGGTGCCGGCCCACTGACGCTTGAACAGGTCGAACACCGCCTGGATCTCGATTTCCGGTTCGGCCGAGCGGAGCGGCTCCTTGGATGCCAGCCAGCGCAGCAGGGCGTATTCCACCGATGCCTTGATGGCGGGGGCGGTGCCCTCGGCCATCATGGTGTTGATGGCGACCAAGCACGGTTGGGCGGTGTCGCGCGGCTTCCAATCGCCCTTCCACAGGTCGATGAGGTCGTAACAGCGTTCCTCCATCCGCTCGAACAGGCCGAAAAGCTGGTCCTGGGCGGCCTCGCTGCGGAGACACTCCGCCAGGATGTATTCGATCAGGCGGTTCTCGTCGCGGCCCTTGGTCACCTCGTACAGTTTGACCAGGACGGTGACCTTGTCCTTCCACACCCTGAACTGGGACAGGTGTTCGACCAGGGCGCGGCCGATCTGATAATCCCGTTCCTCGCCGACGGCGGAAAGGCTGGCGACGAACCCCGAGAAGGAGTCCGGAGTGATGGCGGGAACGGGTTTGTCCTTCTCGTCTTCCCATGTCCGCTTCATGGCGGCGCTGATCAGGGCGTGAAGATCGCGAAGGCGGGCGGCGACGTTCTCGCCGCGGTGGCGGGCCTGAAGGGTGGCGATCTTATCGACCGCGTTCATCAGCGGCCGCCCGGCGTCGTTCAACCGCTTCTGGAACGAGGCGGAATGCACCAGTTCCGTCGGGGTGATGATCAGGGATTCGAGGAAGCCGCCGAGAAACCGACCGATAAGCTCTCGGGCGCCGGGCAGGAAAAAGTCCTCGGTTCTCGTGCAGTAGGCACCGTCGAGCAATGCGTCCGGAGCCGCCTCGACATCCTCTTTGGTGGGAATTGCCATCGTGCCGTTGGCTCGCCATAGGAAAATGGGACCGATCCGGTCCCGGAAAAACACAATCCCTTCATTATCTCCTGACCGGCCGGCGCTTCAATTCATTTTTGACGTTCCATCGGGTCTATGACCCTTCGGCGAGTATGGTGACGGTCAATTCGTCCAAACCGGCGATGCGTCCGACCAATTGGTCGCCCGCTGTTACCGGGCCGACCCCTTCCGGTGTTCCGGTGAAGATCAGATCCCCCCGCCCCAGGTGGTAGTACTGGGAAAGATGGGCAATGACCTCGGGGACGGACCAGATCATGTCCGACAGGTCGCCGCGCTGGCGCACCTCGCCGTTCACCGCCAGGGTGATCGCCCCGGACAGCATCGGGTCGCTGCCCGGCGTGATCGGGGTGATGGGGGCGGAGAACTCGAACGCCTTGCCCAGGCACCACGGGCGCCCCTTGTCGCGGGCGGCGAATTGCAGATCGCGCCGGGTCATGTCCAGGCCGATGGCGTGGCCGAACACCGCCTTGGCCGCCTGCTCGGGCGTGGCGCGGAACACCGGCGTCGACAGCGCTACCACCAGTTCGACTTCGTGGTGCAGGTTGGCGGTACCCGGGGGATAGGGAATGCCCCCGCCGCCGGGAACCAGGGCATCCGCCGGCTTGGTGAAGTAGAACGGCGGCTCGCGGCTGGGGTCGCTGCCCATCTCGCGGGCATGTCCGGCATAGTTGCGGCCGACGCAGAAGATGCGCCGTACCGGATAAAGGGCGCTGGCGCCGGCCACCGGCACCGCCGGCTGGGGAATGTCGAACAGAGTGGCGGGCAATGGCTGTCTCCTTGCATCGGACGTCCGGCATGGTGCACCCTTGACCCCGCCCGAATCAACAGGGAGCGGCGTTGCAAAGAGCGTAAATGCGCATTACAATACCGAATTGTGACGCACGACGGGATCGGCCCCACATCGAAGGGTCGGCGCAAGGGTGCCTCCGCCGACTGGTAGGGGGCGGGAGACAATGGCGGGCTTGACGCCCCGCGTCTGGGAGGATCGATCATGAATTTCGCTAAGGGTATGTCGCGCCGTTCGGTTCTGACGGCAGGGGCGGTGGCGGGGGCGTCGGTGTTCGTGCCGACCCGGTTTGCCATCGGCAACACCGCCAAGGTCAAGGTCGGCTTTCTGCTGCCTTATTCCGGGACCTATGCCGCGCTGGGCGAGGCCATCACCAACGGCTTCAAGATGGCCCTGGCCGAACAGGGCGGCAAGCTGGGCGGACGCGAGATCCAGTTCATCGCGGTGGACGACGAGTCCAATCCGGCCAAGGGACCCGAGAATACCAACAAGCTGGTGACCGGCGAGAACGTCGATTTCGTGGTTGGTCCGGTCCATTCCGGGGTGGCGCTGGGCATGGTCAAGGTGGTGCGGGAAAGCGGCACCATCACCATCATCGCCAATGCCGGCGCCGGGGCCGCCACCGGGCCGCTGTGCGCCCCCAACGTCTTTCGCACCTCGTTCACCAACTGGCAGGATGCCTACCCCATGGGCAAGGTCGCGGTGGATCGCGGCTTGAAGAACGTGGTCACCATGACCTGGAAGTATGCCGCCGGCGAGGAGGCGGTGGGCGGCTTCGAGGCCAATCTGATCAAGAGCGGCGGCAAGGTGGTCAAGCAGATCCTGGTGCCGTTCCCGCAGGAGGAGTTCCAGGCCCATCTGACCGAGATCGCCTCGCTGAAGCCTGACGGGGTGTTCGTGTTCTTCGCCGGTTCGGGGGCGCTGAAGTTCGTCAAGGACTATGCCGCCGCCGGGTTGAAATCGATACCGCTGATGGGGTCGGGCTTTCTGACCGACGGTGTCCTCAAGGATCAGGGGGCCGCCGCCGAGGGTGTTCTCACCACCCTGCATTACGCCGATGCGCTCGATACCGTCGAGAACCGCAGCTTCCGCGCCGCCTACAAGCGGGCCTTCGCCAAGGAAGCCGACGTCTACGCCGTCCAGGGCTATGATTCGGCGCAATTGCTGATGGACGGCATGTCGGCGGTCAAGGGCGACACCGGCGCCAAGGATGCGTTGATCGCCGCCATGGAAAAGACGGTGATCAAAAGTCCGCGCGGCACCTTCACCCTGTCCAAGGCTCACAACCCGGTGCAGGACATCTACCTGCGCCAGGTCAAGAACGGCCAGGAAGTGGTGTTGGGCGTCGCCGAAAAGGCCCTGGCCGATCCCGCCACCGGTTGCAAGCTGTAGGTCGAGACCGCTCTTCTCGCCGCCGTCATCCCGCCTGTCGCGGGGTGACGGGGCGGGATGTTTTGCGTCGGCGGGAGTTGCCATGGACGTATGGTTTTTTCTCATCCAGCTCCTGAACGGGGTTCAGTACGGCCTGCTTCTATTTTTGGTGGCGAGTGGACTGACTTTGATTTTCGGGATCATGGGGATCATCAATCTAGCGCACGGCGCGTTTTACATGCTGGGTGCGTATCTGGCGTGGTGG